>NZ_JBITFA010000048.1:0-1198 GCF_044455705.1 Kitasatospora sp. NPDC051170 | reverse complement strand
GGCTCAGGGGCGCAGGAAGCTGTCCCGGGAGCGGGAGGCATACTCCCGGCTCGTGCAGCAGGGTTACAGCAACGCCGAGGCGTGCCGGATTGTCGGTGTTGACCGCAGGACGGGCAACAAGTGGCGCAACGGCCGCAGCGCCGATCGCCGGCAGAAGGCGGCACCACCGATCCGCATGGTGGTGCCGCCTTCCGGCACATCCAGGTACCTGAGCGTGGACGAGCGCATCCAGATCGCCGACCGGCTGCGGGAGGGGGCCGGTGTTCGGGAGATCGCCACGGAGCTGGGCCGCAGCCCGTCCACGGTCAGCCGGGAGATCAGCCGCAACCGCACCGACAGCACACGTGGGCAGTGGCACTACCGCCCTCACGCCGCCCAGGCCCGCGCCGATGCCCGCCGGCCCCGCCCCAAACCGCGCAGGATCACGTCGAATCCGCAGCTGCGGGAGGCGGTCCAGGCGATGCTGGACGAGCGGTGGAGCCCGGAGCAGATATGCCACGCTCTGCGGGCACAGTTCCCCGACCGGCCGGAGATGCACGTGGTCCACGAGACCGTCTACCAGGCGCTCTACATCCAGGGGCGGGGCGAGTTGCGCCGCGAGCTGGCCGGGGCCCTGCGCTCCGGCCGGGCGCGCCGCGTCCCGCACCGCCAGGCCAACTGCCGCCGGCCACGCTTCGTCGATCCGATGGTGATGATCAGCGAGCGCCCGGCGGAAGCCGAGGACCGGGCGGTTCCCGGGCACTGGGAGGGCGACCTGATCATCGGCAAGGACGGGAAGTCGGCGATCGGCACGCTGGTCGAGCGCTCCACCCGCTTCGTGATGCTCCTGCACCTGCCCGGCGACCACACGGCCGAGACGGTCCGTGACGCCCTGGTGGCCACCGTCCGAACGCTCCCGGTCGAGCTGAAGCGCTCGCTGGCCTGGGACCAGGGCAGCGAGATGGCCGCCCACAAGAGCTTCACCGTCGCCACCGGCGTCCCGGTCTACTTCTGCGACCCCGCCAGCCCCTGGCAGCGCGGCTCCAACGAGAACACCAACGGCCTGCTGCGGCAGTACTTCCCCAAGGGCACCGACCTCTCGGTCCACAGCCCGCAGCACCTGACCTTCGTCGCCGACCAGCTCAACCGCCGCCCACGCAAAACGCTCGGCTGGGAAACCCCAGCCGAGCGTCTGCATAAACTCATCGCGGCCTAGACA
>NZ_JBITFA010000047.1:0-1275 GCF_044455705.1 Kitasatospora sp. NPDC051170 | reverse complement strand
GCCCGAAGGCTCCAGGACGGCTTCACGGGCTTAGCATCAAGAGGTTCAGCGTTGGCGCTTCAAAGCGGGTACGGGAATATCAACCCGTTGTCCATCGACTACGCCTGTCGGCCTCGCCTTAGGTCCCGACTTACCCTGGGCAGATCAGCTTGACCCAGGAACCCTTGGTCAATCGGCGCAAGAGTTTCTCACTCTTGTATCGCTACTCATGCCTGCATTCTCACTCGTGTACCGTCCACGACTGGTTTCCACCGCCGCTTCACCCGGCACACGACGCTCCCCTACCCATCACAACAGGCGTTGGCCCTATACGTTGCAATGACACGACTTCGGTGATGTGCTTGAGCCCCGCTACATTGTCGGCGCGGAATCACTTGACCAGTGAGCTATTACGCACTCTTTCAAGGGTGGCTGCTTCTAAGCCAACCTCCTGGTTGTCTCTGCGACTCCACATCCTTTCCCACTTAGCACACGCTTAGGGACCTTAGTCGGTGTTCTGGGCTGTTTCCCTCTCGACCATGGAGCTTATCCCCCACAGTCTCACTGCCACGCTCTCACTTACCGGCATTCGGAGTTTGGCTAAGGTCAGTAACCCGGTAAGGCCCATCGCCTATCCAGTGCTCTACCTCCGGCAAGAAACACGTGACGCTGCACCTAAATGCATTTCGGGGAGAACCAGCTATCACGGAGTTTGATTGGCCTTTCACCCCTAACCACAGGTCATCCC
This sequence comes from Kitasatospora sp. NPDC051170, assembly GCF_044455705.1. NCBI lineage: Bacteria > Bacillati > Actinomycetota > Actinomycetes > Kitasatosporales > Streptomycetaceae > Kitasatospora > Kitasatospora sp. NPDC051170. Next base: position 548 of record NZ_JBITFA010000047.1, on the reverse strand, counting down.
CCAGGTTTTCAACCCTGGTGGGTTCGGTCCTCCACACGGTCTTACCCGCGCTTCAACCTGCCCATGGCTAGATCACTCCGCTTCGGGTCTTGGGCATGCAACTCAAACGCCCTATTCGGACTCGCTTTCGCTACGGCTACCCCACACGGGTTAACCTCGCTACACACCGCAAACTCGCAGGCTCATTCTTCAAAAGGCACGCAGTCACGGCCATGCTCCGAAGAACATGACGACGCTCCCACGGCTTGTAGGCACACGGTTTCAGGTACTATTTCACTCCGCTCCCGCGGTACTTTTCACCATTCCCTCACGGTACTATCCGCTATCGGTCACCAGGGAATATTTAGGCTTAGCGGGTGGTCCCGCCAGATTCACACGGGATTTCTCGGGCCCCGTGCTACTTGGGAGTTCTTCAAACGAGCCGTACAGATTTCGTCTACGGGGGTCTTACCCTCTACGCCGGACCTTTCGCATGTCCTTCGACTACCCATACGGTTTCTGACTCGCCGACCGGCCGGCAGACCGGTCAAGAAAAATCCCACGACCCC
>NZ_JBITFA010000045.1:0-2544 GCF_044455705.1 Kitasatospora sp. NPDC051170 | reverse complement strand
CGCCTGGGTGCTCACGCTGCGGCTGGCCGTCTTCGGCGGCGTGATGCTCTACAGCGCGTACCCGGGCGGCGTGCAGCTCGGCGCCGGGGCCGTCGCCCTGGTCGCCGTCGGCCTGGTCGCCACCGGCCCGGAAGGGCTGGGCTACTGGACGCCGCCGGAGCCCACCGACGAGGAGGTGTACGCGGCGGACCTGTGGTTCCTCCTGCGGATCGCCCTGCGGCTGCCGGAGGACGAGCCGATGGAGAAGTGGCTGGCCGTCCCGGACTGGTTCGCCCCCGGCGCCCAGGTCCGCCTGGACCTCCCGCAGACCTTCGTGGGCACCGACCGCGACCGCGCGGGCCTGGACGACATCGTGAAGGTCCGCCTGCCCGGCCGGTGGTCCAGCCGGTGGAGCCTCATGGGCGGCGACCACCACGTCCTGTGGTCCCTGCGCCAGGCGCGGGAGCCGGTGGGCGACGAGGCGACGTACGGCCCGGCCCTGTGGCCGATCCTGCGCGAGCAGATCGCCCTGCCCGAGCCGGACCAGGCCTGGATGGAGGACTGGCTGACCATCCCGGCCGACCTCGCCGACGAGGACGCCACCGTGCGCCTGGTCCTGCCGCTGACGTTCGTCGGCGCCGAGCTGGACCGCCAGAACCTCACGACCCTGATCAACCTCAAGCTCCCCGGGGAGTGGGTGGCGCGGTGGCAGCTCAAGTCCGGGCAGCAGGACGGCGACCACTGGGTGCAGTGGACCCACAAGCCGCCGGCGCCCCCCAAGCCCGCGTGCCCGGCCTTCCTGGACTTCTTCGACCCCCGCGTGCAGGAGGCGATTTTCGCCTGCGCACCGGGTGAGGTGGTCCTCGGAATGGACGCCTTCGGCGAGATCGTGACGAAGCGCCTTGAGGGCGACAGCGCGCACTGGGCGCTTTCCATCGGATCCGGCGGTGGAAAGTCAAACTTGATCCAGTTCATCATCCTGCAATTGGCCTGGCAGGGCTGGACCATCGTGGCCACGGACCCCAAGCGTAATTCCGTCGCCTGCTTCTCTGGACTGCCCGGCTTTTACCTCTACAACGACCCTATGGCGGTCGGCGATATGCGCCGGGTCGTCTCCTGGTTCCGGAAGGTCGCGGAGGCCCGTCAATACGTTCAGCTCCGCAACGCGTCCATTTCCCTCCCGGGCGTCGTCCTCATTATGGAGGAGGCCAACGAAACGGCCGACCTTTCCAAGGAATGGTGGCGCCGCAATAAGCCGAATGGAGCGCCCGCCGGAGACCCGTTCTGGGCAGAGGTCGCCTCCTGCCTCCGCACCGCCCGCAGCGTCAACGGACACGTCATCGGAGTATTCCAGGACCTCCGCGACGACAAGACCGGAAACCAGGGCATGAGCGTCCTTTTCCCGGAAATCATCATGGGCAAAATCAAGGAGAAGCAGTGGGACCGCATTATCGGCGGTCGCATGCCGGATATCACCGCCAACGACCAGGCCGGGCGCATTCTCGTGAACCGCGACGGAGAGCGGATCTGGCTCCAGGTGCCGAGCTGCAACCCGCCCGAGGCCTCCCCCGCCCGGTACATGGAGTGGGCCCAGGAAGCCCGCTCCCGCCGCCCCTGGACCTACGACGCGGCAGGCCTCTACGGCACCCCGCCCAAGCCCCAGGAGCAGGAAGTGCCGGCCCTGCTGAAGGGCACGTCACATGACCCCGAGGTGAACCCCACCCCCGCGGTTCTGCTGGACAAGATCCCAGCTCAGAGCCGTGACACGGCCCGGACTGACATGCCGCATGACGCCGCCCTGGACGCCCTGCGTGACGCCATGGCGGACGGGCGCGACCCCGAGCTGAGGGCGGCCCTCCTGAACCTCCTGGCGCCCCGCACCGACCAGGCCGGGCAGGCGCCGGCCGACGCCCAGCAGGCCGCCCAGGCGCCCACCGAGGCCCCCGAGGAGCGCCTGCCCATCGCGGAGATCGCCCGCCGCTTCAAGGCCCTGGAAATCCCCATCACCGAGGCCAACATTCGCCAGCACAAGACCCGGAACAAGGACAAGTTCCCCACGGGGACGGGCCCCAAGAGCAATCTCTTCCTCGCGAGCGAAATCCGAGCCTATTTCCAGGAAGTAGAGGAAAGGAAGCAGAAGCGCGTAGGGGAGTAATTCCCCGAGAAATGCCCCCTCCATTCGAGGGGGCATTTTCATGGCCATTTCCGGGAAATTCCCATCGTGATATCGGGTCGGCATGGGACCTCCGGCGGGGTTTCCTGACGGCCAGGAAGTGATACACGACGCTACCCAAAATTCGCGTCACATCGTCAACGGGGGCCTCGAAAATGGCGAGAGAATGGGGCGAAAAGGGGCGCCACGGCGAATTCGATAAACGGCAAGAAGTCGAGTTGGATTCGACTCTAAAACCCCTCGTCGCGAAGCGGCGAAGGGTTAGGATTTTAATTCTTGAGGGGTCAGGAAAAGCCAACGAAAAGCGCTCGGAACAGAGCCCGAATTCCGCGAAGCGGGATTCGAAAAGGCTCAAAGAATGCGCATCGCGCATTCTTCGGCCCGGCTGGGCC
>NZ_JBITFA010000044.1:0-2876 GCF_044455705.1 Kitasatospora sp. NPDC051170 | reverse complement strand
CCGATCGCCGAGCGCCAGGCCATGGCCGCGATGGGCTCGGTGGCGCTGGCCGGGCCGGCGCCCGCGCCGTTCGACCTCGATGCCAAGCTGGCCGGATTCCAGGACTACCTGGAGACCCTGGCGGGCAAGGTGCCGGCCCTTCTCCTCAGGCTGGCCGACTGGGCCGCCCTGGGGGCGGTGTGGGCCGCCGTGGGCGCCCGCTGGCTCGGCCGGGCCCTGCGCGGCCTGTGGGTCCTGCCCCGGGCCCTGTGGCGCTCGGCGGCGACCTACCCGCGCTGGGCCCACGCCTGGGTGCTCACGCTGCGGCTGGCCGTCTTCGGCGGCGTGATGCTCTACAGCGCGTACCCGGGCGGCGTGCAGCTCGGCGCCGGGGCCGTCGGCCTGGTCGCCGTCGGCCTGGTCGCCACCGGCCCCGAGGGGCTGGGCTACTGGACGCCGCCGGAGCCGACCGACGAGGAGGTGTACGGCCCGGCCCTGTGGCTGGCCGTGAAGGTGGCCCTGCGCCTGGACGAGGAGGAGCCCCGAGAGAAGTGGCTGGCCGTCCCGGACACCTTCGTGGAGAACGGGACGCCGGTCCGCCTGGAGCTGCCCCCGGCGTTCGTGGGCACCGACCGCGAGCGCGCGGGCCTGGACGAGGTGGTGAACAGCAAGCTGCCGGGCGAGTGGGCGAGCACCTGGCGCCTGATGGGCGGAGGCCACCACGCGCTCTGGACGCTCCAGCCCGCGCCCGTGGTGCGGGACCTGGTGGGCGACGAAGCGCGCCTGGGCCCGTCGCTGTGGGCCGCGCTGCGGACGACCCTGCGCCTGCCCGAGAAGGACCAGCTCTGGGACTGGCTGACCATCCCGGCCTCCGTGGCCGACCGCGCGGCCGTGATCCGCCTGGAGCTGCCGATGGAGTTCGTCGGGCACGACGCCGAGCGCGCCGGCCTCGATGCGCTGGTGAACTCGCGCATCCCCGGCGACTGGGTGAGCCGCTGGCACCTGATGGAGGGCCCGCACTACGTGATCTGGGCCCACCGGCCCCCGCCGAAGCCGACCCCGGAGCCGCCGGACGCGGTGGACATCAACGACCCTCGCATCCTCGCCGCGCTCACCAAGCTCAGCCCGGAGGAATTCCTTCTCGGCCTGGACGAGAACCACGACGGGCTTATCCGGAAGCTGTCCGGGGAGACCCCTCACCTGGCTATGTCGGTGGGTACCGGTGGCGGCAAGTCGTCCAAGCTCCAGTGGCTGGCCGTGCAGATGCTCATGAAGCGCGGAACCATTATCGGCGTGGACCCGAAGATGGTCAGTCTCAAGCCGCTCCGGGGAATTCCCGGCGTGCACCTCTACACCGACCCGCAAAACGGGATCGACATGCGCCGGGTAATTGACTGGCTGGCCGAAGTCGCGGTGGCCCGCTTCTACGAGAAGGAACAGGGGCTCCGCGCCTCATTCGACCCGATCTACCTCATCCTGGAGGAGTCGAACGAACTCGCCGTCCTCCTCAAGCAGGTGTGGGAAAACGTCCGAATTAAGACGGGAGAGGACAAGGAATCGGCGGCCGATCCGATCTGGCGCGAGTCGATCGGAAAGATTCTCCGCCTGGGGCGCGACGCCAACATTCACATCCTTGCCGTTTTCCAGGACTTCAAGGACAACGAATTCGGCAATGTCAGCCTGGTGCCGCTCTTCCGCCTCAAGGCGCTCGGGAATTACGAAGAACGCCAGTGGAAGCGCCTTTTCGGATCGGTTCCCATGCCGCCCAGCGTGAACAAGGCCGGGCGCATGGTCATCGTCAATGAGGGAAATGCGGTCCGCTATCAGGTCCCGTTCACCCTGGACGCCCTCACGCCCCCGCCCGGAATGACGGTCCAGGAAGCCTCGGAGGCCATCTACCACCAGCTCTACCTGGACCTGCGCGAGCGGCACGGATACGAGCCCGACGGCCTGTACAGCGAGCCGCCGGCCAACTCCCCCAGGGGCATCCCGAGCCTGCTCCGGGGCCGCGTGTCACCGTCTGCGGCCGGAACCGCCCAGACCCCCGCTTCGGGCCTTCCGGCGGGCATCGTGCCTGGTCAACGCGTGACACTCAGGAAGGGTGACGGCCTCTATGACGCCTCCGGTGACGGGTCTGGTGACGCCCTGCGGGACACCCTGGCGGGCATCCTGGCCCGGCACGACGGCCAGGATGCCGGGCAGGCCCAGCAGGCACCTGCCGCGCCCGCTGAGGAGCTGCTGAGCCTCGCTGAGATCTCCCGGCGATTGGAAGAGCGAGGCATCGTGAAGCTCGCCAACACGATGACCGCCAATAAGCGCCGCCGAAAGGACTTCCCCGCCGGAGAAACCGACGAAAAGGGAAAGCAGAAATACACCTTCTCGGAAATCTACGCCTATTACGAGGGGCTTGGTGAATTCCCTCCGGCCACTGCTCCGGCCGAATAGCGGGCGCATTCCGGCGAAAAGCCCCCTCATTTCGAGGGGGCTTTTTCGTGCCCCGGCCGGGGGTCCGCACGGCGAATCCGGCAGGATTTCCTGACGGCCCCGAATTGATACACGCTGCTACCGGAATTTTGCGCCACATCGTCAACGAGCCGTCCGGGGCCCCTCTTTCCTGCGGGGTCGAAAAGGCGGGACAATGCCACGGATAATCGGCCTTGAATTCTCCGAAAATGGCCGTGGATTCGGCCTTGAACTCCTCATGAATTCGGTTCGAATTCAGCAAAGAATGAGGCAGGAAAGCCGTGAATTTGGCTCGGAGCGCGAAGCGCGGAGAATTGTTGAAACAGCCTGGAAAGGGCCCGGGAATGCGTCACGAACGGCGGGAGAATTGCGCGAAGCGGAATTCTGAATTTGGCAATGAGGCGCTTTGCGCCGAATTCCAGAATGGCTCGGCC
>NZ_JBITFA010000043.1:0-3129 GCF_044455705.1 Kitasatospora sp. NPDC051170 | reverse complement strand
AGCAGAGACCCCCCGACGGATTCGCAGTCCATATGCCGGGGGGTCCAATACAGCTCGGTGTCGAGTGTAGGGGAGATCTCTCCCCTGTCACCACCGCACCGGGCGCGAGAGGACTCCGTGCCCACCCGAAAGACCTCACCGACCGTGCCCGCTCAGGCCACGGTGACCAGCATCCGTCCGGGCGTCTCCACCGCCGGACTCCTGCCCATCGCGGGCATGAAGAGCGGCTGGTTCTTCGACCCCCGGTCCCGCGAGATCCTGCACCAGGCGAAGGCCGGCGCCGAGACGCTGCCCGTCGGCATGGTGCCCCCGGTCCGTGGCCGGGTGACCTACCGCATGTCCGACCGCTCCCACACCCGGATCGGGTTCCTGCTGGAGAGCAAGGAGGGCAAGCGCCGGATCGCCACCACCTCCGAGATCCACGACGGCAGCTACGCGGACAAGATCGGCGAGCCGCGCCCGGTCGGCCCCGACCAGCGCCAGGCGTTCGCCCAGGTCATGTCCGAGGAGGTGAAGGCCGCGCCGGAGCTGGCGGGCATCGCGGTGAAGAGCGAGAACGGCACGCTCGTGCTGCCAGACCCCGACGCGCAGGAGTACGGCTACCTGCGGCTCGGTGACCCCGACGAGGCCGGCGCGCGGGCGGCCTGGGCCACCGTGATCCGGTCAGCCATGGCGTCCGAGCGGACCACCCTGGTCATCGGCGCGGTCTTCGCCGGGCCGCTGATCTCCTCCCTTCCCGGCGTGCACGCCCACGTGCTGAACCACCTCGGCAGCCCGCAGCAGGGCAAGTCGCTGGTCCAGATCGTCCAAGCGTGCCTGCTGGGCGACCCCAGTGACGCGGGGATGCTGTTCAAGGAGCTGTCCAGCACGGCGAACGCTCTGCCCGAGCTGCTGCTACTGGTCCGCTACCTGCCGATGATCCGCGAGGAGATCTCCTCCGGCGGCCTGACGCTGGCCCAGATCCGGGCCCTGATCTCGCGCATCATCGGCGGCGGTCGGCGCGACCGGATCAGCGTCGATGGCACCGTCCGGTTCCAGGTCGGCGCGTGGAAGTCCGTGCTGTCCACGTCCTCGAACGAATCGTTGTTCCACCCCGGCCAGCCTGAGTCCTGGGCGTCCCGGGTGATCGAGATCGGCGCCCCGTTCTTCGCCTCCGGCGCCGACGCGCAGGCCGCCGCCGCCGCCGCCACCCAGTTCCACGGCTGGCCGCTGCACTGGGCGAACTCCAGCGGCCAGTTCACCGGCGAGAAGATCGCCGAGTGGCGCGCGCTGCACCTACAGATCACCCAGCGCCTCAGCAGCTCGGACGGCGGTGTGGCGCTCACCCTGGCCCGGACCGTGGCCGCGTGGTGCGTCGGCGCCCACCTGCTCGGCGTGGTGCTGGGCATCCCCGAGCTGGGCGAGCGCGCCTTTGAGGACGCGCGCGCCGAGCTGCCGCGCATCGTGGACGCCGCCGTGGAGAACAACCAGAGCGCCGGGGCGGTCCTGTGGGAGAAGCTGGCCGGTCTCATCGGCACCGAGCCGCTGTCCTGGCCCGACTACCGCCAGCTCGGCACCAACTCGAAGACCGGCGAAGAGGAGCTGCCGATCCGGACCATGCTGGGCTACTGGTACGACGGGAAGAAGGGTCTGGAGATCCACGTCCTCAAGACGACGATGGACACGCTGGCCAAGCAGGCCGGGATCGACACGACCACACCGGGGCTGACCGAGATGCGCAAGCACGGCATCCTGCGCTCCACCCAGGGCGCCACGAAGTTCACGTCGAAGCCCCCGGGCGAGCACCTGCGCAAGCAGGTCCCGGGCATGGTCTACATCCTCAACGTGGACAAGGCACGGGCCCTCTACAACGAGGCCGCCGAAGCCACCGTGCTGCCGGAGGTCGAGGCCCCTGCGGACGGCTCGCCGATCGCCCGAGCCGAGCTGGCCGCCGCGCAGGGCGCCACCGCGCTCCCGGCCCCGGCCCCATTCACAGCCCCGGCCCTGCCGGTCCAGGCGCCGGCCGATCCGGTGGCGGCCGTGGTCCCGCCCCGGCCCGAGCTGCCCCCGCGCATCGTGTTCCCCGCCCCGGAGCGGGCCGTGGTGGACGGGCGCTGGGACACCCTGGAGAAGGCCGGCGGCCGGACCGCCGACGCCGCCGCCCTGGGCGTGCTCGGCGCCGACGGGCTGCACCTGCCCAACTCCTTGCCGGTGCCGGTGGAGCTGCCCGAGTCGGTGGGCCAGGTGGTCCCGCTCATGGACGCCTACGGGCTCAAGACCCTCTACCTGCACGCGAGCGCCGTGCGGGCGCTCGGCCTGCCCGCCTACGACCGGCGCAAGCCCGGCGGCCGGACCGCCCCCGTCGCCCACGCCTGGGCGACCCCGGCCGAAGGCGGGCCGGTGCTGCGCGTGGTCCAGGGCGGCCTGGTCCCCTGGATGACCCTGGAGACCACCGACGGACGCCGCCTGAGCCTCGCGATCCCGGAGTACGAGGACCGCATGGACAAGCGCGTCCGGCATGGCTTCTCGGGCCCGACCGAAGCCGCGGTACTGCTGGACGCGCTGATGGTCTACCTGCTGTCCACCCTGCACGGGACCGCCGGGAAGCCGAAGGTCGTGCCGTACTACATGAGCCCGAACAAGACCGGAGAGGACTACGCGGGCGGCCTCTACCGGGACGACGTGACCAGCCAGGCTGTCCGGCGCGGCGAGGTGAAGCCGCTCTCGATGAACCTGCCGTCGGTGCTCAAGCTCCAGTGGGACCGGGCCCCGGAGGCTGCCGAGCGCGACGCGAAGTGGCTGCACCAGTACGACAAGAGCGCCGCGTGGCTGGCGGCGTGGGGGAGCACGCCGCTCGGCATCGGCGAGCCTGAGCACTACCTTGCCGAGCGTGACGGCGACCTGCCCGAGATCCCCCGGGACACCCCGGGCCTGTGGCGAGTCTCCAACCCGCCCGGGAGCGGCCTGCCGGGCCTGCCCGACTTCCGGTTCGAACCGGACGAGAACGGCGGGTTCTGGGTGCGCTCCACGCCCGCGCTCAAGGTCGTGTGGGACGTCTACCCGGACTGGGTGCCGGACGTCCTGGAGGCGTACTACTGGCCCGTCAAGAAGCGGGCCCTGCACGGCGCCTACGAGCTGCTGTCGAAGGGC
>NZ_JBITFA010000042.1:0-4606 GCF_044455705.1 Kitasatospora sp. NPDC051170 | reverse complement strand
CCCCGGTGATCACTCTGGATGGAGCAGAGGCCGCTGAACATCTGCGGTCAGCGGGTGGCCGCCAGGTCTCCCCGGCCCCCTGGGCCGAAGGCAGGAGGGGGGCCGGGGCCGCCTCTGGCGGCCTGGCGGACGGCCGCCTTGGTACTACTACGGACTTTGTTTCACCCCCGGAGGGAAAAAGAGGGTCTGACCAGCACGAATGCGGGAAGGGCACCGAACCGTGCTGCCGTCGTCGGCGCCGGTACCTCGCCCGCCGGGAGATCTGGACGTTCACGACGGTCAAGCGGCTGAGTGCCTGCGGCAGGGTCATGGCGCAGGGGCAGGATGGCAAGAAGGACCGCGTCAAGATCCACGTCCGTGACGGCGTCGCCTACGTCTCCGGGGTCTGCGTCTGCGCGAACGGCTGGTTGTGCCCGGTCTGTTCCGCCAAGATCCGAACGAAGCGGGCGAATGAGATCGCGGTCGGCGTCGCCCGCCTGATCCTTGAGGGAGGGTCAGCCTGGATGGTGACCTTCACCGTTCGGCACGCGAAAGGTCACGCTCTGGCCGAACTCCTCAACGCACTCAACGACGCATTCCGAAGGCTCGGAAACGGAAAAGCGGCCGTCCGAGAAAAGAAACTCACTGGCAAAATCGGCACCATCAATTCCCGCGAAATCACTTACGGAAAGAACGGGTGGCACCCGCACCTTCACGTGATCGTCTGCTTCGACTCCGAGCCGGACACCGAACAACTCGCCTACATGATGGCTCGCTGGACGCGGGTCTGGATGGACTGGACGAAGAAGCACGGGTTCCCGGCCGACCAGCGACACGGCGTCAAGTGGGACAAGGTCATGACCGCCGAGGGTGCAGGCGAATACATCGCTAAGGCCCAGGACTCCGGAAAGCACATCGGCAACGAAGTCGCCCGCGGTGACCTCAAGCGCGGAAAGCTCGGCAGCCTCACGCCGTTCGAAATGATCGACTACCTGATTGCCACGGGTGACGCGGTCGTGATCGACCTGTGGCACGAGTACGAGATCGCGACCAAGGGCAAGTCCTGGCTCCGCTGGTCCCAGGGCCTCAAGGCCAAGCTCGGAATCGTTGAGAAGACCGAGAAAGAGTTGGCGGCCGAGGAAGTGGCCGGCGGGGAGGTGGCCGAGCTGACCGAGGCGGCCTGGAAGCTCGTCGTCATGAACCGACTGGAGATCGCCGTACTCGAAGCAGTCGAACGCGGCGGGTTCCCCGCACTCGTTAAGCTCCTCACCGCAAATCAGATCTGGGCAGTCAAGAAGCTGTCTGACGAGTCGTCAGAAACCCCTGACGGATCGTCAGAAAGCAACGCTGCTTAGGGTTGGGGAAGTGTTTACCTAAAGGTGATCTGCGGGGCGAGAGCATGAAAAGGGGCCATTATACTTGTGCCAATGGAGAGGGCAGGATGCCCTCACCCAGTAGTTAAGCACTCGGCCCCTTTTCTTGCTCTCGGAGGGGCCCCCGCTGATCAGCTTTAGGTAAAGACTTCCTCGGCCCGGAATCACAAAAAAACGCGACCGCCTGCGGCGGAAGCTCCGGCCCCCGCCGGGACAAACCCGCGTCACTTCCGCTTCGTCCGCGCGTATACGGCCGCCCTCGTGATCTGGGCAGCCTTCGCAATCTCCGTGACCGTCAAGGCTTTTGAGTCAGAAGCCAGGGCGGTCATTTCAATTTCCGCAGACTTTGCCACGTCAGAAATCTGTGCCAGAGCGCGAATCAGGGTGCGGTACCACTCGGCGTCATCCGTTGCCATGGCGGCCTCGGCATGTCCCAGGTACGCCGTCAGCTCAGAGATCGTCTGGATCCGCTGCTGAGCCTCAGTACGGGCACCTTGCGGGACAGATCGGGACATTGCGTAACTCCTTTAGCCGATTCGTGGATAGTCGCTTGACACATCATGTGCAGTCGCCTCAGAGTAGTGGACAGCACAGACCGTAGTCAGCAGTTCCGATGTGACGATCTGTCAGCTCGGCCGCACGGCCAATATCCACAGGCCAAGTGTCCGAAGCTCCTGTTACACCAGAGATCCACTGAGTCGAAAGAGGTACCTCCATGCCCGCGATCTTCCACGTCGACCAGGCTCGCACCTTCAAGATGGTCATGTTCCTCAGCTCCGCCCCGAAGACCGAGTTCGGCAACAACGCCAAGCAGGCGGTCAACAAGGAGGGCGTCCCCCAGTGGGTCGTTGAGGTCGTGGCCGGGTTCGAGCAGTTCGGCCGGATCACCAACGAGGTCTTGAAGGTCAACATCACCTCGCACCGCGACCCCGCCGAGGTACTCGGCGGGATGCCGCAGCCGGTCCACCTGGACGGCTTCCGTGTGGGCGTCAGCCCGGTCGAGACCAAGAAGGACAAGAACGGCAACGACGTCGTCAGGGGCGGAACCGCCTGGTACGGCGCCGACGGCCTGACCGCCGCGAACGCCGTGCCCGCGTCCCGCAAGACCGCATCGCAGGAGGGCTGATCGGTGACCTGTCCTGAGTGCGGTTCGGACGAGATCACCGAGTACAGCTACGACGGCGGCAAGACCGTCGCCGGCCACGAGTGCCGCGACTGCGGTCACAACTGGAAGGCTGATCGTGTCCAGCACTGACGCTCTGGGCCTCGCTCCCCTGGTCATGATCCTCACACTCGTGGGGCTCGTGGCCTGGGGGGCGGCCCGCCTCTTCATCACTACCTACCGCTACATCCGGGCCACCAAGCTCCAGCGGCTCCGGATGCGCCAGGGCTGGGCCGTTGCCCGTCGCTGGCGTCGCCTCGCCCCCAACGTCGGTCTGGCCAGGGTCGATGAGAACACGAAGGGTCGGAAGGACTGGCAGGGCAAGACCGCCAAGCCCGTCACGGTTGTCCCGAAGATGAAGGTCTTCCCCGAATCTTGGGGCATCCGGGCCGTCATCAAGACGATCCCGAAGGTCGGGGTCGAGGAAGTCGAAAAGGCCGGTGGCTGGCTCGCGGACGCCTGGGGCTGCCAAACCGTAGAGGTCAAGCGCCTCGCGGCCGGACTGGTCGAAGTCCGCGGCATCATCGGCAATCCGCTGGACGACCACCTGCCCTACGTCTGGCCCGACCAGGACGAGTGGATCCTGCCCATGGGCCACAACCCGTGGATGCGCCAACTCGCCATCCCTCTACGGCAGTTGAGCGGCATCAAGGTCGCGGGCCTCCCCGGCTACGGCAAGACGATGCTGATGCTCGCCTGGATGGCCTCGCTCGCCAACCGCGCCAACGTCCAGTTCGCCATCTTCGACGGCAAGACCAGCGATCCCCGGTACGGCGACTGGGGCCAGGCCGGAGCTCGCGCCATGTTCGTCGTCGGCGACAACCCGGAGACCGCCAACCAGCGGCTGACCGAACTGGTCCGCCTGCTCAAGGACCGCCCGGCCGCGCTGGTCGAGGAACGCGGCACCCACAAGTTCTGGAAGCACGGCCCGACCGAGGCCAACCCGCTCGTCCTGGTGCTCATGGACGAGTGCCACAACTACTCCGACACCAAGGGCCTGACCGGCAAGGACAAGCAGGTCATCGAGTCCAACCAGCGCATGATGCAGACCATCAGCAAGGAGGGTCGCGGTCTCGGCGTGATCGGCATCTTCACCACGCAGAAGCAGACCGGCGACGCGATCCCGACCGCCGTCCGCGACAACCTGGAAGTCGGCATCTCCTTCGCCTGCTTCACCCTCGAAGGCGCCGAAGCTGCACTGGGCTCCGGGATCCGCCAGGACGAGCCGAACCACCCGACCGCGCTCATCGACAAGGACGCGAACACCGGCGTCTGCGTCGTCACTGGCGTTCCCGGCCTGGGTGGCCGCTATGACCGGATCCGCGTGGGCGACCTGGACGAGGACCAGTTGCCCGCCTTCATCGCCTCGACCGCACATCTTCGCCGCGACATCATCCCCGCAGCTGCTCCGACCGTCGTCGACGTCTCCGCCGAAAGCGCCGGCGCTTCCGTCCCGCTCCAGAAGGACACCAAGACGACCCGAAGGAGGAAGGCGTCATGACCCCGGAACACGTCTACATCCCAACACCCCTGCACATCGCCCTCGGACAGGCCCTGAGCGTCCCTCAGAGCCTCCAGCACCCCCCGGCGTACGTGATCGTTCAGCAGGCGGCCCCACAGCCCTCCTGGCTGTCCCAGAACGCTGGCAAGCTCATCGCCGGTGCCGGGGCCGGTGCCCTTGTCGTCGCCGTCCTCCTGGCCGTCGCCGTCGTCGCGGTCGCGGTTGGGATCGGCGCCATCTCGCTGGCGATCGGCTGGTACGTGATCAAGAGCCTCATGGGGCCCGAAACGAAGAAGTGACCGCCCGGCGCGTCGATATCGCGCCGGATGGCCACGGAGCCAGGATCGCATGGAACGACGGAGGCCCGGACCGCTGACGACGGTTCCGGGCCTCTTTCCTCCGCACACCTTGCCGCGAACGGAGAACGCGTTGACGCCCACGGTAGAGCACCGCAACGGCTCGGCACCACAGGTAGCTACCCCGCATGATGACGTGCCCCCGGTGATCACTCTGGATGGAGCAGAGGCCGCTGAACATCTGCGGTCAGCGGGTGGCCGCCAGGTCTCCCCGGCCCCCTGGGCCGAAGGCAGG
>NZ_JBITFA010000041.1:0-4917 GCF_044455705.1 Kitasatospora sp. NPDC051170 | reverse complement strand
CCAACTCCGCGAACGACACCTCCACCCCGTCACACACCACCGCCACCGCATCCGGCGACTCCGCCACCCGCGCCGCGAACAACTCCGGCACCAACACCGGCACACCAGCCACAGCCGTGTCGTTCCACTCCACCAACACCCGACGACGATCCGCCCCACCCAGGACGTCCACCGCACTCAGCCGCACCGACGGGTCGGCGGCGAACGCCTCCAGCACCCGGACCAGGGAGGCCGCGATCCGCTCGGCGGTCGGCAGGTCGAACAGGTCGGCGGAGGCCTTCAGCACTCCGCGGACGCCGGCCGGAGTACCGCCGGGGCCGAAGGTCTCGCCGACCATCACGTCCAGGTCGAACTTCGCCGCGGAGGCGCCGGAGGTCAGCACCTCGGTCCGCAGACCGGGCAGGTCGAGCGCGGCCCCGGTGTTCTGGAGGGTCAGCACGACCTGGAACAGCGGGTGCCGGGACAGCGACCGAGCCGGGGCCAGCTCCTCGACCAGCCGCTCGAACGGCACGTCCTGGTGCGCGAGCGCGTCGAGGCCGACCTCCTTCACCCGCCCGAGGACGTCACCCAGGGCCGGGTCGCCCGAGAGGTCGGTCCGGATCACCAGGGTGTTGAGGAAGCATCCGACCAGGTCGTCCAGAGCCTTGTCGGTGCGGCCTGCCACCGCCGAGCCGATCGGAATGTCCGTGCCCGCGCCGAGCCGGGACAGGGTGGCCGCCAGCGCCGCCTGGAGCACCATGAACAGGGAGGTGCCGCGTTCCCCGGCCAGGTCCGCCAGCCGTCGGTGCACCTCGGCCGACACGGTCAGCTCGGCCAGGTGCGCCGCGTGGCCGGACTTCGCCGGGCGCGGCCGCACCGTCGGCAGGTCCAGCTCCTCCGGCGCGCCGGCCAGTGCCTCCCGCCAGTGGGCGACCTGCCGGGACAGCACGCTCTCCGGGTCCTCCGGCGAGCCGAGGAGCTCCTCCTGCCACAGCGCGTAGTCCGCGTACTGCACCGGCAGCGGCTCCCAGTCCGGTGCCACGCCCCCGCACCGCGCCGCGTAGGCGGCGGAGATGTCGCGGGCCAGCGGGCCCATCGACCAGCCGTCCACGGCGATGTGGTGCATCACCAGGACCAGCAGGTGTTCCTCGGGTGCGGTCGCGAACAGCCAGGCCCGCACCGGGACTTCGGTCGCCAGGTCGAAGGCGTGGCCGGCCGCGCGAGCCACCGCCTCGGCCAGTTCGCCGCTCACACCGCCGATGAGCGCGAGGTCCTGCACGGCCCGGTCGGCGGACGGGTCCACCGCGGGCAGGTCCGCCCCCGGGTCGTCCGGGTCCACGACGGTGAGCTCCCAGGAGAGTTCCTCGGCCTTGAGGATCCGCTGGTACGGCTCGCCCGCGGAGGTCGGGAAGACCGTGCGCAGGATCTCGTGGCGCTCGATCACGTCGAGGAGCGCCTCGGCCAGCGCCACCCGGTCGAGGGCGCCGGTGAGCCGGACGGCCAACGGGATGTTGTAGGTGGCGCTGGGGCCCTCCACGTGCCACTGGAACCACAACCGCCGCTGCGCGGACGACATGGGGATCATCGGGACTCCTCCTGCTTACGCATCGGCCGCAGTGCGGGCCTGGTCGACTTCTGGGTGACTTCCTGGGTCGCGAGCCGGGCTGCGAGCCTGGCCGGCGTCGGTGCCTCGAACAGCACTCGGATCGACAGCTCCCGCCCCGACACCGCCCACACCCGGCTGACCAACTGGGTCGCCAGGATGGAGTGGCCGCCGAGGGCGAAGAAGTCGTCGTGCACGCCGACGGCGGGCAGGCCGAGGACGTAGGCGAACGCCTCGCAGACCAGCGCCTCCTCGGCGTTGGCGGGCGCCCGGCCGGTGTCCGCGGTGGTGGTGTAGCTCGGCACGGGCAGGGCGGCCCGGTCGAGCTTGCCGTTGGCGGTCACCGGCAGGCGGTCGAGGACCACCAGCGCGGCGGGCACCATGGCGCCGGGCAGGTGCCGGACGGCGTGCTCGCGCACGGCCTCCACGAGCGGGCCGGCCGCGGCCCCTCCCGGATCCGCGCCGTCCGGATCCGCACCGTCCGGCGCGGGGACGAGGTAGCCGATCAGGCGCCGGTCGCCGGGAGTGTCCTCACGGACGGTGACGACGGCCTGCGCGACACCGGGGTGCGCGGAGAGGACGGCGGCGACCTCCCCGGGCTCGATCCGCAGACCGCGGATCTTGACCTGGTCGTCGGTGCGGCCGAGGTACTCCAGCTCCCCGTCCGCGTTCCACCGGACCCGGTCGCCGGTGCGGTACATCCGCTCGCCGCTCCCGTACGGGCAGGCCACGAACCGCTCCGCCGTCAGGCCGGCTCGGCCGACGTAGCCGCGCGCCAACTGCACACCGGCCAGGAAGAGTTCGCCCTCCACCCCGACCGGCACCGGCCGGAGGGACTCGTCGAGCACGTACGCCCGGGTGTTGGCCACCGGCCGCCCGATCGGAACCACGGTGCGGCCGTCCGCCAGGCACCGGGCCGCGGTGACGTCCACCGAGGCCTCGGTCGGCCCGTACAGGTTGTACAGCGGCGCCGGAAGCAGCCCGAGGAAGCGGTCCCGCAGTTCGGCGGGCAGCGCCTCGCCGCTGCAGAAGACCGCGCGCAGGCCCGTGCACGAGGCGGCTGCGGGTTCCCGCAGGAACACGTCGAGCATCGACGGCACGAAGTGCGCCACCGTGACGGCCCGCTCCCGGATCACCCCGGCGAGGTAGGCCGGGTCCTGGTGGCCGCCCGGCCGGGCGAGCACCATCGTCGCGCCGTGCAGCAGCGGCCAGAAGAACTCCCACACCGACACGTCGAACCCGAACGGGGTCTTCTGCAGCACCCGGTCGGCGCCCGTCAGGCCGTACGCCGACTGCATCCACGCCAGCCGGTTGACGACGCCCTCGTGCGGCACCGCCACCCCCTTGGGGCGGCCGGTCGAACCGGAGGTGTGGATCACGTACGCCGGGTGCGCGGGCAGCAGCGCGCCCCGACGCTCGGCGTCCGACAGCGGGGAGTCGTCCCACAGCGGCGAGCCGTCCGGCCCGGCCGCCCGCTCCGGGCTCGTCGGACCGCCCAGCACCAGGACCGGCCGCGGTTCCCCGGCCGCCGCGAGCCTGCCTCGCAGGCCCTCGACCGTCAGCACGCAGGCCGGCGCCGTGTCGGCGAGCAGGTAGGCGATCCGGTCGTCGGGGTGGCCGGGGTCGACGGGCTGGTAGGCGGCGCCGGCCTTGAGCACCGCCAGCAGCGCGGTCGGCAGTTCGACGGAACGCTCCAGCAGGACGGCGACCACCGACTCCGGCCCGACGCCCCGGGCGATCAGTGCCCGGGCCAGCCGGTTCGAGCGGGCGTCGAGTTCGGCGTAGGACAGTTCGACGTCCTCGAAGACCACGGCGACGGCCTCCGGGGTCCGCGCCGCCTGCGCGGCGAACAGCTCCGGCAGGGTCGCGGCCGGCACCTCGGCGGCCGTGTCGTTCCACTGCGCCAGCACCTGGTCGAGTGCGGCCTCGTCGACGACCCCGATCTCGCCGAGCCGGGTGTCCGGCTCCTCCTCCAGGGCGGCTGTCAGGTTCTCCAGGCAGGTGTGCAGCAGGGCCAGGACCTGGCCGGGGTCGGCCGGGGCCAGCGCGTCGACGGTGATCTCGAAGCCTTCGCCGAGGTCGTCGACCGAGACGGTCATCGGGTAGTTGGTGCGCTCGCGGTAGTCCAGCAGCCGGATGCCGTCGATCCCGGTGATGTACTCCGGGTCCACGATCCGGTTGTGCCGGTAGTTGAGGATCGAGGTGAACAGCGGGGCGCGCCCGGCCACGCCGGACGCCCGCTGGGCGAGCGCCAGGGGCGCGTGCTCGTGGGCCAGCAGGGCCGCGAGCTGGCGCCGCACCGAGGACAGCGCGTCGTCCACCGCCTGCCGGTCCACCGGCACCCGCACGGGCAGGGTGTTGATGAAGGGACCGAACACCCGGCCGGCGCCGGCGCCGGCGTTCATCCGGCCGAACAGGACGGTCCCGAACACCACGTCCTGACGGCCCGAGACGGCGGCCAGCACCCGCGCCCAGGCGAGGTGGAAGACCGTCGCCGGGCTCACCGCCCGGGCCCGCGCCAAGCTCCGCAGTCTCACCGCGAGTTGCTCGTCCACCGGGCGCTTGAGGCTCGCGACCGCGGCCCCGTCGCCATGGACGTCGGTGAGTCCGTACGGGGTGGTGGGCTCGGTGACGTCGGCCAGCAGCTCGGCGAAGTGCTTCTCGTGGTCCGCACGGGCGGTGCCGAGGCGGGCCTGGGCGACGAAGTCGCGGAAGGGCAGCGGCTCGGGCAGGTCGGCCGTGCGCCCCTCCATGATCGCCCGCACCTCGGCCAGCAGCACCTCCAGCGTGGTGTGGTCGCGCACCATCTGGTGGATCCGCAGCAGGGCCAGCTGGCCGCCGGCCGCGCCGTCCGCACCGGCCGGGTCGGCCGCCAGGTGCAGGTCCAGCAGCGGCGCCCGGCCCAGGTCCATCGACGCCCCGGCCGCGGCCAGCAGCTGCTCCACCGCACCCGGACCGTCCGCCGACAACTCGACCTCGGTCACAGGGAGTTCGACGCTCCTGGCGACCACCTGCACGGGCTCGGGCAGGCCCTTCCACGCGATCGACGTGCGGTAGATGTCATGCCGGTCGATCACCACCCGCAGCGCCGCCACGAAGCGGTCCAGCCGCTCACGCGAGTCGAAGCCGAGGACGGCGGGCAGGACGTAGACGTCGTGGCGGTCCCGGTCGGCCAACAGGTAGTGGAAGAGGATGCCTTCCTGGAGCGGCGCCAGCGGGTAGACGTCGGCGAGGTTGGCGGCGCCGCCGGGCAGTTCGGCGAGCAGGCGCTCCAGCTCAGCAGCCGACAGCTCGACCAGCGGCAGCATCTCCGGGGTGACCTCGGTCGCGCCGTC
>NZ_JBITFA010000040.1:0-4928 GCF_044455705.1 Kitasatospora sp. NPDC051170 | reverse complement strand
CGGCCACCCCATCACCTGGCACCACCCCCACCACCACACCACCAACCCCAACCTCCCCACCTACCCCTTCCAACACCACCACTACTGGCTCACCGAACACGCCCAGGGCGGCGCTAAACCGGCCCGACTGGGGCTGCGTCCCGCCGAACACCCGCTACTCGACGCCTCGCTCGACCTCGCCGACGGGACCACCGTCCACACGGCGGCGCTCAGCATCCAGCAGTACCCGTGGCTGGCCGACCACGCCGTCCACCACACCCCCGCGCTACCGGCGACCGCCTTCCTCGACCTCGCCCTCCACGCCGCCCAGGCCACCGGCCACACCGCCGTCGAAGAACTCACCCTCCACGCCCCGCTGCCGCTCGACCGGCCGGTCCGGCTCCAGCTGACCGTCCACCCGGTCAACCCCCAGGACCAGCGGCCGATCACCCTGGCCACGCACCACGCCGGAACCGACACCTGGACGATCCACGCCAGCGGCCTGCTCGCGGTCGACACGGCACCCGCGCCGGCCCCGGACGCCGCAGAGCCCTGGCCGCCCACCGGCGCCGTCCCGGTCGACCTGACCGACGCGTACGGGATCCTGGCCGACCACGGCTACCACTACGGCCCCGCCTTCCAGAACCTCACCCGAGCCTGGAACGCCGACGGCACCCTCTACGCCGAAGCCACCCTCGACCCCGACACCACCACCACCGGCCACACCCTCCACCCCGCCCTCCTCGACGCCGCCCTCCACCCGTTCCCGCTCGACAGCCCGGCCTCGGACGAGACGGCCCTGCCGTTCAGCTGGCAGCAGGTCCGGTTGCACGCGGTCGGCGCGACCGAGCTGCGGGTCCGACTGACGCCCGTCGGGGAGAACGGCTACGCGCTCGACGTCCGCGACGGGACCGGGGCACCGGTCGCCACGGTCGGCTCGCTGGTGCTGCGCCCGGCCTCCAAGGAGGCCCTGCGGAGCGCGCTCACGGCGGGCCGCCAGCCGCACGCCCTGTACCAGGTCACCTGGACACCCATGCCGGCCTCCGCACCGACCGGGCAGCCGACCGAACCGCCGCGCCTGGCCCTCGTCGGCGGAGCCACCACCCCGCTGGCCGCCGAGCTGCGCGTGACCTGCCACGACCTGGTCGAGCACCCCGACCTGGACGCGCTCGCCACCGACCCGCAGCCGCCCGCACACGTCCTGCTCTGCGTCGAGCCCGGCCCAACTGCACTGGAGACGACGGCCGTTCTGCTCGGCCAGGTCCAACAGTGGCTGGCGGACGAGCGGTTCGCCGCCACCCGCCTGGTCGTCGTCACCCGTGACGCCACCACCGGCGACCTCACCACCGCCCCCACCTGGGGACTCATCCGCACCACCCAGACCGAACACCCCGACCGCATCACCCTCCTCGACCTCGACGACCACCCTGACAGCACCACCGTGCTCACCACCGCACTGGCCACCGCCCTCGCCACCAGCGAACCCCAACTCGCCATCCGCCAAGGCACCCTCCACACCCCCCGCATCGAACCCGCCACCACCACCGACGAACAACCGCCCGCCTTCGACCCGGAGGGCACGGTACTGATCACCGGTGGTACCGGCACCCTCGGCGCGCTCGTCGCCCGGCACCTGGTCACCCAACACGGTGTCCGCCACCTGCTGTTGACGAGCCGCAGCGGACCCGACGCCCCCGGCGCGACCGACCTTCAGGCCGAACTCACCGAACTCGGCGCCCAGGTGACCATCACCGCCTGCGACACCGCCTCGCGCGAACAGGTCGACGCCCTCATCGCCGAACACCCGCCCACCACCGTCATCCACGCCGCCGGCGTCCTCGACGACGCCACCGTGGAGAACCTCACCCCCGACAGCATCACCACCGTCTTCGCCCCCAAGGTCGACGCCGCCTGGAACCTCCACCAGGCCACCTCCCACCTCGAGTTGGACGCCTTCATCCTCTTCTCCTCCGTCGTCGCCACCCTCGGCAACCCCGGCCAGGCCAACTACGCCGCCGCCAACGCCTACCTCGACGCCCTCGCCCACCACCGCCACACCCAAGGACTCCCCGCCACCTCCCTCGCCTGGGGACTCTGGCAGCAGACCAGCACCATGACCGGCGCCATGGCCACCACCGACCTCAACCGCATGCGCCGCACCGGCATCGCCCCACTCCCCACCGAACAAGCCCTCACCCTCCTCGACACCGCCCTCCGCACCCCCCACCCAGCCGTACTCCCCGTCCTCTGGGACACCCCGGCACTGCGCACCCTCGCCACCGACGGCGCCCTCCCACCGATCCTCCACAACCTGGTGCCCTCCGCCCCCCGCCGGGCAGTCGCTGCGAAGGCCGCCACCTCCGGAAACGGCCTGACGCAGCGCCTCGCGGCGCTCCCGGCGGAGGAACAGCACCGGCTGATCACCAACCTGGTCCGGGAGACCGTGGCCGCCGTACTCGGCCACGCCACGCCGGACGGGGTCGACGTCGCGGCGACGTTCAAGGACATCGGCTTCGACTCGCTCACCGCCGTCGATCTGCGCAACCACCTCAACGCGGCCACCGGACTCCGGCTCTCCAGCACCCTGGTCTTCGACTTCCCGACCCCCTCGGTGCTGGCCGAGCACATCGGCGCCGAGCTGTCCGGCCGGACGGCCGTCGTCGCACCGGCGGCCCCGGTCGGCGGTCGCGGCGCCGACGCCGCCGACGACCCGATCGCCATCATCGGTCTCGGCTGCCGCTACCCCAACGGCGCCCACTCGCCGGAGGCCCTGTGGCAGTTGGTGACCTCCGGCACGGACGCCGTCGGCGAGTTCCCGACCGACCGCGGCTGGGACCCGGACCTGTACGACCCGGACCCCGACCGCGCCGGGAAGTCGTACACCACCTCCGGCGGATTCCTGTACGACGCGGGCGAGTTCGACCCCGCGTTCTTCGGGATCAGCCCGCGCGAGGCCCTCGCCACCGACCCGCAGCAGCGCCTCCTGTTGGAGACCTCCTGGGAGGCCCTGGAGCGGGCCGGCCTCGCCCCCGACACCCTGCGCGGTTCGCGGACCGGCGTGTTCGCCGGGGTGATGTACGACGACTACGGCTCGCGGGTCGCCGACGCGGCCGACAGCTTCGAGGGCTACCTGGTCAGCGGCAGTGCGGGCAGCATCGCCTCGGGCCGGGTCGCGTACACCTTCGGCTTCGAGGGCCCGGCGGTGACGATCGACACCGCCTGCTCCTCCTCCCTGGTCGCGATCCACCTGGCCGCCCAGGCCCTGCGCTCCGGCGAGTGCACGCTCGCCCTGGCCGGCGGTGTGACGGTGATGGCCACGCCGTCGGTCTTCCTGGAGTTCAGCCGCCAGCGCGGGCTCGCCACCGACGGCCGGTGCAAGCCGTTCGCGGCCGCCGCCGACGGGACGGGCTGGGGAGAGGGAGCCGGCGTGCTGGTTCTGGAGCGCCTCTCCGACGCCCGGCGCAACGGGCACCCGGTGCTGGCGGTACTCCGGGGCAGCGCGGTCAACCAGGACGGCGCCAGCAACGGCCTCACCGCCCCCAACGGCCCATCCCAGCAGCGCGTCATCCAACAAGCGTTGCACAATGCAGGGTTGACGCCTGGCCAGGTCGACGTGGTCGAGGCGCACGGAACGGGCACGACGCTCGGCGACCCGATCGAGGCCCAGGCGCTGCTGGCCACGTACGGACAGGACCGGCCCCAGGAACGTCCGCTCTACCTCGGCTCGATCAAGTCGAACATCGGACACACCCAGGCCGCGGCCGGTGTGGCAGGTGTGATCAAGATGGTGCAGGCCATGCAGCACGGCGTCCTGCCCAAGACCCTGCACGTCGACGCACCCACCCCGCACGTCGACTGGGAAGCCGGCGCCGTCACCCTTCTCACCGAAGCGATGGCCTGGCCCGAGACGGACCACCCCCGCCGCGCTGGTGTCTCGTCCTTCGGGATCAGCGGCACCAACGCCCACGTCATCCTGGAGCAGGCACCGGAAGCCGAAGTACCGGCCCCCGCCGAGGAAGTGAGCACCCCGCTGCCGTTCCTCCTCTCCGCCAAGACCGACACCGCCCTCCGCGAACAGGCCACCCGCCTCGCCGACCACCTGCGCGCGAACCCGCAGCTCGACCTCACCACCACCGCCCGCACCCTCACCCACCACCGCACCCACTTCACCGAACGCGCCGCCGTCGTCGCCACCACCCACCACGACCTCCTGGCCGGACTCACCGCCCTCGCCACCGGCCGCACCCTGCCCACCACCACCCGCGCCACCAGCCAACCCCACCCCGGCCCCATCGCCTACCTCCTCACCGGCCAAGGCAGCCAACGCCCCGGCATGGGACGCCAACTCCACGCCACCCAACCGGTCTTCGCCACCGCCTTCGACGCCGCCTGCGCCGAACTCGACCACCACCTCGACCGGCCGCTGAAGGAGGTCGTCTGGGCCGAACCGGGCTCCGCCGAGGCTGCTCTGCTCGACCAGACCTGCTACACCCAGCCCGCGCTGTTCGCGCTCCAGACCGCCCTCTTCCGCCTGCTGGAACACCACGGCCTCACCCCCGACTACCTCATCGGCCACTCCCTGGGCGAACTCACCGCCGCCCACCTCGCCGGCGTCCTCAACCTCACAGACGCCAGCACCCTCGTCGCCGCCCGCGGCCGCCTCATGCAAGCCGCCCCCACCGGCGGCGCCATGATCTCCATCCGCGCCACCGAAGACGAACTCCTCCCCACCCTCGCCGACTACCCCGACGTCACCATCGCCGCCCTCAACACCCCCACCTCCACCGTCATCTCAGGCGACGAACACCAAGCCCTCACCCTCGCCACCCACTGGCAAAACCAAGGCCGCAAAACCCGACGCCTCCACGTCAGCCACGCCTTCCACTCCCCCCACATGGACCCCATCCTCGACCAGTTCCACACCATCGCCACCACCCTCACCTACCACC
>NZ_JBITFA010000039.1:0-5245 GCF_044455705.1 Kitasatospora sp. NPDC051170 | reverse complement strand
CCCCCATCATCACCCTCGACGCCCGCCGCCGCGACAGCGCCAAAAGCGCCCTCATCACCCTCGTCGAACACGCCCTCCTCGCCCGACTGCGATGACCCGGGCCACGACGGCCCCGGTGTCCCGCTCACGGCGGGGCACCGGGGCCGTCATGCTTTCGGCGAGGTGTCCCGCACGGGCCCGGCGCAAGTCCCGTGTATAAGCGGCGGATAACAGTTCGGTAGGCATTTGGTGATCAACAATGACTGAGTGTGGCCGAACAGCGCCGTTCAGCGCCGGATGACCACGGTTTTGCTCCGTCATGTCGATGTATGTCCGTATTGTTCCGACGAACGCCCCCACCAGCGGCTGTTTGTCCCCTCCCCCCGCACGTGCTGAAATTCCAGCTACCCCTGTCGTATCCCGTGTCGGCCCACCAGGCGACGCCCCGGGGCCCGGGGGTAGCGCTGGATTGATCCATGGCCGGCAGTCGGCCGAGAGGTAGTTGTCGAGTGAGGCGTAAGCAGCAACCCGCCCCGCAGCGGCGCTCCGAGCCCCGCCAGAGCGAGCCGAACGGCGACGCCGCGGCCCCGGCCGGATTCTCCGCGTTCGCCCCCGCAGAGGAACGCGGCCAGAACGCGCCCGCGCCGAAGCAGGTGGTCAAGCCCAGGGAGTCCAAGCCCGCCGGTCCGTCCGACGAAGGCTCCTCCCGGTACGACTTCCTCCGCCCGCGCAACTGGCGCGTGCCGACCCGTCTGATCGCGATCCTCCTGATCCCCGTGATCATCTCGATCGTCTTCGGCGGCCTGCGCGTCAACACCTCCATCGACGGCTTCATCAAGGCGTCCCGCGCCGAGAAGACCGCCGAGCTGGCCAAGGCGGCGACCGAACTCGCCGAAGCGCTCGAGAACGAGCGCGACATGACCCTGATACCCCTGCTCACCAAGCAGGACCCGAACAACGAGGTCGCCAAGCGCCGCGGCGCCACCGACGCCGCCCTCAAGGCGTACGAGGCCGCGTACTCGGCCTCCGACAAGTCCGGCGAGCTGCCGCGCCGCCACGAGGCGTTCATGTTCCTCGTGCAGGACCTGCCGCACCTGCGGGCCGCCGCCTACGGCAAGGACCTGTTCGCCAGCGCCACCGCGAACGCCTACTCGGTGCTGTTCGCCCCGCTGCTGGCCTACGACAACTCCGTCGGCCTCGGCTCCTCCAACGCCACCAGCAAGGGCCGCGCGATCTACGCGATGTCCCTGGCCAAGGCGTCCGCCTCGACCCAGCGCGCGCTGATGCTGCACATCCTCGTCGGCATCTCGCAGAACACCACCACGCGGTACGAGAACATCGACGCGACCCAGCAGATCCTGGTGGCCCAGAAGCTGGAGCAGGTCTCCCTCAACGAGTTCAACACCGGCAGCGCCCCCGAGGACGCCCGCAAGTTCTCCGACGCGCAGGTCGCCCTGGCCACCGCGCAGGAGCGTTCGGCGTACAAGATGCCCAACGGCTCCGCGCCGACCATGCAGGGCCTGCTCACCATCGCCTCCGCCTACAGCGAGGCCGCCGCCGAGGGCCAGAGCAAGGGCCGCAACGTCGCCGACGCCGCGTTCGCCGAGGCCAAGAACGCCGGTCTGACCCCGGACAACTGGAACCAGGCCGCGAACACCCACATCCAGGCGCTGCGCAACACCGAGATCGCGCTGCTGGACGACGTCCTCAAGGACTCCCGCGACCTCAAGGACAACGCCCTCTGGGACGCCATTCTGAACTCCGGCATCGTCCTCGTCGCGCTCGTCCTCGCCGGTGTGATGACCGGCTACGTCGCCCGCTCGATGGTCCTCGGCATGCGCACCCTGCGCAGCGCCGCCCTCGAGATCGCCGACCACCGCCTCCCCGACCTCGTCGAGAAGCTCTCCAAGACCGACCCGGACCGGGTGGATACCTCCGTCACCCCGATCCCGCTGTACGGCAAGGACGAGATCGGCGAGGTCGCCCGGGCCTTCGACCAGGTCCACCGCCAGGCCGTCGAGCTCGCCGCCGAGCAGGCGCTGCTGCGAGGCAACGTCAACGCGATCTTCACCAACCTCTCGCGCCGCAGCCAGAGCCTGATCCAGCGCCAGCTGGCGCTGATCACGGACCTGGAGAACAACGAGGCCGACCCGGACCAGCTGGAGAACCTCTTCAAGCTGGACCACCTCGCCACCCGTATGCGCCGCAACGGTGAGAACCTGCTCGTCCTCGCGGGCGAGGAGGCCGGCCGCCGCTGGAACACCCCGGTGCCGCTGGTCGACGTGCTGCGCGCCGCCGCCTCCGAGGTGGAGCAGTACGAGCGCGTCGAGCTCTCCGGCATCCCCGAGGTCGAGGTCGTCGGCGCCGCCGTGACCGACCTCGTCCACCTGCTCGCCGAGCTCCTGGAGAACGCCACCTCGTTCTCCAGCCCGCAGACCCGCGTGCTGGTCAACGCCACCCGCCTGCCCGACGGCCGCGTGCTCGTCGAGATCCACGACAAGGGCATCGGCCTCACCGCCGACGACTTCGCCGAGATCAACGAGAAGCTCGCCGAGCCGCCCACCGTCGACGCGACCATCTCCCGCCGCATGGGCCTGTTCGTGGTCGGCCGCCTCTCGCAGCGGCACGACATCCGCGTCCAGCTCCGCCCGTCCGGCGAGTCGGCCGGCACGACCTCGCTGGTCATGCTCCCGCCGTTCGTCACCCAGTCCGGCCCCGCGCCGGAGCCGGAGGAGCAGTTCACCGTCTCCCGGATCTTCGCCGACCAGGAGCCGACCGCCGAGTGGGCCCAGGACGGCCGCCCCCGCAGCGCCGCCGAGCTGGGCTTCGACGACCACCTGACCGGCACCGGCAACGCCGGCTCCAGCGGGTTCAGCCCCGCCCTCGAAGCCGTCCAGCGCTCCCAGCGCCTCGACCAGGTCCGCCGCGCGGCCCTGGAGAGCGCGCCGCACGAGTCCGTGCTCGAGGCCGAGGTCGAGGAGGACCCGCAGGGGTACGACGGCTTCGCCCCGCAGGGTTACCAGCAGGACGGCTACGCCGACGAGTTCGCCTACGAGCAGGGCGGGTACGACCAGCCCGGCTACCAGCAGGGCGGCGCCTCCCAGGATCAGTACGGCCAGGATCAGTACGGCCAGGGCCAGTACGGTCAGGATCAGTACGGCCAGGACCAGTACGGCCAGTACGCGCAGGACGGCTACGCCGACGAGCAGTACGGGTACGAGCAGGGCGGCTACGACCGCTCCGGCTACCAGCAGGACGAGTACCAGGACCAGTACGGCCAGAACGGCCGCAACGGCCAGTACGACCAGTACGACCAGCAGGCCGGGGAGGCCCCGGCCGGCCACCCGTACGCCCCGGAGCCGCCCGCCCTGCCCGCCGCCGGACCCGCCGCCACCCTGGCGTCCGGCCTGCCGCAGCGCCGCCCCGGCCAGCAGCTGGCGGGCGGGGGCCCCGGCACCCCGCCGCCCGGCGCCGTCCCCACCGGTGACAGCCCCAACTGGTTCGCCGGCGCCAAGGACAACTCCTCCCTGCAGCAGCGCGACGGGCACGACGTGTCCGCCCTCGGCGGATACGGCCCGACCGGCCCGACCGCCTCCCCCTGGCAGTCGCCCAACGACGGCGACTGGCAGCGGGCCGAGCAGCTGCGCGAGCCCGCCTCCAGCGGCACCACCGACTCCGGACTGCCGCGGCGCACGCCCAAGCAGAACCTGGTGCCGGGCAATGCCAAGCCGACTCCGACGGACGGCCCCCAGGTCTCCCGCAACCCGGAGGAGGTCCGCGGCCGCCTGACCAACCTGCGCCGCGGCGTGGAGCAGGGCCGCACCGCCGGTAACACCGGAAGCTTCCGGATCGACCCCGATCAGGCAGACCAGTCCGGCAACGGACAGAACCGCAGCACCGATCTCTTCGGCGGCTCGAACCACCAGGAGCGTTGAGTTGACTCAGATGAGCCAGGCCGCACAGAACCTGAACTGGCTGATCACCAATTTCGTGGACAACACCCCCGGGGTGTCCCACACCGTGGTGGTCTCCGCGGACGGCCTCCTGCTGTGCATGTCCGAGGGTTTCCCCCGGGACCGCGCCGACCAGCTCGCCGCCGTCGCCTCCGGCCTCACCTCCCTCACCTCCGGCGCCAGCCGGATCTTCGAGGGGGGCGAGGTCAACCAGACCGTCGTCGAGATGGAACGGGGCTTCCTCTTCCTCATGGCCGTCAGCGACGGCTCCGCCCTCGCCGTCCTCGCCGCCCCCGACTCCGACATCGGCCTCGTCGGCTACGAGATGGCCCTGCTCGTCGACCGCGCAGGAGCCGTCCTCACCCCCGCACTCCGCGCAGAACTCCAGGGCAGTCTCCTGCACTGACGGTTCGTCGGATACCGTCCAGGTATTCGAAGTACCTCCGCGTCCTTCCCGGGCCCGCTTCGGCGGGCTCGGGTTCGGACGTAGTACGGCCTTCGCACCACCGGTCCCGGACCACACCCGGGGCCTGCACCGCACCGCCGCACCTTGTGAGGAGAGGAACCGTGACACCGCCCGACGACCGTAGCGGCCAGTACGGCGTTCCGTACCCCGGCACAGGCCATGACGCCTTCGGAACCCCCGGCGTCGGCCACGGTCAGACACCCGACCGGCAGCAGTACGGACAGCAGCAGAACCCGTACGCCCGCCAGGAGCAGTACGGCCGGCACAGCCAGCAGGGCCAGCAGTACGGCCAGCAGTACGGCCAGCACGACCCGTACGCCCGGCAGCAGCCCCCGTACGGCGCGCAGGCCCCCGGCTACCCGAACCCGGCGGCCTCCCCGATGCCCGCACCGGACCCCGGCTTCCGGCCGGCGCAGCAGCCCGGGCACTTCGAGGAGTTAGACGACGAAGCGGACTCCGGCCCGCTGATCAGACCGTTCGCGATGACCGGCGGCCGCACCCGCCCGCGTTACGAACTCGCGCTGGAGGCCCTGGTCTCCGCCGACGTGGACCCGCAGCGCCTCGCCACCCTGCTCCCCGAGCACCAGCGCATCTGCACGCTGTGCACCGAGGTCAAGTCCGTCGCGGAGGTGTCGGCCCTGCTCTCGCTCCCGCTGGGAGTGGCGCGCATCCTCGTCGCCGACCTGGCCGAAGCCGGCCTGGTCGCCATCCACCAGCCCGCTTCCGGCGGCGAATCCGGAAACCAGCCCGACGTCACGCTGCTCGAAAGGGTCCTCAGTGGACTTCGCAAGCTCTAACGCTGCCGCCTCCACCCGCGCCACCACCTCCGCGAAGATCGTCGTCGCGG
>NZ_JBITFA010000038.1:0-5423 GCF_044455705.1 Kitasatospora sp. NPDC051170 | reverse complement strand
GGCCCTGACAGGGCGTAACCTCAGCACCACAATTCGCGTCTGATCACAGACAAAGGAAAACCCCCCGACGGATTCGCAGTCCATATGCCGGGGGGTCCAATACAGCTCGGTGTCGAGTGTAGGGGAGATCTCTCCCCTGTCACCACCACGCCGGGCGCGAGAGGACTCCGTGCCCACCCGAAAGAAGTCACCGACCGTGCCCGCTCAGGCCACGGTGACCAGCATCCGTCCGGGCGTTTCCACCGCCGGACTCCTTCCCATCGCGGGCATGAAGCCCGGCTGGTCGTTCAACCCGGAGACCCGCGAGATCCTCCACCAGGCGCGCAAGGACGACGCGCCGCTGCCGGTCGGTGTGGTGCCGGTCGTGCTCGGCCGGATCACCTTCCGCATGGCGAACCGCATGCACACCCGCGTGTCCCTCCTGCTCCTGGACGACGAGGGCCACCGCCGCGTGGTCTCCATGTCGGCGCTCCTGGACGGCACCTGGGCCGACGTCCTCGGCCAGCCCCGGCCGGTCGGCCCCGACATGCGGCACGCCTTCGCAGAGGTGATGCGCGGCGAAATGACGGCGGCCCCCGAGATGCCGGCCGTTCCTGTCAAGGACAAGGACGGCGGCATCCTGCTGCCCGAAGCCGACTCCCAGACCATCGGCTACCTGCGGCTCGGCGACCCCGACGAGAAGGCCGCCATGGCGGCCTGGCGGCGCGTCATGACCCTGGCCATGGCCTCCGACCGGACCACCCTGGCCGTGGCGGCCTGGCTGGGCGGCGTGCTCGCCTCCTGCTGCCAGGGCGTGAACTCGGCGGCGCTGAACCTCTACGGCACCGGCCAGAAGGGGAAATCGTCCGCCCAGAAGGTCGGCGCTGCCCTGATGGGCGACAACACCGAAGCGGGCGAGATCTTCGGCGGGATGAACACCACCGGCAACGCCTGGTTCGACCTGCTGCAGGAGATCCGGTACCTGACCGCCGGTCGGGAGGAGTGGTCCTCCTCCGGGATGAACCTGCGGCAGAAGCAGGAGTTCGTCTCCAAGACCCTGGTCGGTGGCCGCCGGCCCCGGCTCGGCCGCGACGGTGAGCGGAAGATCGGCGTGGGCATCCACCACGGCCTGACGGTGTTCAGCTCGAACGAGTCGCTGATCACCCCGGGCCAGCCGGAGAGCTTCGCGTCCCGCCTGATCGAGCTGTCCCAGCCGTTCTTCCCCAACGGCGACGCGGCCGATGAGGCGGTGCTGCTGGCCACCCAGTTCCACGGCTGGCCGCTGCACTGGGCCAAGCGGATGGACCTCTACGGGGCCGCGAAGGTCGCGCAGTGGCGGGAGCTGCACCGCGAGATCACCGGCCGCCTGTCGGCCGCCGACGGCGGTATCGAGCGCTCCCTGGCCCGGATCGTGGCCACGTGGGTGGTCGGCGCTCACCTCCTGGGCGTGGTCCTCGGGATGCCCGAGATCGGCGCCCGCGCGGAGGAGGACGCCCGCGCGGAGATGCCCGGGATCGTGGGCAGCAGCTCGGCGAACAACGTCTCCCCGGGCGCGCTGCTGTGGGAGAAGCTGGCCGGTCTGATCGGCACCGAGCAGCGGTGCTGGCCGGACTTCCGGCGCCTGGGCTCGGCACCGGGTGAGGGTGAGATCCCGATCGGCACGATGCTGGGCTACTGGTACGAGGATCCGAAGGCCGGCCTGGAGATCCACGTCCTGAAGACCACGATCGACGCGATCGCCGCGCAGGGCGGGATCGACACGCCGCACCCGGCGCTGGTCGAGATGCGCCGCCTGGGCGTCCTGTACTCGACCCAGGGCAAGGACAAGCTGACCAGCAGGGTCGCCGGGAGCGAGCACCTGCGGAAGGTCGTGCCGGGCATGGTCTACCGGATCCGGCTGGACAAGGCGCGGGCGGCCTACAACGAGGCGTTGGAGGACTCCGGGAAGCTCCCGGCGTTCGCCGTGCCCGGGGACGACTCGGCGACCGCCAGGGCGGAGCGGGAGGCCGCCGCGCGGGCGGCCGGGCTGCCCCCCGCGATGGCGGCCGTGGTCGCTGCCGCGCAGACGGCACGGACGGAGGGCACAGCGGCTTCGGTCGCTTCGGCGGTGCAGGCGCCGGCACCCGTTCGGGTGGTCTTCCCGACGCCGGAGCGGGCGGTGACCGAGCCACGGTGGGACGAGCTGGCGGACGCGCGGCTCAGCGCGGCCCGGATCGGCGTGCTGTCGGCGAAGGGCCTGCACCTGCCCAACTGCGCGCCGCTGGACGTCCCCGTGCCCGGCAACGTGGACGAGGCGTACGCGCTCGCGGAGGCCTACGACCTGCGGACCCTGTACGTCCACCAGGACGTCACCGAGGCCATGGGGCTGCCCGCCTACGACCCGATGGCCCACGGCGCGCCGATGAAGCCCATGGAGCACCCGTGGGCCGCGACGGCGGTCGGCGGGGCGGTGGCCCGGGTGGAACCGGCCGGGGTGTCGTGCTGGATGACCGCCGTCCCGGCGAACGCCTCGGCGCGGCGCCGGAACATCTCGGTGCCCGCCTTCGACACGCGGCTGTGGCCGTCGTTCGCCGCGGCCGTGGACGGCGAGCAGCTGCTTGACGCGGTGATGCTGTTCACCCTGTCCAGCCGGGGCAAGGGCAAGCGGCCCAACCCCGTGCCGTACTACCGCAAGCCCAACGCCACCGCGGAGGACTACGCGCGGCTCACCCCGGAGCTGGCCGCGTGCGAGGCCGTGCGCCTCCAGCAGATCCCCCAGCTCGTGTCCGGGCAGCGGCTCAAGCCGATCGTCAACATCGCGTGGCAGCGGCGGATGGAGCCCCTTGAGGCCACCTGGGCGTGGGTCCACAAGTACGACAAGACGGCGGCGTGGCTGTCTGCCTGGTCCAACACCCCGCTCGGCGTGGGCGAGCCGGTCCACTACACGGCCGGGTGCCCGTTCGACGCGAAGAAGGCCGGCCTGTGGCGGGTCGCCTCCGTGCCCGGGTTCGGCCTGCCCGGCCTGCCCAACTTCCAGCTCCGCAAGGCCGACGAAGGCGGCTGGTGGGTCCGCTCCACCCCCGCGATGAACCTGCTGCACCTGGCCTACCCCGGGTGGGAGCCGGAGGTCCTGGAGGCCTGGGTGTGGCCTGACAGCCGCCGCGTGATGGAGGGCGGGTACGAGCGGATCCGGCAGGGACGGCTGTTCCTGCTCGGCGAGATCGAGGCCGGGCGGCCTGCCGCCTCGCTGGTGAAGAAGCTCAACGGCGCGCTCTACCAGTCCTACCGGGGCTACCTGGAGGCGACTGAGCCCCGGGTGGACTTCGAGACCGGCGAGATCTACGCCCGGCAGGTCTACCGGCCGGACTGGGCCGCTGCCCTCCAGGACGCCGCGATCGGCAACACCTGGCGCGACCTGCACCGCTTCGCGGGGGAGGGGTTCCACCCGCTCAGCCTCCAGACCGACGCGTTCACCCTGGCGTCCATCGAGGCGGATCCGCTGCTGGCGAAGCCCACCTCGATGCAGATCGGCGGGCAGCGCGGCGGGGTGTGGAAGGTCGAGGGCTCGGCGCCCATGTCCGCCGTGCTGCCGCTGATGGCCGACACCAAGCGCGAGCGCAGCGCGGGCGAGGCCGTCTACGTCTACACGAAGGGCGGGAAGTGACCGATGGCGTTCGGCTGGGTCAGGAAGATCGGTTCCGGCGTCGCCGGGGCCGCCCGCAAGACCACCGGCGCGATCGCGGGGGCAACCCGGCGCGTCACCGGCCGCGAGAGGCCACCGACGGCACCTCCTGCGGCCGGGGCGCCCCCTGCCCCTCCCTCGCCGCCCACAGGGCCGCCCGCGCCCCCCACAGGGCCCCCACCCGGCCCCGGGCCGGCCGGGGGCGGCGAGGGTGAAGGCGCCGGCCTCTCCGAAGAACAGCTCCGCGCCGCCGAAGAAGCTGCGGCGGAAGCCGAGCGCGACGAGATGGCCCGCAAGCGCGCGGCCCGCCCCGGCAGCCTCTACGTCGCCATCCTGGGCACCTGGAAGATCAGCGGCACCACCTGGATCGGAACGATCCGGGCCCACCTGGCCGGCGACCAGGTACACGCCTTCCTCGACGCCATGGACAAGGGCGACCAGGAGGCCGCCGTCATGATCTGCGCGGAGGTCTACGACGACGGCAGCGGCTTCGCCAGCCAGCTCAACTACGAGGCCTCCACCGTCTCCGGCATCGCCTACGACCACAGCGCCCACGGCGACTACGAC
The DNA here is from genome assembly GCF_044455705.1 of Kitasatospora sp. NPDC051170. Classification (NCBI taxonomy): domain Bacteria; kingdom Bacillati; phylum Actinomycetota; class Actinomycetes; order Kitasatosporales; family Streptomycetaceae; genus Kitasatospora; species Kitasatospora sp. NPDC051170. The sequence continues at coordinate 1,216 of NZ_JBITFA010000038.1, read as the reverse complement.
GCCAGCCAGGACCCCAGCATCGAGTAGGGGGCCCGCAAGCCCAGAGGGGCCCGCCACCGCACGGTGGCGGGCCCCTCTGGCGCGGCTACGACCAGTGGTCGTCCTCACCGTGCGGGTCGGAGAACAGGCGGGTGCAGCGGCCCCCGTCTGCCAGGCCGGTCCACTCCTGGCGGAGCACTCCGGCCAGCGAGTCGTAGCCGCGCCGGCGGAACTCCCGCTCCACCGCCACGCTGTCCCACTCGGGGCTGCCGCTGTGGAAGCCGAAGCGCACGTCGCTGGTATCGGTCTCCAGCGCGGTGACGTGCCAGCTCCCGCCGGGCTGCGGGGACGGGTAAGCGATGGCCAGCAGCGGCGCGCCGGCCTCTCGCGCGTCGCCCAGGGCCGCGTGGACGGCCCTGCCCAGGTCAGCGACGGGGATGGACGGGTCGGGCAGGTAGCGGCTCACGTCGGCCTCCAGGGGTCTCGGGCTCTCCGGCAGGCCCAACGATGCCGGGCGGAAACCGGAATGGGGCGGCTTTCCGGAGACTGCCACCGCCGTGCCACCGTTACTTTCCGTTGCGGTGTCACGGCGGTGGCAGGGGGCTGATCGGAGGGGTGTCCAGCGGTGTCAGGGCGGTGGCGCGGTGGCAGGGGTGGCAGGGGTGAAACGCTCTGACCTGCGATAACCAAAAGTTTGGCCTCTGGCCCTGACACCGCTGACACCGTCCTGACACCGTTGGACACCGTTGCGGTGTCAGGACGGTGCACCGCCTCTGACCTGCGATAACCAAAAGTTTTCAAGATCATGACACCGCTGACACCGCTGACACCGCTGATTTCACACTCTCTAGGTTTTGGGGATGCGGTGCCAGGGAGTTCAAGGGGGTCAAAAATCTTACGGAGAGTGACGATTGGCGGGCATGATCGCCTGCGCGTTCGACTCTCGGAAATTGCGGCGGCAAATTCGGAATTCCGGAATTTCGGAATTTACGTCACGGAATTCACCCGCTCGGCCGATCATCGAATTCGGAATCACCTCCTAGCGAATTCCCGATAATCGCCGGGGCGATTCTCGGAAAACACCCAAGGGAAATCAGGCGGGATTTGGGCGAGCCGCGAATTGCGCTATGCGCAATTTTTGAGCCCAGAATTCTGGCGCTTTGCGCCAGAATAGGCCCGGCTGGGCCAAGGCCGTGAAGTTCGGGGAGTCCTGCCCATGACGCGCTGGATCCCCGTC
>NZ_JBITFA010000037.1:0-6591 GCF_044455705.1 Kitasatospora sp. NPDC051170 | reverse complement strand
GCCTTGGCGCCGACGGGCAGCCAGGCCACCGCCAGCCAGGCCACCGCGCCGGACGGGGCGGTGAGCGCGTGGGCCACCAGCATCCCGGTCGCCACCAGGCCGAAGGCCCAGCCCAGCGCGGTCACCCGGCGGTCGTGGTCGCCCTGAGCCGCCAGGCGCCGCTCGTAAGCCAGGGCGCACAGCCACCCGGCGTCGAAGGCCAGGCCGATCACCACGGCCAGGAAGACCGGCATCACGGTGCCGAGCCACAGGCCGACCACGGCCACGGTGAGCACGGCGGACAGCAGGGTGGAGACCAGGGCCGGGGCCGCGAGAGCGGCCCGGCGGGTGCGCTGGCGGATCGAAGCGGACATCACTCCGCACCTCCGAAGGTCAGGCGGTACAGGGCGGAGTAGACGAACCAGCCGGACAGGCTGCCGACCGGCAGGGAGACGACGGGGCGGGGCAGGTCCCACAGCGCGTGGGCCAGGTCCGCGACGACAGCACCGGCGGCGAGGCCCAGCCCCACGGAGGCCAGGGCCAGCAGCCAGTTCAGGGCCCGCATCATCGGGCACCGCCCAGGTGGTCCGCGACGGCCCGGTACAGCGACCGGTCCTGCGTGGCGACCGGGCCCGAGGCCGGCGGGGGCGGGGTGGGCGGCATCTGGGCAGCCCGGTGATCGGTACGATCCATCACGGATCGCCCTCCTGTTCTTGGCAGGTGGGTGGTCAAGGCCCTGAGCAGGTGTGCAACCACCGGCTCAGGGCCGCTCCGTTTGGAGCGAGCTCCACCATGACACACGAACCATCGTATGAACAAGTCTGAATCTCTGGAGAATCTTGCGCTATGCTCCGACGCGTGGAGATTCCAGAGGAAGTACAGGCCGCAGCCCTGCGGAAGGTGGCCGAGATCGGCCAGAAGCGAGCTCAACTACTCGCTCAGGCAGCGGAGTTGATGGAGCCGTTGCGCGAGGCGTCGGTGCACGCAGCCAAGGTCGGCGCCGGTCGCAACCGGATCAAGGACTATGCACAGGTCAGCCCGAACACGCTGTACGGGTGGCTGGAGAGCGCGGGCATCGAGGTCCGCGCGAAGGCGCCGGCCAAAACGGCCACAACGAAGAAGACGACGACCAGGAGGAGCGCGACGTGAGCAAGCTGCCCAGCCCGGAGGAGATGTCGCACTCGATGTTGATCGGCGTGTTGATGCATCTGGGCGGTTCGTACGACCTGCCCGGTGACGCGCTGAGCGTGGACGCCTTGGGCACCGCCGACGGCGCGTTTCACGCCGTTGAGCTGCTGTCTCTGCCTGATGGACAGGTCCGGCTGTCGGTCGTGCCGCGCCCGGCCGGGGACGCCGGGGGCATCGAGATCCGATGAGGGCTGCACGTCCCGGTACTGACAGGGCGTAACCTCAGCCCCACACAGAACGACTAAACGCAGGAAAAGCGAAACCCCCCGGCGGGCGCCAACCCATATGCCAGGGGGTCCTAATACAGCTCGGTGTCGAGTGTAGGGGAGAACTCTCCCCTGTCACCACCGCACCGGGCGCGAGAGGACTCCGTGCCCACCCAAAAGCAGTCACCCTCCGGTGTCGTCCCCCGGCAGGCCAGCGTCACCCAGCTCCGCCCCCGCCCCGAGAGCGACGTACCGGCCGGGTGCCGGCCGATCCCCGCAATGCGCGACGGGTGGTTCTTCCGCGACAAGGACCGGAAAGTCCTGCACCGAGCCCGGAGGGACGGAGACCCGTTCGTCCTGGGCGCCGTTCCGCGTGTCACCGGGACCGTCCTGCACCTGACCGACGACGGCGAGACGATCCGGATCGAGTACCAGATCGTCGGCAAGCGCCAGCGGCGGCGCCGGATCATCACCGAGGACGAACTCGACCGTGGCACCTGGGCCGCGAAGGTCGGGCAGGGCCGCCCGTCCAGCTCGGACGCCAAGCAGGCATTCGCGACCATCATCCGCTCGGACGCCGAGCAGGCCCCGGAGCTGATGGCCCGCCCGTACTACAACGAGGACGGCGACCTGGTCCTCCCGGACGCCGAGGCGCAGAGCTTCGGCTACCGGGTGACCGCCGGACCCGAGGGCGACGCGCGGCAGACGTGGGACGAGATCGGCGCGTACGCCGTGCTCGACCCGAAGGCCGCCCTGGTCCTGGGCGCGATGTTCCTGGGCCCGGCGTACAACGCGATCGACGTGCACGCGCACATCCTGAACCTCGTCGGGCCCGGTCAGCAGGGCAAGTCAACGATGCTCACCGTGGCGTGCGCGCTGCTGGGCGACGTCGCGCCCCGGCGGCAGCAGATCATGGGCACCTGGAACAGCTCCAAGCAGGGCATCACGCAAGCCATGCGGGCGCGCGGGTTCCTGCCGTTCGGCCTAGACGAGCACAGCACCTCCGGCCGCAAGGTGCAGGAGGCTGGCCGGGAGTTCTCCCAGATGGTCGGCGGCGCGATCCGGCAGATGGGCACCGCAGACGGCTCGCCCCGGGAGGTTGACGGGTTCTGGTGGTCGATCCTGCTGTCCACCTCGAACCAGTGGCTGCGCTGGCAGGGCCAGACCGAAGACCTTGCCTCGCGGCTGTACGAGATCGACGGCCCGTTCTTCCCGCACACCTGGGTGGACGCCGGGGGCGCGCCGGCCGAACCCGGCGGCGGGGCCGCCGAGCACGTCTCGAAGCGGCTCAAGCGCCTCGCCCGCAGCGCGGGCGGCTGGCCACTGGAGTGGGCCGTGCGCGGCGGAGCTTTCAAGGCTGAGAACCTGCGCGCGCTGAAGCGGACCCACCTGGAACTGTGCGCGAAGTTCTGCCCTCGCACAGGCGGCATCGCCGACACCATCGCCGAGATCCACATGGCCTGGGTGGTAGGCGCGCTGCTCCTGGAGAAGGTGCTGGGCGTCCCCGGCCTGGGTGCTGCCGCCGAATGCGCGGCTGCCGAGCTGCTGGGCGGCGCGGTCGTCCAGGCCGCCGAGGCGAACCTCCCGGACGGCGAGCGGCTGTGGCTCGCCCTCGACTCCCTCCGGATCGAGGCCAGCGCCTTCCCCACCATGGACAAGCTCCGGGCCGTGGCCGAGGAAGGGTCCCGCACCGTGCGCGGCTTCATCGACCCCGAGGCGGGCGAATGGTGGGTGAACCTGCCCACCGTCCAGCAGGCCGCGAAGACCGCCGAGGTGGAGAACCTGAGCGCCGCACTGCGGCACCTGGACACCATCGGCGTCCACATCCGGGGCACCGGCAAGAACGCGCAGCGGCTCCTGCCCAAGCCCGTGAGGTACGCCGGTCTGGGTGAGCGGATGCACTGCTTCAACACCCAAAAAGCGGCCGAACTGTGGAGCCCCGACGAAGAGGGCGAGAAGCAGCCCGACGGGGGCGGAGCGACCCAGTTCCCGAGCGGAGCGACCCCCCGGAGCGACCCCGGAGCGACCCAGGTCGCTCCGGGGAGCGACCCTCTGACCTGCGGCGGAGCGACCGGAGCGACCGGAGCGACCTCTTTGGAGATGGAGTTCACGTATACGCCGGGAGCGACCCCGGAAGCGACGGCCGGAGAGAACCCGGGAGCGGGCGCGGATCACGCCATGGCGTCACCGCGCGTCGTGGTCCCGGCCCCGGAGCGGGCCGTGGTGGACGGGCGCTGGGACACCCTGGTCAAGGCCGGCGGTCGGACCGCCGACGCCGCCGCCCTGGGCGTGCTCGGCGCGGACGGGCTGCACCTGCCCAACTGCCGGCCGGTGCCGGTGGAGCTGCCCGAGTCGGTGGACCAGGTGGTCCCGCTCATGGACGCCTACGGGCTCAAGACCCTCTACCTGCACGCGAGCGCCGTGCGGGCGCTCGGCCTGCCCGCCTACGACCGGCGCAAGCCCGGCGGCCGGACCGCCCCCGTCGCCCACGCCTGGGCGACCCCGGCCGAAGGCGGGCCGGTGCTGCGCGTGGTCCAGGGCGGCCTGGTCCCCTGGATGACCCTGGAGACCACCGACGGACGCCGCCTGAGCCTCGCGATCCCGGAGTACGAGGACCGCATGGACAAGCGCGTCCGGCACGGCTTCTCCGGCCCGACCGAATCCGCGGTACTGCTGGACGCGCTGATGGTCTACCTGCTGTCCACCCAGCACGGGACCGCCGGGAAGCCGAAGGTCGTGCCGTACTACATGAGCCCGAACAAGACCGGCGAGGACTACGCGGGCGGCCTCTACCGGGACGACGTGACCAGCCAGGCCGTCCGGCGCGGCGAGGTGAAGCCGCTCTCGATGAACCTTCCGTCGGTGCTCAAGCTCCAGTGGGACCGGGCCCCGGAGGCTGCCGAGCGCGACGCCAAGTGGCTGCACCAGTACGACAAGAGCGCCGCGTGGCTGGCGGCGTGGGGGAGCACGCCGCTCGGCATCGGCGAGCCCGAGCACTACCTTGCCGAGCGTGACGGCGACCTGCCCGAGATCCCCCGGGACACCCCGGGCCTGTGGCGAGTCTCCAACCCACCCGGGAGCGGCCTGCCGGGCCTGCCCGACTTCCGGTTCGAACCGGACGAGAACGGCGGGTTCTGGATCCGCTCCACGCCCGCGCTCAAGGTCGTGTGGGACATCTACCCGGACTGGGTGCCGGACGTCCTGGAGGCGTACTACTGGCCCGTCAAGAAGCGGGCCCTGCACGGCGCCTACGAGCTGCTGTCGAAGGGCCGGGTCCGCATCCTCGCCGACCTGGACGCCGGGCGGCCGGGTGCCGAGTGGGCACTCGGCGCTAACGGCGCGGTCTACAAGAGCTTCCGGGGGTACCTGGAGCGCAAGAAGCCCAAGCGCGACCACGTGACCGGCGAGATCTACGAGCGGGACATTTACTGGCGCCCCGACTGGGCCTGGGCGCTCATGGACGCCGCCCTCGCCTCGACGTTCTACAACGTCCGCAAGTACGCGGAGGACGGCATGTTCCCGCTCACCGTGTACGTGGACGCGGTGACCTACGCCTCGGACAAGGCTGACCCGCTCGCCGCCCGCCCCACCTCGATGCCGCTCGGACGCACGAAGGGCGGGTGGAAGCCGGAGGGCTCGGCGCCCATGGGCGAGCTGCTGCCACTCATCGACGGGGACCAGGACCAGCCCGGCCTGGACGCCCGCAACGCACTGCGCGAGTACCTGCGGGGTGAGCACTGATGGCCCGGTGGTGGCCCTTCGGACGCAAGGACAAGGGCGAGCAGCCCGAGCCGACTCCCCCGGCAGAGCCGCCCCCGGCCGCCCCAGAGGCCCCGGCCCCCGCGGAAGCCGCGCCGGAGGCAGGGAAGCCGAAGAAGGCCGGCCGACTCGGCCTCCTCTTCGGCCGGGGCCGGAAGAAGGAGCGGGAGGAGGAGGCGCCGCCGCGTGCTCCCGCCCCTCCGGCGGAGCCCGCCGCACCGCCCGCTGAGGCCCCCGGCGGGGAAGAGCCGGGCCCAGGCCCGGCCGGGGGCGGAGAGGGCGGAGAAGGGGGCGAGGCGCCCGAGGAGGAGGAGGAGCGGGAGTACCCGTCCGAGCTGTACGTAGAGATGGACGGGGACTGGCAGATCAGCTCCACCCTGTGGAACGGCGTGATCTCCGCGACGCTCCACGGCGCCGCCGTGAAGCGCTTCGTCGACGCCATGGACGACGGGGATCTGGCGGACGCCGTGCACCTCGTGTGCGTCCGCTGGAGCCGCAACGTGGACGACCAACTCGACGTCCGCGCCAGCGTGTTCGACATGCAGTACGACGAGAGCGTGCACGGCGACTGAGCCGAGCAAGCAGAGGGCCCGCACCGACCGGTGCGGGCCCTCTTGCGTTGCGGCGCCCGCGGGGGGTCACCTCAGCCAGTCCGCCTCCTCGCGGGCAACATCGCACCCGGGCTTGTGGCCCCAGTACGCCCCGCACTCGGTGCAGGCCGGCCGCAAGGGCTCGTCGTAGTCAGAAGGGTCGCGGTACTCGTCCCACTCGTCGTCGTCCATGCCCGGACCAACGAGCAGCCCAGCATCAAGGTCCCGCGAGAGGGGGCCAGCCGCCTATACGCACTGCGAGGCAGTGGCAGAGAGTCACTGAGAACGGCCTGCCACCCGGCCGCCACCGCGCCCCCTCGGAGGGTGGCAGGGTGGCAGAGGGTGGCAGGCGGGTGGCAGGGTGGCAGGCGGGTCGAAACGCCGTGACCTGCTAAAACGTCCTGCCACCCTGCTGCCACCCCTCCGAAAACCTGCCACCCTGCCACCCTGCCACCCTCGACCTGCCACCCCAAGGGTGGCAGGTTTTTTGGGCCTCTGACCTGCGGAAACATCGAACCTGCCACCCCTGCCACCCCTGCCACCCTCGATTTCGGCCCTCTCTAGGAAACAGGGGTGTAGCACTATCGTGCTAGCACCCCCAGAATGTGACGGAGAGTAACCAAAGTCGAAGGAATTGCCGAGGAGTGGAAATTGCCAATTTACGTCGGAAATTCAAAAAATGCCCTCGGGTGGAATTCTGGCGAAATTCTCCCGAATTCAGAGCGGGTGCAAAATTGTTTATCTAGGGAATCCGTCAAGGCAACGAGAATTCCGCTGCGCTCCATTCTCGCCCGCGATTGCTTCGCAATCCAAAAGGAATTGACAGCCGGATTCCGGCGCTTCGCGCCAGAATAAGAAAGGCTCGGCCA
>NZ_JBITFA010000036.1:0-7106 GCF_044455705.1 Kitasatospora sp. NPDC051170 | reverse complement strand
CCCGGGGCGCTGTGGGTGGGGTGGGGGAAGCTTGCGCCGGAAGCAATGGGCCGGGTGACCTGCCGATCCGAAGGGGCACGGGGGCGCAGGAAGTCGACGACGTCGACTTCCTGCGCCACCCACCCGAGCACATCGCCGCAGGCGAACCCGGCGATTTCGGGGATCGCGATGTGAGGCTTGGGCCGCACGGGATCACCCACTTGAGCGCTCAGACGTCGCCGAACTCGCCGGCCTGGACGGCGGCGACGAATGACTGCCAGGAGTCGGTAGGGAAGATGAGCGCAGGGCCCTCGGGGTCCTTGGAGTCCCGAACGGGGACAGCGCTGGTGAGGTTGGCCGCTACCTCGACGCATGCGCCGCCGTTGTCGCTGTAGCTGGACTTGAACCATGCGGGTTCGGTCACTGGATTTCCTCTCGCACCTTGCCGATCAGCGCCACGGATGGGGCCTGCGGTAGCGCCTCTACCTGTAGATGATGGTAGGCCGTGAGCAAGGGCTGTACCTCGGCGGGATCACGCTCGAACCAGCCTTGCTGGGCGGCCTCCGAGTAGGCGGCTACGGAGCGGTCGGGTAGCACGGGCAGGTAGACCGGAAGGTTCAGACTTCGTGCCTCGCCCATGGAGAACGGGGCGATCTGCAAGGTCATGTGAGGAAGTGCGGCTATCTCAACCAGGCGGTCGAGTTGAGCCGCCATGATCTTACGGCCGCCGACAGTGCGGCGGATGCAGCTCTCGTCGAGGATCGCGTACAGCTGCGGCGCGGGCTGCCGGGCGAGCAACTTCTGGCGTTCGGCTAGAACTCGGAGTCGTTCCGCCGCCTGGTCCTCCGTGATGTTTCCTCGGTTCACCGCTGCCGTTGTCAGCGCTGTGGCGTACTCCGGTGTCTGAAGTAGGCCGGGAATGATCCCGATTTCGAACATCCTGAGTTCCAGGGACTTCGCCTCCTCTGCAAGGTACTTGCCGAAGCCCTGCAGTAACGAGCTTGTCCTGACATCCATGAACAGGTTTGCGAACTTGCTTCCTGTCTCGAACGTCCGATCAACCTGCCGCGCAAAGCGCAAGGTTGGCGGCTTTCTGCCAGTTTCTACGGATGAGATATGTCCAGGTGAATAGCCGGTTCGCTCCGCCAACTGATCTTGCGACATCTTCAACGCTTGCCGCTGGCTGCGAAGTTGGGCGCCGAACGAAGCTTGCGGCGAGCTGTCCGGCGTGAGCGGCTTGATGTTCACGCGGCCCCATTTCTTTCCGGTTCGCAAGGTTGAAGGCTTTTTGAGCGTAGAGGAAAGTGTGTCTCCCCGGTAGCGAGACCGCTACGGAGAGGAGTCTGCTGTGCCGCGCAAATGTACCCCCGCGTCCTTGGCGAAGCCGAAGCACTTCCGGCCCCAGGTCGGCGAGTTGGTCAAGGACGAGACGACCGGCGAACACGTCGTCCACATGGAAACGATCGGCCGGCGCGCCTACATCCGTCCGCCGGGCGGCGGCGTCGAACGCGACGTCGACGCCGCCAAGCTCAGCGAACTTCCGGGCGGGCCGGGGGTGGTGGTGCACATCGTGCCGGACAAGCTGTCCGGCTTCGCCAACGCCGACTGCAACGAGGCCGACGCGTGAACGGCGCGAGCGAGTGGGCCATCTCGGTGGACCCCACCCCGGACGCGCCGGCTGAGTACGTCCTCATCTGCATCTCCGAAGCCCAGCCCGGCACGGCCTGCAACGAGTCCTCGGGCAGCCTGAACAGCGCCGAGGCGTACAGTGATTGGGCCGGACGGCACACCGGCGCCCACCTCGACCACCGCAAGTACCGCCTCGTGGCCGAAGTGCCGATGCGGGTGTTCCAGGGCGTGACGCTCTGACCTCCGCCGTGCTCCTCCTCGCCGGACTGCACGCAGCGACCCTACTCGCCCTGGCCTTCGCGGTGTTGGCCCACTCGGCGCCCTGTTCGCGATCAAGGGCGCCCGATTCCCCGACGGCCCGACGCAAACGCCCGTCACCACAGCGCAACCACTCATCCTCTGCGGTGGTGGGACCCATACCCCGTTCGCGTGACTCGTTGGCGTGAAGCCGCGAACGGGACCCGGCGAGGCTTCTGCTCCCCTCACCGGTCGCTCCAGGGACTGTGGGCATCCTGGAGCAGCCGCCCTCTGCCACCACCCCCCTGTGGCAGAGGGCGACACGGCATCGTCCGCGATGAGGAAGGCCGAGTCCTGCTGCTCAAGCACCGGTTGTGGCCGGAGGGTCGGCAGTGGGGTCTGCCGACCGGCTACGCCGACAAGGGCGAGAGCTTCGAGGACACGATCGTGCGTGAGGTCCGGGAGGAGACCGGGCTCACGGTGAAGGTGTGCGAGCTGGCGCACCTGAAGAGCGGATACAAGCTGCGCGTCGAAGTCGCCTACGAGGCGCTGTACGTCAGCGGACGGATCGAGGTCGCTTCGTTCGAGATCTTGGAGGCTCGATGGTTCTCTCCGGACGATCTCCCCGAGGGAGTGCAGGAGCCGTACCGAGAGCTGATCAGTCGTCAGCGCTTCTGACCCTCGGGCGGACGAATCTGGCCCCCGTCGGCGCGAGGCGTTGCACGAGGGCGGTGACCTCTGCAGAGCCGGGGTCGCCTGTGAGTAGACCACGACGCGCCTCGGCGGCTTCCCGTACACCGGTTCGGGTGCCCCGCACCGGAGCCGGTGAGCTAGCCGAAGTGACGTCCGAATACCCTGCACGGGAGGTGATTTGGAGGAATGACCGGGTGTCGTTCCCGCCGCTCTGATAGGTAAGGGCCAACGACGGGGCGGTTGCCGCGCGCAGGAGCGAACGGTGCGATGAACGGTGGGTGGGGCGATGCGGCGTGAGCCGGTCGAGGACCTGGTGGTCGTGATCCCGGGGATCACGGGCAGCCGGCTGGCGGTGGACGGCACAGAGGTGTGGGGGCCCTCCGCCGGAGCGCTTCTCCGGGGGATCGCCACGTTCGCCGGTTGCGTGAAGGCGTTGCGGCTTCCCAAGGACATCGGCGACGGGCACCCGGGCGATGGGGTCGTGCCGGTCGGACTGGTCCCCTCCCTGCACGCGATCCCCGGTGTGTGGTCGCCGGTCGACGGCTACAGCGGCCTGCTCGACTGGCTGGAGCGCACCTTCGCACTGCGTCGTGCCCTGCCGGGAGACCGACCGGACGCACCCGTGAACCTCGTCGAGTTCGCCTACGACTGGCGCCTTTCCTGCCGCTACAACGCCGGCGTGCTGGCATCCAGGGTCGACGAGGCGCTCGGCCGCTGGCGGGCCACCGCCCCGCGACGGGCGGAGGCGAAGGTGCGCGCCATCTGCCACTCGATGGGTGGACTGGTGGGCCGCTACTGGGTGGAGTGCCTGGGCGGCGCGGAAGTCACCCGACAGCTCATCACCCTGGGTACCCCGCACCGCGGTTCGATCGGGGCGCTGGAGTCCCTGGTCAACGGGCACCGGATCGGTTTGGGCCCGGTGGCGGTGGACCTGACCGTCTTCAGCCGCAGCCTCCCCTCCCTTCACCAGCTCACCCCCGACTACGCCTGTATCGAGAGCCCCGAGGGCTTGCGGTACCCCAGGGAGCTGACGACCGCGCTGGAGGGCGTCGATCGGGCACTGATCGCGGACGCGTGCAGTTTCCACGAGGAAATCCGCACCGCCGCCCTCGACCGGGTGAAGCGGGGCGGCTCGGACCGACTCTGCCTGCCCGTGGTCGGCGTCCGCCAGCCCACCCCCACCACGGCCGCGGTGGAGGACGGCCGACTGCGGCTGATCGAGACCATCGAGGGCAAGGACGAGGGCGGTGACAGGAGGGTGCCGCGGTTCGCCGCCTACCCCGCCGAACTCGCCCACGACGACACCATCGTGCGGTCCTCCTTCGCCAACCACGGCGCGATCAAGAGCCATGGCGGGGTCCGCGAGGACCTCTACGACTGGCTCGCCCCGGCCCCTGCCGTCTACCGGGGCACGTTGCCCGCTTACCCGCTGAGCGTCCGAGTCCCCGAGTACCTGGCCGCAGGGGAGTCCCTGCACGTCGAGGCCGAGGCCGCCACAGCGCGGGAGGGATCGGACGCGCTCGCTGTCCGGGCCACCGTCACCGCCGAGGACGGCGCCGAGGTCGAGGCCCGCACCCTGCGCAATCTCGGCGGCGGCCGGTACGAGGGTGCCTTCCGCGACCTCGTACCGGGCGCGTACGCGGTCTCCGTGTACGCCCCACCTGACGACATCGGCACCGCTGTCATCGCACCCACCCTCATCCTCGAAGGCGACGCATGACCGACCAGACGGCAGACCCGCAGCACCTCATCGAGGGCACGTTCCTGGCGGTCGTCTTCGACAACTACCAGGACCCGGCCTTCCGTTCGCTCCAGGGCGCGGTCGAACAGGTCGACGAGCTCGCCGATGCCCTCGCCGGCTTCGGCTACCGCGGGACCGTTGTGAAGAATCCGGGGCAGGGCAGCCTGATCGACGCACTCGACCAGTGGTCCGACGCCTGGTCCGACAACGGCGGCCACGGCCCGGCCGTCGTGGCCTGGTCCGGGCACGCCGAGATCGACAACGCGCGGGACCTCCGACTCCCCACCCATGCCACCCGCAAAGGCAGCGACAACAAGGACAGGTTCTACTCCCCGGCGAACCTCGCCAGCCAGGCTCTGACCAGCCGCGCCGACCAGATCCTGATCCTCCTCGACACCTGCCACTCCGGCGCCGGAGTCCTCTCCGCCCTCGACCACGCGCTGAAGGCATGGGAAGCCCGCTCCCTGCCCGAACCCCGTACCGCCTGGATCGGTGTCCTCGCAGCCTGCCAGGCCGACGAGAAGGCCGCAGGGGCTCGCGGACTGCTCCTGGAAACCGTGCTACGGCTCCTGAAGGACGGCCCGTACCGCTCCACCGGCACCACCCGGTCCCCTGTCGCCGACTCCGCCGACGGCCGGGGGCGGTGGGGCCGCTACCGCCACGAGTGGAGCGTACGCAACGAAGGCATCACCGGAAACACGCTCGCGCTGGCCGTGATGGAGGACTGGCCCGACGACGGTCAGCGCCCCGTGGCCGCTTCCCTCGGCTGCCCCGCCCCGATCTTTCACAACCCCCTCTGGCGTCCGGCCCGCCGCGAATCCCTGGTCGAACACCTTGTGCTCGCCGCCCGCGGTGTCGATGCCACCAAGGAGGGCTGGTTCTTCACCGGCCGGCGTCATGCCCTGCGCGAGATCACCGACTGGCTCCACGCCGGGGCGGCGGGAATGCTCCTGCTGACCGGGAGCGCCGGCGCCGGGAAGTCCGCCGTCGCGGGTCGCATCGCCGCGCTCTCCGATCCGGCGGAGCGGGCCGCCCTGATGGAACACGACCCACTCACGGAGGATGACCCGGACCCCGGTGAGGGCAGCGTGGATGCCGCCGTCCACCTCCGTGGCATGAGTGTGCAGGACCTCGCCGACGCGCTCGCCTACCGGCTGGGCTTCCCCGAGCCGAAGACCCCCGCCGACCTGATCGCCCGGCTCGAACGATCGGACGCCACGCGCGGACGGCGCCACACCCTGGTCCTCGACGGCCTCGACGAGGCATCCCCGGGCCAGGCCGCCTTGATCGCCGGACAACTCCTCACCCCCCTCAGCCGTCTGTGCACCGTCCTGCTCGCCTCCCGCGACCGCCCGTTCCAACCGCACCAGGCACTGGGCGAGAACCTCGACACCGCCCTCACCCGCACCGTCGGTGCCGCCGTCCGCATCCTCGACCTCGACGAGGAGCACGACACCGCGATGGACATCGCCGACTACGTCCGCCGCCGCCTCCGGGCCGACGGCATCGCGGCCGGCCCGTCCGACGACATCGCACGGGCCCTGGCCGAACGGGCCGGCACCGCCGGCGGCGGGTTCCTGTTCGCCCGCATCGTCGCCTCCCACCTCGGCCGCACCCTCGCCACCGACCCCGACCGGCCCTGGCGAGACCGGATCCCCGCTGACATCGCCGACGCACTCACTCGTGACCTCGCCTCCGACTCCGACCGGCACCGCGACGGACACCGACCTCCCCACGCCGCCTCAGACCTGCTCACCGCCCTGGCTTGGGCCGCAGGCAACGGCATGCCAGCCCACGGCATCTGGCAGACCGCAGCCCAGGCCGTCAGCGATCACGACACCGCCTACGGGCCCGATGACATCGACTGGCTCCTCGAGCACTACGGTCGCTACATCGTCGAGGACAACGACGGACACCAGGCCGTCTACCGCCTCTACCACCGCGAACTCATCACCCACCTACGCAGCACGACAACCGCCCGCCCCGCCGATCCGGCCGCCCTCGCGATCGTCCGCGCCCTCGTCGCTCTCACCCTCGACCAGACTGCGAACGGCGCCAGCCCCGAACAGGCGAACCCCTATCTGCAACGGCACCTGCCCGGCCATGCCCTCGCTGCCGAGGGCCCCGGTATCACCGCCCTACGGCCACTCTCCGAAGCCAACTCCGCCGCCTACCTTCCCGACCTGGCCAGCGCGTTGAACAATCTCGCGATCCGGGTGTCGGGGGTGGGGCGGCGTGAGGAGGCTGTGGCTCCGGCCGAGGAGGCTGCCGACATCTACCGTGGGCTTGCGCAGGTCAACTCGGCCGCCTACCTTGCTGACCTCGCCATGGCGCTGAACAATCTCGCGATCCGGCTCTCGGAGGTGGGGCGGCGTGAGGAGGCTCTGGCTCCGGCCGAGGAGGCTGCCGACATCTACCGTGGGCTTGCGCAGGCCAACTCGGCCGCCTACCTCCCCAACCTCGCCAGCGCGTTGAACAATCTCGCGATCCGGCTGTCGGGGGTGGGGCGGCGTGAGGAGGCTCTGGCTCCGGCCGAAGAAGCCGTCCGGCTGCGTCGTGGGCTTGCGCAGACCAATCCCGCCGCTTATCTCCCCGACCTGGCCATGGCGTTGAGTAACCTTGCCAACCATCTGTCGGGGGTGGGGCGGCGTGAGGAGGCTGTGGCTCCGGCCGAAGAAGCCGTCCGGCTGCGTCGTGGGCTTGCGCAGACCAATCCTGCGGCCTACCTCCCTGACCTGGCCGCGGCGTTGAGTAACGTTGCCAACCATCTGTCGGGGGTGGGGCGGCGTGAGGAGGCTGTGGCTCCGGCCGAGGAGGCTGCCGACAT
>NZ_JBITFA010000035.1:0-20926 GCF_044455705.1 Kitasatospora sp. NPDC051170 | reverse complement strand
AAACGCTCGGCTGGGAAACCCCAGCCGAGCGTCTGCATAAACTCATCGCGGCCTAGACAGCCGACCACGTGTTGCAACGACCACTAGAAACCGCCCCGAGGTCGTGGGCCCTTCACTCACGTGTCGCTCAGAGGTTCTCAGAGGCCTCTCAAAGGTTCTCAGAGGTTCTCAGAGGTCGAGGCCCGTGAGGACCATGACCTTCTCGACCGTGTAGTCGTCCATCGCGTACTTGACGCCCTCACGGCCCACGCCCGAGTCCTTGACGCCGCCGTACGGCATCTGGTCGGCACGGTAGGACGGCGCGTCGCCGATGATCACACCGCCGACCTCCAGCTCCCGGTGCGCCCGGAAGGCGGTCTGCAGGTCGTGGGTGAACACGCCCGCCTGCAGGCCGTACGCCGAGTCGTTGACCGCCGCGAACGCCTCGTCCACGCCGTCCACCTTGTGCAGGGACAGCACCGGGCCGAACACCTCGGCCTTGGACAGGATCGCGTCGGCGGGCAGCTCCGCCAGCACGGTCGGGGCGTAGGTCGCGCCCTCGCGGGTGCCGCCGGTGAGGACCTTGGCGCCCTTGGCCACCGCGTCCTCCACCCAGGACTCGACGCGCTCGGCGGCCTTCTCGTCCACCAGCGGGCCGACGTCCGTCGCGGCGTCGTTCGGGTCACCGGTCACCTGGGCGGCGACCTTGGCGACGACCTTCTCCAGCAGCGCGTCGTACACCGAGGCGTCCGCGATCACGCGCTGCACCGAGATGCAGGACTGGCCGCCCTGGTAGTTGGCGAACATCGCGATCCGGGTGGCCGCCCAGTCCAGGTCCGCCTCCGAGGACCAGTCGGCGAGCACCACGGCCGCGGCGTTGCCGCCCAGCTCCAGGGTGCAGTGCTTGCGCGGCACCGAGTCCATGATCTGGTAGCCGACCTTGTCCGAACCGGTGAAGGAGATCACCGGCAGACGCGGGTCCTGCACCAGGGCCGGCATCCGGTCGTTCGGCACCGGCAGGACCGACCAGGAGCCGGCCGGCAGGTCCGTCTCGGCCAGGATCTCGCCCAGCACCATCGCCGACAGCGGCGTCGCCGGGGCCGGCTTCAGGATGATCGGGGCACCCACCGCGATCGCCGGGGCGACCTTGTGCGCCACCAGGTTCAGCGGGAAGTTGAACGGGGCGATCCCCAGCACCACGCCGCGCGGGAAACGGCGCACCACCGCGAAGCGGCCCACGCCGCCCGGGTCGGTGTCCAGGCGCATCGTCTCGCCGTTGGTGCGGCGCGCCTCCTCGGCGGCCCAGCGGAACACCGACACCGCACGGCCGACCTCGCCGCGCGCCCACTTGATCGGCTTGCCGTTCTCCGCGGTGATCAGCTGCGCGATCTCCTCGGTGCGCTCCGTCAGCCGCTTCGCCACGTGGTCCAGCGCGGCGGCGCGCTGGTGCGCCGGGGTGGCCGCGAACACCGGCAGCGCGGCGACGGCGGCGTCCAGCGCCTCCTCGACCTGAGCCTCGGTCGGAACACTCACCCTGCCGACCAGGCGGCCGTCCCAGCTGTTGTGCACCTCGAAGTCGGCGTCGCCGCTCGCCCGGCGGCCGGCCAGCCAGAATTCGTACGTGGTGGTCACCGTGGTACCGGCCCTCTCCTCGTCGTCGTACGGCCCACGGGCGTGGGACCCGAACCCGAGGGTAGGTGCGGCGGCGCGCCGACCGGATTGGCCAACTGGGAGCGTTCGGCTCCGGGGCCACTCCATCCCGTCCTAGGCCGCGTCCGGGGGCGTGCTCACTCCCCGCTACTCCTCGCCGGAGCGCAGGGCCAGCCACAGCTCCATCCGCACGTCCGTGTCGTCCAGCGAACGGCCCAGCAGCTCCTCCACCCGGCGCATCCGGTAGCGCAGCGTGTGCCGGTGCACCCCCAGGTCCGCCGCCGCCGCGTCCCACTGCCCGTGCCGCGACAGCCACGCCCGCAGCGAGGCCACCAGATCACCGCGCGCCGTCCGGTCGTGCTCGCGCAGCGGCCGCAGCAGCCCCTCCGCGAAGGCCGTCACCGCGTCCTCGCCCAGCAGCGGCAGCAGCGAACCCGCGCCGACCTCCTCGTGGTCCACCGACCGTCTGCCACCGCGCAGCGCCACCGCCAGGGCCCGCTCCGCCTGCGCGTACGCCGTCCCCGCGTCCTCCAGCGCCGCCGGCGCCGACACGCCCAGCGACAGGCCCTCGTTCTCCTCCACCGCACCCAGACACGCCCGGTGCACCGCCCCGTTGTCCAGCGCCAGCACCACCAGCCGCGGCCCGTGCGCCCCGTCCTCGCGCGACACCAGCAGCTTCTCGCCGACCCGGCCACCCGCCTGCTCCGCCCGGTCCCCCAGCTCGCCCAGCGCCTCCGCCGCGTCCGCGGCCGCCGCACCGGCCCCCGCCACCAGCACCCGCGCCGTCCCCTCCGGCAACCCGCCGAACAGCCCCGCCGCCACCTGACGCGCCGTCGCCACCTCCCCGGCCAGCACCATCCGCAGCAGCGCCGCCCCCATCCGCTCCTCCGCCTGCCGCAGCTCCCGCGAGCGCTCCAGCGTGAGGGTCAGCAGCGCCACCGCCGCGTTCAGCACGTACCGCTCGGTCGGCGTGATCCGGTCCTCGGTCCCCACCGCCAGGAAACCCCGGGCCCGCCGGTCCGCCCCCAGCGACTGGACCACCACGTAGTCCTCGTCCGCCGTGTCTATCCCCGGCGACCGCCCCTGCAACGCCGCACTCGACGGCGCCGGCCGCCGCCGCAGCCGGTCCACCTCCGCCGCCAGCCGCCCCGCCCGCCGCGCCGCCCAGTCAGGCGCCACCACCGACAGCGCACCCGACCCGTCGTACAGCGCCGCCCAGCCCCCCAGCCGCGCCGCCAGCCGACGCACCACCGCCGTCGTGCCGTCCTTGCCCAGCGCCGCCCGGGTCAGCTCCTCCTGCGCCTCGAAACTCGTCGTCACCGCCTCGTACTGCTCCGCCGCCAGCGCCGCCGACACCACCTTGCTGATCGCGATGAACGGCGTCGGCTCCGGCACCCGCAGCAACGGCAACCCCCGCTGCTGCGCCGCCTCCACCAACGGCTGCGGCACCTCCGTGTGCGACAACCCCACACCCAGCCCCAGCCCCACCACCCCGGCATCGGCCAACCGGTGCACGTACGCCTGCAACCGCGCCGCCGTCCGGCCCAACTTGATCCCGGTGGTCAGCAGCAGCTCGCCGCCCTCCAGGAACGGCGTCGGATCGTCCAGCTCACTGGTGTGCACCCAGCGGACCGGCCGCTCCAGATGGTCCGCACCGGCGAGAACCGTCAGATGGAGCGAACTGTTACGGACGACGGAGGCGAGTGTGGGGGGCATGGCACCTTCGAGGGATTTCGACCTGACCGCGCCGTTGCGGCCGGGCGAGGAGAGGGAGGAGAGGGACGTGGGACTGGTGAGGGTCTCTCCCCTTCATTATGGACGCCCCGGACAACCCGCACTGCCGAATCCACCTCGAAGGCGACTTCCGCCGCCCCCACCCCCTCACCCCCGCAGATCCACCAACAACGGCGGCACCTGCTCCCCCGACACCGCCGTCAACGACACCACCGCATGCCCCGCCGGCAACGCATGCGCCAAATCCGACGGCGACCACCGCAACCGCTCCACATCCCGCGTCGTCACCGACTCCGTCTGCGCCGTCGTCCCCGACAACGCCTTCCGCCCCAGCCGCCCGGCCCGGCGCATGACACCACCGGAGGTGTCGGGGGTGTGGGTCACCGCCGTCTCCTGCACCAGGTGCGTGCCCCAGGCCTCCGAGAACAGCCGGCCGTCCCAGGGCGCGATCCCCGGGAACGCCATCCGGCAGCCGACCGCCCCGAACAGCGGCGCCCGCAGCGCCTCCGGCAGGTCCACCAGGGTGCGCAGCAGCAGCACCGCGCCCGCGTTCGCGCCGCGCAGCCGCTGCAGACCGCGCACGGCGAGGGCGTCCAGCGCCGCCGAGGCGTCGTCCACCACCAGCCCGGCGAACAGCGAACGGTCCTCGCGGGCCCCCGCCGCCTGCACGAACTGACCCACCACCAGGCGGGACAGCATCCGGGCGGCCTCCGGATGGCTGCGCTCCGGCAGCTTCACCCGCACCCGCAGCGGATGGTCCAGCACCCGCATCGCGAACGGGGGCCGGCCGGTGCCGTCCGTGGCGAAGGCCCCCTCGAAGGCGGGCCGGTCCAGCAGGGCCAGCCGGTCCGCGAGCAGCGCCCCCGGGTCGTCCGCGCGACCGCGCTGGCGCTCCCGGTGATCCAGGTCCCGCTCGTACACCGCCAGCCGACCGGCCGTCCCGAGCGCCTTCGCCAAGGCCGCCAGCGCGTCCTGGTCCCCGGCCAGCAGCGCGCGCAGCTCGCGCACCCCCGGGTAGCGGCCGTACGCGGCGTGGAACGGGCCCACCACCTGCTGCAGCGCCGTACGGGAGTTCTCGGCGCGGGCCGTCAGCTCGTCCGGCAGCAGCGCCTCGGCCAGCCGGGCGGCACCCTCGTCCGGATCCTGCGCCGCGCCGTACAGGTCCAGCCCGTACACCGAGGCGGGATCACCCGGGGCGATCACCACGTCGTACCAGCCGTCCGGGCCGAGATCGGCGTCCGCCGCCCCGACCACGACCGCGCAGGCGGTGCCGGACAGCGCCTGCAGGCACAGCGCCTCGGCCACCGGCCGGGCCAGCCGGGCCGTCTTCCCGGTACCCGCGGGGCCCACCGCCAGCAGCGAGGTGCCCAGCACCGACTGGTCCAGCGCGAAGCCGGCCGCCCGGTGGCTCACGGGGTTCTTGGGCACGTCCTGGGCGGTGCCGATCCGCACCTGGGCCGTCAGCAGGTCGTGGAACTCGGCGCGGCCGGGCAGCTCGCGCACCTCCGACGGGTGCGCGAAGGCCGCCGCACCGCGCGCGGCCACCTGCTCGACGAACGCCGGCACGAACACCTGGTCGGCCTGCGCCGACTCCCAGGCCCGCTGGATGCGCACGTAGTCGACGTCCCCGACCACCTCGACGTCCAGCCGCGCCGCCGCGTCCGCCGCCCCGCCCAGGCGCAGCCCGTCCCACGGGTCCAGCCGCCCAACCTCCACCGCCGGCCCCTCCTGCTGGTCGGCGGGCTGCTCCTGCGTCACCGTCCGCGACAGCAGCTGCGCCACGTACCGGCGCCATACCTCGGGCCAGCGGCCCATGCGGCCGAAGACCTTGACGACGATGCCGATGACCACGACGTTGACCACGAGGAGCGTGAACATGGCCTCGGCCTCCGAAGGCGAGGCGAGTGGACCGATGCCCGCCTGCCCGCCGCACCAGACCAGGATGTACGTCAAGACCTGAGTCCCGTACAGGTAGGCCAACCACCCCACCACCGCGTTCAACCCCGCCCGGAGCAGCAGCGGCCACGCCGCGACCTGGGCGGCCTCCGCCTTGTCCGGGTCGATCCGCCGGTAGCCGAGCCGGAAGACGCCCGGCTCGACGGTGGGGCGGGGGGCGCAGGCCCAGGTGGGGAGGTCGAAGGCGGGGGTGCCGGGCCGTTGGTGGGGTAGGGCGGGTGGGGGGCTGGTGGTGGTGTGTCGGTGGTGGTGTGCCCCGTCCTGTGCCATGTACGGCCCCGCTCCCTCGCACGCCCGGCCCGACCGTCGTCGGTGCCGCCATACCCATGTCGCCGCGGCGGCGACACGCCCGCGCTCAGGGTAGTGGAGCGGGGCCTCGGGGTAGTCGTGGTGGCGGGGATGGCCGTGCCGGACAAGTCGGACGGCGCAGTGCTACCGAGTGGCGCATGCCGGGGTGTCGGGGGCGGCCGTAGCCTGCGAAGCACCGAGCCGAGAAGTCTGGAGAACACCATGAGCGCCGCAACGCCGCTCCCGCAGGAGCGCCGTCTGGTCACCGCGATCCCCGGTCCGAAGTCGCAGGAGCTGCAGGCCCGCAAGCTGGGTGCGGTGGCGGCCGGCGTGGGCACGACCCTGCCGGTGTACGTGTCCCGTGCCGGCGGCGGTGTGCTGGAGGACGTGGACGGCAACTCGCTGATCGACTTCGGTTCCGGCATCGCCGTGACCAATGTCGGCAACAGCGCCGAGGCCGTGGTGGCCAAGGCGTCCGAGCAGCTGGCCGCGTTCACGCACACCTGTTTCATGGTGACCCCGTACGAGGGTTACGTGGCCGTCGCCGAGCAGCTGAACGAGCTGACCCCGGGTGACCACGAGAAGCGCACCGCGCTGTTCAACTCGGGCGCCGAGGCGGTCGAGAACGCGGTGAAGATCGCCCGCGCCTACACCAAGCGCACCGCCGTCGTGGTGTTCGACCACGGCTACCACGGCCGCACCAACCTGACCATGGGCCTGACGGCGAAGAACATGCCGTACAAGCAGGGCTTCGGCCCGTTCGCCCCGGAGATCTACCGGGTGCCGGTGGCCTACCCCTACCGCTGGCTGACGGGCGCGGAGAACTGCGCCGCCGAGGCCGCCGCGCAGGCGATCGAGGTCATCACCAAGCAGATCGGCGCCGAGAACGTCGCCGCGATCATCATCGAGCCGATCCAGGGCGAGGGCGGTTTCATCGAGCCGGCCAAGGGCTTCCTGCCGGCGATCGTGGAGTTCGCGAAGGCGAACGGCATCGTGTTCGTCGCCGACGAGATCCAGACCGGCTTCTGCCGCACCGGCCAGTGGTTCGCCTGTGACGACGAGGGCGTCGTCCCGGACCTGATCACCACCGCGAAGGGCATCGCCGGCGGTCTGCCGCTGGCCGCGGTGACGGGTCGCGCCGAGATCATGGACGCCGCGCACGCGGGCGGCCTGGGCGGCACCTACGGCGGCAACCCGGTGGCCTGTGCCGCCGCGCTGGGCGCCATCGAGACCATGAAGGAGCAGGACCTCAACGGCAAGGCGCAGCGGATCGGCGAGATCATGCTGGGCCGCCTGCGGGCGATGCAGGAGAAGTACGCCCACTCCGATCGAGTCTGCATCGGTGAGGTCCGCGGCCGCGGCGCGATGATCGCGATCGAGCTGGTGAAGCCGGGCGGCAAGGAGGCGAACGCGGAGGTCACCGCGGCGATCGCCAAGGCGTGCCACGCCGAGGGCCTGGTGGTGCTGACCGCCGGCACCTACGGCAACGTGCTGCGTTTCCTGCCGCCGCTGGTGATCCCGGAGCACCTGCTCAACGAGGGTCTGGACATCCTGGAGGGCGCGTTCGCCGCCGTCTGAGCGGTGGCGTCCGTCAGGTCGTGATCCCCTTCCGGAGGGTTGTCCGGACAGCGCTGAACGGCCCGTGGGGACTCTGCTCCCCGCGGGCCGTTCGGTTGTCCGGGGCCGGGTGAAGATGATGTGGGGAATCGCTGAAGGCGCTCCGCGTGGAAGGACGGTTGACGTAGTGTCATCACCGATGGACAGCGAGCCCATGCCATCGACGGACCGATCGACCGACCGTCCGACCCACACCCCCCGGGGCGCGCGGAACGGCGATCATCAGAGCCGCCCCGGAGCCATCCCCCCGGCTCCGGGGCGGCTGTCCGCGTTTCCGGGGCGGGCTGGACGGGCGGCGCGGTCGGTGGTGGTGCCGCTGGTGGCGGCCGTGGTGCTGCTGGCGGTGTCCTGGCAGGTGGCGGTGGACGGGCCTCTGCTGAGCGTGGACCGCACGGTCCGCCGGGCGGTGCTCGACGCCCGCCCGAACGCGCTGCTCGATCCCCTCGGCCACGCCTTCTCGGATCTGGGCAGCAGTGTTCCCGCGATCCCGGTGCTGCTGGCGGCCGGTGTGCTGGCCGCCCGGTGGTGGCGCCGGGCCGGGGCGGTGCGCTGGTGGCTGCCGTTGCCGGTGGCGGCGCTGACGGCGGGGCTGATCCCGCTGCTGGTGGTCCCGGCGAAGACGGCGTTCGCCCGGCCGGGCCCGCTCGGCGATCCGCTGCTGCCGGGCCAGTTCGGCTGGTACCCGTCGGGGCACACGGCGACGGCCTCGCTGTCGTACGGCGTGGCGGCGCTGCTGCTGGCCCGGGCGGCGCGGCCCGGGCCGGGCAGGTGGCTGACGGCGGGCGCCTCGCTGCTGGCGCTGGGCGTGGGCGCGGGGCTGGTGTGGAGCGACTTCCACTGGCTGTTGGACGTGGTGGCGAGCTGGTGTCTGGCGGCCCTGGTGCTGTGGGCGCTGGACCGGTGGCTGCCGCGGCCGGGTGCCGGGGGGCGTCAGGCTTCGGGGGCCTCGTCGTTGCGGTGAACGAGGCCGGGCTCGCCGTTGTCGCGGTGCCAGGCGACGACGAGTTCGTCGCGGGCGCCGAAGCGGACGAGGTGGCGGCCGACGACGTCCTCGAGGCCGGGCAGGTTCTCGCGCTCGCCCTCGACGGTGAGGAGCAGGGCGTCGGCCTGGGCCTCCAGGGTGGCGGTGCCGGCGCCGAAGACGAGGGTGCCGCGGCCGGTCTCCTCGGAGAAGACGGCCTCGATCTTGCGGCCCATGTGGGCGGCGAGCTGCTTGGCGTAGCGGGCGGGGCGGTCGGTGGCGACGCGCGCCTCGGAGCGGGGCATGGGCCCTCCAGGTTCGGGGAGGGAACTTAGGGTCCCCTCACTAGGGCTCACGCTAGCGCAGATACTGAGCCTGGCTCAACATCTTTCCGGACGGCCTCGCGTCCCGCCCGCCCGGCGGCCTCCGTGCCCCCGGGACCGGCGCCGATACGCTTGGGCGAACGCCTGCCGAGGAGACCGCCCATGACCACCACGCCGACCGAGGGCCACGCCGGTGACCAGGCGGCCGAGCAGGCCGCCGAGCCGGTTGCCGCACCGGTTGCCGAGCCGGTTGCCGCACCGGCCGCCGAGCCGGCTGCCGAGCCGGTTGCCGCGCGAGCCGCCGAGCCGTCCGCCGACCAGGCCGACGCCGCCGAGCTGGCGGACGCGATGACCCGGGCGATCAAGCGCATCCGCCGCCGCACCGGCGCGCGGCTGGAGCCGTACGGCATCACCCCCGGCCAGGGACGGGCCCTGCGCACCCTGGCGCACGCCCCCGGCTGCGAGCTGCCGGACGCGATGCGGCTGAGCGACCTCGCCGACAAGCTGCACATCGCCCCGCGCTCGGCCACCACGGTGGTGGACGCCCTGGAGGAGGCGGGCCTGGTCGAGCGCAGCCCCGACCCGGCCGACCGGCGGGCCGTGCGCATCCTGCTCACCGAGGCCGGGCGGGCGGCGGTGGAGCGGATCGGGCAGGTCAGGGACGAGGTGGCGCAGGAGTACTTCGGCGAGGTCAGCCCCGGCGACCAGGCCGTGGTGCTGAGGGCGCTGCGCGCGGCCGAGGCCCGTTTCCTGGCGGAGGGCCCCCCGCGCTGACGCCCCTCAGGTGGCCCGACGCCCCTCAGGTGGCCAGGCCGATGACCAGCCACATGAAGCCGACCCCCGCGACGGTGCACAGCAGGGTGCTGCGGGAGGGGTGCGGGCTGTGGGCCTCGGGGAGGATGTCGGAGGTCGCCAGGTAGAGCAGGAATCCGGAGAAGAAGCCCAGGTAGAGGCCGAGCAGGTGCTCCGGGATGGTGAAGGCCAGGGTGATGGCGGCGCCGGAGACCGGGGCGAGGGCGTCGGCGGCGAGCAGGGTGACCGCGCGGCGGCGGTTGTTCCCGTAGAGCCGGGTGATCGTGTACGTGTTGAAGCCGTCCGCGAAGTCGTGGGCGACCACCGCGATGGCGACGACGGTGCCGACCGTGGTGCCGGCCTGGAAGGCGGCGCCGATCGCGAAGCCGTCCATCACGCTGTGGCCGACCAGGGCGAGGGCGGCGGTCAGGCCGACGCCCTGGTGCCGCTCCTGGTGGCCGTGCCCGTGGTGGTGGCCGTGGGTGTGGGCGGCGTACTCGGCCTCGTGGCTGCGGTGGATGGCGACGGCGCGCTCGACCACGTGGATGGTGAGGAAGCCGGCCGCGAACAGCAGCAGCGCCTGCGGCACCCCGTGCACCTCCTCGGGGGCCTGGCGCAGGGCCTCGGGCAGCAGGTCGAAGGCGACGACGCCGAGCATCAGGCCCGCGGCGAAGCCGAGGACGAGGTGACGGCGGTCGCCGACGCGCTGGGCGACGAAACCGCCGATCAGCGTCATCAGGAAGGCCCCGGCGGCGACGGCTATGGCGGTCATCGGGCCGCCTCCGTCGTCGGCCCGGCACCTGTGTGTGGTCTGCCCATTCCTCTCCCCCCGGGGTCCGCCCGTGGCCGGGCCGACCGCCGACCGTACCGGACGGCCGTTCGAGCGGGATCGTCAGGGTGCCCGGGATCGTCAGGGTGCCGTCGTCCGGACGGGCCCGAGGCCCAGCCTCCGGCCGGGTGGGGGTGCGGCGCCCGCCGGGCGAGCCGTCAGGGTGAGCCGGGAGGGCTGCCGGGAGGGGTGCCGGGGCGTGCGTCGGGGCGGGTCACTGCCCGGCGGTGAGGGGCAGGCCGAGGTGGGTGCGGGCGAGTTCGCGCAGGCCGTCGCCGTCGATCAGGTGGAGGTGCCGGTGGCTCTCCTCGGCGGTGAGGTCCAGGGCGTCCTCGGCGAACCGCCCGGTGGTGAGCCGCAGGCCGCGTTCGGCGGACTCCTCCTGGACGGCCTCGCCCAGGGTGGCGATCTGCTCGGCCGTGACGGGCTCGGCGCCCCGGGAGGCCCAGACCACCCAGCGCCCGGGCAGCGCGCTGGCGGGGGCGCCCTCGGCGGTGGCGACCAGGCCGGCCGGGCCGCGCAGGCGCACGCTCCACTCGGCGAGGCCGCCCCTGGTCAGCAGGTCGCGGACCAGCTGGGCGAACTCGTTGGCGGACAGGTCCGCGGCGGCGGGCACGGTCGCCCCCGCGAGGGCGGCGGGCTGCACGGCGGTGCGGGCGTACGGGTCCGGGGTGACGGCGGCGCCGAGCTGGCGCAGCCGTACGAGGGCCTCCTCCTGCTCCGCGTCGGCGTAGACGCCCTCGTCGTCGCGCTCCTCGTACGGCGCGGCGGGCGGCAGCAGCCGGGTGCGGGCCAAGGCGTCACGGTCGGCGTCCACGCTGACCAGGCAGAGCGGACCGTCCGCTCCGGGCTCGCGCAGCCAGCCGTTGAGGACGACGCCGGCGAGTATCTCGTCGGTGTCGACGGCGTCGGCGGCCTGGAGGGCGCGCAGGGCCAGGCGGGCGACCAGCCGCAGGTAGTCGGTGGCGCGGTCCGCCGGCGGCCTCGGCACCGGGACGATCTCGCCGTCGGGGTCGAGCCGGTAGCCGGTGAGCGAGGGGACGAGGTCCAGCGGCGGCAGGTCGAGGTCGAGGACGGCGGTGCGGGTGAGCGGGCGGAAGACGGCCCGGCAGGGCGCGGGGAGGTCCTGGGTGGCGGTCTCGGCGGCGGCCAGCGCGCGCTCCATCAGCGATTCCACGGCGGCCGGCTCGGCCTGGCGGTAGGCGCGGCGGCACTCCTCCAGGCTCTCGTTGTACTCGTGGACGGCGCGGGCGCGGGCGTCCTCGGCGGCCTGGTGGGCGCGCCGCGCGTCGTCGACGGCCGGGCTGCCGGCCTCGGCCCGCCGGGTGCGCCACTCGCGCAGGGCGCGCTGGTGGGTGAGCCGGGCCTTGGCGAGCTCGCGCTGGTAGCCGGAGTCGAGGAGGCGGCGGGTGGGGGCGGCGTCCGGGTCGACGGGCGGCTCGACGGGGGCGAAGTCCACCCAGCGGGGCTCGGCCTCGGCCTCGGCGACGGGCCCGTCCGCCGGGTAGGGGCGGGGCTCGTAGTGGCGCAGCTGGCTCTCGAAGTCCATGGCCGAGACGGGCAGGGCGGCCCGGCGCAGCAGGTCGGCCAGCCGGTCGTGCTCGGCCTGGACGGTGACGCTGCGGTGGTGGGTGAGCGCGGCGGCGCGGGCGTGGGCGGCGACGGCCTCGTCCGGGCCGTCGTCAGGGGCGCCGGGATTCGCGGTGGCGGAGGCCCGACCGGGGTCGGCCCCGGGGTCGGTATCGGTGTCGGGGTCGGTGTCCGGGCCCGGGTCGGCGCCGAGGTCGCGGAACACCGAGGCGAGGAAGCCGGGCCGGGGGAATTCGACGGTGGCGGTGCCGTCGGGCTGGCCGTCTGCTGAGTACTGCATCGGTCGTCGTTCCCCCATGCTCGTCCGGCACCTGCCCGGGGCCACCGATGGCCGTGCGGCCCCGCCCCTGCCGGACATTGTCCACCGAACGGGCCCGGTGGTCAGCCAAGCCTCCCAGTTCGTCGCGGTCGCCATGGGTTTCGGCCGGTTGCCGGGGCGGCAACCGGCCGACCGGTCTCAGTTGGTGCGGGTGTTGGTCAGGTGCAGGCCGATGTAGCCGACGTAGATCCGGCCGCTGCCGGAGCAGTCGTCGAGGTAGTGCAGCCGGGGTGCGGTGCGGCCGCCGCCGATCCGCAGGTGGGCGCCCATGAACGCGCGCCGGGAGGAGTCCACGGCCTCCGGCACCGGCAGCATCCGTTCCTTCTTCCACTTGGTGTGGCTGAACACCGTGCGGGACTCCCCGCGCACCGCCTTGCGCGGCGGGAAGTGGTGGCAGCCGTCCGGGGTGTGCTCGCACCACTGTTTGAAGTCCCCGCGGGCGGCGCCGCGGACGGCCGCCTCGGCGTACTCCTGGAGGGCGGTGAGGCCGTCCCAGGTGAGGCGGGCCCAGCCGGTGCCGGCGCAGCGGAGTTCGTCGAGGGCGAGCGCGGCCTTCTGGTCGCCGGTGAAGCTGAGGAGGGGGAACTCGCCGAGTCTGGCCAGGAGTTCGGTGAAGCTCTCGGGCTTGCCCCCGTGGTCGGCGGACTGTTGCCTCGCCCGCTTCGCCGGGACGGGCGGGCGGTCGGCGGGCCGGCCGGCGGCGCCGGGGGCGGTGCAGTGACGGCCGGTCAGCGCGCGGGCGGCGGAGCGCAGGCGGCCCTCGTGGGTCTCGCGGCGGTCCTGGCGGTCGGCCCGCTCCTGCCGTTCCTGGTGCAGGGTGTGCCGGACGCGTTCCAACTCGTCGGCCCTGGCCTGCTGTTCGGCCCGGTCCTGCTGCTCCTCGCGGGCCAGCACGGCCTCACGGTCCCGCGCGGCCTCACGGCCCTGCGAGGTGTCCCGGTCCTCGGGCGGGCCCGGCGGCGCGGCGGTGACGCGCAGCACGGGGACGGCGGCGAGCGTCGGCGGCAGCGGCAGGTCGGCGGCGAGCCGGCGCGGCTCCCGGGCGATGACCGCGGCGGCGCGGCGGACGTCCTCCTCTATTCGGCCCCGGACGAGCACCGGGTGCCGGGCGCCGTCCTGCCGGGAGGCCGGGTCGACCTCGGGCAGGTAGGTGCGCACGGCCCCGCCGTAGACGCTGTGGTACTCCAGCGCGACGTTGAACCCGACCCTGGCCTCGGCGTCGAGCACGTAGGCGGTGGCCAGGCCGGGCAGGTTCCGGCACAGGGGGCGGACCACCCGCTCGACCCACAGGTCCAGCTGCTGGTTCACCGGGACGCTGGCGACCACGGTGGGGAGCCGGCGCTCCGGGTCGCAGAGCTCGTCGATCAGGTCGTCGACCTCGTCGGCCGTGATCACCCGAGGGCCGGGATGGACGGCGGCCGGGCCGTCGGTGGCGTCCAGCAGCGGCAGGAGCGTGCGGGCCAGCTCGGGCACCGGCACCCGGCAGGGGGTGCGGACGCCGCTGCCGGTGCTGTGGGTCTCGGCCTCCAGCCGGACCCAGGTGGGCCCGCCGGCGGCGGTGGCCACGGTGAGGGTGAGCTGGTGGGTGCCGTGCGGGGCCGGGGTGCGCAGGCGGCGGCGGTCGTAGCGCCCGGAGGTCTCGCCGCCGCGCAGCGGGCCCTGGTCGCGGTCGAGCAGGACGCGGTCGCCGAGCCTGAGGCGTTCGGCTGCGGGTTGTCGCCCGGCGGGGGGTTGTCCGGGCGTCTGCGCGGCCGTCTGCGCGGGAGTCTGTTCGGGGGTCTGCCCGGGAGCCGGGCCGAAGGCTTGTCCGGGCCCGCCGCGGGGGGTCGGCGGGGGCTCTTCGCGGCCCTCCTCCTTGAGCCAGCAGGCGAGTCGCTCGTCGGCGAGGGCGACGGCCTCGGCGTGCGGGAGGGCGGTGGTGACGGTCATCCGGTACGGCGTCGCGGGCCCGCGGGGGCCGGGCCGGTCGGCGCCGGTGTGCGTCGGGAAGCGGTCTGAGGTCATGCGCGTACCTCCGTGGTGCGGCGTGGGGTCCTGTGTCCTCCATCGATGGGTCATTCGTCCGGTTCTGCCGGAACCTTGCTCAGGAAACGCCACGACCCGGAGCCGAAGTTCCGACTCCGGGGTACGTCCCTACGTTCGGGTGAATCTGTTCAAGCCGCTCTCCGCGTGGCGCGGCCTCCCGGCTACGCGGAGCGGCCGGATGCGGCGACGGCTTCAGGCCGTGGGGCCGCTGCGGCTCCAGGCGGGCTCGGCGACCGGAACCGCCAGTGGGTGGCCCTCCGGGGCGGCGTAGCTCGCGATCAGCACCACCGGTTCCGTCCCGAGGTTGCGGCCCTGGTGGACGTGTACCGGTCCGGCCTCCTCGACCAGCGACTCCCCGGCCCGGCTGACCACCGTCCGGCCGTCGTGCAGGGTGCGGGTCAGCGTGCCGGAGAGCACCACCACGTCGACCCTGCCGGGGTGGTAGTGCCAGCCGGTGCCGGCGCCCGGGGGCAGGGTGATGGTCTGGACGTGGGGCATCGCGTACCCGGCCCTCCTGCTCCCTGATCGGCTGATCGGCTGATCGACTCGTCGGGTCATCGACTGATCGACGGCCGGATCAGGCTAGGCAGTGCCTCGGGGCCTCGTAACGGGCCGGGGACGACTGGCCGAATCTCTGTCCGGAAATCGGTGTGGTCCGTCCCCGCGTCCTCAGACCGGCACCTCGACATAGGTCCGTCCGGCCGGGACCGCAACCGCGGTACCGCCGGTCGCCTCGGCCAGCCAGGTGTGGAAGGCGGCCACCTCCGGCTCCGGTACGCCCACCTCGATCCGCACCCCGGAGGCCTCGTACTCCAGGCCGCTCACCGCGTACCCGGCGGCCCGCAGGTCGTTCTCCACCCGCCCGGCCCGCACGTGGTCGGCCGTCACCGCGAGCAGCGCGACCGGCCGCCGTTCCAACAGGCCGATCTCGTCCACCGCCTCCGACACCGCGCTCCCGTACGCCCGCACCAGGCCGCCCGCGCCGAGCTTGATACCGCCGAAGTACCTGGTCACCACGGCCGCGGTGTCCGTCAGCCCGCGCCGGCGCAGCACCTCCAGCATCGGCACGCCCGCCGTGCCGCCGGGCTCGCCGTCGTCGCTGGAGCGCTCGCGGCGCTGCTCGTCGCCGATCACGAAGGCGGTGCAGTTGTGCCGGGCGTCCCAGTACTGCTTGCGGATGCCGGCGATGAACGCCTGCGCCTCCTCCTCGTCGGCGACGCGGGCGAGGTGGCAGATGAACCGGGACTTCTTGATCTCGATCTCGTGGATGCCGGCCCGCCGGATGGTGAGGTACGGCCTGGCGGTGGGTTCCGGCGTGGCGGACATGCGCGGTGGTTCTCCCGGAGGGCGGCGGAGGCTGGCACCGCCAGCCTAGTTGGCCGGGGCCCGGGGGTTCGGCGGCCAGGTTGGGTGGCCTGGTTCGGCTGCCGGTTCCAGTGGTCGGGCTCAGCGGCCGGCGAGGGCGTCCAGGCGGGCGCGGTCGAGGCCCGTGAGCGCGGTGACCTCGGCGGGGTCGACGGCGCCGCAGTCCAGGCCGCGCAGCAGGTAGCCGCTGAGCGCGCGGGCGGTGGCCGGCTCGTCCATGACGTCCCCGCCGGCCTTGGCCACGTACGCGGCCAGCCGGGCGGCGGCGGTCTCCAGGCCCTCGCGGTAGAAGGAGTACACGGCGGCGTACCGGGTCGGCAGGTGCGCCGGGTGCATGTCCCAGCCCTGGTAGTAGGCGCGGGCCAGGGAGCGGCGGACCAGGTCGTGGTGGAGCTTCCAGGCGGCGTGCACCCGCTCGGTGGGGCCGGTGGGGATCACGTTGGTCGAGCCGTCCGAGAGCCGCACGCCGGTGCCCGCCGCGGCCACCTGCATGACGGCCTTGGCGTGGTCGGCGACCGGGTGGTCCATGCTCTGGTGGGCCGCGCCGACCCCGCAGGCGGCGCTGTAGTCGAAGGTGCCGTAGTGCAGCCCGGTGGCGCGGCCCTCGGACGCCTCGATCATCCGGGCGACGGTGGCCGTGCCGTCCGCGCCGAGTATCGCCTGGGTGGTCTCGATCTGGATCTCGAAGCCGATCCGGCCCGCGGGCAGCCCGGCGCGGCGCTCGAAGTCCTCCAGCAGCCGCACCAGCGCGGTGACCTGCTCGGCGTACGTGACCTTGGGCAGGGTGAGCACCAGGCCGTCCGGGAGGCCGCCGTTCGCGAGCAGGGTGGTGAGGAACAGCTCCAGGGTGCGGATACCCCGGGCGCGGACGGGCGCCTCCAGGCACTTGACGCGGATGCCGACGTACGGCGGCGCGGTGCCCTCGGCCACCGCGGCGGCGACCAGTTCGGCGGCGCGGACGGCGGCGGCGTCCTCCTCCGCGTCCGGGCGGGGGCCGTAGCCGTCCTCGAAGTCGATCCTCAGGTCCTCGACCGGCTCGCGCTCCAGCTTGGCGCGGACCCGGGCGTGCACGTCGGCGAGCAGGGCGTCGTCGGCCGTGCCGAGGGCGCGGGCCAGCTCGGCCGGGGTGGCGGCGTGGGTGTCGAACACCTCCAGCGCCCGGCGGCCCCAGTCCCGTACGGTGTCGGCGCCGAAGGCGTCTGCGGGGACGTAGACGGTGTGCACCGGCTGCCGGGTGCCCGGGTCGCCCGGGTAGCGGCGCGCCAGGTCGGCGTCGACCGGGGCGAGCAGCGCCTCCACGGCCGCGCGGGCCTCCGCGGAGAAGGAGGCTCCGTCCGTCGGACCGTGACCGTCGACCTCGAGCTGCGACATCGCGTTCCCTCCATGCCGGACCAGCGCTTCAACAAATTGTTGAAGCGAAGGTAGTCCGGGCGAGGACGGGCGTCAATGGCCGCGCGGGAGGTGGCAGTTCGGTCAGTCCCTCCCGGCGGCGGCGTAGCGCGCCGTCAGGGTCGGGACGATCTCCTCGACCTCCTTGGGGTGGACGGAACCGTCCGGCCCCTTCCCGGTGGCGCCGAACTCGGTGGTCAGCCACAGGGCGAGACGCGAGGGGTCGGGCTGCTGGCCCTCGTGGTTGTCCAGGTACGAGAGCAGGGCCTCGTAGGCCAGGTCGGGGTCGAGGCTCGAGGACGACCGGCGCGGCGCCGGGCGCTCCTGCGGCTGGGGCTGGGACTGGGGCTGCAGTTGGGGCTGGGGCTGGGGCTCCATGAACTGCTCGGCGACGTCGGCGGGCTCGGGCTCCTCGACGGCCGGGGAGGCGCTGAACCAGGGCGAGCCCTGGCCGGCCGACCGGGGGGCCGGGGCGGGAGCCGGCTGCTCGACGGCGCGGGGCTGGCGCGCGGTCCAGACGTCCGACACGTCGTGGCGCGGCTGCGGGCCCTCCTCCGCCACCGGCACGCCCTCCCGCTCGGCCGCCACGCGGTGACGGGCGGCGGCCAGCTTCGCCAGCATCGAGCCGGCCACCTCCACGGGCACCGCCGGGGCGGCCGCCGCAGGTTGGGGCTGGGGTGCCGGGGCAGGAACTGCGGGCTGGGTCTGCGCCGGGCTCTGGGCCTGCGCCTGGGCCTGCTCGGCCGCCGGGGCCGGGACGGGCTGGGGCTGCGGCGCCTGCCGGGCGGCCTCCGCCTGGGCGACGGCCACGGCCGCGTGGGCCTGCTCGGCCTGCTCGGTCGCCTCGGTCTCCGCCGGCTCCCCCGCCGTCAGCTCGGCCTGGGCCTGCGGAACCTGGGCCTGGACCCGCGGCTGGACCCTGGTCTCCACGACCTCCGCGGGCGCTGCCTCGATCGCGCGCTCGCGGCCCTCGTCGTCCAGCCGGTCGAGCAGCGCCGGGTCCAGCGGGACGCCGTACTTGGCGAGCTTCAGCGGCAGCAGCGCCTGGATCGGGGCCGAGCGCCGCCAGCCCCGGCCGTACCGGAAGCGCAACTGCGCCCGGTAGACTAGGCGGTTCTGCTCCAGTCGCACGACCTCGTCGTAGGAGCGCAGCTCCCACAGCTTCATCCGGCGCCAGAGCCGGAAGGTCGGCACCGGGGAGAGTATCCAGCGCATCACCCGGACCGACTCCATGTGCCGGTCCGCGGTGATCGCCGCGATCCGGCCCACCGCGTGCCGGGAGGCTTCGACCACGACGACGAACAGCACCGGGATGACGGCGTGCATCCCCATCCCGAGCGGATCGCCCCAGGAGGCGGCCGCGTTGAAGGCGATGGTGGCGACGGTCAGCAGCCAGGCGGTCTGGCGGAGCATCGGGAAGGGGATCCGCAGCCAGGTCAGCACCAGGTCGAGCGCGAGGAGGACGACGATGCCGGCGTCGACACCGATCGGGAAGGCGTAGGAGAAGGAACCGAATCCCTTCTGCTCCGCCAGGTCGCGCACCGCGTTGTACGAACCCGCGAAGCCGATGCCCGAGATGATGGTGGCGCCGGCCGCGACCAGGCCGAGCAGGGCCCGATGGGCCTTGGTGAGCGTTGGGCGTGCCATTACGTCTATCAACCCCTGGATGTCGGCTGCGGCCCGTACGCTGCTCGGCGGCCGGTACCCGCTTCGTCGGGCCACCGGCGGCGCTGAGCGTCCCTCCGGGCTCGGCCCACCGGAGTTTACTCGTACGCCTGTACCAGCGTTTCCGCAGCCTGGAACGTCACGGCGACCGCCGTCAGACGGTCCGGCCGGCCGTGCCGTTGAGGTAGGCCAGAACCGCCAGGACGCGCCGGTTGGCGTCCTCGTCCGGGGAGAGTTCGAGCTTGGTGAAGATGTTGGCGATGTGCTTGGCCACCGCGCCGTCGCTCACCGACAGCCGGGCCGCGATCGCCGAGTTGGAACAGCCCTCGGCCATCAGCTCCAGCACCTCGCGCTCCCGCGGGGACAGCCGCAGCAACGGGCCCGGGCGGCGCGCGGTGGTCTCCATCAGCTTCGCGATCACGTCCGGGTCCATCGCCGTACCGCCGGAGGCCACCCGGCGGACGGCGTCGATGAACTGCCCGGCGTTGAACACCCGGTCCTTCAGCAGGTAGCCGATGCCACCCGTGCCGTCCGCCAGCAACTCCCGGGCGTAGAGCTGCTGGACGTGCTGGGACAGCACCAGCACCGGCAGGCCCCGGATCTCCCGCCGCGCCCTGAGGGCCGCCTGCAGCCCCTCGTCCGTGAGCGTCGGCGGGAGCCGCACGTCGACCACGGCCACGTCCGGGCGGTGCGTCAGCAGTGCGTCCAGCAGCTCCGGGCCGGTCTCCACGGCCGCCGCGATCGTGAAGCCGTGCGCCTCCAGCAGCCGGATCAGACCTTCGCGGAGGAGGTAGAGGTCCTCGGCGAGGACAACGCGCACGGCAACTCCAAGGTGATGGTGGTGGGACCGCCCGACGTACTGTCGATGGTGAGAACACCGTCGAAGGTACCCAATCGCCGCTCGATCCCGCGCAGCCCGCTCCCCTTCGACGGATCGGCCACGCCCACGCCGTCGTCCGTCACCGTGACCCGCAGGGAGCCGGCCCGGTAGAGGATGTCCACCCACACCTGCTCGGCCTCCGAGTGCTTGGCCGCGTTGGCCAGCAGCTCGCAGATGCTGAAGTAGGCCGCCGCCTCGACCGGGGCCGGCAGACGGTCCGGAAGGTCCACGAACACCTCGGTCGGCAGCGCGCTGTCCAGTGCCAACGCCCGGACGGCGTCGCCGAGTCCGCGCTCGGCCAGCACCGGCGGGTGAATGCCGCGGACGAGGTCCCGCAGCTCCTGCAGGGCGCGCTCCGAGGACTGCCGGGCCTCGGCGAGGAGCGTACGAGCGGCGCCCTGGTCCGTCTCCATCAGGTGCTCGATCGTGCTCAGGGTCATGCCGATCGCCACCAGCCGGGCCTGCGCCCCGTCGTGCAGGTCGCGCTCGATCCGCCGCAGCTCGGCCGCCTGGTCGCCCACCGCGTCGGCCCGGGTCTCGGTCAGCTGGGCCACCCGCCTGGTCAGCTGGGCGTGCGTCGCCCGGCCGTCCTGGTCCAGCACCCGGCGCGCGACCAGGACGTACGCCCGCACCGCGTACGGCGCCAGCAGCACGCCGGCCGCGATCAGGGCCAGCCCGACCACCAGGTTCATCACCATCGACCCCGGGTCGGGGCTCGGCAGGCCACGGCCGATGAGCTCGGTCCAGATCGGCAGGTAGTACGTCCCCGCCAGCAGCAGGAACGCCACCGGGCCCGCCAGCACGAACAGGATCGCCGGATTGACGAACAGCCAGAGGATCTCGGCCTTGGTCGCCTTGTCCCGGAACGCCCAGTGCAACAGCTGCATGACCTTCGCGACCGTCTGGGACCGGTGGTAGGAGTACCCCGTCCACCAGTGCCCCCTCGCGTCCAGCTCCAGCTCCGCGCGCGGCCCGTACGTCACCGGCATCCGGACGCCGTACCAGCGCTCCACCTGCCGCCGCGCGCCCGAGGCCGTCCGGCGCACGAACAGACCGGCCACCACGGCGGTCCCCAGCAGCCCCGCGACCAGCGCGAAGAGCAACACCGAGTCGATGCTCCCGAACACCCCGACCGTGGCGGCCCCCGCCAGCCAGCCGGCAACCAACGGCGCCAGGAAACCCGGCGCGGCCGTCAGACACAGCACGGCCAGCCGCGCCAACGCCTGACCGCCCGCCGCGAGGGCAGCCTCGGTCTGGGTGCGCATCGACGCACCGCTCGGTCGAGTCTCTGTCGTCACGGAAGCTCCTGATGCCGGTCCGGGGATCGTCGACTCTCAGTGTTCACGAACGACCCGCCACGCACACTGGCCGTGCCACCCCAATTCCGGGGTGGACCTAGCACCACCTGCCGGTGGACCGAGCAGCCCGGGGCCGGCCTCCGGGGATATCCGGGATATCCGGGATATCCGGGGCTTTCCGGAAACGCAAAGAACCCCCATCCGGGATCCCGGGTGGGGGTTCTTCACAATGATTGTTCGGCGGCGTCCTACTCTCCCACAGGGTC
>NZ_JBITFA010000034.1:0-21012 GCF_044455705.1 Kitasatospora sp. NPDC051170 | reverse complement strand
CCCAACCTCCCCCACACCGCGATCTGGGGACTCATCCGCTCCACCCAGACCGAAAACCCCGACCGCATCACCCTCCTCGACACCGACGACCACCCGACCACCCCCGCCGCCCTCACCCACGCGCTGGTCACCGCCCGGGCCACCCGCGAACCCCAACTCGCGCTCCGCCAAGGCACCCTCCACACCCCCCGACTCACACCCACCGACATCACCGGCGCCGCTGACCGGCCCGAGGTGTTCACCTCCGGGGGCACGGTGCTGATCACCGGTGGTACGGGCACGCTGGGCGCACTGGTCGCCCGGCACCTGATCACCGAACACGGCGTCCGCCACCTGCTGTTGACCAGCCGCAGCGGACCCAACGCCCCCGGCGCCACCGACCTCCAAGCCGAACTCACCGCACTCGGCGCCCAGGTCACCATCACCGCCTGCGACACCGCCCGACGCTCCGCCGTCGACGCCCTCATCGCCGCCATCCCCACCGAACACCCCCTCACCACCGTCATCCACGCCGCCGGCGTCCTCGACGACGCCACCGTCGAGAACCTCACCCCCGACAGCATCACCACCGTCTTCGCCCCCAAGGTCAACGCCGCCTGGAACCTCCACCAAGCCACCACCCACCTCGACCTCGACGCCTTCATCCTCTTCTCCTCCGCAGCCGCCGTCCTCGGCAACCCCGGCCAAGCCAACTACGCCGCCGCCAACGCCTACCTCGACGCCCTCGCCCACCACCGCCACACCCAAGGCCTCCCCGCCACCTCCCTCGCCTGGGGACTCTGGCAGCAGACCAGCGCCATGACCGGCCACCTCGACGCCACCCAGCACGCCCGCATGGCGCGCGGCGGCATCACCCCCCTGGCCACAGAAGACGCCCTCGCCCTGCTCGACACCGCCCTGCGCATCGACCAGCCACACCTACTGCTCACCCCACTGACCCCGCCCGCCGACCCCGCCCAGCGCCCCGCACTCCTGCGGGACCTGCCCGGGGCCCGCACCACCCGCACCGCCGCCCGCAGCAACACCACCACCGGCAACAGCACCGCCCTCGCCGACCACCTCGCCGCCCTCACCCCCGACGAACAGCACCAGCACGTCCTGGAGGTCGTCCGAGGTCAGGTGGCGGTGATCCTCGGGCACGCGACGTCGGCCTCGGTGAACATCACGAGTGCGTTCAAGGATCTGGGCTTCGACTCGCTCACCGCCGTCGAGCTGCGCAACCGGCTCACCGCCGCCACCGGCCTCCGGCTCCCCCCGACCCTGATCTTCGACCACCCCACCCCCACCGCCCTCGCCACCCACCTCCTCACCCGACTCAACCCCGACGGCACCGCACACCGGGCCATCGCCACCACCCCCCGAACCACCACCACCGACGAACCCATCGCCATCATCGGCATGGCCTGCCGCTACCCCGGCGACGTCCACGGCCCCGACGACCTCTGGCACCTCGTCGCCACCGACACCGACGCCATCACCGGCTTCCCCACCGACCGCGGCTGGGACCTGGAGGGCCTCTACCACCCGGACCCCGACGTACCCGGCACCAGCTACACCCGGCACGGCGGATTCCTGCACGACGCGGGCGACTTCGACCCGGCGTTCTTCAACATCAGCCCCCGCGAGGCCCTCGCCACCGACCCCCAGCAGCGCCTCCTGCTCGAAACCGCCTGGGAGACCTTCGAGCACGCCCGGATCGATCCGACCAGCCTGCGCAACACTCGCACCGGCATCTACGCCGGAATCATGAACAGCGACTACGGGGCGCGGATGCTGAACCAGACCCCGGAGGAGTTCGAGGGCTACCTGCTGACCGCCAACAGCAACAGCGTGGCCTCGGGCCGGGTCTCGTACACGCTGGGCCTGGAGGGCCCGGCGGTGACGGTGGACACCGCCTGCTCCTCCTCCCTGGTCGCCATGCACCTCGCGGCCCAGGCCCTGCGCTCCGGCGAGTGCACGCTCGCCCTGGCCGGCGGTGCGACGGTCATGGCGACGCCGAGCACCCTGGTGGAGTTCAGCCGCCAGCGCGGCCTGGCCGCCGACGGCCGCTGCAAGGCGTTCGCGGCCGCCTCCGACGGCACCGGCTTCTCCGAGGGCGCGGGGCTCGTCCTGCTGGAACGCCTCTCGGACGCCCAGCGCAACGGCCACCGGGTGCTGGCCGTCATCCGGGGCACCGGCGTCAACCAGGACGGCGCCAGCAACGGCCTCACCGCCCCCAACGGCCCCTCGCAGGAACGCGTCATCCGGCAGGCCCTCGCCAACGCACGACTGACGCCCGATCAGGTCGACGCCGTCGAGGCGCACGGAACGGGCACGACACTGGGTGACCCGATCGAGGCCCAGGCCCTGATCGCGGCCTACGGCC
The DNA here is from genome assembly GCF_044455705.1 of Kitasatospora sp. NPDC051170. Classification (NCBI taxonomy): domain Bacteria; kingdom Bacillati; phylum Actinomycetota; class Actinomycetes; order Kitasatosporales; family Streptomycetaceae; genus Kitasatospora; species Kitasatospora sp. NPDC051170. The sequence continues at coordinate 18,647 of NZ_JBITFA010000034.1, read as the reverse complement.
AGGACCGGCCGGCCGAACAGCCGCTCTACCTCGGCTCGATCAAGTCGAACATCGGACACACCCAGGCAGCCGCCGGCGTCGCGGGCGTGATCAAGATGGTGCAGGCCATGCGCCACGGCATCCTGCCCAAGACCCTGCACATCGACGCACCCACCCCGCACGTCGACTGGGAAACCGGCGCCGTCACCCTGCTCACCGAAACCACCCCCTGGCCGGAGACCGACCACCCCCGCCGGGCCGGCGTCTCCTCCTTCGGCATCAGCGGCACCAACGCCCACGTCATCCTCGAACAAGCCCCGGAAGCCGAAGAACCGTCCCCCACCGATGAGTTGGACACCCCACTACCCTGGGTCCTGTCGGCGCGCAGCGCGGAGGCGCTGCGCGGCCAGGCGGAGCGGTTGCTGCGGCGGCTCGCGGCCCGTCCGGAGCTGGGCGCCGCGCAGGTGGCGCACAGCCTGGCGACGACCCGGGCCGCGCTGCCGCACCGGGCGGTGGCGGTCGGCGGCGACCGGGACGAACTGGTGCGCGCGCTGGGCGTGTTGGCCCGGGGCGAGGAGGCTCCGTCGGTGGTCGCGGGGGTGGCGGCCGCGTCCCCGCTGCGCACCGCCTTCGTGCTCCCCGGCCAGGGCAGCCAACGCCCGGGCATGGGGCGCGAGTTGTATGCGGCGCAGCCGGTGTTCGCGGCGGCGCTGGACGAGGTGTGCGCGCACTTGGACGCGCACCTTCCTCAGCCGCTGCTCCCGGTGATGTTCGCGGAGGAGGGCAGCGCCGGAGCCGCCCTGCTGGACGAGACCCGGTACACCCAGCCCGCCCTGTTCGCACTCCAGACGGCGCTGTACCGCCTCCTCGAACACCACGGCCTCACCCCCGACTACCTGATCGGCCACTCCCTGGGCGAAGTCACCGCCGCCCACCTCGCCGGCGTCCTCGACCTCCCCGACGCCAGCACCCTCGTCGCCGCCCGCGGCCGCCTCATGCAAGCCGCCCCCACCGGCGGCGCCATGATCGCACTCCAGGCTTCGGAGGAGGAGGTACTGCCCACGCTGGCCGACCGTCCGGGGATCTCGGTCGCGGCCTTCAACTCGCCGTCCTCGACGGTGGTCTCCGGTGACGAGCGGCAGGTGCTGGAGGTCGCGGCGCACTGGGAGCAGCGGGGCCGCAAGGTCCGCCGTCTCCAGGTCAGCCACGCCTTCCACTCGCCGATGGTGGACGGCGTCCTGGAGGAATTCCGTTCGGTGGCCCGGGAGTTGAGGTTCCACGCACCGACGGTCCCGGTGGTGTCGAACCTGACCGGGCGGCACGCGACCGCGGACGAGCTGCGGGACGCCGAGTACTGGGTGCGGCACATCCGGCAGCCCGTGCGGTTCCGGGACGGGATCGGCTACCTGCGGGACGAGGGCGTGGCCGGTTTCCTGGAGCTGTCGGCGCACCCCACGCTGGCCTCGGCGGTGCTGCAGACCGTCGACGACCCGGGGGCCGCGGTGGTGCCGGTGCTGCGCCGGGGCCGTCCGGAGCCGCTGGCCTTCGCGCTGGCGCTGGCGCAGACGCACGTGCGGGGGATCCAGCCGGACTGGAGCCGGGTGGTACCGGCGGCCGGGCAGGTGGACCTGCCGACGTACGCGTTCGACAACCGCCGCTACTGGCTGGACGTCGCACCGGCCCGGCCCGCGGCGGCCGGTTCCGGGGCGGAGGCCGAGTTCTGGGGCGCCGTCGAGCAGGACGACGCGGAGGCGCTGGCGGGCGCGCTGGAGCTGGACGACCCGGAGCAGCTGAGGCTGTTGCGGGAGGTGCTCCCGGCGCTGGCGGCCTGGCGGCGGCGCGGCGACTGGTGGCACCGGGTCGGCTGGGAGCGGGTGGCGGGCGGTTCGACGGCCCGGCCGGTCGGCGACTGGCTGCTGCTGGTCCCGGCGAGCGGTTCGGACGAGGAGGTGATCGGGTCGGTGCGCCGCGCGATTACCGGTCGGGGCGGCACGGTGGTGCTGGTGCCGGTGCCGGTGCCGGCCGGGGACGCCCTCGCATCGGCGGAAGGATCGGCGGCGGCGCTGGAGGCGCTGACGGAGGCGCTGAAGGCCGCCGCGGCGGACTGCGGCGGCGCTCCGGCGGGCGTGGTCGTGGCGACGGCGCTGCTGCGCGACCCCGAGCCGACGCCCCGGCCCGGCCCGTCCCGAGCACTGGCCCAGGCACCGCTGCTGGCGCGGGCACTGGACGCCGCCGGGATCGGCGCGCCGGTGTGGCAGGTGACCCGGGGTGCGGTGGCGGTCTCCCCGACCGAGCCGCTGGCGGATCCGGCGCACGCCGGGCTGTGGGGCCTGACGGCGTCGCTGCGCGCGGCGGACCCGGCCCGGCGGTACGGCCTGGTGGACGTGCCCGGGGTGCTCGACGGCGCGATGGCGGACCGCTTCGGCGCCGTGCTGGCCGCCGGTCCGGACGGCGACCTCGCGGTGCGGGCCGCGGGCACCTTCGCCCGGCGCCTGCTGCCGGTGGCGGGTGCCGGGGCGGAGCCGGGGGCGCGGTGGCGGCCGCACGGCGCCGTACTGGTGACCGGGGGCACCGAGGGCCTGGGGGCGCAGACGGCCCGCTGGCTGGCCCGCTCCGGCGCCGAACACCTGCTGCTCACCGCGCGCCCCGGCGGAGAACCGGGCGCACCGGGCGGGTCGATCGGGTCGAGCGAATCGGCCGACCTGGAGCGGGAGTTGGCCGCCCTGGGTACCCGGGTGACGGTGGCGCGGTGCGAGCCGACGGACCGTCAGGAGCTCTCGCGACTGCTGGCGGAGGTGGAGCTGACCGCCGTCTTCCACACCGCGGCCGCGGCCGGCGGGGACCCGGCTGCGGCACCGGCCGCGGCCTGGCTGCTGCACGAGCTGACCGAGCACCGCGCGGAGGTGTCGGCCTTCGTCCTGTTCGCGCCGCTGGACCGCACGGTCGAGCCCGGGGCGCGGGCGGCGGTGGGCGGGTACCACGAGGTGCTCGCACGGCACCGGCTCGCCGCCGGGCTGCCGGCCACGGCCCTGGCCTGGGGCCCCTGGCAGGCGGCGGGCGCGCCGGCGGCCGCAGGGCCGTCCGCGAAGCCGTCCGCAGGGCCGTCCGGCGTGCCGTCCGAGGACCCGTCCGGCCTGCGCCCGGTCCCGGTGGGCTCGGCCCTCGGCCTGCTGCCGGGCCTCCTGACGCGCGGCGGCCCGGCGTTCGTGGTGGCGGACCTGGCCGGGCAGCCGGTGGGCGGCGCGGCGGACGCGGCGGAGGCCGACGGGCCGTCGGCGCTGCTGGCGCGACTGGCCGGGCTGTCCGAGGCCGAGCAGGAACTGGCGCTGCTGGAGCTGGTGCTGGCGAAGACGGCGCTCACGCTCGGGCACGACTCGCCGACGACGGTCGGCCCCGAGGACGACTTCATGGACCTCGGGTTCTCCTCGCTGAGCGCGATCGAGCTGCGCAACCAGCTGAACCGGGCGACGGGGCTGGCGCTGCCGGCCGCCGCCGTCTACGACCTTCCGACCCCTTCGGACCTCGCGGCGTACCTGCGTCAGGAGCTGGTCGGCACCGACCGGGGCACCGAGGCGATCACGACGAACCGACAGAATGGGAGTGCCTCATGAACCGCGACACCGATCGCGACACCGATCGCGACACCGGCTCCGACACCGGCCCCGGCCCCGGCCCCGGCGCACCGAACTCCACCGCCGACGTCCTGGTGGTCGGCGCCGGTCCGGGCGGCCTGATGCTCGCCTGCGAACTGGCCCTGGCGGGCGTGCGGGTCACCGTGCTGGAGCGGCACACCGGCCGCTCGCGGACCTCCGGCGGTTCGCTGCTGCACGCCCGCTGCGTGGAGACGCTGCGCCAGCGCGGCCTGGCCGACCGGTTCCGGGACGCCGACACCCCGCGCTGGAACCGCACGCACTTCGGCCTGATCACCATCGACCTGCTGGACGAGCTGGGCGAGCGGGAGTACGACCTGCTGGTGCCGCAGTGGCGCACCGAGGAGCTGCTGGAGGAGCGCGCCCGCGAGCTGGGCGCCGACGTCCGGCTGGGCCACGAGGTGCTGGCCGTCGAGCAGGACGGCGCCGGGGTGACGGTCACGGTCCGTTCGGCGGCGGGCGAGGAGCGGCTGCGGGCCGGCTACCTGGCGGCCTGCGACGGGGTGCACAGCCGGGTGGCGGAGCTGGCCGGATTCGCGTACGAGGAGTTCGCGCCCGCGTACTACGGCACCACCGCGGACGTGGACTCCTTCGAGGGCAACCGGGACACCTTCACCTCGGGCCTGCACCCGGCCGGGCAGATCGGCATCCTGCCGCTGCAGGCCGGCCGGATGCGGCTGATGACGGTGGAGTTCGACCGCCCGGAGGTGGACGAGGACGCCCCGGTGACGGCGGAGGAGATCCGGGCCAGTTTCCGCCGGATCACCGGCGCGGAGCCGGAGTTCGACGAGCCGAGCTGGATGGAGCGCAACGGCCACGCCACCCGGCTGGCCACCGAGTACCGCCGGGGCCGGGTGTTCCTGGTCGGCGACTCGGCGCACGCGCACCCGCCGTCCTCGGGCAACGGCATGGTGACCACCGTCCACGACGCCGTCAACCTGGGCTGGAAGCTGGCGGCGGCGGTGCTCGGCCGGGCCCCGGCGGACCTGCTGGACACCTACCACCGCGAGCGGCACCCGGTGGGGCGCCGGGCCTGCGTACGGGCCCAGGCGCAGGTGGCGGCCATGCACCCGATCGACCGGGTCGGGCCGCTGCGGGAGATCCTCGCCGACCTGATCGCCTTCCCGGACGTACGGCGCCACCTGGTGCGGTACGTCACCGAGGTGCGCTACCCGTTCGCGCTGCCGGACGGCCGGGCCGGCGAGGAGGCGCACCCGCTGCTCGGCGCGCGGCTGCCGGACGTCGCGGTGACCACGGCGGCGGGCGGCGAGCAGGCCGTCCTGGAGCTGCTGGCGGACGGCCGCGGGCTCGTCCTGGACCTCACCGGCGAGGCCCCGGACCCGACCGACCCCGCCGGACTGGCCGAGCGGGCGGACCGGCTCGCCGTGGTGCGCGCCGAGCCGGTGCCGGGGCTCGACGCCCGGGTGCTGCTGGTGCGGCCGGACGGGCACGTCGCCTGGGTGGACTCCGACGGCTCGGACCGGGAGGGCCTCTCCTCGGCCGTCAAGACCTGGTTCGGGTGATCCGGCCCGGCACCCGCCGCGCGGCTTCCCGGGGGAATATCCGGGAAGCCGCCCGGCGGGCCGTTTCGGCCGGGCTGCTTTAGCCGGTCTTCAGGGCATCTTCACCCGGCCCTGCGAAGATGTCGCGGGCACGGTTCCCGTGCCCCTTCCCCGGACCGCCCCGACGATCGCACCGGAATTCCGTACTGCGATTCCGTACGCCTTCCGAAAGGCTTTTCGGAACACCCCAGTGACGTCCTCCGGACGAAATACCGCACGATTTCGCACCGGAACTCCCCACCGGCCGTCCGCCGCGTGAAACCGATTCCGACGAATCCGACGAACCGAAGGAAAAACATGAGCGAGAACGCACTCCGCGTGTTGGGCACCGCGTCGCACGTGGCCCGGCTGCTCGGCGGGGACGACGCCGTCCACAGCCTGTACGGCCCGGAGGGCTCCCACGTCTACCACTTCCTCACCCGGTACGACGAGGCGGACGCCGAGGCGATGCTGCGGGTCGCCGACGGCAAGTCCGGCACGCTGCTGGAACTGGCCTGCGGGTCGGGCCGGCTGACCTTCCCGTTCCTGGAGCGCGGCTTCGACGCCGTGGGCCTGGACGCCTCGCCGGACATGCTGAAGCTGTTCGCCGAGCGGCTGGAGGAGGAGAAGGAGGACGGCCAGGACTACACGGGCCGGGTCAGCACCGTCGAGGGCGACATGGTCCGGTTCGAGCTGGGCCGCCGCTTCGACTTCGTCACCCTGGGCGCCAACGCGGTCAGCTACCTCGACGCCGAGCAGCGCGTCTCGCTGTTCGCCTCGGTCCAGGCCCACCTGAACCCCGAGGGCCGCTTCCTGATGACCGTCATCGAGTTCCCGGGCATCGAGCAGCGGGAGACCCCGTTCGAGACCCTGGTGGTCATCCCGACCGGCGCGGACGCGGACATCCCGATGCTGCTGACCCTGCTGGACTACGTGGACCCGCAGGAGCTGCTGCGCTCCAGCAACTTCCTCGCCCAGCGGGTGGCGGACGGCAAGGTGGTGGACTCCAAGATCTTCACCGCGCTGTCCCGGGTGCTGCCGCCCGCCCTGCTGCGCCAGGAGCTGGAGGTGGCCGGCCTGAAGGTGGTGGCCCAGCACGAGGTGGTCAGCGAGTTCCAGATCCAGGCGTCCTTCGCGATCGTCCCGAAGATCTACCTGCTCGAAGCCTCGCTCTGAGCCGCACGCGAACGCCCGGGGTCCGGATCCGCCCTCGCAGGAGGGGGGATCCGGACCCCGGGCGTCGCACCGCCGGCGCGGGCCCGTCCGCCCGGGGTGTGCGCACCCCGGACGGACGGGCCCGGGCTCAGCCGTCGGCGGAGGGCAGGCCCTCGTCGCGGATCGACCGGATGGCGTTCTCGCCGGGCGCGCCCCACAGCGTGGTCAGCGCCTCGACGGTGCAGTAGTCGCGGAACGAGTGGATCTCGCCGTCGCGGATCCGCAGGACCTGGATGTAGCGGGCCTCGAAGCGCTCGCCGGTGACGGTGTCCTCGGTCTGCGCGAAGAACTCGGCCACGATCACCTCGGGGTCGGCGGTCTCGTGCACCACCTCCGAGTGGTGCCCCACCATCCGGCGGGTGCCGCTGGTCGCCCCGGCGACGGCCCCCACGGTCACCGCCCGGATCGCCTCGCGGCCCTGGATGCGGTTCGGCACGCCGGGCGGCGCGAAGGCGATCTCCAGCACGCCGTCCTCGGCGAAGAGATCCGCCTGCCCGTCCATATCCAGTGCCTCGACCCGGCGCTGCTTGAGTCCGAACACCTCGCGAGCGCTCAGAACGTTTCCGTTCGCCATGAATTCCCCAGGGGCTGGTTCGGCATAGCCGATCGGTCAGGACGCCCCGATCCTGCCAGAGGCCGCCGCAACCGCACAACAGATAGGCGCACGGAACACTGAAATCCCCCTTGGGGCACGCTAAATCGATCTTGATAAAGGTCGCCCACGGCTGCTACCAAAAAGGGTGGACCGCCGAGCGACAACGAGACCGTGAGGGATGAGCAGTGAATTATCCTGTTGCCGTAGTCGGAATATCCTGCCGCCTCCCCGGGGCCCCCGATCCGCAGAGCTTCTGGCAGCTGCTCCGCGCCGGCCGCAGCGCCGTCACCGAGGCTCCGCAGGGCCGCTGGGAGGACGCCTCGGGCGAGCTGCCGATCCGCCAGGGCGGTTTCCTCGACCGGATCGACGCCTTCGACCCCGGCTTCTTCGGCATCTCGCCGCGCGAGGCCCTCGCCATGGACCCGCAGCAGCGGCTCGTCCTGGAGCTGAGCTGGGAGGCGCTGGAGGACGCCCGCCTGCTCCCCGGCAGCCTGCACGGCACCCGCACCGGGGTCTTCGTCGGGGCGATGGCCGGCGAGTACGCCGCCCTGCTGCACCGGCACGGCATGCCCGCGATCACCCAGCACACCCTGACCGGCTCCCAGCGCGGCATCATCGCCAACCGGGTCTCCTACACCCTCGGCCTGCACGGCCCCAGCCTCACCGTCGACGCCGGCCAGTCCTCCTCGCTGATCGCCGTCCACCTGGCCTGCGACAGCCTGCGGCGGGGCGAGTCCCAGCTCGCCGTCGCGGGCGGGGTCAACCTCAACATCCTCGCCGAGGGCACCATGGGCGCCTTCCGGTTCGGCGCCCTCTCCCCCGACGGGCGCTGCTACACCTTCGACGAACGGGCCAACGGCTACGTCCGCGGCGAGGGCGGCGGCGCCGTCGTGCTCAAGCCGCTCCCCCGGGCCCTCGCCGACGGCGACCGGATCCACGCCGTCATCCTCGGCGGCGCGGTCAACAACGACGGCGCCACCGACGGGCTCACCGTCCCCGGCCGCTACGGACAGGAGGAGGTGCTGCGCGAGGCGTACCGGCACGCCGGCACCGACCCGTCCGCCGTGCAGTACGTCGAACTGCACGGCACCGGCACCCGGGTCGGCGACCCGGTCGAGGCCGCCGCCCTCGGCGCCGTGCTCGGCGCGGGCGCCGACCGCGACCCGCGGCGGCCGCTGATCGTCGGCTCCGCCAAGACCAACGTGGGCCACCTGGAAGGCGCGGCGGGCATCGTCGGCCTGCTCAAGACCGTGCTCAGCCTCAGCCACCGCGAGATCCCCGCCAGCCTGAACCACGAGCGCCCCAACCCCGAGATCCCCCTGGACGAACTGCGGCTGCGCGTCCAACTCGACCACGGCGCCTGGCCGCAGGACGACCGGCCGCCGATCGCCGGCGTCTCCTCCTTCGGCATGGGCGGCACCAACTGCCACCTGGTGCTGGCCGCGGCGCCGGAACCCGCGCAGACGCCACCCGCACCGGCCGCTCCGGACACACCTGCCGTCCATGCCGCACCAGCCGTCCATGCCGCACCGCCCACCGCGGCCGTCCCGTGGATGCTCTCCGGACGCACCGAGGCCGCCCTGCGCGCCCAGGCCGCGCGGCTCGCCGACCACCTCGCGGACCGCCCCGAAGTCACCGCGCACCGGGTCGGCGCCGCGCTCGCCCTCACCAGGACGGCCTTCGAGCACCGCGCCGCCGTCGTCGCCGACTCCCGCGACGCCCTCCTCGACGGGCTGCGCGCCCTCGCCTCCGGCACCGCAGCCGGGGCGAACGGCGCCGGACGCAACAGCACCGCCCTGGTCAGGGGACGCACCGGCGACGGCAAGCTGGCCCTCCTGTTCACCGGCCAGGGCGCCCAGCGGCTCGGCATGGGACGCGAACTGCACGCCGAATTCCCGGCGTTCGCCGCCGCCTTCGACGCGGCCTGCGCCGAACTCGACCGCCACCTGGAACGCCCGCTGCGGTCCGTCGTCTGGGCCGACCCGGACACCGCGGACGCGGCCCTGCTGCACCAGACCCAGTACACCCAGGCCGCGCTGTTCGCCGTCGAGGTCGCCCTCTACCGGCTGGTGGAGTCGCAGGGCGTCTACCCCGACGCCCTGGCCGGCCACTCCATCGGCGAGTTCGCCGCCGCCCACGTCGCCGGGGTGCTGTCCCTGGCCGACGCCGCCACCCTGGTCGCCGCCCGCGGCCGGCTGATGCAGGCGCTCCCGGCCGGCGGCGTGATGATCTCGCTTCAGGCCGGCGAGCAGGAGGTCCGCGAACTCCTGGGTGATGTACGGGACTTCGTCGACATCGCGGCCGTCAACGGCCCCGACTCGGTGGTCATCTCCGGCCGCGAGGCGGAAGCCGAGCAGGTCGCCGCCGCCATCGCCGCGACCGGCCGCAAGACCCGGCGGCTGAAGGTCAGCCACGCCTTCCACTCCCCGCTGATGGAACCCGTCCTGGCCGAGTTCCGGGCCGTCGCCGCCCGCCTCGCCTTCCACCCGCCCCGGGTCCCGATCGTCTCCATGGTCACCGGCACCACCGCCGACCCCGAACTGCTCACCACCCCCGACTACTGGACGGACCAGGTCCGGCACGCCGTACGCTTCGCCGACAGCGTCACCACCCTGCACCAGCAGGGCATCCGCACCTTCCTCGAACTCGGCCCCGGCGGAGTGCTCACCGTCCTCGGGCAGCAGAACACGGACGACCCCGACACCCTCTTCCTGCCCGGCCTGCGCGAGAACGCCGAGACCGCCACCGTCCTCACCGCCCTCGCCGGACTGCACGCCCACGGCCTGCACGTCGACTGGCCCACCGTCCTCGGCACCACGACCGGCGACACCGACCTGCCCACGTACGCGTTCCAGCGCCGCCGCTACTGGCCCGACCCGGCCCCCGCACAGGCCGGTCCCACCGCCGCCGAACTCGACGCATCCAGCAGGGTCGACGAAGCCGAAGAAGAGGAGGCGCCGCTGTCGCTGCGCCAGCACCTCGCCGCGCTGACCGGGGCCGAACAGCGGACCGCACTCACCGAGCTGGTGCGCGACAGCGTCACCGGCACCCTCGGCCACGGCACGGACGAGATCGTCGACCTGCGCCGCACCTTCAAGGACCTCGGCTTCGACTCGCTCACGGCCGTCGAACTGCGCAACCGCCTCAACGCCGCCACCGGCCTGCGCCTGCCCGTCGCGCTGCTCTACAACTACCCCACCCCCACCAGCATCATCGACCACCTCCACGAGCAGCTCGTCGACGACACCGCCCCCGCCCGGGGCGTCGCCACCGGCGCGGCCGCAGCCACCGACGAACCCATCGCCATCGTCGCCATGGGCTGCCGCTACGCGGGCGACGTCCGCAGCCCCGAGGACCTCTGGCGCCTGGTCACCGAGGGCCGGGACGCCGTCACCGAGTTCCCCACCAACCGCGGCTGGGACCTGGCCGGCCTCCACGAGACCGACCCCGACCGCGCCAACGGCTCCCACACCCGCCACGGCGGATTCCTGCACGACGCCGACCTGTTCGACGCCCAGTTCTTCGGCCTCAGCCCGCGCGAGAGCACCGCCATGGACCCCCAGCAGCGCATCCTGCTGGAAACCGCCTGGGAAACCCTCGAACGCGGCGGCCTCAACCCCGCCGGACTGGCCCGCCAGCGCGTCGGCGTCTTCATCGGCGCCACCGCCCAGGGCTACGGCCCCGAACTGCACAACCCCGTCGACGGCTACGGCGGCTACCTGCTCACCGGCAACACCATCAGCGTCGCCTCCGGCCGGATCGCCTACGTGCTCGGGCTCGAAGGCCCGGCCATCACCGTGGACACCGCCTGCTCCTCCTCCCTGGTCGCCATCCACCTCGCCGCCCAGTCCCTGCGCTCCGGCGAGTGCACGCTCGCCCTGGCCGGCGGAACCACCGTCATGGGCTCCCCCGGCATGTTCGTCGAGTTCAGCCGCCAGCGGGGCCTTTCCGCCGACGGCCGCTGCAAGGCGTTCGCCGCCGCCGCCGACGGCACCGGGTGGGGCGAGGGCGCGGGGCTCGTCCTGCTGGAACGCCTCTCGGACGCCCAGCGCAACGGCCACCGGGTGCTGGCCGTCATCCGGGGCACCGGCGTCAACCAGGACGGCGCCAGCAACGGCCTCACCGCACCGAACGGCCCCTCGCAGGAGCGCGTCATCCAACAGGCGCTGAGCAACGCGGGGTTGATGCCCGATCAGGTCGACGCCGTCGAGGCGCACGGCACCGGCACCATGCTCGGCGACCCGATCGAGGCGCAGGCCCTGATGGCGGCCTACGGCCAGGACCGGCCGCAGGACCGGCCGTTGCTGCTGGGCTCGATCAAGTCGAACATCGGACACACGCAGGCCGCGGCCGGTGTGGCGGGCGTGATCAAGATGGTGCAGGCCATGCGGCACGGCGTGCTACCCAAGACCCTGCACGTGGACGCTCCCACCCCGCACGTGGACTGGGAGAGCGGCGCCGTCAGCCTGCTCACGGAAGCGATGGCATGGCCCGAGACCGACCACCCCCGCCGGGCCGGCGTCTCCTCCTTCGGCATCAGCGGCACCAACGCGCACGTCATCCTGGAACAAGCCCCCGAGTCTGACGAGCAGGTCGTGGCTCCTGCTGTCGGGCCCTGGCCGTGGCTGCTGTCCGCGAAGAGCGAGGCCGCGCTGCGCGAGCAGGCCGGACGGCTGCACGCGTGGCTGGGTGAGCATCCCCAGGCCCAACCCGCCGACGTGGCCCGGGTCCTGGCCACCGGGCGGGCCGCCTTCGAGCACCGGGCCGCCGTCATCGGCACGACCACGGACGAACTCGCCGAGGGCCTGGCCGAGTTGGCCTCCGCGACCCCCAGCCCCCGCGTGATCACCGCCGTCGCGGGCGGGATACCCAAGACCGTATTCGTGTTCCCCGGCCAGGGTTCCCAGTGGGAGAACATGGCCACCGACCTCTACGCCCAGTCTCCCGCGTTCGCGGAGAAGCTGGACGCGTGCGCCAACGCCCTCCACCCGCACACGGGGTGGAACCTGATCGACGTCCTGCACGGCCGTGACGACGCACCCGGCCTCGATCGCGTGGACGTCGTCCAGCCCGCGCTGTGGGCCGTCATGATCTCCCTCGCCACCCTGTGGCAACACCACGGCATCCAGCCCGACGCCGTCATCGGCCATTCCCAGGGCGAGATCGCCGCCGCCCACATCGCCGGAGCGCTCACCCTCGAGGACTCCGCCCGCGTCGTCGCCCTACGCAGCCGGGCTCTGACCCGCCTCGCCGGCACCGGCACCATGGCCTCGATCCCCATGCCCGCCGACGCGGTGCGCGAACTCCTCACCCAACACCCCGGCGTCCACGTCGCCGCACTCAACGGGCCCGCCACCACCGTCGTCGCCGGTGACACCCAGGCCGTCCACGACCTCGTCGCCCACCTCCAGAACACCGGCGTCGACGCCAAGACCATCCCAGTCGACTACGCCTCACACACACCGCACATGACCGCCCTGCGCGAAGAGATCCTCACCGCGCTGGACGGCATCAGCCCCGCCACCGCGACCATTCCCTTCCACTCCACCCTCACGGGCGAGCCGATCGACACCACCACGCTGACCGCGCAGTACTGGTACGACAACCTCACCAACCCGGTGCTGTTCCACCCGACTCTGAGCAACCTCATCACCACGGGGCACCAGCTCTACATGGAGGCCAGCCCCCACCCCGTCCTCGTCCCCAGCATCAACCACGCTCTGCACGAGAGCGGACACGACGACACCGGCGCGGCGATCGGCACCCTGCGTCGCCAGCTAGGCGACTGGACCCAGTTCGCCACCTCGCTGGCCACCATCTACACCCACGGCCACAACCCGACCTGGCACCACCCCGACCCGTCCACCCATCCCGAGCTGCCCACGTACGCCTTCCAGCACCAGCACTACTGGCTCACGGCTAACAGCGCACCCACCGACGCCACCGGCCTGGGCCTGCACGGCGCCACCCACCCCCTCCTCGCCACCACCACCCAACTCCCCGACGGCAGTTGGCTCGCCACCTCCAACCTCAGCACCCACCACCACCCCTGGCTCGCCGACCACGCCGTCCAGCACAACCCCCTCCTGCCCGGCACCGCCTTCCTCGACCTCGCCCTCCACGCCGCCCAAGCCACCAGCCACACCACCGTCGAAGAACTCACCCTCCACGCCCCGCTGCCGCTCGACCGACCGGTCCACCTCCAGGTCACCGTCCACACCGACCACCGCATCGACATCCACGCCCGGCCCCAGAGCGACGACCCCGACCAGCCCTGGACCCTCCACGCCAGCGGCATCCTCACCACCGAGCCCACCCCCGGGCCCGACCTCGCCCAGTGGCCCCCCACGGACGCCACCGCCATCGACCTCACCGGCGCCTACGACGCGCTGGCCGCACGCGGCTACGACTACGGCCCGGCCTTCCAGAACCTCACCCGGGCCTGGCACGCGGACGGCACCCTCTACGCCGAGGTCACCCTCGACCCCGACACCACCACCACCGGCCACACCGTCCACCCCGCCCTCCTCGACGCCGCCCTCCACGCGCTGCTGATCCCGCAGGACGCGCTGGCGCTGCCGTTCTCCTGGGGCGGCGTGCGCCTGTACGCGACCGATGCCGGCACCCTGCGCGTTCGCATGGTCCCGACCGGCACGCACACGTACGAGCTGACTGCGTACGACCCGGCCGGTCAGCCCGTCCTCACCGCCGAGGAACTCGTCCTCCGCCCGTTCAGCGGTTCGCTGGCGCCGAAGGCCGCCTCCTCGCTGTTCCACGTCACCTGGTCGGCCGTCAACCCCGACATCAACGACGTGACCAACAGCACCACTTGGGCCCTCGACCCCGACCACCCCACCCTCGACACCCTCCTCACCCAAGACCCCCTCCCCGACACCGTCACCCTCACCCTCCCCACCACCCAACCCACCCCCGACGACACCGCACGCCTCACCACCACCACCCTCCAGCTCCTTCAAAGCTGGCTCGCCGAACCCCGCCTCGACCACACCCACCTCGCCCTCATCACCACCAACGCCACCCACACCACCACCCCCAACCTCCCCCACACCGCGATCTGGGGACTCATCCGCTCCACCCAGACCGAAAACCCCGACCGCATCACCCTCCTCGACACCGACGACCACCCCGACAGCACCACCGCACTCACCACCGCACTCACCCACGCCATCACCACCCGCGAACCCCAACTCGCCATCCGCCAAGGCACCCTCCACACCCCCCGACTCGCCGCCACGGACGCGACGCCCGGTGAGCTGCTGACCCCGCCCGCCGGAGCCGACAGCTGGCGGATGACCACCACGGGCGCGGGCACCTTCGACCACCTCGCCCTCCAGGCCCACCCCGAGGCCGACCGGCCGCTCGGTGCGGACGAGGTGCGCGTGGCCGTGCGCGCCGCCGGGCTGAACTTCCGCGACGTCTTCGTCACCCTCGCCCTGCGCGCCGGTGAGGACGGTCTCGGCCTGGAGGGCGCGGGCACCGTGGTCGAGGTCGGGGCCGATGTCAGCCGGTTCGCCGTCGGCGACCAGGTGATGGGCCTGTTCCCGAACGCCTTCGGACCGGTCGCGGTCGCGGACCAGCGCCACCTGGTGCACAAGCCCGCCGACTGGTCGTTCACCGAGGCCGCGACGATCCCGATCGTGTTCCTGACCGCCTACTACGGGCTGGTCGACCTGGCCGGCCTGCGGCGCGGACAGAGGCTGCTGGTCCACGCGGCGGCCGGTGGAGTCGGGTTGGCCGCCTTGCAGCTCGCCCGTCACCTGGGCGCCGAGGTGTACGGCACCGCGAGCCTCGGCAAGTGGGACGTGCTGCGTGAACGCGGCCTGGACGACGGGCACTTGGCCAACTCCCGCACCCTGGAGTTCGAGGAGCGGTTCCACGCCGCCACCGCCGGAGCGGGCTTCGACGTGGTCCTGAACTCCCTGGCGAACGAGTTCGTGGACGCCTCGCTACGACTGATGCCACGCGGCGGGCACTTCGTCGAGATGGGCAAGACCGACATCCGGGTCCCGGAGGAGGTGGCCGGAGAGCACGAGGGCGTGGCGTACGAGGCGTTCGACCTGCTGACCGTCCCGCCGGACCGGGTGCGGGAGATGTTCGACGCACTGATGCCGCTCTTCGAGCAGGGCGTCCTGCGTCCCCTCCCGGTCACCAGCTGGAGCGTTCACCGGGCCAAGGAGGCTTTCCGCTACCTCCAACGCGGCCAGAACGTCGGCAAGATCGCCCTGACCGTCCCGCGCCGGCCGGGCGGTGAGGGCACGGTGCTGATCACCGGTGGCACCGGCACGCTGGGCGCACTGGTCGCCCGCCACCTGGTCACCCAACACGGCGTCCGCCACCTGCTGTTGACCAGCCGCAGCGGACCCACCGCCCCCGGCGCCACCGACCTCCAGGCCGAACTCACCGCACTCGGCGCCCAGATCACCATCACCGCCTGCGACACCGCCCACCGCGACCAGGTCGACGCCCTCATCTCCGCCATCCCCACCGAACACCCACTCACCACCGTCATCCACGCCGCCGGCGTCCTCGACGACGCCACCGTCGAGAACCTCACCCCCGACAGCATCACCACCGTCTTCGCCCCCAAGGTCGACGCCGCCTGGAACCTCCACCAAGCCACCACCCACCTCGAGTTGGACGCCTTCATCCTCTTCTCCTCCGTCGTCGCCACCCTCGGCAACCCCGGCCAGGCCAACTACGCCGCCGCCAACGCCTACCTCGACGCCCTCGCCCACCACCGCCACACCCAAGGCCTCCCCGCCACCTCCCTCGCCTGGGGACTCTGGCAGCAAGCCAGCACCATGACCGGCGCCATGGCCACCACCGACCTCGCCCGCATGCGCCGCACCGGCATCGCCCCACTGCCCACCGAACAAGGACTGGCCCTCTTCGACGCCGCACTGAGCACCCCCCACCCGGCCGTACTCCCCGTCCACTGGGACACCCCCGCACTGCGCACCCTCGCCACCGACGGCACCCTCCCCCCGATCCTCCACGGCCTGGTCCGCTCGCCGAGCGCCACCCGCCGGGCCGCGTCGGCTAGTTCGGGCGGACCGGCCCGGTCCTCCTGGGTCGAGTCCGTGGCAGGACTGTCCGAGGAGGAGCGGCACAGCGTCGTCGTGGACCAGATCCGCAGCCAGGTGGCGGCGGTGCTCGGCCACGCCACCCCGGAGACCATCGACGCCCGCCGCGCGTTCAAGGAGATCGGCTTCGACTCGCTGACCTCGGTCGAGCTCCGGAACCGGCTGAACACCACCACCGGCCTGCGGCTGCCGACCACGGTCGTCTTCGACCACCCGACCATCTCGGCACTCGCCGACTTCCTGGTGGCGGAGGCCCTGGGCGCCCGCCCGGCGGTCGTCCGTCCGGAGCGCGGGTCCGTCCCGCTGCCGCTGGACGACGATCCGATCGCCGTCGTCGCCATGAGCTGCCGCTACCCGGGCGAGGTCCGCACCCCGGACGAGCTGTGGCGGATCTCGCTGGACGAGGTGGACGCGATCGGCGAGTTCCCCACCAACCGTGGCTGGGACCTCGACGAGCTGTACGACCCGACCGGCGAGCGCCCCGGCTCGTGCTACACCCGGCACGGCGGATTCCTCTACGACGCGGGCGAGTTCGACCCGGCGTTCTTCGGGATCAGCCCGCGCGAGGCCCTCGCCACCGACCCGCAGCAGCGCCTCCTGCTGGAGACCTCCTGGGAGGCCCTGGAGCGGGCCGGCCTCGCCCCCGACACCCTGCGCGAACAGCCGGTCGGCGTGTTCGTCGGCGCCGTCGCCCAGGAGTACGGCCCGCGGATGCACGAGAGCCCGCTGGAGTACGAGGGCTACCTGCTGACCGGCGGCATCACCAGTGCGATCTCGGGCCGGGTCGCGTACTCCTTCGGCTTCGAGGGCCCGGCGGTCACCGTGGACACCGCCTGCTCCTCCTCCCTGGTCGCGATCCACCTGGCCGCCCAGGCCCTGCGCTCCGGCGAGTGCACGCTCGCCCTGGCCGGCGGCGTGACGGTGCTGGCGACCCCGGGTTCGTTCACCGAGTTCAGCCGCCAGCGCGGGCTGGCCACCGACGGCCGGTGCAAGGCGTTCGCGGCCGCCGCCGATGGCACCGGTTTCTCCGACGGCGTCGGCGTGCTGGTTCTGGAGCGTCTCTCCGACGCCCGGCGCAACGGGCACCCGGTGCTGGCGGTGCTCCGGGGCAGCGCGGTCAACCAGGACGGCGCCAGCAACGGCCTCACCGCCCCCAACGGCCCCTCGCAGCAACGCGTCATCCAACAGGCTCTGAGAAATGCCCAGTTGACGCCCGATCAGGTCGACGCCGTCGAGGCGCACGGCACCGGCACCATGCTCGGCGACCCGATCGAGGCCCAGGCCCTGATCGCGGCCTACGGCCAGGACCGGCCGCAGGACCGGCCGTTGCTGCTGGGCTCGATCAAGTCGAACATCGGACACACCCAGGCCGCCGCCGGCGTCGCGGGCGTGATCAAGATGGTCCAGGCCATGCGCCACGGCATCCTGCCCAAGACCCTGCACGTCGACGCACCCACCCCGCACGTCGACTGGGAAGCCGGCGCCGTCACCCTTCTCACCGAAGCGATGGCCTGGCCCGAGACGGACCACCCCCGCCGCGCTGGTGTCTCGTCCTTCGGGATCAGCGGCACCAACGCCCACGTCATCCTGGAGCAGGCACCGGAAGCCGAAGTACCGGCCCCCGCCGAGGAAGTGAGCACCCCGCTGCCGTTCCTCCTCTCCGCCAAGACCGACACCGCCCTCCGCGAACAGGCCACCCGCCTCGCCGACCACCTGCGCGCCAACCCCCACCTCGACCTCACCACCACCGCCCGCACCCTCACCCACCACCGCACCCACTTCACCGAACGCGCCGCCGTCGTCGCCACCACCCACGACGACCTCCTGGCCGGACTCACCGCCCTCGCCACCGGCCGCACCCTGCCCACCACCACCCGCGCCACCAGCCAACCCCACCCCGGCCCCATCGCCTACCTCCTCACCGGCCAAGGCAGCCAACGCCCCGGCATGGGACACGAGTTGCACGCCACCCAACCCGTCTTCGCCACCGCCTTCGACGCCGCCTGCGCCGAACTCGACCACCACCTCGAGCGGCCCCTCGCCGAAATCCTCTTCGCCGACCCGAACAGCGACACCGCCCAGCTCATCCACCAGACCCAATACGCCCAGCCCGCGCTGTTCGCGCTCCAGACCGCACTGTTCCGCCTGCTCGAACACCATGGCCTCACCCCCGACTACCTGATCGGCCACTCCCTGGGCGAACTCACCGCCGCCCACCTCGCCGGCGTCCTCGACCTCCCCGACGCCAGCACCCTCGTCGCCGCCCGCGGCCGCCTCATGCAAGCCGCCCCCACCGGCGGCGCGATGATCGCACTCCAGGCTTCGGAGGAGGAGGTGCTGCCCACCCTGGCCGACTACCCCGGCCTCACCATCGCCGCCCTTAACACCCCCACCTCCACCGTCATCTCAGGCGACGAACACCAAGCCCTCGCATTGGCCACCCACTGGCAGAACCAAGGCCGGAAGGTCCGACGCCTCCACGTCAGCCACGCCTTCCACTCCCCCCACATGGACCCCATCCTCGACCAGTTCCACACCATCGCCACCACCCTCACCTACCACC
>NZ_JBITFA010000033.1:0-22202 GCF_044455705.1 Kitasatospora sp. NPDC051170 | reverse complement strand
GCGCGCCGTCTGCTCCGCAGACATGACGCGCCGTCACTAGCGTGACGGAATGACGCTGCGTGACTCCGTCACGCGGTGACGGAAGGTGTTCCCCCTCCGCTCCGCTCCGGGGCCGGCCTCCGGCCGGGAGTTCGGGTCGAGGTGACCCCGGGGACGTGGTGGCGGCCCGGACCGGGCCCGTAAATGGTGGCCGTGAGCGGCGTTTCTGCTGGTCAGACGTGGTGCGGGTTGAGCGCACTCCGTGCGCTGGCTGACTGGGAGAGGGGGTGGCCGGGGTCTGCTGCCAGCATCCGGATGAGGCCAGGGCTGTCATCCGACCCCGATCAACCATCACATGGTGTCACCACACCGGGCCCAGCGCAAGCCCCACCCGACCGTGCAACCGTCCGGCACAAGTGGTCTAGACCCATATCACTGGTCTAGACCGAACCGGGCCCATCTGACACCCGATAGATTCCCCGGACCATTCTGGCCCTGTATCAGAAACCCACCGTCCGGCAATCCTGCCGCAGCCCCCGTATCCATCCCGGAATGCATCACACCGCCGCACTGTGTAACGACAGGACTTGACGCCGCCCCACACCCTGACCCTGTATCAGAAACCCACCGTCCGGCAATCCTGCCGCAACCCCTCTGCCCATCCCGGAATGCGCCACCGTCCGGCCCCGATCCCGTTGACGATGTGACGCGAATTTCCGGTAGAACCACCACCGCTGAAATACCGTCGCCCGCCCCATGGAAATTACCCATAGGACGGGCGACGGGCACAACGACGTCAGCACACCCAGCGGTCGGGCCGCGGGGCCGGCGGCCCGGCTCGAAGGAGCGCGGCGGGCTCTGCGGGGGGCTCAGGGGGCGCGCCCTGCCCAGGCCCCGCCGGCACACTCCACCACGGGTGGCCCTGCTACTGCCCGCCGCATGGAATCTAGGATCCTTGTTTGCTTGTGTCGGCGAGATTCGGCGGATGTGCTGCTACCCATGCGGTCAGGGCCTGGGCGACGGCGTCCTTGAGCTTGGTGTCGTGGACGGCCAGGGCGAGCGTGAGTTGGCGGCGCAGAGCGTAGGGGATGGTTGTGGCGATCGGCACTTCCTTGGGGGCCGGTGCCGCTGCCGTGGGCGGGGTGGTCTTGGGGAGCTGTCGATCCTCGGGGACGGGTTCGTACGTGGGCATCAGCCGGTCTTCTCCATGACTGTTTTGATCTGCTGGTTCATCCAGGCGTAGACGCTCTGGAATTGGTCGGCTGCTTTCTTGCCGTCGGTGCGATCGGCTCGCAGTGGTTGGGCAAGTTCTTCCTGGTTTTTCAGGGCCACCAGCTCATGGATCCTTTCGGGGCAGACATGTTCTGTGCCCCGGATGTTCAGAATGTCTTGCTCGCGTTGCTGATGGATTTTCAGGTTCGGTCGGTATCGGTTGACGACGATTCCGGCTACGGCCAGGTCGGGGTTGAGGGTGTGGCGGTCGCGGTCAACTCGCTCGTGAATTCGGCGCGCAGCCTCGACGGAGTCATATCCGGGTTCGCACGGGAGGATCAGCACGTCGGCTGCCGACCATGCCATGTCGATTTGGTGGGAGAGCAGGTTGGGAGGGCAGTCGATGACGATGAGGTCGAAGTCGTCCACGACTCCCTGCATCGCGCGCAGCAGGCGTTTCTCACTGGCTGCGGTGCCTGCGGTGAGGGACAACAGCTCTTGGTCGAGGTGCGCGGGGGCGATGGTGATGCGGTCGCGGTAGGTCTGGTCGCTGTAGCCGCAGGGCACGAGGATCCGGGCGATCTCGCCGAGGGCGGGGTTCTGGAGGACGGAGGCGAGGGAGGCCGCGGCGCGGTCTTCCGGGGCTTCGGGGACGAGTGCGCGCAGGCGGCGGGTGAGGTTGCCTTGGGCGTCCATGTCGACGGCCAGGACGCGGTGGCCGGCCTCCGCGGCGGCGGTGATGATCCCTTGGGCGGTGCCGGTCTTGCCGACGCCGCCTTTGTGGTTGGCGATGGCGACGTGGGGTGCGGGGCGCCGGGGCTGGGGCGGGTCGGTCTGGTCGGGGTTTGGCATCGCTCGGGGTCCTTCCGGGGGGAGGGTTTCCGGTCAGGACAATGGCAGCAAGCATTCATGGATTCAAGGAGCCATGCGCGGCGCGGGGCGTTGCGGTACCGTGCGCGGCCTGTCTCGCTGGCTGGGCATGAGCATCGCCCATCTCTTCCCCTGGGGGCTGTGGCGCCCGCGTGGGCCGCTGGGCGGGGACGCCGAGAGGGCCGGGCGGCCGGGCTGTCCGGGGCGCCTCAGCCCGGCCGGCTGGACGGCCCGAGGACGGGATCGGGGCGCGGTCGGGGGCAGGACGAGCGGATGCGGGCGAACGCCCTGGGCATCGGCGCGGTCCCGGCCCTGGTGGCGTGCGCAGGCCGGTTCCGCCGGCCATGGCGGGATCGACCCGCGCACGCGGTGCGGCTTCATTGATTTCCCGCCGCGCGGAATAGGGTGCGTGGAATTTAAATGCTCGGATCGGAATTGTGCTGCGGGATTACCCGCCCGAAAATGCAAGGGCGGGTCTGACCTCAGCCGAACAGGCGCCGCTTGCGCTTGGGCTCCGGCCGGCGCAGAGGCGGCTTCCCGGCGAACTCCCGCTTCTGGTGGCACTTCCAGCACTCGACCGCTTCGGGGTCGTGCTCCAGCAGGCTGTTCTCCAGCAGGCGGGGTGGAAAAGCAGAACCGCCCCCGGGGCGGGGGGCGGTGCGGGTCTGACGGTCTGGGGGTGTCGGGGTCAGGCGACGGGTTCGAGGTGGCCGGGGTCGGTGGTCCACTCGATCCCGCCTTTTTCGGGGCGCAGGTGGATCACGCGGCGGACGACCTTGTCGGTCCAGCGGCTGGTGTGGATCTCCTGGGCCACGATCGTGCCTTGGCGGCCGGTGGCGGTGTCGAGCACCAGCGTGCCGTTCTTCGGGTGGCTCGCGTACGTCACCCGGTGCTCGGTGGTGTTCACCGCGCCTCCCCGCCGGGGTCGGGGGCGGTGCGCTCCAGGATCGCCGCGAGTTGCTCGATCACGTTCGCGTGGCAGCCGCCGAGTTCCACGAACGGTTCGCCGGTCAGGGTGGGGTAGCCGCCGCGCAGGGACGGCAGGGTGAGCTGGTGCTGTCCGAGGGCCGTGCGCAGGCGCTCCGAGGCCACGATGGCGGTCCGGAAGGCGTCCGGGTTGGTGTTGGGCTGATCGGTCATCAGGCGAGCGTAGAAAGCGTGGCAGGGGGCGGGAGGCACAGTCTGTGCCCCTCCGTTTTCTATGCGGCCACGCCCACTGCGGCGGCCAGTTCCCGGGCGGCCGGCCGGACCGAGGCGGGCCCGGTCAGCAGGGAGCGGACCAGGTCGTGGGTCTCCTTGTTCCAGCGCGGGGTTTCTGAGGCTGCGGTCACCGCCTCGGTCAGCAGACCGGCCACCTGGTCCAGGTCGCCGACCATCTCGTGAGCGCGGGCGACCTCGACCAGGTGGCGGGCGCGGCGCGGCTTGGCCGGGATCAGGGCGGGCTCGATTCGGCGGGCCCAGCGCAGTGCGGTGCGTGGCTGGCGCAGCTCGACGGCGATCGTGACGCCGTGGACGGCGGTGGCCCGCACGGACGCGGACGTGGGTGAGGACCACCAGGTGGCGGGGAGGGTGCGCGCGGTGGCCTCGGCGCGGTCGAACCAGCCCCACGCGAGGCCGGCCTCTCCGGCGCGGGCGTGGGTGATGGCGGCGTGCCAGGCCATCGAGGACCAGGCGGCGGCCAGCTCGGGGGAGTCGGTGCGCAGCGGGGTGAGCAGGCGCAGTGCCTCGTCGGTGAGGGTCTGGGCGCTGTCCCATTGGCCGGATTCGCGGAAGGCTTGGACGAGGAACCAGCAGGCTTGTCCGATCGCGGCCGGGTCGCCGGCGGATCGGGCGGTGGCCAGGGCGCGTTCGGCGACGCGCCAGACCAGGGTGCCGTCTGCCTGGTAGGCGGAGAACATCTGGGTGAGGTTCAGGGCGCTGGCGTGGAGCACCTGGGCGCGGCGCCGGTCGGACACCTCGGGGTGGGAGGCGGCGATCGAGGCGGCGGTGAGTAGGCCGGGCAGCAGTTCGCCGAGCGCGGTGCGGTGGTCACCGCGGGAGTCTCTTGCGGCCCAGCCGGTGGCGACGGCGGCGGCGACGTGGTCCAGGTTGGGCGCCTGGTCGTCGGTGAGCGTCAGGGGGGCGGAGTCGACCGCGCGGCGGACCACGGACAGGGAGGGGTGCTCGTTCACTGAGAAGAGTGAGAGTGGCAGTGAGGCGGAGCCGGTCAGCTCGGACAGGTCGGTGACCCTCAGGTGGTCGGCGAGTTTCACCAGCATCGGCAGTTTCGGGGTCTGGAGACGGCCGTTCTCGATGGCCTTCAGCCAGCCTTCGGAGCGGCCCACCAGGCCCGCCAGGACGGGCCTGGAGATGCCCCGGCGCTCCCTGAGCGCCTTGATGCGCTGACCGGTGGTCAAGCCTTGCGGAAGCGTCGTCATGGGTCGTCTCCCCTTGCGCCTGTTGGGCCGTCACCGCGAGCGTACGGCGCGCGGTGACGGCCCGTCCCGGCCAGCGTGAAACCTCACCTCGCCGAGCCGACGGGAAGCAAGCTTCCAAGCTTCCAATCAACCCTGGAAGCTTGGAAGCCTTGCCTGTTCTGGGTTCAGCTCCCGCTGAACAGACGGCGCTTCTTCTTCGCCTCCGGGCGGCGCAGTGGCGGTTTTCCCTCGAACGAGCGGTTCTGGTGGCACTTCCAGCACTCGATGGCGTCCGGGTCGTGTTCCAGCAGGCTGTTCTCCAGCAGGCCGGTCTTGCAGGTGACGCACCGTTCCCGGGCCTCGGCCTGGCGTAGCGCTTGGGCCCGCTCCTGGGCGTTCTGGGCGCTGTTCCTGTCCAGGGTGGCGTCCTGGCAGGGGGTGCACTCGGTCGTGCCGTCGGCGCTGGCGTCCCACTCGTCCTGGTAGGCCGGATCGTCCGGGCGTCGGCCGCAGGTGGGGCAGTGGCGGCGCTGCATGTCCTGCTCGTGCTCCTGGTCCTCCTTGGCCTTGCGCGCCTTGCGGGCAGCCTCCTGGCGGGCGTGCTGGCGCTCGCTGTACGCCTCCCAGCCGTCCGGGTCGGCCAGAGCGTCGGCGAGGGTTTCCAGGCGGCCGTGGTGGCCGTAGCGCTGCCAGACCGGACCGGTCAGCCCGAACTTCCGCAGGTGCTCCAGGGTGGTGGCGATGACGGGGATCTTTCCGCTGTAGTCCCAGTAGTAGGGCTCGTCCGCGTAGTCGCTGCCCCGGGTCCACCGGGGCTTCCAGAACGGCTGGGAGGCGTCCTGGACGGCCTCCAGGCGGTTCTGCAGGGCGACCGGCCCGAGACGTCCGCCGAAGACGATGGCGACCGGCGGGAAGACCGCGTTCACGTCCTGGCCGTGCACCCGCTGCGGCCGGTGGTTGTACATCAGGTGCCAGTACGGCCGGACCTCGTCCCCGCGCTTGGCCGTGCGCTCGAAGAACCGCCGGTAGCGCTCGAACTTCGCCGCCACCGTCTCCGGCGTCATGGTGCCCCGGTCGACCTCCACCAGCAGCACCGGCAGGCCGAACTGCGGGGCGCGCAGCACCGCGTCGGTGATGGCGCGCATCTTGGGGCCGACCTCGTGGACGGTTTCCGTCGACCAGTCGGCGATCTCACCGACCCCCGGGCCGCCGAGCGGGCTGGTGCCGCCGCGCAGCACGGCCAGGATCGTCTCGTTGACCATCATGCTGTGGGGTGCGCCGGATCGGCCGGCGCCGCGGGCGATGCCTCCGAGGTCGCGTCCGGTGGGCAGCACTTCCTGGGCGGCCTCCAGGCCGTGGCCGGTCAGCCGCCACAGTTTCTCCCGGTCGGCGGTGTGGCCGTCGGAGGCGGTCAGGGCGTGCAGGTGGAGGTCGAGCAGCGCGGCACGGATCGCCTTGTTGCTCTTGAGGCCGGGGCGGGTGATCCGCTGGAGCTGGTCGGCGGTGGCGACCTTCAGCACGCCGAGCGCGGCGAGGACGTCGCCGCGCAGGCGGCTGGTCGAGCCGTTCGGGTAGTCCGCCGACCTGGCCCACGCCTTCGCGCCGGCCACCGCCTGGTCCTCGCCCACACCCCTGCCCCTCTCGCTCGTCCGCCGCCCGCCCGATGCCCCTCGCCGCGCGCAGCGCCCCGGCCCCGCCGGGAGGCCGCCCGGCCGGTGGAGGGAGAGCCCCAGCGGCTCGGGAGCGGACGTCGAAGCCTTCCGACCGACCCCCACCCCACCACCAACACCAACACTCAACAGCACAGGAAGGACAGGGGGAGGAAAAGAAGGGTTGTCGGGATTTCCGGTGAGAGGTTGCCAGGCGGTCTGACCTGGGCTTTTAGCCGCTCCGGGGCGAAATCTTGCGGTAGGGGGTTCGGCATGGGAGGCGGTAGGTGCTGCGGAAGCATTGGAAAGGTCCTGTCCACCAACCTTGGCGGCGGGTGAGTTCGGCCGGCCTTCCCGGGACAACCGGTCTCCCAGGGAAGTAGTCGGCGCCCGCGGCAGGGCCCCGACGCCCCCTGGTCCAGCAGGTCAGCGCGTACGCGCCGAGCCCGGCCGGGCAGGTTCCAAGAGAACCCGAAACGGGAC
Source organism: Kitasatospora sp. NPDC051170 (assembly GCF_044455705.1). Lineage (NCBI taxonomy): Bacteria > Bacillati > Actinomycetota > Actinomycetes > Kitasatosporales > Streptomycetaceae > Kitasatospora > Kitasatospora sp. NPDC051170. Next base: position 15,613 of record NZ_JBITFA010000033.1, on the reverse strand, counting down.
CTGAAAGGGAACCCCAAACGGCACCCCGAACGGCACCCCAAAGGGAACCCGGAACGGAACGCCCGGCCGGGCCTGGCAGGTGGTCAGCCGCGGGTCTGTGCGTCGGCGAGCTGGCGCAGCGTCAGCGCGACGGTGCGGGCGGCCATGGCCGGGCTGGTGTGGAGCAGGGGGGAGTCGTCATCGGGGCCGGCGACGTAGCTGTTGGGCATGAGCACCGAGACCCAGCGCCTGGTGTTCCACAGGCCGTGCTCCACCCAGCCCACCGCCCGGTTGTCCCGGACGACCAGGTACAGGGTCTCCAGGTTGGGCCAGTGGTAGAGGTGCCACCCCTCGCCGATCTCGTCCAGGGCGCGCAGGAACTGCGGCTGCCCGAGCTCGGGGCGCTGGTTCGGCGGGACCAGGATGCGGGGCTGCGCATCCTCCTGCTGTGCCTCGCGCGAGGCGGTGAGTTCCGGTCCGGGGCCGGTGAGTTCCGACCTTGCCGCCTCGCGCGAGGCATTGTCCGGGCGGGGGACGGCCGGGGCCGGGGACGGGCGCCGGACAACGGGCAGCAGCGCGGCCGGCCTTTCGCCGGACACCTCCGGCTGCTCCTGGCGGCGCTGCTCGGGGGGCGCGGCCAAAGGCTCGTGCGAGGCGGCAAGGTCGGCTTTGGCGCCTTGCACCCTGACCTGCCGGACGGCCTGGTTGGCGCGGCGCAGCAGGGCCTGCACCACCTGTTCCAGCGAGGCGAGGTCGACGTTCAGCCCCAACCCGGCCTCCCCCTTGTCCAGGGTCTGGGCAAGGCCCTGAGCTTTGCGTTCGACCAGCGCGCCGAGGCGGGCGACCTCCCGGGCCGCCGCGCCGTCGAGCGAACTCACCGGCTCGCGCGAGTCATTGACGGAGCCGGCCAGCGCCGCGTCCTGCCGCGCCCTGAGCCGGGCCCGGTACGCCTTGGAGGAACAGGCCCGGCCCGGGCAGTAGGAGGGCTGCTGCCCCTTGCCGCCGCTGCGGATCGGCTCCCCGCACACCTCGCAGGCCCGCCCGGCGGCGGCGGGCTCCTCCCCATCCTTGACGACTCGCGTGTGGCTTTCCATGAGCCGGATCGTACGTGCGAGGAACGACACCAGCTCAGCCGGTGCCGCCAGCCCGGGCCACGCGCTCACACTGCGCCCCGGGCCCAGCGGCGGGGGCTCGACTTCGGGCCGCTCCCGCCGTGGTGGTAGCGGGCGACTTCGGCGAGCAGTGCGGCGCGGGCGGCCTCCAGGTCGGCGTCGAGCTTCCGGCCGCGGGCGTTCGTCGTGCGGTCGAACCCGATGTAGAGGTGGACCAGGTGGAGGTCGTAGGCCAGGCGGTGGAGGTCGTCGTCCCACCCCTGGAGTTCCTCCAGCGCGGCGCGCACGGTGCGGTCGACGGCGGCGGCCGGGTCCTGGCCCAGGGCGCGGGCGACCACCGCGACCTCCTGCAGTTCGTCGGCGTCGACCTCCGCGACCTTCTCCGCCCGCACATCGAGGCCGGGCCGCGCGGCGTCGAGCAGTTCGGCGCGCTCACGGGCGACGCCGGCGGCCAGGTCGCGCCGGCGGCGGGCGAGGACGGCCGCGGGGTCCTCCGGGAGCCACGGCGGGCGCCGGGCGGAGGGGAGTGTCGGGGCCAGGACCGCGCGCATGGCCGGGCCTGCACCGAGGCTGCGGCGGGTCACGGGGTGACCAACGAGCCCCCGCGCCAGGAGGCACGGGGGCTCGCGAAGATGGGACAGCGTCAGGTCACCGGTCGTTCTCGGCGCAGGGCCAGCAGGTGCCCAGCGAGCGAGGAATGACGTACCCGGCATCCTTCCGGCAGGCCGGGCAGCATCATCCGCTCGTGCGCCGCCCAGCGGGCCGGGGTCATCGGCCGGACGGGCCGGGCGAGGTCGGCGCGGTAGAGGTAGGCGACCCTGCGGCCCCGGCGCCACTCGATCTGGGCCACCGGGTCGGTTCCTCCCGGGCGCAGCCCGCGGGCGCGGAGCTGGCGGCGGGTGAGCAGCCCGGCGGGGGCGAGGCGGTAGGGGTAGGTCGGGGTGCCGCCGTGGTGGCGGCCGGTGGGGTCGTGGCGGTGTCGGCCGGCGCACACCGTCAGCACCAGGACCCGACCAGGACGGCCGCGGGGAACAGCCCGACCACGATGTGGGCGGCCTGGTCCACGAGCGGCGCGCCGCCCCGGGCGAGGAACCCGGCACTGTGGGTGTGGGTCATCCACCAGGTGATGGGCCAGCGCCGGTCGATCAGGCCGTGGCTCAGGCTCACCCAGGCGAAGGCGGCCAGGGTGGGCCAGGCCGGGGGCGCGAAGTCGAGGAAGATCCGGGCGACGGTGAAGACGCCGAACAGCCCGGCGAGGTGGATCAGGACGTGCTGGGAGTTGGCGTGCCAGCCGTCCCGGCCGGGCGCGGCCTTGTGCTCTGCCATGTGGTCGGTCTGGAAGAGGTAGTCACCGGCGAAGTGCCCGATGAACATCAGGAAGAAGGCCGCGGTGGCGGCGAGCACTGCGGAGTGCGGGAACATGGTGCGTGACCTCCCGGTCAGTTGCTGTCTGGCGGGGTCGGGTCGGGGCGGCCGGACTTCTTCGCGGGATGACGGCCGCCCCGTGCTGTGCGCGGTCCGGGTCAGTCCTCGGTGACCGCGACCGCGACGGAGGCAATGTGGTCGGCCTCGAACGGCAGGTTCTCGAACTGGCGGGCCACGTCGGGGTCCGTGGTGGTGGTCAGGTCTCGTCGCCGGTCTTGGTGCGGATCTTGTAGACGGCCTGACGGGTCATCCGGGCACGCTCGGCGATGGCCGCATCCGCCCGACCCCAGCCGATCGCCCCGTTGACCAGCTCCAGGCGCGCGGTGCGGGCCTCGCCCAACTCCCGCTCCAGGCGGGCGACGTCGGCGCCGACCACCGCGAGGCGGTCCCAGTCCTGCTCGCGCAGCCGGGAACGGTGGGCGCCGGCGGCCTCCAGGGTGCCGAGCAGGCGCAGGCCCGCCTGCCCGGCGCGCAGCTCCTCGCGCTCCGCCCAGCCCGCCAGTTCGTCATCGGTGGTGGTCGAGGCGATCTCACCGGAGGCCAGGCGGCCGTGCTCGGCGTCCCAGTCGGCGAAGTCGCGCACGGGGCGCGGGTCTCCGTCCAGGACCAGGGTCCGGTACCAGGCCCGCACCCCCAGCACGTCGAGGATGACGCAGGTGCCGTCGCTCGCCGGGGTGCCGTAGACCTTCTTGATCTCCGGGTGCCAGCGCTCGTTGAAGCCGAGGTAGCGGGTGATGTACTCGCACTCCTCGGCGAGCTTGTCGAGCGACCTGCCGAGCAGGCCCGGCTGGTAGACCTGGGGGAAGCGCTGCACGATCTCGGCGTAGTCGACCAGGTCGGCGTCCACCTCGGGGCCGGCGGCCTGGCGGTGGCGGGAGCACAGCCGCCCGATGTTGCGGCCCGCCCGGGCGGAGTCGGCGGACCAGTCCAGCTCGCCGCCCGCCTCGAACAGGCCGTTCAGCAGGGCCTGCGCGAACGGGGTCAGCTCCTCCAGCAGCGCGTTGGCCGCGGCGGCGTCCAGGTAGGGCAGTTCCTTGACGCCGGAGTCGATCGTCCAGGACAGCACCTCCGGGACCGGCTGGAACCACATGTGCGGCCCCCGGAAGCTGAAGGAGGTCCCGGGGTGCCAGCGCTTCCACGTCTCGCGCGGCACGTCGTTGACGGCCCGCCAGGACGGGTTCCACGGCTCCAGGTGCTCGGTCGACTCGTGGAAGGCCAGCTCCCCCGTGGCAGTGTCCAGCAGCACGTGCTGGTAGTGCCCCGGGGTGCTGCGGCCGGTGGTCGGGGCGGGCGAGATCACCCCGACCACCGGCACCGCGGTCACGAGCGGCGCCGGGTAGCGGCCCGGGGCGACATCCGGCACCGCCACCGCCCCGCCCGGAATATCACGCTGCGTCATCTCAGGTTCCCCTCTCACTGACGGACACTCCGCCTGTAAACAGGTTGCACCTGACGGCTAATCAATGTCAACCGGTTTGCATGGATTGGTTGACGCTGCCGTTCGGGCCGTCGGTCACTGCTAGTCACTGTCGCTGTCGCTTGTCGCCTGTCGCGAAAGTAAGAAGACGGGGGGTTCTCCGGGTACAGGCCCGGGGAACCCCCCTTTCGCGTGCCTATCGCTACAGGCGACAAGCGACAGTGCTGGTCACGCTGAGCGACCGATGCGGTCGTGCCAGGGGCGGATGTAGGTGACCTGGGAGCCGCTGCCCTGGCGGACGACGTGGCCGGCTACGGCCCAGGTCGTCATCCAGCGCTGCACCGTGGCGCGGTGTGCGCTCATGCCCGGCTCGGTGCTCAGCCGGTCCGCCAGGGCGGTGACGCCGATCCCGGCGGGGCCGGCCTCGGCGATGATCGCCAGGGCGCGGAGCTGTACGGGGTCGGTCACCTCGGCGAGTGCCTGGGCGGTGCCGAGGGCGGGCGGCGGCGGGAGTTCGGAGGGGACGGGGGCGAGGTGCCAGGTGGCGTCATCGAGCACCTGGGCGAACTGCTGCCGGGTGGCGAGGTCCACCGGTTCCGGCTGCGGCGCAGGGGTCGGGGGGACGGGTGACGGACTGGGCTGGGCTGGCACCTGTCCGGCCGCCGGGGTGGCCGGGGCCGGGGGCTGGTCGCCGCCGGTGGCGGGGAAGAGGTTCTTCAGCATCCCGCGCAGGCCTTCGCTCGGGTCCGGAGTCGCGGCCATGGGGCCGGCCGGGGTGGTGGGCAGCGGGGCAGGGGCGGCGCGGTCGAGGATGGCCTGGGCCGCAGGGGCGAGCGGGGTTCCGGGTTTGTAGAGCTTGGGCAGGGTCCGCTCCCACCGCTGCTTGTAGATGTTCGCCGAGGCGATGTTCAGGCTCACCTCGTCGAGCGCGGGCCGGTATTTGGCGACCGCCGGGGAAATGCGCGCGATGTCGGTGGGCTCGATGCGGTACGCCTTGAAGGCCCGGGGCCCCGAGTTGTCGTATTCGAAGAACCCGGAGCCCTGCACCGGGGCATCGCCCTTCTTGATTCCCCGGGCGTCCGAGAAAACGTGGTGGTACTCGGACTCGTCGGACACGCGCATGGCGATCCGAAGACGGGTCATCTCCTTCATCGCGGCGGTCACCATGTCGCGGGTTCCACGCAGCGCTGAATTCACCGCGCGAACGCCGCTGGCGCGGCCGGTGTTGATGACGTCGGAGATTCCCTGTTGCACGGAATCGGGGAGCTGGGCGACCTCGTCGGCGATGATGATGATTTCCGGCAGGTCAGGGCCGACAGGCACCTTGTCGTCGTTCACCTGGTACATCAGGTCCTGGTAGCCCATCTTCCGGGCCTCGATGATCTCGACGGCGACCTTGAGCATGGCGACGGCCTCTTCCGGGGTGTTCGCCGCCCAGTCGATGACGGGGACGTCGGCGCTGCCCTCGCGGGCCCAGGAGCGCAGCCAGGGCAGGGTGATGCCGGCGCCGGTGGTGTCGATGTGCCACAGAAGCACGTCGTTGCAGCGCAGGAGCTGGGCGTTGATGACGTTGAGGAGGTTGGTCTTGCCGCCCTCGATCTGGCCGATGATCAGGCCGCAGTGGTAGCGCAGCATCGCTTCGGCGTCGTAGCCGTCGCGGAAGACGCCGAGGCTAAACGGCGCGTTGATGGTGCGCGGGGTGTCGAGTCCGTCGGTCGGGAGCGGGACCAGTTCGGCGATGGCGTCCTTGGTGTTCACGCGGATGATGACGGTGCCGTAGTCCTCGCCCTGGTCCACTTCCAGGGAACAGCCGGCCTTCAGGCGCAGGTCGGAGCGCAGCGCGAGGGCGTGCGGCTTGATGTGGTCGACGGTGGTGCCGCCTTCGGGGAGCTGCACTTCGATGGTGTAGCCCATGCCGGTCTCCCACTCCTCCACGGCGGCGACCGTACAGCCGGCGACGCCGCAGACGCGGTGCAGGCGGTCTTCCCAGGCGTCGCCGGTGGCTTCCCGCTTGGTCTGTTCGGCTTCGAGGCGGCGGCGTTCGGGCAGGTCGGCCTCGTACGCCTCGTAGGCGGCGGAGCAGCCCCAGGCGAGGGTGGCTCCGGCCGCGAGGGTGGTGACGGGCCACCAGGTGGCCCAGGGGCCGGAGGCCATGGCCCAGCTGGTCCAGCCGCCGGCGGCGAGCCAGGTGGCGGCGCGGTAGACGCGGTGGCCGGGGCTGTAGCGGCGGTGGGTGGCGATGGCGGCCGCGGCGACGGCGCCGGCCGCGCCTTCGGCCAGGCCGACCCACAGGGGGGCGTCGGCGAGGTAGCCGACGGAGGCGGTCAGGGCGGAGACGCCGGCTCCGTTGATCGCCGCCCACGCGGGGGTGTGGCGCCCGTTCCAGTCGAAGGCGCTGTTCTTGCCCATGGTGGTGCTCCCTTCTCGGTGGTGGCGGGCGGTCAGACGTTCCACATGGCTTCGGCGGCGGCGCCGTTGCGGGGTGCCTCGTGGCGGGCCAGGTCGGGGGCGTGGACGCGGCGGAAGACGGGGATCACGTCCTGGGCGGCGGAGACGGACTGCATCAGCCGGTGGTGGACCAGGCCGACCATCTCGGCGATCTGCGGGTCGACGGGGTAGCTGTTCTGGGAGTGGATGGCGAGGTTCTTCACGGCGGTGGCCAGGTGCTCGATGCCGGTGGGCAGGCCTTCGTACTCGCGGCCGACCTCGGTCATCACCTGCGGCTGCCACTGGGCGTAGACGGTGGCGACCTCTTCGGCGGAGCGGGAGAAAACGGACTGGTAGGTGGTGCCGCCGTCGCCGGGTCGGCCGCCGATGTTCCACATCACCTCGCCGGAGTAGCCGTTGCGGGGGGCCTCGAAGCGCTCGATGTCGGGCGCGTGGACCTGCCGGAAGGTGGGCGCGACCTCGTCGGCGGCCTTCGCCGCGTCGAGCAGCGCGGCGCACGCGGCGGTGACGGCGTCGGCGACGGCGGCGTGGGCCGGGTAGACCTCCTGGGTGTTGAGCGCCAGGTGGGCGACCGCGGCGGCGGCGTGCCGGATGCCGGAGGGCAGGCCCTCGTACTCGGCGGCGACCGCCATCATCGACGGCGGGCTGTACTGGCTGTAGGCGGTGGCGACGGCCTCGGCGGCGCGGGCGAACACCTGGTCAACTCCGGACACGGTTCCTCCTGTGGTGGGGGCGGCTCCGGCCGCCTTGGGTCCCGACGCGCGGCCGGGGTCGTTCACCTTCGCCTTGCGCTTCTTCTTGGTCTTCTTGGCGGCGTCCTTGGCGTCCGCCTGGGCGTTCTCGGCGTCGCGGGCGTCCTCGACGGCCCGGGAACGGTTGGCGCGCCAGTTCCACACCCGCACCCCGACGCGCCAGCCGACGCCCGGGCGCCAGGGCATGAGCACCTGGGCGACGGTGCCGGCCACCGCGGCGAGGACGAACGAGACCGTGCGCTTGCGGGCGAGGCGCCAAAAGCGGCGGGTGTTGCGGCGGGTGCGCTTGCCGTCCTTCCACGCCTTCGCCGCACCGCTGCCGGCCTTGCCGATGCCGCGCGGCACGCCGTCCTTGAACGCCTTGCCCGCCTTGCCGACGTGCGAGGCGATCGGCTCCGCCCGGCGGCGCGCGGCGGCGATGGTCTGCGCGGCCTTCCCTCCGAGCCCGGCGCGGCGGGCAGCTGCCCGCCGCGCGCCGTCGGCCGCCCGGCCGGCCCCCTGGCGGGCGGAGCCACCCGCGGCCGGACCGCCCGGCGACCCACCCGCCACACCCTTGCCCAGGGAGACGCCCCCAGCTGCGCCAGCCGCACCGGCGGTACGGGCGGCGCGGCCGGCCGCAGCGGCCAGGCCGGGGGAGCTGGCCGAGGCGGGGCCGGCGGCGCGGCCGGCCGCAGCGGCCAGGCCGGGGGAGCTGGCCGAGGCGGAGCCGGCCGTCTCGGCTGCGGCCCGGCGGGCACCCTTGTCCAACAAGGGGCTGCGCACCCGACCGGTGGAGCCGCCGGAGCCGATCAGCGACCCGCCCGCCGAGCCGACCGAGCCAGAGCCCGTAGCGGCCCGCCCAGCAGCCCAACGCCCGCTCTGACGGCCCCAGCGCCCGGCACCGCCCAGAAGGCCGCCACGACGCCCCCACAGCCCGCCGTAGCCGTAGCCCCGGCCCCGACCCTTCGTCACCCGGCGGAAGGCGTAGGCGGTGCGCAGCGCCCCGGCTCCGGCGGTCAGGGTGCCGACGGTCGCGGCGGCCGGGATGCCCCCGGCGTACAGGGCGGTGCTGGTCGCCAGGCCGACGCCGTTCACGACGGACAGCAGCAGCGGCCCGGCGGGGATGCCCCGCCCGGCGGGGCGCTGCGCCGGCTCCGGGCGGGCCGACGGGGCTGCCGGGGTCGCAGTGGCGGGGACCGGCGGGGCGGGGACGTACACCGAGTCGCCGTCCGCCTCCACCGGTGCCGGCAGTGCCTGCCTCGGAACCGGCGCAGCGGCCGGGGCCGAGGCGGCGGGCGGCTGGATGACGCCGGTCGGAGCGGCGTGGGTTTGTACGGTGGTCTGGTTGGTCGTCATGCTGGCCGTGCCTCCTTGATCGAGTGGGAGGTGCGCCCGGCGGGCCGGGCCTTCAACCGAGGCCCGCCGGGTGCAGTAGTGCCTTGATCACGATGGGTACCGATTGTCACCCGTCGGGGTGACGGCCGTACCGGAGTTTTGGTGCTGACTGATCGTCAGGTGCGGTGCTTGCGCATCTCGCGGTCGAGCGACTCGGGCTTGAACGGCGCGCCGACCATCGAGGGCAGCATCGAGGCGAGCTGGTCCCGGTCGGTGAGGCCGGCGTCGACCATCAGCAACTCCACGGCCGCGGCCAGGCTCAGGCGCCCGCCCTGCCGGGGCACCCGCTCGTCTCCGGCGTCTCCGGATCCGGCAGCGCCATCGTGGATGGTCTTCGCCGGAATCAGGCCGTTCATCTGCGCGGACGCGGGCTGCACCGGATGTCCGGACGCCACCTTGGATGCCATGGCCGCCTCCCACACCTCCTTGACGGACCATCCGTCGGCGCGGGCGGCATCGAGGGCTGCGACGGTGCGGGGGCTGGCCTCGGTGCCGTGCTCGGAGTCGGTGCGGACCGCTTCGGCCGCGCGGTCCAGGGTCTGGGCAGTGCGCACGGGCTCGGGCTCCACCAGCTCGACCACCGGCGCGGCCGGGAAGGAGTAGCCGGCCTGCTCCATCGCGAGCAGCTCCAGCGCCGCGTGCTGCTCGACCTTGGCCACCTGGCGGCGAGTCGAGGTGAGCGCCAAGGTGGAGTAGGCGGTGCTCTTCTTCACCCGCACGAGTTCCTGGTCGTCCTCGGACAGGTCGCGGTCGATGTGCTGGAGCACCCCGAGCCAGAGCACCTTGGCGAACAGCGAGACCGCGCCGCCGATCACCGCGGCGGCCAGGCTGTGCATCATCAGGGCGCCGTGCGCGCCGATGGCGAGCATGGTGGCCACCAGCAGGCCCCAGCCCAGACGGCGGGGGAAGAGCCGCTTCTGCGGCTCGTAGCGGGCCAGCCACTCCAGGATCAGGCAGACCGCCCACGCCACGTCGAAGATCGACGCTGCGGCGTAGCCGACCCCGCCCTTGAGCAGGGCGCCGATGCTGACGGTGGACCAGGTCACGGCCACCAGGGTCAGAGCGAGCACCAGGGCGACCACGGTCCGGATGGCGATCTGGTCCCAGTCCCTGGGCAGGACCGGCACCCGGATCTCCTCGGTGCGGGTGATCGCCGTGCCGTCGGCGTGGACGCCCGGCACCCGGCGCTTCTCGATGCGGTACTTGGTCATCAGGCACCACCCGTCGAGCCGAGCTGGCGGGTGATCTGCTCGGACAGCGAGGCGAGCTGGCGGCTGGCCTCGGCGAGCTTGGTGGCGGCCTCGCCGGCCGCACTCGCGGCAACGGCGCCCTGGGCGGCGATGGCGGCGAGCGCCTCGCGGGACTGGTCGGGGGTCTGGCCCCCGGTGACGGTACGATCCATGACGGATCGGCCTCCCTGTGTCAAGTCAGGAATGGGCTGGTCAAGGCCCTGAGCCGGTGTCCAACCACCGACTTGGGGCCGCTCCGTTTCCGGAGTGATCCCACTGTGACACGAAGTCTCGACTAAGACAAGTAGCGACTTGTCCGAGGCTTTGGTCTATGCTCTGTCCATGGTCGAGATCCCAGAGGAGCAGCAGGCCCAAGCGCTGAGGCGGGTGGCCGAAGCCGCAGCTAGACGGGCGGAAGCCCAGGCACGCGTGGACGAGATCACAGAGGAGCTGCGGCAGGCGGCCGTGACCGCAGCTGCGGTGGGCGCCTCGCGCTCCCGCATCCGGGCCCTCGCCAAGGTCAACGTGAACCGGCTGTATGCCTGGTGGACCGAGGCCGGCCTAGAGGTCCGACCGAAGAAGGCCCCTGGGAGTTCGTAGCGGGGCGTAGCCTCTCCACCACTCAACTACCAAGATCCCGAACAGCAGAAAGCCCCTCGCCGGTGCTTCCCGCAGTTGACGCTGCGGACCGGTTTCGGGGCTTCACGCTGACCCACATGGTCTAGCACCGAGTGTACCCAGGGCGACTTAGCCCGGAACCAGGTGCAGGCCCCAGGAAGGCCCACATGAGTACGCGCACCACCCAGACGGACGCCCCAGCGCACGTCTCCACCACCACCGCCCCCCAGGTCCGCCCGTCGGACTGTGGCGCAGGTCACGCCGTAGCAGATGCAATTCCGCCCGGTATGGGTCACACCGCACCGGTTTTTCTGGCCTCTAGGTGCATGACCCAGAACACTGCCGATCTCCGGCCTCCGACCACCGTTCCCGATCCTGTGCTCCCGCCCGCCGTCCAGGCCGGGCTGCTCCTGGTGGCCGTCGCCGGATCGGCGGTGGCCCGATGAGGAAGCGCACCTCGCGGCCGCCCCGGTTCGTGGCGGTCGACAACAAGGCGGTCGACACGCTGACGTCGATCACGGCGATCGGCCTGCTGACCCGGCTCATCCGCGCCCGCGACGGCGAGGAGATGACCGTGGAGAAGCTCACCAGGTCCTACATCGAGGGCAAGGACTCACTGAGCGAGGCCATGCGGACTCTGGTGGAGGCCGGCCTCGTCGTGAAGTTCAAGATCCAGCGGGCGCGCTCGGAAGACGTGGAGGGTCCGGACGGCAAGGTGGTCCGGAAGCGAGGCGGGTCCTGGTACACGACGTTCTCCGTGGACAGCATCCCGTTCACCCTGGAGGACGTCGCGGCGATGACCGCCGAGATCCGCGCCCAGGGCGGGGTGAAGAACCTCCGGGTGGAGCCGACGCGGCTCGACCCGGACCCCGAGCGCAGGTCCCTGCCGCCGGTCGCGCGGAGGACCAAAAAGAAGGCCCCTGACACTCCCGCGAAGGCCCCGGATCGACCGACCGCCGGAAAACCGCATGTCGGTCCCACCTGCGACGATGCGGCCGAAAATCCCGTAGAAGAGCCTCGACCGACATCGCCTTCACCGGAGGTCGGTCGACCGACCGTCGGTGAAGGCGACGCTCATAACTACGGAAAGACTGAAAGAAAAGAGACTGACGACGAACCTTCCGTCCGTCCGTCCTTCTCTGACCGTGGTGCGCGCGAAGCTCAGAGCGGCCAGCCGGACGGACGGACGGACGGCGGCGAGGTCGACCAGGAGCAGCGGCAGCAGACCGGCGGGCCGGTCGCGGGTGGCGGGTCGGCGGCTCCGGCTGCGCCGGTCGCACCGCAGCAGGCCCCGGGTTGGACCTCCCCGGGGGTCGAGCTGCTGATGCGGATCGGCGTCGAACACCCGGAGCTGCGCCTGGCGGGCAAGCCCCTGGCAGACCAGGGCGCCCGGGTCTCCGGTCTGCTCGCGGCCGGGTGGGACCGCCAGATGCTCAAGTCGATGCTCTCGGCCAAGCTGCCGGACAAGATCGAAAAGAGTGTCGGGGCGATCATGTCCGGCTGGATCAGCGCCATCCCGGCCGAGCCGCCCGTGACCCCGGCTGCCCGGGAGGCCGCCGAGCGCCAGGAGCAGCGGCAGGCCAGGCCCGCCGTTCCGGCCCCGCGCTACCACGAGTGCGACGGCCGGGACGGCATGTGCGGCCGTCGGGTGCCGGTGGCCGGAGTGCTGTGCGACGCCTGCTCCAGGCCGTGCAGCACCGAGGACTGCAGCGGGACCGCCGCGGCAGCCGGCGGCCGGTGCCAGACGTGCGTGACCGCCGAGGCCGACGCCCGCCTGCCCCGCTGCCAGGACGGCTGCGACCGGCCCGCCGTCCTGCAAGGACAGTGCACCCGCTGCCGCCGCGAGGCACGGGAGGCAGCAGAGGCAGAGGCCGCGTTCGCCTCGCTTCTGGGCCAGGAAGGGGCTCCAGCGCCCTTCTGACAGGCGATCACCCCTGCCTGGTCTAATCGGGCGGGGGTGGGCCTGAGCGGCCGTCACGGGGCCGCACAGGGCCTCTCGGCAGGCCCTCAGGGCCCCACTCGGAAGGCCGGTCGGCCCCGAACCGGGCACCGCACCCGCTCCACACCACCCAATCCAGTGAATACGTGCCAACTCTATGGAAAATGTCCATAGAAAATGGATAGGATGCTTGCATGGCACTCAGCACGTTGGAAACCCTGCGGCTCACCGTGGCCGCCCTCCGGCAGCGCACCGGCGAAAGCCAGGCGCAGCTCGCCGCCGGCGTCGGCCTCACCCAGGACAAGGTCAGCCGCCGCCAGGCCGGGGCGCAGTCCTGGACCCTGGACGAGGTCGACGCCCTGGCCCGGCACTGGGGAATGGCGCCGCTGGACCTGCTCGCCGGGCCCACCCACGCCGCCCAGGCCATGACCTGGCCACCCCACGCCGCCGCACCGGTGCCGGCCACCTTCGCCGCCCCGGCCCCACGGCATCCGAGGCGGGAGGCGCCGCCGCGCCGAAGCACCCGGACCGAGCCCTATTCGCCCGTGACCCCCATCCCGGACAGCTGGGCACGCCCCGGCCAGCGAGCCACCGCCCCGGTACAGCCGGCTGCGGCTCTGGTCGGCGAGCCGGCCGCGGCTCCGGTCGGCGAGGACCCGGCGGCTGCCGCCGACTATGACCGGGGCCCGGACGGCCTGCCGCTCGATCACCCCGCCGTGCCGTGCGAGCACTGCGGCCGACCGGTCCGCCACCGGATCGCGGGCCGCGCCGTCCACCTGGGCGGCTTCTGCGCCCCCGCCCAGACCCCAGCGGCGGCTGCTGCTCCCGCTCCGGCCCCCGGGGCCACCGAGCCCGCCCCGACGCCCCCGGCACCGGCAGTCCCGGCAGCGGCCCCCGCCCCGCCCCGCCAGGCCGCCCGCCCCGCCCCGACCGCCGCCGCCGCGCCGCGCGGCGAGTACGCCGGCACCGGCCGGGACCTCGGCTACTACCTCGACCTGATCACCTCGGCCGTCCACGAGGCCCTCGAAGAGCACGGTGGCGACACCGAGGCCGCCTCGGCCGCGCTGGAGAAGCGGGCAATTCCGAACGGAATGGCGCTCTTCGACGCGACCCGCGTCGGCGCGGCGTACGAGCACACGGTCTATCCGGACCGGCTGGAATTCCTCTCCAAGAAAACCCGGAACGGCGCGGACGAGATTTGGGAGGGGCGCCACAAGTGGGAGAACGGCCCCCTGATGGAGGCGGTCCGCAGGGGTGACCCGGCGGAGGTGGCGGTGGACGTCCTGGACACCAACGCCGCGTACTGCTCGGCGCTCAAGGCGCACCTGCCGATCGGCAGCCTGGTCCACCAGCCCGATGGCGGGTTCGACCCGAAGCGGTCCGGGATCTACCTGCTGCCCAAGCGCCCCACCTGGGAGCACCCGACCCTGCCCGACCCGATCGGCAACCGGCACGAGGCCGGCCCCGTGCTCCTGGACGGCGCCACCGTGCGGCTGCTCGCCCGCTGCCACAAGCTCGGCCTGTCCGAGGCCCCGCACATCACCGAGGCCTGGACCAGCGGCGCGAGTGAGGGCCTGTTGGAGAAGTTCCGCCGCGTCCTCACCCAGGCCCGCGAGAATGCCATCCGGGACGGTGACCAGGTCACCGAGAAGTACGTCAAGGCCATGTACGCGAAATTCGCGTCCACCATCGGCGAATCCACCTACAACCGCGACATCCGCCGACCCGACTGGATGCACATCATCCGCAGCCAGGCATTCGCCAACCTCTGGTACAAGGCGCACCGTGCCCACAAGGGCGGCCTCACCATTGTCCGGCTGCGCGGTACCGACGAATTGCACGTGACCGGCGAAACCGACTGGCGCACCGTATTCACGGAGGGCCGACTCGCCACTCAGATGAAACTCAAGGACCAGTACACCCTGCCTCTCAACCGGAAGCGGAGCGCCTAATGTCGACCGACGGGTGGAAGAACTTCGGCCGGTACGGCGCCGATGGTGACGCCGGGAATGTGCACGGAAGCATGGCGCTCGGCCGGGCCCTGGAAGACGCCCTGGAGCGGATGATTATCGAGGGCGGAATCAAATCCCCCGTCAACACCCGACGCGGCCTGGGCGCCCGGATGCGCTACCTCCTCACCTCCAAGGGCGGCGCCCAGGCGCTCGCCGACGCCGGGGTCACCGCCACCCCCGCCACCATCCGGGCCTGGGCCAAGGGCAAGCAGCAGCCGCGGCCGGCCACCCGCGAGGCCATCGACACCGCCTACTGGAACCTGCGCGCCGCCAACGTCCTCGCCAACAGCGGAGCGTTCAAACAGCACCTCAACCGCGGCGGACGCGGCAGCAAAATCGAGATCCACCCCATCAACCAGAACGTGGTGGACGAGAACCGGCGCCGCGACAACCTGCGGGTCCGCTCCTTCCAGGTCCGCTACATCTGGGACGACGCCGTCGACGCCCTCACCGACGGCGACGCGGGCAGGCTCGAAGAGATCTGGGACGACATCACCAGCGAGCTGGACTCCGACTACGGGGCCTACCAGTACGTCTCCCACGTCGGCCTCGGCGCCTGACGAAGCGGCACACCCCGCCGACGCTCACCGCCCGCCCTTTATGGATGATTCCCATGGGGCGGGCGGTGGCATTTCTGGGTGTGGTGGCTGTACCGGAATTCTGCGTCATATCGTCAACGGCCCCGGTTGGGGTGGCGTGGTTGTTCTTGATGGCTTGCCAGGGTGTGGGGCGGCGTCAATTCCTGACGTTACACAGCGCGCTGGTGTGATGCATTCCGGGATGGGTGTGGGGGCTGCGGCAGGATTGCCGGACAGTGGGTTCCTGATACAGGGCCAGGATGGTTCCGAGGTCCTGTCGGGTGTCGGATGGGGTCGGATCGGTCTAGACCACTGAAATGGGTCTAGACCACTCGTTTGGGAGGACTGCACGTTCGGGTGGGGGCTTGCGTCGGGCTCGCTGGGGTGACACTATGTGATGGCAGTCGGGGGGTCGGACCTTGGCCCGTGCCCGTCCGGATGCCGACCGCACGCCCCGGACACCCCCTCCCCCAGTCAGCCGGCGCACGGAGTGCGCCCAACCCGCACCACGTCTGAACAGCAGAAACACCGTCCCACAGGCACCACGGCGGACCCTGCCCGGACCGGCACCCCAGCACTCGGGCCAGCTCACCCCCGGACCCCCGGCCGGAGGCCGGCCCCCGAAGCGGAGCAGAGGGGGATCACCCTCCGTCACTGCGTGACGGAGTCACGCAGCGTCATTCCGTCACGTTAGTGACGGCGCGTCATGTCTGCGGAGCAGACGGCGCGC
>NZ_JBITFA010000032.1:0-28545 GCF_044455705.1 Kitasatospora sp. NPDC051170 | reverse complement strand
GTGGACGGGGTGGTGCCGTTGGGTCGTCCGGTGGCGAACACGCGGGTGTTCGTGCTGGATGAGGGGTTGGAGCCGGTGGCGCCGGGTGTGGTGGGCGAGTTGTATGTGGCGGGTGCGCAGTTGGCGCGTGGGTATGTGAACCGTGCGGGCTTGTCGGCGGAGCGGTTCGTGGCCTGCCCGTACGGGAACGGCGAGCGGATGTACCGCACGGGGGACCGGGTGCGGTGGACCGCGGATGGGCGGTTGGTGTTCGCGGGGCGTGCGGACGACCAGGTGAAGGTGCGTGGTTTCCGGGTGGAGCCGGGTGAGGTGCAGGCGGTGGTGGCCGCGCATCCGCGGGTCGCGCAGGCTGTGGTGGTCGCGCGTCAGGACTCTCCGGGGGACACCCGGCTGGTCGCCTACCTCGTCCCCGAGGAGCAGGGCCAGGACGCCAATGATGAGAATGAACTGATCGCTTCCGTCAGGGAGTTGTCGACATCCCGACTCCCCGGTCACCTGGTGCCGTCGGCCTTCGTGGTGCTGGAGGCGCTGCCGCTGACCGGCAACGGCAAGCTCGACCGCAAGGCCCTGCCCGCACCCGGCTCCGCCGCCCGGTCGGAGGGCTCGCGCGGCCCGTCGACCCCGCGCGAGGAGCTGCTGTGCGCGGCGTTCGCGGAGGTGCTCGGCCTGGAGTCCGTCGGTGTCGACGACGACTTCTTCGCCCTGGGCGGGCACTCCCTTCTCGCGGTGCGGCTGGTGGAACTGCTGCGCGTGCGGGGGGTGTCGGTGTCCGTGCCGGTGCTGTTCGACACTCCGACGGCCGCCGAGCTGGCCCTGGTCGTCGGCCCGGAGCAGGTCGCCGTGCCGGCCCGGCGGATCCCGGACGGCGCGACCGAGGTCACCCCGGAGATGCTGCCGCTGGTCGAGCTGTCGGCTGCTGAGCTGGAGCGCCTGCTCGCCGAACTGCCCGGCGGCGCGGCCAACCTCGCCGACGTCTACCCGCTGGCGCCCGTCCAGGAGGGCATGTTCTTCCACCACCTGCTGGCGGACTCGCAGGGCGGCGACGCGTACGTGCTGCCGACGGTTCTCGGCTTCGACTCGCGTGAGCGGCTGGACCGCTTCGTGGCGGCGCTGCGGGTGGTGATCGACCGGCACGACATCTACCGCACGTCGATCGCGTGGAAGGGCCTGCCCGAGCCCGTGCAGGTGGTCGCCCGCCGCGCGGAACTCCCCGTGACCGAGGTCGAGTTGTCGGCGGACGGTCCGGGCGCGGTGGAGCAGCTGCTGGCCGCGGCCGGGGCGTCGATGGACCTGGGCCGGGCGCCGCTGCTGGACCTGCACCTGGCGGCCGACCCGGTCGGCGCGGACGGCGGCCAGCTGGCCCTGCTGCGGATCCACCAGATGGTGCGCGACCACACCACGCTGGAGGCGGTGCTGGCCGAGGTGCAGGCGATCATGGAGGGGCGCACGGCCGACCTGCCCGAGCCGCTGCCCTTCCGTGAGTTCGTCGCCCAGGCCCGTCTGGGCACGGCGCGTACGGAGCACGAGAAGCACTTCGCCGAGCTGCTGGCCGACGTCACCGAGCCCACCGCCCCGTACGGACTCACCGACATCTACGGGGACGGGGTCGCGGCCGAGCAGGCTCGGCTCGCGGTGGACGAGGAGGTGGCCGACCGGGTGCGGTCGGTGGCGCGCAGGCTCGGACTGAGCCCGGCGACGCTCTTCCACCTCGCCTGGGCGCGGGTGCTGGCCGCCGTCTCGGGCCGTGAGGACGTGGTGTTCGGCACCGTCCTGTTCGGCCGGATGAACGCCGGCGCCGGCGCCGACCAGGTGCACGGCCCGTTCATCAACACCCTGCCCGTCCGGGTCCGGGTGGCCGATTCGGGCGTGCTGGACGCGGTGACCGGACTGCGGCACCAGCTCGCCGCCCTGCTGGCCCACGAGCACGCGCCGCTGATGGTGGCGCAGCAGGCCAGCGGTATGCCGGGGAACGCGCCCCTCTTCACCTCGATGTTCAACTACCGGCACAACACCCGGCACCGGGCGGCGGAACCGGGTGGCGAGGTCAGCCGGGACGAGGAGTTCGAGGGGATCAGGACGCTCTTCATCCGGGCGCGGACCAACTTCCCACTGGCGGTGTCCGTCGACGACGACGGAGCCGGGGTCGGCATGAGGCTCACCGTGGACGCGGTCGCCCCCGCCGCCCCCCGGGCCGTGTGCGATCTGCTGCACACCGCCGTCGACAACCTGGCGGCCGCGCTGGCGGACGCCCTCGACGGTGGCGCGGACGTGCCGCTGAGCGCGGTGGAGGTGCTCGGCCCGGACGAGCGGCACCGGATGGTGACGGAGTGGAACACCCCGCTGGCCGGCGGACCGGCCCGGACGCTGCCGGAGCTGTTCGCCGCCCAGGCTGCCCGGACGCCGGAGGCCGTCGCGGTGGTGCACGACGGCGTCGAGCTGTCGTACCGGGAGCTGGACGTGCGGGCCAATCGGCTGGCGCGGCACCTCGCCGAGCAGGGCGTGGGCCCGGACGACCTGGTCGCGGTCTGCATGGAGCGCGGCGCCGACACCGTCACCGCTCTGCTGGGCGTGCTCAAGGCGGGCGCCGGCTATCTGCCCGTCGACCCCGGCTACCCGTCCGAGCGGATCGCCTTCACCCTGGCCGACGCGGCCGCGGCGTACGTGCTGACCTCGACCGCCTGCGTGCGGGTGCTGCCCGAGGACGCGGACCTGCCGGTGCTGGTGCTGGACGCGCCGGAGACCGCCGAGCGGCTGGCCGGCCTGTCCGGTGCCGCGCTCACGGCGGACGAGCGCGCGGGCGAGCTGCTGCCCGGGCACCTGGCGTACGTGATCCACACCTCGGGCTCGACCGGCCGCCCCAAGGGCGTTGCGGTCACCCACCGCAACGTGGTGGACCTGTTCGCCGCGACGGAGGGGCTCTTCGGTTTTGGCCCCGATGACGTGTGGAGCTGGTTCCACTCCTTCTCGTTCGACTTCTCGGTGTGGGAGCTGTGGGGCGCGCTGCTGCACGGCGGGCGGGTCGTCGTCGTCCCGTTCGAGGTGTCCCGCTCTCCCGAGGAGTTCCGGGAGCTGCTCGACCGCGAGCGTGTCACGGTGCTGAGCCAGACACCGTCCGCCTTCTACCAGTTGACGGCGGCCGATGCCGCCTCCGGCCGGTCCGGGGCGGGCAGTGCGCTGCGGGCGGTGGTGTTCGGCGGGGAGGCCCTGGACCCGGCCCGACTGAAGGACTGGGCGGCCGGGCAGTCGGGCGCCGGCCCGGTGCTGGTCAACATGTACGGGATCACCGAGACGACGGTGCACGTCACCCATCGGACCATCGACCCGGAGAACCCGGGCTCCGACAGCGTCATCGGCCGTGGGATCCCCGGCCAGGGCGTGTACGTCCTGGACGATGCGCTGCAGCCCGTCCCGGTCGGCGTGGCGGGCGAACTGTACGTCTCCGGCGCGCAGTTGGCCCGTGGCTACGTGGGGCGTGCGGGTCTGTCGGCGGAGCGGTTCGTGGCGTGTCCGTTCGGGGTGCCGGGTGAGCGGATGTACCGCACGGGTGACCGGGCGCGGTGGACGGCGGATGGTGAGCTGGTGTTCGCGGGGCGTGCGGACGAGCAGGTGAAGATCCGTGGTTTTCGGATCGAGCCGGGTGAGGTGCAGGCGGTGGTGGCCGCGCATCCGGGGGTGGCGCAGGCCGCGGTGGTGGTGCGGGAGGACGTGCCGGGGGACCGGCGGTTGGTCGCGTACCTCGTGGCGGCCGGGGGCCCCGATGCCTCCTCCGAGCCCGCGGACCTCGCCGAGTCGGTGCGCGGCTTCGTGGCCGGGCAGCTGCCGGACCACCTAGTGCCGGCCGCCGTGGTGGCGCTGGACGCGCTGCCTCTGACGGTCAACGGCAAGCTCGACCGTCGGGCGCTGCCCGCCCCGGACTACGCGAACCCGGTCTCGACCGGCTCGCGGGAGGCCGTCACGCCGTACGAGGAACTGCTGTGCGCGGCCTTCGCGCAGGTCCTCGGAGTGGCGGCGGTCGGGGTCGAGGACGACTTCTTCCAGCTGGGCGGGCACTCGCTGCTGGCGGTGCGGCTGATCTCCCGGGTGAGGGCGGTGCTGGGCGTCGAGGTGCCGCTTCGGGCGCTGTTCGAGGCCCGGACTCCGGCCCGGCTCGCCGCGGTGGCGCTCGCGGACTCGGACACGGCTCGGCTTCCGCTCACGCGGGGTGTTCGTCCGGAGCGGGTGCCGTTGTCGTTCGCGCAGCGGCGGTTGTGGTTCCTGGGTCAGTTGGACGGGCCGAGTGCGACGTACAACGTTCCGGTGGTGCTGGGTCTTTCGGGTGAGGTGGACCGGGCGGCGCTGGGTCTGGCGTTGCGGGATGTGATCGGGCGGCACGAGGTGCTGCGGACGGTCTACCGCGTTGCGGAGGGTGAGCCGTACCAGCATGTGCTGGGTGTGGAGGAGTTGGACTGGGGGCTCGAGGGCGGTGTGGTCGCCGCGTCGGAGCTGGCGGGTGCGGTTGCGGCGGCGGCGGGTGGTGTCTTCGATCTGTCGGTGGAGGTGCCGATCCGGGCGTGGCTGTTCTCGGTCGGGCCGGATGAGCACACGTTGGTGGTGACGATCCATCACATTGCGGGTGACGGCTGGTCGATGGGTCCTTTGGGTCGGGATGTGTCGGCGGCGTATGCGGCGCGGTGTGCGGGTGTGGCGCCGGAGTGGGTGCCGCTGCCGGTGCAGTACGCGGACTACGCGCTCTGGCAGCGTGAGTTGTTGGGTTCGGTGGCGGACCCGGAGAGTGTGCTGTCGCGGCAGGTCGACTACTGGCGTGGTGCGTTGGCGGGGGCTCCGGAGGAGTTGGAGCTGCCGTTCGACCGCAGTCGGCCGGCGGTGGCTTCGTACCGTGGGCACAGTGTGGGGCTGGATGTTCCGGCCGAGGTGCACGCGCGGCTGGTGGAGTTGGCGCGGGCGCAGGGTGTGACGGTGTTCATGCTGTTGCAGGGTGCGCTGTCGGTGCTGTTGTCGCGGCTGGGGGCCGGTACGGACGTTCCGGTCGGGACGGCGGTGGCTGGTCGTACGGACGAGGCGCTGGACGATCTGGTCGGGTTCTTCGTGAACAGCCTGGTGGTGCGGACGGATCTTTCGGGGGACCCGACGTTCGTCGAGGTGCTGGGCCGGGTCCGTGAGGCGAGCCTTGCGGGCTTCGCGCACCAGGACGTGCCGTTCGAGCGGCTGGTGGAGGAGCTGGCGCCGGAGCGTTCGCTCTCCCGGCACCCGCTGTTCCAGGTCATGCTGACCCTCCAGAACAACGCCCGAGGAGTGCTCGACCTCGCGGGAGTCTCGGTCGAAGGGGTGACCACCCTTTCCGTGGCGGCGAAGTTCGACGTGGAGGTGCTGGTCAGCGAGGCCTTCGACGCGGAGGGGCGGGCTGCCGGGTTGCGCGGAGTGGTGATCGGTGCGGCGGATCTGTTCGCCGAGGCCTCGGTCGAGCTGCTCGCGCGGCGCTGGGTGCGGGTGCTGGAGGCCGTGGTCGCGGATCCGTCGGTGCGGCTGAGCGCGGTGGACGTGCTGGGCGAGGCCGAGCGGCACCGGGTTTTGGTGGAGTGGAACGACACCGCGGGTGAGGTGCCGTCGTCGCTGGTGCCGGAGTCGTTCGCGGCGCAGGTGGCGCGGACACCGGATGCGGTGGCGGTGGTGTTCGACGGGGTCGAGGTGTCGTACGCCGAACTCGACGGGCGGGCCAACCGGTTGGCGCGTCTGCTGGTCGGGCGCGGGGTGGGCCCGGAGTCGGTGGTGGGCCTGTGCCTGCCGCGGGGAATCGACACCGTTGTGGCGCTGCTGGCGGTGTGGAAGGCCGGCGGGGCGTACCTGCCGATCGACCCCGGCCACCCCGTCGAGCGGATCGCGTTCACGCTCGCCGACGGCGGCGCGGCGTGCGTCCTCACCGACGGGTCCACGGCCGCGGTCGTGCCGGCGAGCACACCGGCCGTCCTGCTCGACGCACCCGCAACGGTTGCGGAACTGGCCGGACTCGAGGCGACGCCGTTGGCGGAGGCCGAGCTCGGTGGTCCTCTGCTCCCCGGTCACATCGCTTACGTGGTGTACACGTCGGGGTCGACGGGGTTGCCGAAGGGTGTGGCGGTGACGCATGGGGCGTTGGCGTCGTATGTGGGGTCGGTGCCGTCGGTGGTGGGTTTCGGCGCAGCCGGTGTGGGTGGTGCTGGTGTGGGTGGTCGGTTCTTGTTGTTGCAGCCTGCGGTGACGGACTTGGGGAACACGGTGGTGTTCGCGAGTTTGTGTTCGGGTGGGCAGTTGCATGTGCTGGGTTCGGATGTGGTGACGGATCCGGTGGCGGTGGCGGGTTATGTGGCGGGTTGTGGGATTGATTTCGTGAAGGTGGTGCCGTCGCATCTGGCGGCGTTGGGTGCTGGGCCTGGTGGGTTGGGGGCTTTGGTGCCGGGGGGTTCTCTGGTGCTGGGTGGTGAGGCGGCTTCGGCTGGTCTGGTGGCGGAGTTGTCGTCGGTGGCGGGGGGTTGTGGGGTTTTCAATCATTACGGTCCGACGGAGACGACGGTGGGTGTGGTCGCGGGTCCGTTGGAGGTGGTGGATGGTGTGGTGCCGTTGGGTCGTCCGGTGGCGAACACGCGGGTGTTCGTGCTGGATGAGGGGTTGGAGCCGGTGGCGCCGGGTGTGGTGGGCGAGTTGTATGTGGCGGGTGCGCAGTTGGCGCGTGGGTATGTGAACCGTGCGGGCTTGTCGGCGGAGCGGTTCGTGGCCTGCCCGTACGGGAACGGCGAGCGGATGTACCGCACGGGGGACCGGGTGCGGTGGACCGCGGATGGGCGGTTGGTGTTCGCGGGGCGTGCGGACGACCAGGTGAAGGTGCGTGGTTTCCGGGTGGAGCCGGGTGAGGTGCAGGCGGTGGTGGCCGCGCATCCGCGGGTCGCGCAGGCTGTGGTGGTCGCGCGTCAGGACTCTCCGGGGGACACCCGGCTGGTCGCCTACCTCGTCCCCGAGGAGCAGGCCCAGGGCGCCAATGATGAGAATGAACTGATCGCGTCCGTCAGGGAGTTGTCGACGTCCCGACTCCCCGGTCACCTGGTGCCGTCGGCCTTCGTGGTGCTGGAGGCGCTGCCGCTGACCGGCAACGGCAAGCTCGACCGCAAGGCCCTGCCCGCACCCGAGCTGTCGGTGGGTTCGCGTGGCCCGTCGACCCCGCGTGAGGAACTGCTGTGCGCGGCGTTCGCGGAGGTGCTCGGCCTGGAGTCCGTCGGTGTCGACGACGACTTCTTCCAGCTGGGCGGGCATTCCCTTCTCGCGGTGCGGCTGGTGAGCCGCATCCGGGCCGAGGCCGGCCTGGAGGTGCCGCTGCGACTGGTCTTCGAGGCACCCACGGTGGCGGGGCTTGCGGCCCGCCTGGCGGATCCCGCCGTTCAACAGCTCACTGAGGAAGCCGCTGCGCGGCCGGCACTGCGGCCGATGCGCAAGCAGGAGGAGTCTCGATGATCCCGTTGTCGTTCGCACAGCGTCGGTTGTGGTTCCTGGCCCAGTTGGACGGGCCGAGTGCGACCTACAACATCCCGGTGGTACTCGGTCTTTCGGGTGAGGTGGACCGGGCGGCACTGGGTCTGGCGCTGCGGGATGTGATCGGCCGGCACGAGGTGCTGCGGACGGTCTACCGCGTCGCGGACGGCGAGCCGTACCAGCACGTCGTCGAACTGGACGAGCTGGACTGGGAGTTGGCGGAGGTCGGGGTCGAGCCCGAGGGTCTGGCGGCGTCGGTCGCCGAGGCGAAGGGCTATGCCTTCGACTTCGCGGTGGAGGTGCCGATCCGGGCGTGGCTGTTCTCCACGGCCCCGGACGAGCACGTCCTCGTGGTCGTGCTGCACCACATAGCCGGGGACGGTTGGTCGCGTCGCCCGCTGGCCGACGATGTCTCCACCGCCTACGCGGCCCGCTGCGAGGGCAAGGAACCGGACTGGGTGCCGCTGCCGGTGCAGTACGCCGACTACACGCTGTGGCAGCGTGAACTGCTGGGCGACGCCGAGGACCCGAGCAGCCTGCAGTCCCGCCAAATCGAGTACTGGCGTGGTGTGTTGGCGGGGGTTCCGGAGGAGTTGGAGCTGCCGTTCGACCGCAGTCGGCCGGCGGTGGCTTCGTACCGTGGGCACGGCGTGGGGCTGGATGTTCCGGCCGAGGTGCACGCGCGGCTGGTGGAGTTGGCGCGGGCCCAGGGCGTGACGGTGTTCATGCTGTTGCAGGGTGCGTTGTCGGTGCTGCTGTCGCGGCTGGGGGCCGGTACGGACGTTCCGGTCGGGACGGCGGTGGCTGGTCGTACGGACGAGGCGCTGGACGATCTGGTCGGGTTCTTCGTGAACAACCTGGTGGTGCGGACGGACCTTTCGGGTGATCCGACGTTCGTCGAGGTGCTGGGCCGCGTTCGTGAGGCGAGCCTGGCGGGCTTCGCGCACCAGGACGTGCCGTTCGAGCGGCTGGTGGAGGAGCTAGCGCCGGAGCGTTCGCTGTCCCGGCACCCGCTGTTCCAGGTCATGCTCACCCTCCAGAACAACGCACGTGCCACGCTCGACCTGGCCGGCGTGTCGGCAGCGGGCACGACCGGGGAAGCGACGGCCGGTCTCGGGGTGGCGAAGTTCGACCTGGAACTGGTGATCGCCGAGGTCTTCGACACCGACCGCAAGCCGGCCGGCCTGCGGGGCGTCATGACCGGTGCCGCCGATCTCTTCGATGCGGGGTCGGTGGAGGTGTTGGCGGAGCGTTGGGTGCGGGTGCTGGGTGCCGTGGTCGCGGATCCGTCGGTGCGGCTGAGTGCGGTGGACGTGCTGGGTGAGGCCGAGCGGCGCCGGGTGTTGGTGGAGTGGAACGACACGGCGGGTGAGGTGCCGGCGGTGACGTTGCCGGAGTTGTTCGCGGGGCAGGTGGCGCGGACGCCTGATGCGGTGGCGGTGGTGTTCGAGGGTGTGGAGCTGTCGTACGCGGAGCTGGATGCGCGGGCGAACCGTTTGGCGCGGCTGTTGACCGGGCGGGGTGTGGGTCCGGAGTCGGTGGTCGGGGTGGTGATGGAGCGTGGTGTCGAGCTGGTGGTGTCCCTGCTGGGGGTGCTGAAGGCCGGTGCGGCGTATCTGCCGGTGGATCCCGAGTATCCGGCTGAGCGGATCGCGTTCACCCTGGCCGATGCGGACGCCGTCTGCGTACTGACGTCGGCCGCCTGGAAGGCGGTCGTGCCCGAGTCGGCGGATGTGGTGGTGCTGGACTCCCCGGCGGTCGTGGAGGAGTTGGCGGGGCACGAGGACGGCCCGTTCGCAGCCGCGGATCGTCTGGGCAGGCTCCTGCCGTCGCATCCGGCGTATGTGATCTATACGTCGGGGTCGACGGGGCGGCCGAAGGGTGTGGTGGTCGCGCATGCGGGGATCGTGAACCGGTTGGTGTGGATGCAGTCGGCGTACGGGTTGTCGGGTGCGGACCGGGTGTTGCAGAAGACGCCGTTCGGGTTCGACGTGTCGGTGTGGGAGTTCTTCTGGCCGTTGGTGGTGGGTGCGGGTCTGGTGGTGGCGCGGCCGCAGGGTCATCGGGATCCGGGGTATCTGGCGGGGTTGATCGCGGGTTCGGGTGTGACGACGGTGCATTTCGTGCCGTCGATGCTGGAGGCGTTCCTGCGGGAGCCGTCGGCGGGGTCGTGTGGTGGGCTTCGGCGGGTGGTGTGCAGCGGGGAGGCGCTGCCGGAGGAGTTGCGGGACCGGTTCTTCGGGGTGTTCCCGCGGGGCGTGGACTTGCACAACCTGTACGGGCCGACGGAGGCGTCGGTGGACGTGACGGCGTGGGACTGTGGCGCGGACCAGGCCGGTCCGGTGCTGATCGGTGCTCCGGTCCTCAACACCCGGGTGTATGTGCTGGGTGAGCGGTTGGAGCCGGTGGCGCCGGGTGTGACGGGTGAGTTGTATCTGGCCGGGGTGCAGCTGGCGCGCGGGTATGTGAATCGTCCGGGGTTGTCGGCGGAGCGCTTCGTGGCGTGCCCGTTCGGCGCGCCGGGTGAGCGGATGTATCGCACGGGGGATCGGGTGCGGTGGTCGGCGGACGGTCAGTTGGAGTATCTGGGGCGTGCGGACGACCAGGTGAAGGTGCGTGGTTTCCGGATCGAGCCGGGCGAGGTGCAGGCCGTGGTGGCCGCGCATCCGCAGGTCGCCCAGGCCGCGGTGGTCGCCCGCCAGGACTCTCCCGGTGATGTGCGGCTGGTCGCCTACCTGGTCCCCGAGCAGGAGGGGGATGGCGGTGAACTCGCCGACGCGGTCCGTGGGTTCGTCACCGAGCGTCTGCCGTCCCACATGGTCCCGTCCGCTTTCGTGATGCTGGAGGTGTTGCCGCTGACGGTGAACGGCAAGCTGGACCGCAAGGCCCTGCCCGCGCCGGACTTCAGCGCCGAGCTGTCGGCCGGCTCACGCGGCCCGTCGACCCCGCGCGAGGAGATCCTCTGCGCCGCCTTCGCCGAGGTGCTCGGCCTGGAGACGGTCGGTGTCGACGACGACTTCTTCCGGCTCGGCGGGCATTCCCTCCTCGCGGTGCGGCTGGTGGAACTGCTGCGGGTGCGTGGCGTGTCGGTGTCGGTGCGGGCGCTGTTCCAGAGCCCGACGGTTGCCGGTCTGGCGTCGGCGGCGGCCTCGGTGCGCGTGGAGGTTCCGGAGAACGGGATCCCGGCCGGCGCGACGGGGATCACTCCGGAGATGCTGACGCTGGTGTCCCTGTCGGAGGCGGAGATCGAGCGGATCGTCGCCGCCGTCCCGGGTGGTGCGGCGAACGTGGCGGACGTCTACCCGCTGGCTCCGCTCCAGGAAGGCCTGCTGTTCCACCACCTCATGTCCGAAGGCGGCGACCGCGACGTCTATGTCACGCCCAGGGTGGTCGGCTTCGACTCCCGCACGCGCCTGGACGCCTTCCTGGACGCACTCCAGAAGGTGATCGACCGGCACGACATCTACCGGACCTCGATCGTCTGGCAGGGCCTGCCCGAACCGGTCCAGGTGGTCCGGCGGACGGCCGTGCTGCCCGTCACCGAGTCCTCGCTGGACCCTGCCGCGTCGGATCCGACCCAAGAACTGCTGGCCGTCGCCGGCGCGTCGCTCGATCTCGGGCGGGCGCCGTTGCTGGACGTGCACATCGCGGCCGATCCGGTGGCCGGGGACGGTCGTTGGCTGGCGCTGGTGCGGATGCATCACATGGTGATGGACCACACCGGCATGGACGTGCTGCTGGCCGAGGTCCGGGCGTTCATCGCCGGGCGTGGGGACCAGTTGGCGGCGCCGATGCCGTTCCGCGACTTCGTCGCCCAGGCGCGTCTGGGCACGGAGCCGGGTGAGCACGAGCGCTTCTTCGCCGACCTGCTGGGTGACGTCGAGGAGCCGACCGCACCGTTCGGCCTGGTGAACGTCCAGGGCGACGGGGCTTCCGTCGCGCGCGTTCAGCAGCCGGTGGCCGAGGACGTGGTCGCGGGGCTGCGGTCGGTGGCGCGTCGGCTGGGGGCGAGTCCGGCGACGTTGCTGCACCTGGCGTGGGCGCGGGTGCTGGCCGCCGTCTCGGGCCGCGAGGACGTGGTGTTCGGGACCGTCCTGTTCGGGCGGATGAACGCCGGTGCGGGCGCGGACCGGGTGCCCGGTCCGTTCATCAACACCCTGCCGATCCGAATCCGTACGCAGGACACCGGAGTTCTCACCGCCGCCGCCGAACTGCGCGACCAGCTCGCGGCGTTGCTGGAGCACGAGCACGCCCCGCTCGCCGTCGCCCAGCAGGCGAGCGGCATCCCCGGCAACACCCCGCTGTTCACCTCGATCCTCAACTACCGCCACAACGCGGGCCAACGCCCCGCGTCGGAAACCGTGGACGAGATCGACGGCCTGGAAGGCATCAGCCCGCTCTTCTCCCGGGAACGCACCAACTACCCCCTCTCCGTTGCGGTCGACGATGACGGGGTCGGGATGTCGTTGGCGGTGGAGGCGGATGCGGGGGTGGATCCGGGGGCGGTGTGCGGGTTGTTGCACACGGCGGTCGGGGGTCTGGTGGTGGCGCTGGAGGTGGCGTTGGCGGGTGGTCCGGAGTCTGCGCTTCGGGCGGTGGATGTGCTGGGTGGGGTTGAGCGGTCGCGGGTGTTGGTGGAGTGGAACGGTGGGGTGGGTGAGGTTTCGTCGTTGTCGGTGCCGGAGTTGTTCGCGGCGCGGGTGGCGGAGTCGCCGGATGCGGTGGCGGTGGTGTGTGACGGGGTCGAGGTGTCGTATGGCGAGCTCGATGTGCGGGCTGGTCGTTTGGCGGGTGTGTTGGCGGCTCGTGGTGTGGGTGTGGAGTCGTTGGTGGGGGTGTGTCTGCCGCGTGGGGTGGACATGGTGGTGGCGATTTTGGCGGTGTGGCGGGTCGGGGCGGCGTATGTGCCGGTTGATCCGGGGTATCCGGCCGAGCGGATCGCTGACACGTTGACGGATGCGGGTGTGGTGTGTGTGCTCGCGGATTCGTCGACGGTGTCGGTGGTGCCGCGGGGTGCTGCCGCTGAGGTGGTGGTGCTCGACGATGCTTCCGTGCGGCGGGAGTTGGCGGGTGTGGGGGTTGTGGGGCCTGTGGTGGGGGTGGATGCGGGGGCGTTGGCGTATGTGATCTATACGTCGGGTTCGACGGGGCGGCCGAAGGGTGTGGGTGTTTCCCGGGGGTCGTTGGCGTGTGCGGTGTCGGTGTTCGTGCCGGTGTTCGGTGCGGGTGCCGGGGTTGGGGTGTTGCAGTTCGCTTCGTTCAGTTTCGATGCGTCGGTGCTGGATGTGGTGGTGGCGTTGTGTTCGGGTTCGCGTCTGGTGGTGGCGTCGGCTGCCGAGCGGTCGGAGCCGGGGTTGTTGCGGGCGTTGGTGGTGTCGGCGGGTGTGTCGGTGGCGAGTGTGGTGCCGTCGTTGTTGGAGGTGTTGGAGCCGGCGGATCTGGGGCCGGTGGAGACGTTGGTGGTGGGTGCGGAGGCGATCGGTGTCCGGGCGGCTCGGGTGTGGGGTGAGGGCCGTCGGCTGGTGAACACGTACGGTCCGACCGAGGCGACGGTGATGGTCGCGCAGGGCCGGGTGGACGTGGCTGCGGCTGCGGGTGTGGCTGTGGTGCCGTTCGGTCGTCCGGTGGCGAATGTGCGGTTGTTCGTGCTGGATGAGCGGCTGGAGCCGGTGGCGCCGGGTGTGGTGGGCGAGTTGTATGTGGCCGGTGCGCAGTTGGCGCGTGGGTATGTGAATCGTGCGGGGTTGTCGGCGGAGCGGTTCGTGGCGTGCCCGTTCGGGGCGCCGGGTGAGCGGATGTATCGCACGGGTGACCGGGTGCGCTGGACGGCTGGCGGGGAGCTGGTGTTCGCGGGGCGTGCGGATCATCAGGTGAAGATCCGTGGTTTCCGGATCGAGCCGGGTGAGGTGCAGGCGGTGGTGGCCGCGCATCCGCAGGTCGCGCAGGCGGTGGTGATCGCCCGTCAGGACACGCCGGGTGAGGCCCGGCTGGTGGCGTATGCCGTTCCCACGGGGGAGGGCCTGGACGCGGAGTCGGTGCGCGGGTTCGTCGCGGGTCGGCTGCCCGCCCACATGGTGCCCTCCGCCGTCGTCCTCCTGGACTCCGTCCCGCTCACCCCGAACGGCAAGCTCGACCGCAACGCGCTCCCTCAGCCGGAGCCCACGGCCGCGCTGTCGGCGGGCGCGCGCGGTTCGGTGACGCCGCAGGAGGAGATCATCTGCGCGGCCTTCGCGCAGGTCCTCGGTGTGGAGTCGGTCGGCGTCGATGACGACTTCTTCCAGCTCGGCGGGCATTCCCTGCTGGCGGTCCGGCTGGTGAGCCGGGTGCGTGCCGTGCTGGGGGTGGAAGTGTCGGTGCGGGCGCTGTTCGAGTCCCCGACGCCGGCCGCCCTGGCCGCGGTGCTGGCGGACTCGGGCTCGGACGCGGCCCGGCTCGCCCTCGCGCCCGGCGTCCGCCCGGAGCGGGTGCCGTTGTCGTTCGCGCAGCGGCGGCTGTGGTTCCTGGCCCAGTTGGAGGGCCGGAGCGCGACGTACAACCTGCCGGTGGTGCTGCGGCTGACCGGCGTCGTGGACGCGGCCGCGCTGGAGGGCGCGCTGCGGGACGTGATCGGCCGGCACGAGGTGCTGCGGACCGTCTTCCGCGAGGCCGACGGCGAGCCCTACCAGCACATCCTCGAGCTGGACGAGCTGGACGAGCTGGACGAGCTGGACGAGCTGGACGAACTGGCCTGGGGCCTGGAAGCCACGAGCGTTGCGCCCGACGAGCTGGGGGCGGCGGTCACGAGGGCGACCTCGAGCCCGTTCGACCTGGCGGCCGAGGTGCCGATCCGGGCCTGGCTGTTCTCCACCGCCCCGGACGACCACACCTTGGTCGTGACGGTCCATCACATCGCCGGTGACGGCTCGTCGATGGGCCCGCTGGCCCGCGACCTCTCCGTCGCCTACGCCGCCCGCCACGAGGGCAAGGAGCCGGACTGGGTCCCGCTCGCGGTCCAGTACGCCGACTATGCCCTCTGGCAGCGCGACCTCCTCGGCGACCCCGCCGATCCCGAGAGCCTGATGGCACGTCAGGTCGACTACTGGCGGCGGACGCTGAGCGGTGCACCCGAGGAGCTCGAGCTGCCCTTCGACCGGGCCCGGCCGGCCGTGTCCACCTACCAGGGGCACACCGCCACGCTCGACCTGCCCGCCGAGCTGCACGGCCGCCTCCTGAAGGTGGCGCGGGAGCAGGGCGTCACGGTCTTCATGCTGGTCCAGGGGGCCCTCGCCGTCCTGCTGTCGCGGCTCGGCGCGGGGACGGACATCCCGATCGGCGCGGCGACCGCCGGCCGTACCGACGAGGCGCTGGACGACCTGGTCGGCTTCTTCGTCAACACCCTGGTGCTCCGCACCGACCTGTCCGGGAACCCCACCTTCGCCGAGGTGCTGGGCCGGGTCCGGGAGACGGGGCTGGCCGGCTTCGGCCACCAGGACGTGCCGTTCGAGCGGCTGGTGGAGGAGCTGGCGCCGGAGCGTTCGCTCTCCCGGCACCCGCTGTTCCAGGTCATGCTCACCGTCCAGAACGTGGCCAGGGGAGTGCTCGATCTCGCCGGGCTGGCGGCCGAGCGGGGTTCGGCGGGCGATCAGGCGGCGAAGTTCGACCTGGACGTGAGCGTGGGCGAGCTGTTCGACGCGGAGGGCCACCCGGCCGGCCTGACGGGCACGGTGATCGGGGCGGCCGACCTGTTCGACCCCGGCTCGGTGCGGCGGTTCACGGGGCGGCTGGTGCGGGTCCTGGAGCAGGTGACGGCCGACCCGTCCACCCGGCTGGGCGCCGTGGACGTGCTGGACCCGCAGGAGCGGCGCCGGCTGCTGGTGGAGTGGAACGCCACGACGGCACCGCAGGCGCTGAACGGCCCGCTGGTTCCCGAGCTGTTCGCGGCGCGGGTGGAACGGACACCGGGGGCGGTCGCCCTGGTGGACGAAGGCCTCGCCGTCAGCTACGTGGAGCTGGACGAGCGGGCGAACCGCCTGGCCCGGCTGCTGGTCTCACGCGGCGCCGGCCCGGACCGGACCGTCGCGGTCTGCGTGCCCCGCGGTCCCGAGCTGGTCGCCACCCTGCTGGCCGTGCTCAAGACCGGTGCGGCCTACCTGCCGCTGGACGCCGAGTACCCGGCCGCCCGGACCGCCTTCATGATCGAGGACTGCGCGCCGGTCTGCGCGGTCGCCGTCCGCGAGACCGCGACGGCCCTCGCCCCCGGCCTGCCGGTCGTGGTGCTGGACGAGCCCGCGACCGCCGCCGACCTGAGCGCCCGCGAGGCCGGGCCGGTGACCGACGCCGACCGGCGGGCTCCGTTGCGCCCCGGCCACGCCGCCTACGTGATCTACACCTCGGGCTCCACCGGCCGCCCCAAGGGCACGGTGATCCCGCACTCCGCGATGGTCAGCCAGGTCCTCTGGGTGAAGGACTTCTTCGGGCTGGGCCCGGCGGACCGGCTGCTGCAGTTCGCCTCGGTGAGCTGGGACCCCCACGTGGAGGACATCTACCCCGTCCTGCTGGCGGGCGGTTCGCTGCTCGTGCCGCGCGATCCGGCCGGGCGGCTGCCCGAGCTGATGCGCGCACCGGTCGGTGCGGAGCTGACCATGATCGGCGTGCCGACCGGCTACTGGCACGAGCTGGTCGCGGCCGGCGACGCGATCGACTGGCCGGCGAAGCTCCGGGTGGTCAACGTGGGCGGCGAGGCGATGCGCCGGCACTCGCTGGCCCTGTGGCTGAAGCAGCCCGGCGACCGCGTCCGGCTGTCGAACACGTACGGGCCGACCGAAGCCACCGTGAACTCGACGGCGACCTTCGTGACCTCCGTCGAGCAGGAGGACCCGGCGATCGGCCGGCCCGTCTGGAACACCCGTGCCTACGTGCTGGACGCGGGCCTGCGGCCCGTTCCCACGGGAGTCGGAGGGGACCTCTACCTCGCCGGGGCACAGCTGGCCCGCGGCTACCGCGGCCGCCCGGACCTGACGGCGGAGCGGTTCGTCGCCTGCCCGTTCGAGACCGGCGGCCGGCGGATGTACCGGACCGGCGACCTGGCGCGCTGGAACGCGGACGGGACGCTGACCTTCCTCGGCCGGGCCGACCAGCAGGTGAAGATCCGCGGCTTCCGGATCGAACTCGGCGAGGTGCAGGCGGCGGTCGAGTCCCACGACGCGGTCCTCCAGGCCGCGGTGGTGGCGCGCGAGGACCGGCCGGGCGACAAGCGCCTGGTGGCCTACCTGGTGGTCGCCCCGGGCGGCCCGGAGGACGCGGGCGAATCGCCGGTGGCCGCGGTGCACGCGCACCTGGCCGGCCGACTGCCGGCGCACATGGTGCCCGCCGCGCTGGTCGTGCTCGACCGGCTGCCGCTGACGGCGAACGGCAAGGTCGACCACCGGGCGCTGCCCGCGCCGGACCTCACGGCCGGCCCGGGCACCGGCCGCCCCCCGGCGACGGAGCTGGAGAGGATGCTGTGCGCGGCCTTCGTTGAGGTCCTGGGCCTGGAGTCGGTCGGCGTGGACGGCGACTTCTTCCGGCTGGGCGGCCATTCGTTGCTGGTGGTCCGGCTGGTGAGCCGGATCCGCGCCGCGTCAGGCCGGGAGGTGCCGCTGCGCATGGTGTTCGAGGCACCGACGGTGGCCCGGCTCGCGGTCCGGCTCGGGGAGCGGACCGAGGAGCACGTGGCGAGTCAGAAGTCCGCGCGGCCCGCACTGCGGCCGATGCGCAAGCAGGAGGAGTCCCGATGATCCCGTTGTCGTTCGCGCAGTACCGCCTGTGGTTCCTCGCCGCATTGGAGGGGCCGAGCGCGATCTACAACCTCCCGTCCGTGCTCCGGCTGACCGGAGGGGTGGACCGGGACGCGCTGGAACACGCGCTGCGGGACGTGATCGGGCGCCACGAGGTGCTGCGGACGGTCTTCCCGGAGGCCGACGGCGAGCCGTACCAGCGCATCCTGGCACCGGCGGACCTGGACTGGCGGCTCGCGGCCGCCGACGTGACCCCGGACGGGCTGTCCGCGGCGATCGCGGACGCGACCGGGTACACCTTCGACGTCACCACCGAGGTGCCGATCCGGGCCTGGCTGTTCTCCACGGGCCCGGCGGAGCACGTCCTGGTGGTCGTGGTGCACCACATCGCGGGCGACGGCTGGTCGATGGGCCCGCTGGCCCGCGACCTCTCCACCGCCTACGCGGCCCGCTGCGAGGGCAAGGAACCGGACTGGGTGCCGCTGCCGGTGCAGTACGCCGACTACACGCTCTGGCAGCGCGAACTCCTCGGGGACGAGCAGGATCCGGAGAGCGTCCTGTCCCGTCAGCTCGCGTACTGGCGCGAGGCACTGGCCGGACTCCCGGAGGAGCTGGAGCTGCCCTACGACCGGGTCCGGCCGGCCACGGCGAGCCACCGCGGTCACGGTGCGGCCCTGGAGCTCCCCGCCGAGGTGCACGCCCGCCTGGTGGAACTGGCCCACGACCAGGGCGCGACCGTGTTCATGGTGGCGCAGGCCGCGCTCGCGGTGCTGCTGTCGCGCCTGGGTGCGGGGACGGACGTTCCGATCGGCTCCGGGGTGGCCGGGCGCACCGACGAGGCCCTGGACGACCTGGTCGGCTTCTTCGTCAACACCCTCGTCCTGCGCACCGACCTGTCCGGCGACCCGACGTTCCTGGAGCTGCTGGCCCGGGTGCGGGAGACGGGGCTCAACGCCTTCGCGCACCAGGACCTGCCGTTCGAGCGGCTGGTCGAGGAGCTGGCACCCGAGCGCTCGCTCTCCCGGCACCCGCTGTTCCAGGTGCTCCTCACCCTGGAGAACACCGCCCGCGCCGCACTGGACCTGTCCGGTGTGCAGGCGGGCGGCCTGTCCTCCGGCAGCAGGTCGGCCAAGTTCGACCTGGATCTGGTGCTCACCGAGGTGTTCGACACCCTGGGGAGGCCGGCCGGGCTGCGCGGTGTGCTGATCGGGGCCACCGACCTGTTCGCCGAGGCCTCGGTCGAGCTGCTCGCGCGGCGTTGGGTGCGGGTGCTGGAGGCCGTGGTCGCGGATCCGTCGGTGCGGCTGAGCGCGGTGGACGTGCTGGGCGAGGCCGAGCGGCACCGGGTGCTGGTGGAGTGGAACGACACCGCGCGCGGCCTCCTGGCCGCCACCGTCCCGGAGCTGTTCCGCCGCCAGGCGGGGCGCACCCCGGAGGCGGTGGCCGTGGTCGGTGCGGGCGTCGAGCTGACGTTCGCCGAGCTGGACGCGCGGACGGACCGGCTGGCCCGGCTGTTGCGGGGGCGCGGTGTCGGACCGGAGTCCGTGGTCGCGGTCGCCGCCGAGCGGGGCGTCGAGCTGGTCGTCGCCCTCCTGGCGGTGCTCAAGGCGGGCGGGGCCTACCTGCCGATCGACCCGGCGTACCCGCTCGACCGGATCGCCTTCATGCTCCGGGACACCCGGGCGGTCTGCGTCCTGGCGCAGTCCGCCGCCGCGTCCGTGCTGCGGTCGGCGATGGCGACGGTGCCGGAGACAGTGTCGGAGATGGTGCCGGAGACGGTGCCGGAGACGGTGCCGGTCGTGCTGCTCGACGGTCCGGAGGTCCGGGCCGCGCTCGCCGGGCCGGTCGAGGCCGCGCCCTCGGGCCCGACCCCGGCGGTTCCCGCCGCTGCCGGGCCGCTGCTGCTGCCGGACCACCCGGCCTACGTGAACTACACCTCGGGGTCGACCGGGACGCCCAAGGGCGTACTGGTGCCGCACCGGGCGGTGGACCGCCTGGTGCGGCAGGCCGGGTACGTCACGCTCGGACCGGGTGACGTGGTGGCGCAGCTGGCCACCGTCGCCTTCGACGCGGCCACCTTCGAGATCTGGGGAGCCCTGCTGAACGGGGCCACCGTGGCCCTCGCGCCGTCCGCGGCCGGGTCCGGGGCAGAGGCAGGGGTCGGGGCCGGGTCCGGTTCCGGGGTCGCGGCTCTGTCCGTGGCCGAACTGCGGGAGTTCCTCTCCGTTCACCGGGTGACGACGGCCTTCCTGACGACCTCGTTGTTCAACGTCCTCGTCGAGACCGACGTCGACGCCCTCGCCCCGGTGCGCCACCTGCTGACCGGCGGCGAGGCGCACTCGCCGGTGATGCTCCGCAGGGCACTGGACCGGCAGCCGTCCCTTCGGCTCTCCCACGTGTACGGCCCGACGGAGACCACGACCTTCGCGACCGAGCACACCCTGCGACCCGCCGACCTCGACCACGGGGCCGACGTGCCGATCGGCGGCCCGATCGCCGAGACCCGCCTGTTCGTGCTGGACGAGGCGTTGCAGCCGGTGGCGCCGGGTGTGGTGGGCGAGCTGTACGTGGCGGGGGCCGGTCTGGCCCGTGGCTACGTGGGGCGTGCGGGTCTGTCGGCGGAGCGGTTCGTGGCGTGTCCGTTCGGGGTGCCCGGTGAGCGGATGTACCGCACGGGTGACCGGGTGCGCTGGACGGCGGATGGTGAGCTGGTGTTCGCGGGGCGTGCGGACGAGCAGGTGAAGATCCGTGGTTTCCGGATCGAGCCGGGTGAGGTGCAGGCGGTGGTGGCCGCGCATCCGGGGGTGGCGCAGGCCGCGGTGGTGGTGCGGGAGGACGTGCCGGGGGACCGGCGGTTGGTCGCGTACCTCGTGGCGGCCGGGGGCCCCGATGCCTCCGCCGAGCCCGCGGACCTCGCCGAGTCCGTGCACCGGTTCGTGGTGGAGCGACTGCCCGGGCACCTTGTCCCGTCGGCGGTCGTCGCCTTGGACTCGCTGCCGCTGACGGCCAACGGGAAGGTGGACCGCAGGGCGCTGCCCGCGCCGGACTACCCCGTGGTGTCCGGTGGGGGCCGTGCGCCGGCGAACCCGCGTGAGGAGCTGCTGTGTGCGGCGTTCGCGGACGTGCTCGGGCTGGGGTCGGTCGGTGTGGACGACGACTTCTTCGCGTTGGGTGGGCATTCGCTGCTGGCGGTTCGGCTGGTGAGCCGGGTGCGTGCGGTGCTGGGGGTGGAGGTGTCCGTGCGGGCGCTGTTCCAGTCCCCGACGCCGGGTGCGCTGGCGGCTGTTCTGGACGATTCGGGTGCGGCCCGGTTGCCGTTGCGGGCGGGTGTTCGTCCGGAGCGGGTGCCGTTGTCGTTCGCGCAGCGGCGGTTGTGGTTCCTGGGTCAGTTGGACGGGCCGAGTGCGACGTACAACGTTCCGGTGGTGCTGGGTCTTTCGGGTGAGGTGGACCGGGCGGCGCTGGGTCTGGCGTTGCGGGATGTGATCGGGCGGCACGAGGTGCTGCGGACGGTCTACCGCGTCGCGGACGGTGAGCCGTACCAGCATGTGCTGGGTGCGGAGGAGTTGGACTGGGGGCTCGAGGGCGGTGTGGTCGCCGCGTCGGAGCTGGCGGGTGCGGTTGCGGCGGCGGCGGGTGGTGTGTTCGATCTGTCGGTGGAGGTGCCGATCCGGGCGTGGCTGTTCTCGGTCGGGCCGGATGAGCACACGTTGGTGGTGACGATCCATCACATTGCGGGTGACGGCTGGTCGATGGGTCCTTTGGGTCGGGATGTGTCGGCGGCGTATGCGGCGCGGTGTGCGGGTGTGGCGCCGGAGTGGGCGCCGCTGCCGGTGCAGTACGCGGACTACGCGCTGTGGCAGCGCGAGCTGCTCGGTGACAGCGGTGATCCCGGCAGCCTGCTGTCCCGGCAGGTCGAGTACTGGCGGACGGCCCTCGCGGGTGCTCCCGGGGAGCTCGACCTCCCGGCCGACCACAGTCGGCCGGCGGTGGCTTCGTACCGTGGGCACAGTGTGGGGCTGGATGTTCCGGCCGAGGTGCACGCGCGGTTGGTGGAGTTGGCGCGGGCGCAGGGCGTGACGGTGTTCATGCTGTTGCAGGGTGCGCTGTCGGTGCTGCTGTCGCGGCTGGGCGCGGGGACGGACGTTCCGGTCGGGACGGCGGTGGCTGGTCGTACGGACGAGGCGCTGGACGACCTGGTCGGGTTCTTCGTGAACAGCCTGGTGGTGCGGACGGACCTTTCGGGGGACCCGACCTTCGTCGAGGTGCTGGGCCGCGTCCGGGAAGCGGGACTGGGTGCTTTCGCGCACCAGGACGTGCCGTTCGAGCGGCTGGTGGAGGAGCTGGCGCCGGAGCGTTCCCTGTCCCGGCACCCGCTGTTCCAGGTCATGCTCACCCTCCAGAACAACGCCCGGGCGGCCCTGTCCCTGGACGGTGTCGGCACCGGTTGGGCCTCGGTCGAGGGGGCATCGGCGAACGATCTCTCCGTGGCGGCGAAGTTCGACGTGGAGGTGCTGGTCAGCGAGGCCTTCGACGCGGAGGGGCGGGCTGCCGGGTTGCGCGGAGTGGTGATCGGTGCGGCGGATCTGTTCGAGGTGGGGTCGGTCGAGCTGCTCGCGCGGCGTTGGGTGCGGGTGCTGGAGGCCGTGGTCGCGGATCCGTCGGTGCGGCTGAGCGCGGTGGACGTGCTGGGCGAGGCCGAGCGGCACCGGGTGTTGGTGGAGTGGAACGACACGGCGGGTGAGGTGTCGTCGTCGCTGGTGCCGGAGCTGTTCGCGGCGCAGGTGGCGCGGACGCCTGGTGCGGTGGCGGTGGTGTGTGACGGGGTCGAGGTGTCGTACGCCGAACTGGACGGGCGGGCCGACCGGTTGGCGCGTCTGCTGGTCGGGCGCGGGGTGGGCCCGGAGTCGGTGGTGGGCCTGTGCCTGCCGCGGGGAATCGACACGGTTGTGGCGCTGCTGGCGGTGTGGAAGGCCGGCGGGGCCTACCTGCCGATCGACTCGGAGTACCCGGCCGAGCGGATCGCCTTCATGCTGGCCGACGCGGGTGTGGTGTGGGCGCTGGCCGACACGTCTACCGCCTCCGTGATGCCGGAGAGCACCTCGGTCCTGGTACTCGATGACCCGTTCGTGCGGGCGGAGTTGCCGGGTGGGTTGCCGGGTGGGGTGCCGGGGGTTTCGGTGCTTCCGGGGAATGTGGCGTATGTGGTGTATACGTCGGGGTCGACGGGGTTGCCGAAGGGTGTGGCGGTGACGCATGGGGCGTTGGCGTCGTATGTGGGGTCGGTGCCGTCGGTGGTGGGCTTCGGTGGTGCTGGTGTGGGTGGTCGGTTCTTGTTGTTGCAGCCTGCGGTGACGGACTTGGGGAACACGGTGGTGTTCGCGAGTTTGTGTTCGGGTGGGCAGTTGCATGTGCTGGGTTCGGATGTGGTGACGGATCCGGTGGCGGTGGCGGGTTATGTGGCGGGTTGTGGGATTGATTTCGTGAAGGTGGTGCCGTCGCATCTGGCGGCGTTGGGTGCGGGGCCTGGTGGGTTGGGGGCTTTGGTGCCGGGGGGTTCTCTGGTGCTGGGTGGTGAGGCGGCTCCGGCCGGTCTGGTGGCGGAGTTGTCGTCGGTGGCGGGGGGTTGTGGGGTTTTCAATCATTACGGTCCGACGGAGACGACGGTGGGTGTGGTCGCGGGTCCGTTGGAGGTGGTGGACGGGGTGGTGCCGTTGGGTCGTCCGGTGGCGAACACGCGGGTGTTCGTGCTGGATGAGGGGTTGGAGCCGGTGGCGCCGGGTGTGGTGGGTGAGTTGTATGTGGCTGGTGCGCAGTTGGCGCGTGGGTATGTGAACCGTCCTGGGTTGTCGGCGGAGCGGTTCGTGGCGTGCCCGTTCGGGTCTCCGGGTGAGCGGATGTATCGCACGGGGGATCGGGTGCGGTGGACCGCGGATGGGCGGTTGGTGTTCGCGGGGCGTGCGGACGACCAGGTGAAGGTGCGTGGTTTCCGGGTGGAGCCGGGTGAGGTGCAGGCGGTCGTGGCCGCGCATCCGCGGGTGGCGCAGGCTGTGGTGGTCGCGCGTCAGGACTCTCCGGGGGACACCCGGCTGGTCGCCTACCTCGTCCCGGATGAGCCCGGTGTCGACGTCACCGGCGTGCGGGAGTTCACGGCCGAGCGTCTTCCGGGGCATCTGGTGCCGTCCGCGTTCGTGGTGCTGGAGGCGCTGCCGCTGACCGGCAACGGCAAGCTCGACCGCAGGGCCCTGCCCGCACCCGAGCTGTCGGTGGGTTCGCGTGGTCCGTCGACCCCGCGTGAGGAGATCCTCTGCGCGGCGTTCGCGGAGGTGCTCGGCCTGGAGTCCGTCGGTGTCGACGACGACTTCTTCCAGCTGGGCGGGCACTCCCTCCTCGCGGTGCGGCTGGTCGAACTGCTGCGGGTGCGTGGCGTTTCGGTGTCGGTGCGGGCGCTGTTCCAGAGCCCGACCGTGGCGGGCCTGGCGACGGCGGCTGCCTCGGCGCGGGTGGAGGTTCCGGAGAACCGGATCCCGGCCGGCGCGACCCGGATCACTCCGGAGATGCTGACCCTGGTGTCCCTGTCCGAGGCGGAGATCGAGCAGCTGACCGAGAGCGTGCAGGGCGGTGCGGCGAATGTGGCGGACGTCTACCCGCTGGCTCCGCTCCAGGAGGGCCTGCTGTTCCACCACCTGATGTCCGAAGGTGGCGACCGCGATGTCTACGTGACCCCGACCGTGGTCGGCTTCGACTCCCGCGCGCGCCTGGACGCCTTCCTCGCGGCCCTTCAGCAGGTGATCGACCGGCACGACATCTACCGGACCTCGATCGTCTGGCAGGGCCTGCCCCAGCCGGTGCAGGTGGTCTGGCGGACGGCCGTGCTGCCCGTCACCGAGGTCGTCCTCGGCCATGACCCGGCGGACCCGATCGGTGCACTGCTGGCCGCCGTGGGCTCGGCGATCGACCTGTCCCACGCACCGCTGATGGATGTGCACATCGCGGCCGATCCGGTGGCCGGGGACGGCCGGTGGCTGGCGCTGGTGCGGATGCACCACACGATGATGGACCACACCGGGCTGGAGGTGCTGCTCGACGAGGTCCGGGCCATCCTCGCCGGGCGTGGGGACCAGTTGGCGGCGCCCTTGCCGTTCCGCGACTTCGTCGCCCAGGCGCGCCTGGGTACCGAGCCGGGCGAGCACGAGCGCTTCTTCGCGGAGCTGCTGAACGGTGTGGAGGAGACCACGGCGCCGTACGGTCTGGTCGATGTGCAGGGTGACGGTTCCGCGGTGGACAAGGCCGAGGTGCCGATGGACGCCGAACTCTGCGTCCGGGTGCGGTCGGTGGCGCGTCGGCTGGGCGCGAGTCCGGCGACATTGCTGCACCTGGCGTGGGCGCGGGTGCTGGCCGCCGTGTCGGGCCGTGAGGACGTGGTGTTCGGGACCGTCCTGTTCGGGCGGATGAACGCGGGTGCGGGTGCCGACCGAGTGCCCGGTCCGTTCATCAACACCCTGCCGATCCGGGTTCAGGTCCGGGACACCGGAGTTCTGGGTGCGGTCGCCGAACTGCGCGGCCAGCTCGCGGCGTTGCTGGAGCACGAGCATGCCCCGCTTGCCGTCGCCCAGCAGGCGAGCGGCCTTCCCGGCAACACCCCGCTGTTCACCTCGATCCTCAACTACCGCCACAACGGCGGGCAGAACAGCGCCGAGGCGCCCGACGACGCACTCGACGGGCTGCGGGTCCTGTACTCCCGGGAGCGCACCAGTTACCCGCTGACGGTCTCGGTCGACGATGACGGGGTCGGGATGTCGTTGGCGGTGGAGGTGGACGCGGGGGTGGATCCGGGGGCGGTGTGCGGGTTGTTGCACACCGCGGTCGGGGGTCTGGTGGTGGCGCTGGAGGTGGCGTTGGCGGGTGGTCCGGAGTCTGCGCTTCGGGCGGTGGATGTGCTGGGTGGGGTTGAGCGGTCGCGGGTGTTGGTGGAGTGGAACGGTGGGGTGGGTGAGGTTTCGTCGTTGTCGGTGCCGGAGTTGTTCGCGGCGCGGGTGGCGGAGTCGCCGGATGCGGTGGCGGTGGTGTGTGACGGGGTCGAGGTGTCGTATGGCGAGCTCGATGTGCGGGCTGGTCGTTTGGCGGGTGTGTTGGCGGCTCGTGGTGTGGGTGTGGAGTCGTTGGTGGGGGTGTGTCTGCCGCGTGGGGTGGACATGGTGGTGGCGATTTTGGCGGTGTGGCGGATCGGGGCGGCGTATGTGCCGATCGACCCCGGGTACCCGGCCGAGCGGATCGCCTACACGCTGAGCGACAGTGCCGCCGTACTGGTGCTGGGCCGGCGGGACACGGGGCCGGACCTGCCGGCGGACCGGACGCTGTGGCTGGATGATCCGGCTGTGCGGCGGGAGTTGGCGGGTGTGGGGGTTGTGGGGCCTGTGGTGGGGGTGGATGCGGGGGCGTTGGCGTATGTGATCTATACGTCGGGTTCGACGGGGCGGCCGAAGGGTGTGGGTGTTTCCCGGGGGTCGTTGGCGTGTGCGGTGTCGGTGTTCGTGCCGGTGTTCGGTGCGGGTGCCGGGGTTGGGGTGTTGCAGTTCGCTTCGTTCAGTTTCGATGCGTCGGTGCTGGATGTGGTGGTGGCGTTGTGTTCGGGTTCGCGTCTGGTGGTGGCGTCGGCTGCTGAGCGGTCGGAGCCGGGGTTGTTGCGGGCGTTGGTGGTGTCGGCGGGTGTGTCGGTGGCGAGTGTGGTGCCGTCGTTGTTGGAGGTGTTGGAGCCGGCGGATCTGGGGCCGGTGGAGACGTTGGTGGTGGGTGCGGAGGCGATCAGTGTCCGGGCGGCTCGGGTGTGGGGTGAGGGCCGTCGGCTGGTGAACACGTATGGTCCGACCGAGGCGACGGTGATGGTGGCGCAGGGCCGGGTGGACGCGGCTGAGGCTGCGGGTGTGGTGCCGTTCGGTCGTCCGGTGGCGAATGTGCGGTTGTTCGTGCTGGACGAGCGGCTGGAGCCGGTGGCGCCGGGTGTGGTGGGTGAGTTGTATGTGGCCGGTGCGCAGTTGGCGCGTGGGTATGTGAATCGTGCGGGGTTGTCGGCGGAGCGGTTCGTGGCGTGTCCGTTCGGTGTGCCGGGTGAGCGGATGTATCGCACGGGTGACCGGGTGCGCTGGACGGCTGGTGGGGAGCTGGTGTTCGCGGGGCGTGCGGATCATCAGGTGAAGATCCGTGGTTTCCGGATCGAGCCGGGTGAGGTGCAGGCGGTGGTGGCCGCGCATCCGCAGGTGGCGCAGGCGGTGGTGGTCGCCCGTCAGGACACGCCGGGTGAGGCCCGGTTGGTGGCGTATGCGGTTCCCACGGGGGAGGGTCTGGATGCGGAGTCGGTGCGGGGGTTCGTCGCGGGTCGGCTGCCCGCGCACATGGTGCCCTCGGCCGTCGTCCTCCTCGACAGTGTCCCGCTCACCCCGAACGGCAAGCTCGACCGCAACGCGCTCCCCGCTCCCGACCCCGCCGCCGTCGGCGCCGGTGTCGGCCGCGCGCCGGCGAACGAGCGGGAGGAGAAGCTGTGCGCGGCGTTCGCGCAGGTGCTCGGCCTGGAGTCGGTCGGGGTCGATGACGACTTCTTCCAGCTGGGCGGGCATTCCCTGCTGGCGGTCCGGCTGGTGAGCCGGATCCGCGCCGCGTTGGGCATGGAAGTGTCGGTGCGAACCCTGTTCGAGGCACCGACGGTGGCACAACTCGCCAAGCGAGTCGGAAACGAAGAAACAGCAAGGCCGGCGTTTCGGTCGATGCGTACCAAGAAGGAGTCCTGATGATTCCGCTGTCGTTCGCGCAGCGCCGGCTGTGGTTCCTCGGTCAGCTGGACGGGTCGAGTGCCGTCTACAACCTTCCGACCGTCCTGCGTCTCTCCGGCGGGGTCGACCCGGCCGCGCTGGGCCTGGCTCTGCGGGACGTGATCGGCCGGCACGAGGTGCTCCGCACGGTGTTCCCGACCGCGGACAGCGAGCCGTACCAGCACATCCTCGAACTGGACGACCTGTCGTGGGAACTCCAGGTCGTGGCGGTGGCCGAGGACGGGCTGGCCGATGCGGTGGCGCAGGCGAAGGGCCACGTGTTCGACCTGGAAACCGAGGTGCCGATCCGGGCCTGGTTGTTCGCCACCGGAGAGGACGAGTACGTCCTGGTGGTCGTGGTGCACCACATCGCGGGCGACGGCTGGTCGATGGGCCCGCTGGCCCGCGACCTCTCCACCGCCTACGCGGCCCGTTGCGAGGGCAAGGAGCCGGACTGGGCGCCGCTGCCGGGCCAGTACGCGGACTACGCGCTCTGGCAGTTGGAACTCCTCGGTGACGACCAGGACCCCGAGAGTCTGATCTCCCGTCAGATCGCCTACTGGCGCAGCTCTTTGGCCGGACTGCCGGAGGAGCTGGAGCTGCCCGTCGACCGCGTTCGGCTGGCGACGGCGAGCCACCAAGGTCACAATGCGGCTCTGAACGTGCCGGCCGAGGTGCACGCCCGTCTGGTGGAGATAGCCCGGGAGCAGGGCGTCACGGTCTTCATGGTGGTGCAGGCCGCGTTCGCCGTCCTGCTGTCGAGGCTCGGCGCGGGGACGGACATCCCGATCGGCGCGGCAGTGGCCGGGCGCACCGACGAGGCCCTGGACGACCTGGTCGGCTTCTTCGTCAACACCCTCGTCCTGCGCACCGACCTGTCCGGCGACCCGACGTTCCTGGAGCTGCTGGCCCGGGTGCGGGAGACGGGCCTGAGCGCCTTCGCGCACCAGGACGTGCCGTTCGAGCGGTTGGTGGAGGAGCTGGCGCCGGAGCGTTCGCTCTCCCGGCACCCGCTGTTCCAGGTCATGCTCACCGTCCAGAACAACGCCCGGGCCGGGCTCGCCCTGCCGGGCGTGTCGGCGGGTGGCGTGTCGGCGGAGGTGTCCGCCGGGCTGACGACGGCGAAGTTCGACCTCGAGGTGACGTGCGACGAGTCCTACGACCGGCAGGGTCGCCCGGCCGGGATGCGCGGTGTGCTGACGGGCGCGGTCGACCTGTTCGAGGAGTCCTCCGTCGCGCTGCTGGCCGAGCGTTGGGAGCGGGTGCTCGCCGCGGTCGTGGCGGACCCGTCGATCCGTGTCGGCTCGGTGGATGTGCTGGGTGGGGTTGAGCGGTCGCGGGTGTTGGTGGAGTGGAACGGTGGGGTGGGTGAGGTGCCGGCGTTGTCGGTGCCGTCGTTGTCGGTGCCGGAGTTGTTCGCGGCGCGGGTGGCGGAGTCGCCGGATGCGGTGGCGGTGGTGTGCGAGGGCGTGGAGCTGTCGTATGCC
>NZ_JBITFA010000031.1:0-39150 GCF_044455705.1 Kitasatospora sp. NPDC051170 | reverse complement strand
GGGCGGGGGGGGGGGGGGGGGGGGGGGGGGGGGCCGGGGGGGGGGGGGGTTGTGGGGGGGGGGGGGGGGGGGGGGGGGGGGGGCCCCCGGCCCCCCGGGTTTTTGGGGGGGGGGGGGGGGGGGGGGGTCCCCCCCCCCCGCGCCTCGCGTGGGCGGCGGTTGAGCTGCACGCCTCCCCCCGCCTCTGAACCCGAACGGCCCGGAAAACGGCAA
Source organism: Kitasatospora sp. NPDC051170 (assembly GCF_044455705.1). NCBI lineage: Bacteria > Bacillati > Actinomycetota > Actinomycetes > Kitasatosporales > Streptomycetaceae > Kitasatospora > Kitasatospora sp. NPDC051170. The sequence goes on along the minus strand of NZ_JBITFA010000031.1, from coordinate 38,937 downwards.
CGGCCGGCCCGGCCTCGCAGGGAGAGGTCCCGCGAAGCCGGGCCGGCCTGGGCGTGTCCCGCGCCCATGTCCACCGGTACGGCGGTCATCCGGTCGAGCGGTCACCCGACATGACCATCCCGGACGATCGATTCGCCCCGCACCGGCGGTGGTTGGAGCGACCCCGTCGCGTCAGAGCGCGACGCCGTGCGCACGCAGGTACGCGACCGGGTCGATGTCCGAGCCGTACTCGGAGCCGGTACGGATCTCGAAGTGCAGGTGCGGGCCGGTCACGTTGCCGGTCGCACCGGAGAGGCCGATCTGCTGGCCGACGGTGACGGTCTGACCGATCTTCACGCCGATCGACGAGAGGTGCGCGTACTGCGCGTACTTGCCGTCGGCGAGCTTGATCTCGACCTCGTTGCCGTAGGCGCCGCCGTTGCCGGCCTTCACCACGACGCCGTTGGCGACGGCGCGCAGCGGGGTGCCGGTGGAGGCGACGAAGTCCTGGCCGGTGTGGTGGCCGGAGGCCCACATCGAACCGGCAACACCGTACGCCTCGCCCAGGACGGGGTTGGCCAGCGGCGCGACGTAACCGGAGGTGGCGGCGACCGGAGCGGCGGTCACGGCCTGCGCCGGGGCGGCGGTCTGAACCTGGGTCTGGACCGTGGCGGCCGGCTTGGCGACCTCGGTGGTGACCTGGAGGTCGGCCTTCGGCGCGGCGGCGGGCTTCTGCGCCGGAGCGGCCGGCTTCTCGGCCGGCGCAGCCGGAGCCGCAGGGGCGGCAGGAGCAGCCGGAGCGGCGTGGGCGACGGCGGCGGCCAGGGCCAGCTGCTGACCCGGGAAGATCAGGTTCGGGTCGGCACCGACGACCGAGCGGTTCCGCTCGTACAGCGCGTGCCAGCCGCCCTCGACGTGCTTCGCGTCGGCGATCTTCGACAGGGTGTCACCGCCGACGACCCGGTAGCTCTCCTGCGAGGCGGAAGCGGCGGCGGTACCGGAGGCGGCGGCCGGAGCGGCGACGGCGGCCGGGGCGGCCGGAGCGGCGTGACCGCCGGTGTGGGCCTGGGCGCTCACCGCCGTGACCAGCGGGAGGACGAAGGAGACCCCGGTCACCGCGGTGGCGATGCCGATGCGGGCGGCGCGGGGCATGGTGATACGACGAGCCTGAGCAGGCATGGAAGTTTCCTCTCCGACGCCTGCGAGGTGAGCTGTCGGGTTCGGGCTGGAGTTGCCCGGCCGCATGCGCGGCTTCACCCCAAGCCGGCCCTGGTCGTACGCGCACTGAGGCGCGCAGAACCGGTCCGGCGACTTACCTGTGGGTCCCCCGCTCCTGCCGTACAGAGTTCGTTGCGAACCACCGGGCAGCGGCAGGACTCGGCGTTCCACCCGGCGGGTCCGACCGGGCTGGCCGGTCGGTCGCTGAACTAAAACTCATCCGTCCGGGTGAAGCAATGTCGATCTCCCGAAACCGGACCCGACCCCACCGAAACGCTCACCCTCCGAACCGCCACTGGCACCGTACGTACACAATGCATTCACCCCGCGCCACTGATCCACGACCCTGCGCCGAACTCGGCGACGCTGCGCGACCGCCCGCTCACCCACCGCCCACCACCGACACACCACCCGGTGACCCTTGTCACGCACACCCCACCGGGCGGAGGATCGCCCCGTGGCCACCTCCGAGGCCGGCACCCTGCGCCTGGGCACCGCGCAGGGCCGCTGGGTACTACTGGCGACGGTGCTCGGCTCCAGCATGGCGATGCTCGACGGCACGGTCGTCAACGTCGCGCTGCCCAGGATCGGCGCCGATCTCGGCGCCTCCCTCGCGTCCCTCCAGTGGACGCTCAACGCCTACCTGCTCACCCTCGCCGGGCTGATCCTGCTCGGCGGCGCGCTCGGCGACCGGTACGGCCGGCGCCGGGTGTTCCTGCTCGGCGTGGTCTGGTTCGCGATCGCCTCCGCGGCCTGCGCGGCCGCGCCCGACATCCACGTGCTGATCGCCGCCCGCGCCGTCCAGGGCATCGGCGGCGCCCTGCTCACCCCCGGCTCGCTCGCCATGCTCCAGGCCGTCTTCCACCCGGACGACCGCTCGCCCGCGGTGGGCCTGTGGTCGGGCCTGGGCGGGGTCTCCGCCGCGATCGGCCCCTTCCTCGGCGGCTGGCTGGTGGACGGCCCCGGCTGGCGCTGGATCTTCCTGCTGAACCTGCCGCTGGCCGCCGCCGTGATCGCCGTCACCTCCCGCTTCGTCCCCGAGAGCCGGGACGAGGGCGCGAGCGGCCGCTTCGACGTGACCGGCGCCCTGCTCGGCGCGCTCTCCCTCGGCGCGGTCACCTACGCCCTGACGGCCGCCGGCGAGGGGCTCTCCCCCACCGTCTGGGTCTCCGGCGGGCTGGGCGTGCTGCTCGGCGCGGCCTTCCTGGCCGTCGAGCGCCGCACCCCCGACCCGATGCTGCCGCTGGGCCTCTTCTCCTCCCGGCTGTTCACCGCCGTGAACCTGGTCACCCTCTGCGTCTACGCCGCCTTCAGCGGGGTCTTCTTCCTCCTGGTGGTGCAGCTGCAGATCGTCGCCGGCTTCTCCCCGCTGGTCTCCGGCTTCGCGCTGGTGCCCATCACCGTGCTGATGCTGCTGTTCTCCGCCCGCGCCGGACGCCTCGGCAAGCGGATCGGCCCGCGCCTGCCGCTCACCTTCGGCCCGCTGCTGTGCGCCGCCGGGGTGCTGCTGATGCTGCGCACCGGGGCGCACTCCTCCTACTGGCTGGACGTGCTGCCCGCCGTCGCCGTGATGGGCAGCGGCATGACGCTGCTGGTCGCCCCGCTGACCGCGACGGTGCTGGCCGCCGTGGAGGTACGGCACGCGGGCATCGCCAGCGGCGTCAACAACGCCGCCGCCCGCGCGGCGGGCCTGCTCGCGGTGGCCGCCCTGCCCGCCCTGGCCGGGCTGAGCGGCGACGCCTACCGGGTGCCGTCCTCGGTGGACTCCGCCTTCCACACCGCGATGCTGATCTGCGCGGGTCTGCTGGCCGCCGGCGGCCTGATCGCCTTCGCCACCATCCGCGGCAACGTCCTCGCCCCCGGGGACGAGGAGCGCCCGGTGGCCGAGCCGAACTGCGAGTGGCCCTGCGGCACCACCACCCCGTCCCTCGACCCGGGCCGCCTCCAGACGCACGAGGGCCCCGCCACCGGTCCGGCAGCGGGGCCCACGAGCTGACGCAGCGTCAGAGAATACGGCCCTGTCAGAGAATGTCGGCCGGCGCGTACTTGGCCGCCTCCGGGTACGCCGCCGCGACAGCCTCGACCCGGCGGACGACCTCGGCGACCTGCGCCCCGGCCGCGCCCGTGAAGGACAGCCGGTCGGCCAGCAGCGCGTCCAGCGCGGCCCGGTCCAGCGGGATCCGCTCGTCGGCGGCGAGGCGGTCGAGCAGCTCGTTCTCCCGGGCGCCCGCACGCATGGCGAGCGCGGAGGCGACGGCGTGCTCCTTGATGACCTCGTGCCCGGTCTCCCGGCCCACGCCCGCGCGCACCGCGCCCATCAGAACCTTGGTGGTGGCGAGGAACGGCAGGTAGCGGTCCAGCTCGGCCTCGATCACGGCGGGGAAGGCGCCGAACTCGTCGAGGACGGTCAGGAAGGTCTCCAGCAGGCCGTCGAAGGCGAAGAACGCGTCCGGCAGCGCGACCCGGCGCACCACCGAGCAGGAGACGTCGCCCTCGTTCCACTGGTCGCCGGCCAGCTCGCCGGTCATCGACGCGTAGCCGCGCAGGATGACGGCCAGGCCGTTGACGCGCTCGCAGGAGCGGGTGTTCATCTTGTGCGGCATCGCGGAGGAGCCGACCTGGCCCTCCTTGAAGCCCTCCGTGACCAGCTCGTGGCCGGCCATCAGGCGGATGGTCTTGGCCAGGCTGGACGGCGCGGCGGCCAGCTGGACGAGGGCGGTGAGCACCTCGAAGTCCAGCGAGCGCGGGTAGACCTGGCCGACGCTGGTCAGCACGTTCTCGAAGCCGAGGTGGGAGGCGACGCGGCGCTCCAGCTCGGCCAGCTTGTCGGTGTCCCCGCCCAGCAGGTCCAGCATGTCCTGCGCGGTACCGACCGGGCCCTTGATCCCGCGCAGCGGGTAGCGGGCGATCAGCTCCTCCAGGCGGCGGAAGGCGACCAGCAGCTCGTCGGCGATCGACGCGAAGCGCTTGCCCAGCGTGGTGGCCTGCGCGGCCACGTTGTGCGAGCGGCCGGCCATGACCAGCTCGGAGTGCTGCGCGGCCAGGTCGGCCAGGCGCACCAGCACGGCCACCGTACGGTCGCGCACGTGCTCCAGGGACTGGCGGATCTGGAGCTGCTCGACGTTCTCGGTCAGGTCCCGGGAGGTCATCCCCTTGTGGATCTGCTCGTGCCCGGCGAGGTCGCTGAACTCCTCGATGCGGGCCTTCACGTCGTGGCGGGTGACCCGCTCACGGGCGGCGATCGAGCCGAGGTCGACCTGGTCGATCACCCGCTCGTAGTCGGCGACGGCCGTCGCGGGCACCTCGACGCCGAGGTCCTGCTGGGCCTTCAGGACGGCGAGCCACAGGTGGCGCTCGAGGACCACCTTGTGCTCGGGGGACCACAGCTGGGCCAGGGTCGCCGAGGCGTACCGGGAGGCCAGGACATTGGGGATCTGGGGCTTCGCGCTCACGCTTCGCAAGCCTAACAGCCGAGGTCACGACCCTCGCAGCCGCCGACGCGCTACGCCCGTAGAGCCATGGCGCTACTGCGGCGCGCCCGTCCGTCCCGCCAGCACGGGCAGCACCTGGCCGCAGATCGAGTGCAGGGCGATGCGCTGCTCGTCGGTCATCGCCTCGAAGGCCTGGTGGGTGCGGGCCATCTCGCCGCGGATGCGGTTGAGGCTCTCGCGGCCCTCCTCGGTGATCACCACGATCTTCACCCGGCGGTCCCCGGCGGCGGCCTCGCGGTGGGCCAGGCCCAGCGACTCCAGCCGGTCCACGATCCCGGTCACGTTCGACGCGTCGCAGCCGAGCCGTCCGGCCAGCGCGCGCATCGGCACCGGCTCCTGGACGGCACCCAGCGCCTTCGCCTGGGAGGAGGAGAGGCCGTGCCGGGCGGCAGCGGCCGCGAAGTCCTGGAAGTACGCGGCGCCGACGGCGGCCAGCGCCTCCATCAGCTCGGCGTTGGTCGGGACGGTCGTCGTCGAGGTCGAACCCATGGCCCCAGAGTACGGCGAACTGCTTCAGTAACTCAAGATTTGACCACAGCAACCGTCAGCGCGTCGCCCGCGGAGCCGCCCGAACGGCCCCGGTCACAGCACCAGCTGCTCGAACAGCCGCCGCAGCTCCGCCTCGGGATCGGCGGTCAGCCCGGTGTGCACCGGCCCCGGCTGGACGACCGCGCTGCGCGGCGCCGTCAGCCAGCGGAACCGCTGCCCGGGGCTGTCCGCGGCCGCCGGCCCGGCCTGCGGGCCGCCCTCGCAGACCGCCTCGATGCCCTGGAGCGCCCGCCGCACCCCCTGCACGTCCGCCACCGGGTCCAGCGCCAGCAGCCGCCCCTGGTCCAGATGGGTGCGCGCCGCCAGGTGCGTGCTGCGGCGGCAGTACAGCAGCACCCCGACGTTGACGCGCTCGCCGCGCTCGACCCGCGGCACCGCCCGGATCACGGCGTACTCGTAGTCGTACAGCTCGACCACGGCCGGCAGCAGGTGCTGCGAGGTCTCGCCCCTCTGCGCGATCTCACTCATGCGGGCACCTCCGGCAGCCAGTCGCGCGGACCGGCCAGTCGCTCGGTCAGCTGGGCCCGGTACGCGGCGCGTACCGCCCCGGGCGAGTCGAAGCCCGGCTCGTCCACCAGCCAGACCTCGGGGATCCGCGCCACCGCGCCCTCGATCGCCTCCTCCGCCAGCGGCGCCAACTCCTTGTCGGCGGCGGCGAGATCGGGCCGGTGGTGGATCAGCGCGTGGTCGGGGGCCACGTACGGGCGGCGCGTCCAGGCGGCCGCGCCCGGCCAGTTGTGGTGGAAGATCAGGCTCGCGCCGTGGTCGATCAGCCGCAGCCCGCCGGTGGCCACCAGCAGGTTGGGGTTGCGCCAGGAGCGGTCGACGTTGCCGATCAGCGCGTCGAACCAGAGCACCCGGCCCGCGAGTTCGGGGTCCACCTCGAAGCAGAGCGGATCGAAGTTCAGCGCCCCGGAGACGAAGGACATCCCCAGGTTGGTCCCGCCGCTGGCCCGCATCTGGTCCTGGATCCGGTGGTCCGGCTCGCTGCGGGCGAGCACCGGGTCGAGGTCGACCGTCACCAGCTCCGGCACGGGCAGCCCCAGCCGCCGGCCCAGCTCCCCGGCCAGCACCTCCGCCACCAGCGCCTTGCGGCCCTGGGCGGCGCCGACCCACTTGAGCGCGTAGAGCCGCCGGTCGTCGGCCTCGACCAGGCCCGGCATCGAGCCGCCTTCTCGCAGTGGCGTCACGTACCGGATCGCCGTCACCTCGGGGAGCACGGCACGAGCTTATCCGTACGCGCCCCTCCCTACGCGCCCCCGCCTGCCGCCCCACCCACCGCCCCCGCTTGCCCCGCCCCGGTGGCAGCCCCCGCTGCTCCGTGCGAGTGTGGCGGTCATCGATGGGGACAGTCATGCAACGACCCGCACGGCAAAGGGATGAGCGATGGAACGACCTCGAATCCTGATCGTGGGCGGCGGCTTCGCCGGCCTCGAGTGCGCCCGCCGCCTCGAACGCAAACTCGCGCCCTCCGAGGCCGAGATCTCCCTGGTCACTCCGTTCAGCTACCAGCTCTACCTGCCCCTCCTGCCCCACGTCGCCGCCGGCGTCCTCACCCCCCAGTCGGTCGCGGTCTCGCTGCGCCGCAGCCTGCGCCGCACCCACATCGTCCCGGGCGGCGCGATCGGCGTGGACCCGGAGTCCAAGGTCTGCGTGGTCCGCAAGATCACCGACGAGGTGATCGCCCAGAAGTACGACATCCTGGTGCTCGCCCCCGGCAGCGTCACCCGCACCTTCGACATCCCGGGCCTGACCGACTACGCCCGGGGCATGAAGACCCTCGCCGAGGCGACGTACGTCCGCGACCACGTGATCGCCCAACTCGACCTCGCCTCCGCCACCCTGGACCAGCGGGAGCGCGAGTCCCGCCTCCAGTTCGTGGTCGTCGGCGGCGGGTACGCGGGCACCGAGACGGCCGCCTGCCTTCAGCGCCTGACCACCGCCGCCGCCCTGCGCTACCCCCGCCTGGACGCCCGGCAGATCAAGTGGCACCTGATCGACATCGCCCCGAAGCTGATGCCCGAGCTCGGCGACGCCCTCGGCACCGCCGCCCTGGAGGTGCTGCGCGGCCGGGGCATCGAGGTGTCGCTGGGCGTCTCGGTGGCCGAAGTCGGCGCCGAGACCGTCAAGTTCACCGACGGCCGGGTGCTCCCCTGCCGCACCCTGATCTGGACGGCCGGCGTGGCGGCGAGCCCGCTGATCGGCACCCTGGACGCGGAGACGGTCCGCGGCCGCCTCGCGGTGACGGCCGAGATGCGGGTGCCGCAGTTCGAGGGCGTGTTCGCGCTCGGCGACGCGGCCGCCGTCCCGGACCTCGCCAAGGGCGACGGCGCGGTCTGCCCGCCCACCGCCCAGCACTCCGCCCGGCAGGGCCGCAAGGTGGCGGACAACGTGATCGCCTCGCTGCGCAACCAGCCCCTGGAGCCGTACTACCACAAGGACTTGGGCCTGGTGGTCGACCTCGGCGGCAAGGACGCGGTCTCCAAGCCGATGGGCGTCGAGCTGCGCGGGGTGCCCGCCCAGGTGGTGGCGCGCGGCTACCACCTGATGGCGATGCGCACCAACGCGGCCAAGTTCCGCGTCGGCGCGAACTGGCTGCTCAACGCGACCGCCGGGGACGACTTCGTCCGCACCGGCTTCCTGGCCCGCCAGCCCGCCCGGCTGCGCGACTTCGAGTACACCGACGCGTATCTGACCAGCGACCAGGTCCGCTCCCACGCCCAGTCCCTGCTCGCCAAGGGCTGACCCGCGGGCACACGACGGCCGCCCCTCACCGCGAGGGGCGGCCGTCGCACGGGTCAGCGCGCGCTCAGGTACATCCCGCTCGCGTCCTGCCCGGCGGTGTTGCGGCAGGCGAAGTCACCACTGGTGCGCCCCCACAGCAGGGTCAGGCAGCGCCCGAGCGCGGCCTGCCCGTAGTAGTTGGGGTGCATGGACTCCTGCAGCACGCCCTGGGTGCTGTTCAGCCCGCCGTCCAGGAAGCGCGCCCACTCGCTGGTGGTCGCGGACGGCCCGGTGGAGGCGGTGGGCTGGCTGGTGGCCGTCGAGCAGACCTCGCGGCCCTGGAGCATGTCGGACAGGTCCAGGAACTGCGCGCCCTTGGCGGCGGCGACGCCCGCCAGCGCCTTGGAGATCTGCGGCACCATCGAGTCGCGCGCCCAGTCGGCGTCGCCGTCCCAGAACGGGCAGCCGCCGGTGTCGGAGCGGCTCCAGCCGCTCTCGGGGTAGCGCATCTCGGCGCTGCGCGGGATCGGCGACGGGTAGGACTGCAGCACCAGGCGGTAGTCGCCCTGGGCGTAGCCGGCGTCGGCCATCACGGCGCGGATCTCGTCGACGGCCTTGCCGACGCCCGCCATGGCGGTGGGCATCTTGGAGTCGATCGAGGACTGCGCCGAGCCGTGGCAGTACGAGTACCAGATCAGGTAGTCCTGCACGCAGTCGGAGATGATGCCGCTGAAGCCGAGGTCGTTGCCGCCGATCGAGAGCGTGATCAGCTTGACGTTGTTCTGGCGGGCGACGGTGGCCAGCTGGTCGGCCTGCGGGGCCTCGCCCTTGAGCGTCTGGCCGCCGTTGGCGGCGCGGAAGACGTTGGCGGTGACGGCCCCGGAGCAGGCCAGGTTGATCCGGTTCTGCGCGACGGTCGGGGCGCCGATCACCTCGGAGACGTCCGAGCGGTCGCAGCCGCTGGCGGCGGTGGCGCCGTACACGGTCGACGGGTCGGCCGAACCGCCGTTCCAGGCCCGGTCGGTGCCGTTGCGGCTGCCGCTGGTCCCGGCGGCGTTGCCCTTCCAGCGGCCGGCCTCGCCGGAGATGTAGCTGTCGCCGAGGGTCACGCTGGCGGTCGGCCCCGAAGGCGCCGCCAGGGCGGCCGGAGCGGAACCGGCCTGAGCGGACCTGGCCTGAGCGGGCGCGGCGGAGGCGGCCGGCGCCGCGGCCACCAGCCCGGCCGCGGCGAGCGGCAGGGCGAGGGCGGCGGCGAGCAGCCGTGAGCCACGGCGGGCGGCGGATCTGGTGATGCTCGAACTGTTTTCGGGCACGACGGAAACTCCTGCGGCTCGATCCCCCCGCACGGTGGGGACGGGGGGACGCGTCGGGATGGGGAAGGCCGCCGGCCGGTGGCGCCAAGAAGATGGCATGCTCGCGCAAGCCCGCGCCAGAGGCGTGCACGAGGTTTCCCGCTTTGTTACCGACGGGTTCAGACCAGCCGGGAGCGTCCACCCCCCGTTCCCAGGACCGCCGCCAGATCGTCGGCCAGCCGTCGCGCGTCCGCGGTGTCCAGCGCCGCCGTGGTGAGCCTCAGTCCGGGCGGCGACTGGATGCGGTAGCGCGCGCCGGGAGCCACGACCCAGCCGCGCTGCACCAGCGCCGCCACCGCCGAGGTCTCGTCCGGCACCGGCACCCAGACGTTCAGCCCGCTCTCCCCGTGCGCCTCGATCCCGCGCGCGGCCAGCTCGCCGAGCAGCGCGTCGCGCCGGGCGCGGTAGGCGGCGGCCAGCGTGGCCGCCGGAACGGCGTCCGTACGCCACAGCTCGGCGACGGTGCGCTGGAGCAGGTGGCTGACCCAGCCGGCCCCGAGCCGCAGCCGCCCGGCGACCCGGCCGACGGTCTCCGGGTCGCCGACCACCACGGACAGCCGCAGGTCGGGCCCGTACGCCTTGGCCGCCGAGCGCACCACCGCCCAGTGCAGCGGCCCCGAGCCGGCCAGCGGGTGGTAGGGCTGGTCGACCATGCCGTGCCCGTGGTCGTCCTCGATCAGCACCACGTCGGGGTGCCCGGCGAGGACGGCCCGCAGCTCCTCGGCCCGGCGCGCGGTGAGGGCGGCGCCGGTCGGGTTCTGCGCCCGGCTGGTGACGACCACCGCCCGGGCGCCCTCCGCCAGGGCGGCCGCGAGCGAGGCGGGCAGCGGCCCCTCGTCGTCCAGCCGTACGGGCGCGGGCCGCAGGCCCATGGCCGGCAGCAGGTCGAGCAGGCTGCCCCAGCCCGGGTCCTCCACGGCGACGGCGTCCCCGGGGCGCAGCCAGGCGCCGAGGATGCGCTCGACGGCGTCGAGGGAGCCGGAGGCGATGACGATCGGCCCGCCGGGCAGGGCGTCGGCCTCGAAGGAGGCACGGGCGAGGTCGAGGAGTTCGGGCACGGCGGCGGCCCTGCCGTACAGGACGGGCGAGGTGCGGGCGGATTCGGCGGCGGCCGCGAGGGCCGCGCCGAGGTCGGGCAGCAGGGCCGGGTCCGGGTTGCCGGTGGAGAGGTCCCTCGCGTGCGGGGGGACTGGCACCTGGATCTGGTCGCGGGGGGTGAGGGAGGGGCGGGGCAGGACGCGGCTGCCGCGGCGCCCGGCCGTCTCGATCACCCCGCGGTCGCGCAGCAGCCGGTAGGCGGCGGCGACGGTGTTGGGGTTGACGCCGAGTTCGGCGGCGAGGTCGCGCAGCGGGGGCAGCGCGGCGCCGGGGGCGATCAGACCCCGGCTGACTCCCTGTTCGATGTGGGCCGCGATCTCACTGGCGCGTCGCCCTTTCAGCGGATAGTCTCCTAGCACAAAGTAGATTATGCACTAGTACATAGAGGTTGTCATGTCGGTCCACACAGCAGACACCACGGCGGGCGCGCCCGGCTACTCCCGTACCCCCCGCACCACCCCCACGCGCTACAAGGACCGCGCCACCTGGGAGCAGGAGGCCATCCACGCCATCCTCGACGCCTCCTACATCTGCCACCTCGGCTTCGTCGCCAACGACGCCCCGGTCGTCCTGCCCACGATCTTCGCCCGGGTCGGCAGCCGGCTCTACATCCACGGCTCCACCGGCAGCCGCCCCCTGCGCGGCGCCTCCGGCGAGCAGGGCCTGCCCGTCTGCGTCACCGTCACCCTGGTCGACGCCCTGGTGCTGACCAAGTCCGCCTTCAACCACTCGGTGAACTTCCGCTCGGTCGTCGCCCACGGCACCGCGTACCAGGTCACCGACCCCGAGGAGCTGGACGTCGCCCTGGCCGCGCTGGTCGACCACACCGTCCCCGGCCGCTCCGCCGAGGTCCGCCCGGCCAACCCCAAGGAGCTGGCCGCCACCGCCGTCATACGCCTCGACCTGGACGAGGTCTCCGCCAAGACCCGCCAGGACGGCGCCAACGACGACCCGGAGGACCTCGACCTGCCCCACTGGGCCGGCCTGATCCCGGTCACCACCGTGCACGGCGCCCCCGAGCCCGCCGCCCACACCGCCGTCCCGCTGCCCGCGCACCTGAGCGCCTACCCCCGCTGACCAGGGAGAGCCCCCATGCTGATCCGCTCCTGGGACCGCGGCGACGAGCGGGAATGGCGCGACTGGCTCGCCGAGGGCCGCGACTTCGGCCTGCTCGCCGCCAACGGCGGGCCCGGCGAGGGCCCGGTCCTCGTCCCCACCCACTTCCTCCTGGACGCCGACCGCGGCGAGATCCTGCTCCACCTCGCCGCGCCCAACCCGCTGCTGGCCGCCGTCCGCGCCGACCCGCACGTCACCCTCGCCGTCACCGACGGCTACGCCTTCGCCCCCGGCCACTGGCGCGGCGCCCCGGGCACGCCCACCAGCTACTACGCCTCCGTGCACTTCCACTGCACCGCCGAGATCGTGGAGTCCCCCGCCGCCAAGGCGGAGCTCCTCAACCGCCAGCTGGCGCACTTCCAGCCGGAGACGCCCGAGGTCCGCGTCGTGCCCGGCGAGGGCGAGCTGGCCCGCCAGCTGCCCGGCATGCGGGGGCTGCGGCTGAGCGTGCGCGAGGTCCGGGCCAAGTTCAAGTACGACGACAAGAAGCGCCCCGAGGAGCAGCACGCCATCGCCGGCCTGCTCGCCGAACGCGCCGAGGGCCCCGGCCGCGCCCGCGACCAGTACGCCGGCGCCCGCACCCAGCTGCTGCGCCGTCACCAGCGGCGCACGGAGGCCGCGAACACGTCCGGCTGAGGCGGCGTCACCCGATCGGGCCCCGCCGTGGGGCGCGGGACCGGCTCCGCTGCTCGAATGTGAGACGAATCCTGCCCACTCGGCCGTAGGAGCGGGCCCGTCCACTCGGGGAGCGCGCTTGTCCACATCCACCAGCCACCGGGCCGGCGAGGCCCACCTCGGCCACGTGGTGTTCATCTCCGCGGCCGCCGCGATGGGCGGCTTCCTGTTCGGTTACGACAGCGCGGTGATCAACGGCGCCGTGACGGGCATCCAGAAGCACTTCGCGGTGGGCCACGGCACCACCGCCTTCGTGGTGGCCATCGCGCTGCTCGGCTCGGCCGCCGGCGCGGTGGTCGCCGGCCGCCTGGCCGACCACCTGGGCCGGGTGCGCACGATGCTGCTGGCCGCGGCGCTGTTCGCGGCCAGCGGCATCGGCTCGATGTTCCCGCCGAACATCGAGACCCTGGCCACCTGGCGCGTGGTGGGCGGCGTCGCGATCGGCATCGCCTCGGTGATCGCGCCCACCTACATCGCCGAGGTCGCCCCCACCGCCTACCGCGGGCGGCTGGCCTCCTTCCAGCAGATGGCCATCGTGCTGGGCATCACCGTCTCCCAGCTGGCGAACTGGGCGCTGAACCAGGCCGCCGGGGGCGAGTCCACCGGCCACCTCGGCGGCATCCAGGCGTGGCAGTGGATGCTCGGCGTGGAGACCGTCCCGGCCCTGGTGTACGGCCTGATGGCGCTGTCCATCCCCGAGTCCCCGCGCTTCCTGATCGCCGACCACCGCGAGGCGCAGGCCCGCAAGGTGCTGGTGGAGGTCGAGGGCGAGGACGTGGACCTCGACGCCCGGGTGGCGGAGATCCGCGGGGTGCTGGAGTCGGCCCACAAACCGCGGCTCAGGGACCTGCTGGGCGGGCGCTTCGGCCTGCTGCCGATCGTCTGGGTCGGCATCGGCGCCTCGGTGTTCCAGCAGTTCGTCGGCATCAACGTGATCTTCTACTACTCCTCCTTCCTGTGGCAGTCGGTGGGCATCAACGAGTCCAACTCCCTGCTGATCAGCCTCTCCACCTCGATCATCAACGTGATCGGCACGGTGATCGCGATGGCCCTGGTGGACCGCATCGGCCGCAAGCCGCTGGCGCTGGCCGGCTCGATCGGCATGGCGGCCGCGCTGGGCACCGCCGCCTGGGCGTTCTCCTACCGCAACGGCACCGGCGACACCGCGACCCTGGACGACACCCACGCCACCGTCGCCCTGGTCGCCGCCCATGTGTTCGTCCTCTGCTTCGCCTTCTCCTGGGGCGTGGTGGTGTGGGTGCTGCTCGGCGAGATGTTCCCCAACCGCATCCGGGCGCTGGCCCTGTCGGTGGCCGCCTCGGCCCAGTGGCTCGCCAACTGGGCCATCACCGTCAGCTTCCCGGACCTCGCCGACTGGAACCTCTCCGCCACGTACGTCGTCTACGCCGCCTTCGCGCTGCTCTCCATCCCGTTCGTGGCCTTCTGCATCAAGGAGACCAAGGGCCGCGCCCTGGAGGAGATGGGCTAGGAGCCTCTAGTGCCCACCGAGCCCCGCCGCACACGGCCCGAGCCACCGAGAGGAAGCCATGCCTGACCAGGGCGGATCCCGGCAGAACGTCACCTTCCCGAGCAACGGCCGTACCGCGCACGGCTATCTGGCCCGCCCGCCGCGGGGCGTCGGCCCGGGCCTGGTGCTGGTGCAGGAGTGGTGGGGCCTGACCTCGCACGTCGCGGCGACGGCCGACCGCCTCGCCGCCGAGGGGTTCACCGTCCTCGCCCCCGACCTCTTCGGCGGCACCACCACCCACGACCGCACCGAGGCGGCCCGCTTCAAGCGCGAACTGCCCGTCGAGCGGGCCGTGGAGGACCTCTCCGGCGCGGTCGGCTTCCTGCTCGCCCAGGACGGCGTGGTGGGCGACGCGGTCGGCGCCGTCGGCTTCTGCATGGGCGGCGGCTTCGCCCTGCTGCTCGCCGCCCACGAGGGCGACCGGGTGGCCGCGGTGGTGCCCTTCTACGGCCTGCCGCCCGACCCGGACTTCGACTACCGCGGCCTGACCGCCCATGTCCTCGGCCACTTCGGCGAGTTGGACGGCTCGCTGCCGATGCCCGTGGTCGACGAGGCGGCGATCCGCATCGGCGAGGCGACCGACGTCCGCCCCGAGTTCCACTTCTACCCGGCCGGCCACGCCTTCATGAACGACGAGAACCTGATCGGCACCTACGACCCGCTCCAGGCCCGGATCGCCTGGCGCCGCACCCTCACCTTCCTCTCCGGCCACCTGGGTTGAGCCCTTTCCCCGACCTTCCCGGCCAGGCCCGAAAACCCGATAGACAGCTGTACGAACCCAGGCCATAGTCACCGGGTGCCGACCCCCGACTCCACCTCTCCCGACTCCACCGCCTCCCCCTCCCAGGGCCGCCGATACGCCTGGGCGAGCCGCAACTTCCGCATCCAGACCACGGCCACCGTCGTCAGCGGCCTCGGCAACGCCGGCGCCCCCATCGCCACCGCGTTCGCCGTCCTCGGCAACGGCGGCTCCGCCACCGAGGTCGGCTACGTCACCGCCGCCCGCCTGGTGCCCACCGTCCTGCTGCTGGTCCTCGGCGGCGCCCTCGCCGACCGCTTCCCCCGCCACCGCATCATGGTCGGCGCCAACCTGTTCAGCGGCCTCGCCCAGGCCGTCCTGGCCGCCCTGGTCCTGGCCGGGAACGTACAGCTGTGGCAGCTGCTGGTGCTCTCCGCGGCCGGCGGCGCCGGGTACGCCCTCTACTCCCCCGCCTCCGGCGGCATGATCATGCAGGCCGTCCCCCAGGAGTACGCCGCCAAGGCGTTCTCGGTCTTCCGGATGGGCCTGAACGCCTCCCAGATCGGCGGCGCCGCCCTCGGCGGGGCGCTCACCACCGCCGTGGGCCCGGGCTGGGTCCTCGCCGTGGACGCCCTGTGCTTCCTGATCGCCGCCTCCCTGCGCTTCCTCCTCGAACCCGAGACGGCCCCCGCCCCCGGCGGCAGCAGCATGCTGCGGGACCTGCACGAGGGCTGGCGGGAGTTCGCCTCCCGCCGCTGGCTCTGGGGGATCGTCCTGCAGTTCTCCGTCCTGGTCGCCTGCACCGGCGCCGTCGAGTCGGTGTACGGGCCGGTGGTCGCCGAGGAGCGGCTCGGCGGCGCGGGAAGCTGGGGCCTGGCGATGGCCGCGTTCGGCACGGGCCTGGTGGCCGCCGGGGTGCTGATGGCCCGCTGGCGCCCCCGCCGCCTGCTGCTGGTCGGCAACTGGGGCGTCTTCCTGTTCGGCGTGCCCGCGCTGGCACTGGCGGCGAACGCGCCCCTGTCCGTCCTGACCGCGGCGATGTTCCTCGCCGGGGTCGGCGTCACCGTCTTCGGCGTCAACTGGATGGTCGCCCTCCAGCAGGAGATCCCCGAGGAGGCGTTCTCCCGGATCGTCGCCTACGACGAGCTCGGCTCCTACTCGCTCTCCCCCGTCGGCACCGCCCTGGCCGGCCCGGCCGCCGCCGCCCTCGGCCTGAACGGCGCCCTGTGGGCCTGCGCCGCGCTGTGCCTGGTGCTCAGCGCCGCCGTCCTGGTCGACCCCCAGGTCCGCCGCCTCAGCAGGCGGGGCACGACCGACGCAACGGAGGTCGCGCGCGAGCGGGCGACCGCGCCGTGAGCGCCCCGTGCGCCCCGCGTGCGCCAGCCCGTGAGCAACCGGTGGTGCCCCTGGGACGTCCGACCAGGTGAACACCACCACCGTTCCTGGGGGGCCTCCGGTGCCGAAGCCACTGCTGTTCCTGGACGTCGACGGGGTGCTGAACCCGGTCTGCCCGCACCCGGACGCCGGATTCGACACCCACACCCTGCTCGGCTACACCGTCCTGCTCAGCGACCGCCACGGCCGCTGGCTGCGCACACTCGCCGAGACCTACGAACTCGTCTGGGCGACCACCTGGGAGGACCACGCCAACGAGCACATCGCCCCGGCGATCGGCCTCGACCCCCTCCCGGTGGTCCGCTTCACCGACTACGTCCCCCAGCCCGGGGACCCGCGCGTCCCCCTGATGGAGCTGTTCTCCGCCGCCAAGTGGGCCCCGCTGCTGCGCTACGCCGCCGGGCGCCCCTTCGCCTGGGTCGACGACGTCATCCCGACCCGGCTGGTGCGCAACTCCCTCTGGCGCCGCGACCGCCTGCTGCTGCGCATCGACCCCGGCCAGGGCCTGGAACGCCACCACGTCGAACGGCTGCTCACCCACCCGCCGCGCGAGCAGGTGCTCGGGGGCGTCAGGGGGTCGGCAGCCAGCTGACGTGCCCGGCCAGCAGCGCGTACCCGACGAAGGCCACCGTGTCGATCAGCGCGTGCGCCGCCACCAGTGGCATCACCCGCCCCCAGCGCCGGTACAGCAGGCAGAACACCGCCCCCATCACCATGTTGCCGACCAGCCCGCCGACGCCCTGGTACAGGTGGTACGAGCCGCGCAGCACCGAGCTCGCCACCAGCGTCGCCGGCCAGGACCACCCCCGCCGGCTCAGCCGGCGCAGCAGGTAGCCGAGGACGATGACCTCCTCGAGGATCGCGTTCTGCCAGGCCGACATCACCAGCACCGGCACCCGCCACCACACGTCCGGCAGCCCGGACGGCGCCACCGTCAGATTGTACCCGGCCGCCTGCGAGGCCAGGTACAGCACCAGCCCGGAGCCGCCGATCGCCGCCGCCACCGCCGCGCCCCGGCCGAGGTCGCGCAGCTTCTGCCCGAGGTCGAAGCCCAGCACCCGCAGCGAAACGCCCTCGCGCACCAGCAGGTAGCCCACCAGCACGACGGGTGCGAGGCCACGACCGATGTAGTAGAGCTGCCACACCAGGTCCAGCCAGGGCCGCCCCGGCGCCCGCGACCCGTTGAGGGTGGCGACCTGCTGGCCCAGCTTGATCGGCTCGGTGAGCGAGCCCGCGAAGCTGATCAGCGCGCTGACCCCGCTGGCCCCGAGCGAGAGCGCCAGCACGATCAGCAGTTCCACACCGAGCAGCCGGCGGCTCACCCTCTCGGTCTCCGGCTCGGTCGGGACGGTGGTCACGGGGGCTCCAGAAGGACGGTCGTCCCCACGGCCGACCAGCCGCAGGAACGATCATCCTGACACAGGCTCCCGAACGGACCCCCTAGCCCACCGGCCAGGTGTGCACCGGCTCCCCCGTGCGCATGTGCTCGGCGTAGCGCCGGGTCATCGCGGCGAGCGCGGTCGGCCGGTCCATCCCGTACCGCTCGCGCAGCCGGTGGAAGGTGGCGCTCTGCCAGGAGGCGCCGTTGGTGCGGCGCAGGCAGCGCTGCTCGATGATGCCCAGGTACCGGTCCCGGTCGCCGGGCTCGACGCCCCACTCGTCCAGCCCCTGGTGGGCCATCGGCAGCAGCTCGTCCAGCACCAGGTCGACGGCCGGGACGGTGGCGAGCCCGCCGCCGCGCCCCGCCCGCCCGGAGCGCGGCCACTGGAACACCGCGTCGATGCCGTAGCGGGCGCCCTGGCGGAAGTTCTCGTCCGCCTTCTCGAACGGCAGCCGCGTCCACACCGACCGGGGCTGCTCGGCGAGCACCCGCACCAGCCCGTAGTAGAAGGCCGCGTTGGCGAGGGTGTCGGCCACCGTCGGCCCGGCCGGCAGCGCACGGTTCTCCACCCGCAGGTGCGCCACCCCGCCGGAGACGTCGTAGACGGGCCGGTTCCAGCGGTAGATGGTGCCGTTGTGCAGCCGCATCTCGGCGAGCCTGGGCGCGCCGCCGGAGGCCAGCACCTTCAGCGGGTCCTCGTCGTCGCAGATCGGCAGCAGCGCCGGGAAGTAGCGCAGGTTCTCCTCGAACAGGTCGTAGGCCGAGTCCACCCAGCGCTCGCCGAACCAGGTGATCGGGCGCACGCCCTGCGCCTTGAGCTCCGCCGAGCGGGTGTCGCAGGCCTGCTGGAAGAGCACCGGGCGGGTCTCGCGCCACAGCTCCCGCCCGAACAGGAACGGCGAGTTGGCGCCGAGCGCCAGCTGCGGGCCGCAGATCGCCTGGGCGGCGTTCCAGACCGAGGAGAACCGCTGCGGGGTCACCTGGAGGTGCAGTTGCAGGGAGGTCGCGGCCGCCTCGGCGACCATGGTGATCGACTCCAGCTGGAGGTGCTCGACCCCCTCGATGTCCAGGGCGATCTCCTCGCCCCTGGCGGCCAGGATCTGGTCGCTGAGCAGGCTGTAGCGCTGGTTGCCGCTCATCGCGTCCAGCCCGGTGTGGCCGTGCTCCAGGGTCGGCAGGATGCCCACCATGACGATCCTGGCCCCGGCCTCGGCAGCCCGGCGGTCGGCGTAGCGCAGGCCCGTGTCGATCTCCTCGCGCAGGTCCTCGAAGACGTGCCCGCAGAGCCGGTGCGGCGCGATGTTGACCTCGATGTTGAACCGGCCGAGCTCGGTCTGGAAGTCGCTGGAGCCGATCGCGCTGAGCACCTGCGCGTTGTGCATCACCGGCAGGCCCTGGTCGTCGGCCAGGTTGAGCTCGATCTCCAGGCCCATCACGGCGCGGGGCCGGTCGAAGCGGTTCTCGCTCAGCATCCGCCCGAGCGCGTCCTGGCATGCCTGGAGCTTGCGCCGGTACAACTGCCGGTCCGCCAGATCCGCTCGTGTGGCCACGACCTTCTCGCCCACGGTTCCCCTCCTCCTGAACCACCCGTCGACCGACCGTGCCACAGCATCATGCCCACCTCGAAGATCGATACCCGAATGGCTCTACTGGCTTGCAATGCAAGGCAACTGACGCGGATTCACCAAATCTGCCAACTTGCCCGAGGCCACCGCCTGTGATAAACAGGTCACCCTGCGCACCTGTTCGAAGGTATTCGCACAGCGCACCGGCCGGTCGCCCGTTCCCGCCCCGAGCCCCTCGTCGACGGCGGCGACAGCGCCGGCACCGCGATCCTGCACAACCGGACACGGCCAGGCTCCCGTCAACGCCGACGCACCCGCGCCACGCCGGTATGCCGCACTCGCACGCCGATCTCGCACGGAGGGCGGACCCCGCCATGACTCTGCAGACCCCCCAGCCCCCGCCGAGCGCGCTGCGCGCCGTCCTGGGGGCGCTCGACTCGGAGACCGCGCTGCGCCAACCGGCCGCCGCCGCGCTGCTCCATCCGACCGGCCCCCTGCTGCCCGCCCACCCGCTCGCCGTCCACGTCCTGGACGGCCCCCGGGCCGAACTCTCCGCCGCCCGCCGCACGGGCTGGCGCTTCCTGATCAAGGACGGTGCCGAGGTGGCCGCCGCCGCGGAGGTGGTGCAGAGCGCCGAGGGGCACACCTTCTCCCACTTCACCGCCGGCCCGTACCTCGACTCGACGGTCCGGGCGCTGCGCCAGGCGTGGCAGATCGCCCAGGGCTCCCGCGCCCAGCGCCGGCCCCGGCTACTGACCTTCCCCGGCCAGTACGCGACGGCCCTGTGGCTGCACAGCCCCGAGGCCGACCCGTCCGCCGACCTGCTGATCCCACTCGCCCCGGCCCCGCTCGGCGTCACCGCCCACCGCGCCTACCCGGCGGCCGACCTGCTCCCCCTGCTCGCCCGCGCACCCCTGACGGCAAGGCCCCTGCTACTCGGCTCCCCCTGAGCCGACCACGCAACCGCACGGGCCGCCGGGCACCCCGCCCGGCGGCCCGCAGCCGTGCCCGCTCGACGTCCGATCGAGGCCCGCTCGACGGCCACTCGGACGGCCTCTCACCCTTTCGGGCTACTCCGCATGGCCTCTTCGGGCCATGCCAGGCCTGGCCCACCCGTACGTCTTTTCCCCCTCGGACCACCTGAACGGGTGATCTCTACCCGGGAGTTGTGGCGCATGTCACCAAATCCCTGCGCGCACGTCCCGGGATGCCGACACTGGGAACCAGCGTGGAAGGACCACCTGTCCTACCCACTTGAGTGCCGGTCAACACCTGGTCGGCACATGGACAGAATCCGGCCACCGCGGCGGCACCCGGAGACACACTCGCCGGGCGACCGCTCCACGGGGAGGATCGCAGAGCGAAGCGAGGGTACGCGTATGTGCCAGCACCGTCCTGAGTGCCCATCGGCCGAGTCCGAGGACCGCGAAGCCGCCGTACCGGTGGCCTGCCACCCGGAGCAGGGCTGGAGCCTGCTCTGCAACGGCGTCGTCCTCTTCGAGGACACCGGAGAGCTGCTGCCCGACGGCCGGGTGATCGCCCCGCGCCGCCCGGTCGCCCACGCGGCCTGACCACGACGCGGCCCGACCGAACGGCCCGACCGAACGGCCCGAAGGAACAGCCCGAAGGAACAGTGCGGAGCAGCCGCCGACCCTACGGAAGCGAAGCGAAACCACGCGAAGCGAAGCGGGCGGGGCCCCGGCGAACCGATTCGCCGGGGCCCCGCCTCACACGCACCTGCCGGTCAGACGCCGTACTCGTCCAGCGGCGGGCAGGAGCAGACCAGGTTGCGGTCGCCGTACGCGCCGTCGATCCGGCTCACCGGCGGCCAGTACTTGTCCGCCGGGTTGACGCCCGCCGGGAAGACGGCCTCCTGCCGCGTGTAGCCGTGCGCCCACTCGTCGGCCAGCTCGGCCGCGGTGTGCGGGGCGTTGCGCAGCGGGTTGTCCTCGGCCGCCCACGCGCCCGAGCCGACCTTCTCGATCTCGCCGCGGATCTCGATCATCGCGTCGCAGAACCGGTCGATCTCGTGCAGGTCCTCGGACTCGGTCGGCTCGATCATCAGCGTGCCGGCCACCGGGAAGGACATCGTCGGCGCGTGGAAGCCGTAGTCGATCAGGCGCTTGGCGATGTCGTCCACCGTCACGCCCGTCTCCTTCGTCAGCGGACGCAGGTCGATGATGCACTCGTGGGCGACCAGCCCGCCCGGGCCGGTGTAGAGCACCGGGAAGTGCGGGGCCAGGCGCTTGGCGATGTAGTTGGCGTTCAGCACGGCGACCTGGGTCGCGCGCTTGAGGCCCTCGCCGCCCATCAGCCGGACGTACGCCCAGGAGATCGGCAGGATCGCCGCCGAGCCCCACGGCGCGGCCGAGATCGGGCCGACGCCGGTGGCCGGGCCGGCCTCCGGCTGGAGCGGGTGGTTGGGCAGGTACGGCGCCAGGTGGGCGCGCACCGCGACCGGGCCAACGCCCGGGCCGCCGCCGCCGTGCGGGATGCAGAAGGTCTTGTGCAGGTTCAGGTGCGAGACGTCCGCGCCGAACTTGCCCGGCTTGGCGAGGCCGACCAGGGCGTTCAGGTTGGCGCCGTCCACGTACACCTGGCCGCCGGCCTCGTGCACCAGGGCGCAGATCTCGGTGATCTGGGTCTCGTACACGCCGTGGGTCGACGGGTAGGTGACCATCAGCACGGCGAGGTTGTCGCGGTGCTTCTCGATCTTGGCCTTGAGGTCGTCGACGTCCACGTCGCCGTCGACCAGGGTCTTCACGACGACGACGCGCATGCCGGCCATCACCGCGGAGGCGGCGTTGGTGCCGTGCGCCGAGGACGGGATGAGGCAGACGTCGCGCTGGGCGTCACCGTTGGCGTGGTGGTAGGCGCGCACGGCCAGCAGGCCGGCGAACTCGCCCTGGGAGCCGGCGTTCGGCTGGATCGAGACGGCGTCGTAGCCGGTGACCTCGACGAGCTGCTGCTCCAGCTGACGGATCAGGGTCAGGTAGCCCTGGGCCTGGTCGATCGGCGCGAAGGGGTGCAGCTGGCCGAACTCCGGCCAGGTCACGGCCTCCATCTCGGTGGTCGCGTTGAGCTTCATGGTGCAGGAGCCCAGCGGGATCATGCCGCGGTCCAGCGCGTAGTCGCGGTCCGAGAGGCGGCGCAGGTAGCGCAGCATGGCGGTCTCGGAGCGGTGGCTGTGGAAGACCGGGTGGGTGAGGTACTCATCCTCGCGCAGCAGCGCGGCGGGCAGCGTCTCGGCGGCCTCGGCCACCTCGACCGCGGGGACGCCGAACGCGGCCCAGACGCCGGCCAGGTGCTCACGGGTGGTGGTCTCGTCGGTGGAGACCGAGATCCGGTCCTCGCCGTCCTGGTAGACGTTGATGCCCTGGGCGCGGGCGGCGGCGGCGATCTCGCCGGCGCGGCCCGGGACGACGGCGGTGACGGTGTCGAAGAACTCGCCGTGCAGCAGCTCGACGCCGCCAGCCCGCAGGCCCTCGGCGAGGGCGGCCGCGTAGCGGTGGGTGCGGCGGGCGATGTCCGCCAGGCCGTCCGGGCCGTGGTAGACGGCGTACATCGAGGCCATGACGGCGAGCAGCACCTGGGCGGTGCAGATGTTGCTGGTGGCCTTCTCGCGGCGGATGTGCTGCTCGCGGGTCTGCAGGGCCAGGCGGTAGGCGCGGTTGCCGTCCGCGTCCACGGAGACGCCGACCAGGCGGCCGGGCAGCGAGCGGGCGTACTCGGCGCGCACCGACAGGTAGCCGGCGTGCGGGCCGCCGAAGCCCATCGGCACGCCGAAGCGCTGCGAGGTGCCGCAGGCGATGTCGGCGCCCAGCGAGCCCGGGGACTTGAGCAGGGTCAGCGCCAGCAGGTCGGCGGCGACGGCGACTATCGCGCCCAGGCCGTGCGCCTGCTCGATCACCGGGGCGAGGTCGCGCACGACGCCGGTGGCGCCCGGGTACTGGAGCAGCACGCCGAAGACGCCGCGCTCGGCGATCTCGGCCGGGATGCCCTCGGACAGGTCGGCGACGACGACCTCGACGCCGGTCGGCAGGGCCCGGGTGTTGATCACCGCGACGGTCTGCGGCAGGGTCTCCGCGTCGACCAGGAAGACGCCGCCCTTGACCTTGGTGACGCGGCGGGCCAGCGCCATCGCCTCGGCGGCCGCGGTGCCCTCGTCCAGCAGCGAGGAGCCGGAGGTCGGCAGCCCGGTCAGGTCGGAGACCAGGGTCTGGAAGTTGAGCAGCGCCTCCAGGCGGCCCTGGGAGATCTCCGGCTGGTACGGCGTGTAGGCGGTGTACCAGGCCGGGTTCTCCATGACGTTGCGCAGGATGACCGGCGGGGTGAAGGTGCCGTAGTAGCCCAGGCCGATCATCGGCTGGAGGACCTGGTTGCGGCCGGCCAGCTCACGCAGCTCGGCGAGGACCTGGGCCTCGGAGCGCCCGGCGGGCAGGTCCAGTCCGGTGATGGAACGGATGGCCTCGGGAACGGCGGTGGCGGCGAGCTCGTCCAGCGAGCTGTAGCCGACCGACGCCAGCATCTTCTCCTGAGCGTCCGCATCGGGCCCGATGTGACGGTTCTCGAAGGGGCTGGCCAGCTCAAGCTCGGTGAGGGTCGGGGCGCCGGTGGGGCGTCCCGCGTTCGGCTGGGCGTTCATGGTGGTCTCCTGGTCACGGACCGGGGGGCACGCACGCCGGCCGGCTGAGCCGCTGGTGACAGCGGTTCGGCCTCGGGCGGGCGCACCCGGCGGGCCTCCCCCTCTGTCATCGGGACCTGAGAGCTTCACCCGTACGCAGCGCTGTGGGCGCCGCGTCTGGCTTGCACCGTCGGTGAGGGTGGTGGTGTCGGCTCCCGCGCCGGCGCTCCTGCCCTGCTTTCCAGAGTGACCTATCCCGCACGGTACGGATGCCTGAGAGATTCCGGGGAGGAGTTGCTCCTTCGGCGCCCCTACCAGCGGTTTTCACTGGCGGGGACTCTCCCGCGCGGGCTCGGCGGTCGGGGCCCAGGGTACCAGCGGGAGGCCCTCCCATCACGGGTGCGTCAGGTCACTCATGGTCTACGCGCGTGGCATCGGCGATCGCCCGGACGGCCCAGCGCGCAGCCCGTCCGGCCGCACCCCGCTCGCGCCCCTGCGGCGGATGCCCTTGGGTGTGAAGAGGCGGACGGTCAGGGCGCTCCGGCCGCCGTACCTGCGGGAGTTCCGCAGGCGCAGCGCACTGGAGGAATGAGTGCAGACCGACATCGACCCCCGGGACCTCATCGGCCACAAGGCGGTCGACCGCAACGGAGACAAGATCGGCACCGTCGACGAGGTGTACCTGGACGACGCCACCGGCCGGCCCGAGTGGGCCGCCGTCCGGACGGGCATCTTCGGCCGGGACGCCTTCGTCCCGCTGACCACCAGCGAGTTCTCGGGCGACGAACTGCGGGTGCCGTACGACAAGTCGCTGGTCAAGGAGTCCCCGGACTTCGGCGTGGGCCAGCACCTGTCGCCCGCCCAGGAGCTCCAGCTCTACCGCTACTACGGCCTCGACACCCCGGTGGACGGCCACCCGGCGCCGGAACCCTCCCGCCTGGCCGCGGAACCCGACCTGGACTTCGGCACCACTGCGGCGGCCGCCGCGACCGCCTCCCCGCGGGCCTTCCACTCCCCCGAGCCCGCCGCGGCCCTCGCGACCGCTCCCGCCCCCTCGACCACGACGCCCAGCGCCATGACGCCGAACACCACGACGCCGAACACCATGACACCCGGCGCCATGACACCCGGCGCCATGACGTCGAGCACCACGACCACCACGACCACCAGCACCGCCCCGGAGGCCAACGTGCGGACCCTCAGCACCCCCGCGCCCGCCGCTGCCACCACCACCGCCCCGGTGGCCGAGCCCAAGCCGCAGCCCGTCACCCCCGTCCCCGCCGAGCGCCAGGCCCCCTCGGCCACCACCACCTCGCCCAGCGGCCCGCTGGAGATCACCTGCCGCGAGGAGCGGCTGGAGATCACCACCGAGTGGCACACCGTGGGCACCGCGAAGCTGCGCAAGTACGTGACCAGCGAGCAGGTCGAGCGCCGCGTCCCGGTGGTGCGCGAACGCGTGCGGGTGGAGCGGATGCCGGTGAGCGAGGCCGAGCGCGCCTCGCTGACGGAGAAGGAGATCGCCGAGGCGGTGGAGGAGGTCACCCTGCGCGAGGAGCGCCCGGTGGTCCGCAAGTACCTCGCCCCGATCGAGCGGGTCCGGCTGGTCGTCGAGCGCTACACGGACGAGGAGGTCGTCCGGGACGAGCTGCGCCGCGAGCACGTCGAGGTCCAGGACTCCACCCCCGGAGCCCCCGCCCCCGACCTCCCGGCCGCGGGCGTCCCGGCCGTGGACGGCTCCCGCCCGGCGGCGGCGATGCGGCCCCTGTCCTGACGGTTCGCCACCAGGGCCCCGGACCACCCGGTCCGGGGCCCTGTCGCATGCCGGGACCGGCCCGGCCGTTCTCCTTTGCCAAAGCTTAACCACTCGATATTTGACACTCTTAACTATCTCCCGGCATCGTTACTTCAGTTCATTCACTATGTACGGGAGGAAGCAACCGTGAGTGAGGCACTCAAGCCCACCATCGCGGCCGAGAAGCAGAGCACCGCCCGGGTCCTGCCGGCCCTCATCCTGGCGATGCTGTCGTTCAGCGTGATCCAGACCGCCGTCGTCCCGATCCTGCCTTCGCTGGCCAAGGAACTGGACGTCTCCGGCTCCAACATCACCTGGCTGATGACCGCCAACCTGCTCTCCGCCGCCGTGCTGACTCCCCTCCTGGGCCGCTTCGGCGACCTCCGGGGCCGCAAGCCGATGCTGCTGATCTCGCTGGTCGGCCTGGTCGCGGGCTCGGCGCTGGCGGTCGGCACCCACTCCTTCACCTGGCTGGTCGTCGCCCGCGTCCTGCAGGGCGCCGGCGGTGGCGTGATGCCGCTGGCGATCAGCATCGTCCGCGACGAACTGCCCCGGCACAAGGTCACCGGCGGCGTCGCCGCCATCTCCGCCTCGATGGGCGTCGGCTCCGGCCTCGGCCTGGTCGCCACCGGTCTCCTGCTGGAGCACTGGAACTACAAGTCGATCTTCTGGATGGGCCTGGCCTTCGGCCTGCTCGCCATCGCCCTGGTCGCCTTCCGCGTCCCCTCCGACCCGGTGACCGACAAGGAGGGCGGCGCCGACCCGCTCGGCGCGCTCACCCTCGCCGCCTGGCTCTCCGCCCTGCTCGTCGCCGTCAGCCAGGGCAACCACTGGGGCTGGACCTCCACCAAGACCCTCGGCCTCTTCGCCGTGGCCGCCGTGGTCGCCCTCGTCTGGGGGATCATCGAGACCAAGGTCGCGCACCCGCTGGTCGACATGAAGATGATGTCCCGCCCCGCCGTGGCCTTCACCAACCTGTCCGGCCTGCTCATCGGCTTCGGCATGTACGGCTCGTTCATGGTCATCAGCAACTTCGCCCAGGCCCCGGACAAGATCGCCCACTACGGCTTCACCGCGAGCGTCCTGCACGCCGGCATCATGCTGCTGCCCTCGGCCCTCGGCTCGATGGTGGCCGCCCCGCTCGGCGCCCTGCTGATCGCCCGCCGCGGCCCGCGTCTGCCGCTCGTCGCCGGTGGTGTGCTCGGCGCCGTCGCCATGGCCTACCTGGCCCTGCGGCACAGCGCCGAGGGCGACATCTACACCGCCTCGGCGATCTTCGGCCTCGGCATCGGCCTGGCCTTCTCCGCGATGCCCGCCTACATCAACGGCGCCGTCCCGGTGGAGCAGAGCGGCATCGCCAACGGCATGAACTCCGTGCTGCGCACGGTCGGCGGCGCCATCGGCACCGCCGTGATGGCCGCCATCCTGACCGGCGACACCATGAAGCTGCCGCCGCAGATCCCGCTGACGCTGCCCACCCTGGACGCCTTCAAGCACGCGTTCTGGGCCGCCGCCGTGGTCTGCATCGTCGCCGGCGCCGTCCCGTTCCTGATCCGCTCCGCGAAGCCGGCCACCGCCGTCGCCGCCGACGGCTCGGCCCCGCAGCACACCAGCCCCGAGCTGGCCAAGACCGACGCCTGACGAGGCGTCCGACCTCCGCGCCCAGGGACAGGGCGCGGAGGCCCGGCCCGGCTGCGGCCCGTGAGGGCATCGCGACCGCACCCCGGCCGGCACGCAATACGGCCCCACCCGGTTCTCCCCACCGGGTGGGGCCGTTCCGCGTCCCGCCCCAACCGCCTGAGCAGTCCTCGGGCCTGCGCCCGACGCCTCACCCCTGGGAGGAGTCCTCGGGCCGGCGCAACGGCAGCGCCCGCGAGGGCTCCAGCGCCGGATCGTCCACCGCGAAGGTCCGCACCCGCCCGGGCTCGCTCCACGGCGTCTCGAACCGCACGGTCACCCGCCCGACCCCGCTGCCCTGCACCCACCCCGGCCCGAACTCCGCGTGTTCCACGTCCTGCCCGGGGTGCCAGCGCCGCACCACCGCCTCGGGCGCCTCCTCCTCCACCGCCTCCGCCTCGGCCTCCTCCGTGTGCTCCGCCGCCTCCTCCCGCAGCGCCTGCGCGAACAGGTCCTCCTGCGTGTAGTCGGCGAGCTGGGACACACCCACGCCCAGCAGCCGCACCCCGCCGGTGATGTCCACCTGCTCGGCGAGGCGCCGCGCCGTCCCCACGATCACCGACTCGTCGTCCGTGGGCCCGCGCAGGGTCTCCGAGCGCGTCAGCGTCGAGAAGTCGAACCGCCGCACCTTGAGCACCACCGTCCGCCCCGAGCGCCCCGCCGCCCGCAGCCGCCGCACACAGCGCACCGCCAGCGTCTCCACCTCCCGCAGCACCCGGTCCCGGTCCGCCAGGTCCACCTCGAAGGTGTCCTCCACCGAGACGGACTTGGCGTCCTGGTCGGGCACCACCGGCCGGTCGTCCAGCCCCGTCGACATCTGGAAGACCCCGGCGCCGTGCGCCCGCCCCAGCAGCTGCACCAGCTCCGCCTCGCCCGCCTCCGCGAGCTCCGCCACGGTGTTCAGCCCCGCCCGCCGCAGCACCTGCTCGGTGGCCGGCCCGATCCCGGGCAGCGCCCGTACGGGCATCGGCCCGAGCACCGCGCGCTCCTGCCCGGGCTCGATCAGCACCAGCCCGTCCGGCTTGGCCCGCTCGGAGGCGATCTTCGCCATCAGCTTGGAGCCCGCCGCGCCCACCGAACCCGTCAGCCCGGTGCGCCGGTGGATGTCCGCCCGCAGGTCCTCACCCAGGGCCGTCACCAGCCGCTCGCCGGTGGCGTGGTCCGCCTCCGCCAGCGCCGGACCGTACGGACCGGCCTCCAGGTCGACGAACGCCTCGTCCAGGCTGAGCGGCTGCACCAGCGGCGACAGCTGCCTCAGCAGGCCCATCACGATCTCGCTGTTCTGCCGGTACGCCTCGAACCGGCCCGACAGGAACGCCGCGTTGGGGCACAGCCGCCGCGCCTGCGCCATCGGCATCGCCGAGTGCACCCCGAACCTGCGCGCCTCGTACGAGGCCGTCGAGACCACCCCGCGCCCGCCGAGCCCGCCCACGATCACCGGCTTCCCGCGCAGGCTCGGCTTGGCCGCCTGCTCCACCGCCGCGAAGAAGGCGTCCATGTCGAGGTGGATGATGCTCGGCAGAGAACGCACCCGGCGATCATCGCGCACGGGTACGACAACGGCGGCTCACCGGCTCCGGTGTCCGCCCGCCCACCTGCCCGCCGGCCGCCCGGCTACCTGCGCCCCGCCTCCGCCAGCGCCTCGGGGACGCCGTCCTCCTTCGGCCCGAGGAAGTGCGGGTCCGGCCGCAGCCAGGCGTTCAGCGCCGCCTTCCCCGCCCCGGGGATCTCCCGCAGCCCGCCGTACCACCAGGTGACGTCGTGCAGCTCCGGCACCCCGACGGCGTACGAGCGGATGCCCGCCGCCTCGCACAGCGCCAGCGCCCGGCGGACGTGGAAGTCCTGGCTCACCAGCACCGCCCGGTCCACCCCGAATATCCGGTGCGCCCGGGTGCAGGAGTCCCAGGTGTCGAAGCCCGCGTAGTCCCGCACCACCCGCGAACCGGGCACCCCGTGCTCGGTCAGGTAGTCGTACATCGCGTCCGGCTCGGAGTACTCGACCCGCCCGTTGTCCCCGGTCACCAGGATCACCTGCACCTTCCCCTCCCGGTACAGGTCCAGCGCGGCCACCAGCCGGTGCTCCAGGTACGGCGAGGGCCTGCCCTGGTCCAGCCCGGCGCCGAAGACCACCGCGACCGGCGCGGACGGCGCGCTCTCCACCGTGCCCACCCGGTCCCCGGCCGTGCACCACAGCCAGGCACTGGGCGCCAGGGCCAGCGAGCAGCACACCGTCACCAGCTGGAACAGCCCCCGCTGCGCCCGCCGCTCCCGCAGCCGTACCCGCCACTGCCCGGCCCTGCGCCGCAGCAGGCCCACCACACCGGTGCCGCCCCTCACACGCCCTCCCTCGATCGCCCGACGGACGAACGACGAGGCCGCGGCCCCGAACGGTTCCCCGTCCGGGCCGCGGCCTCACTGCTGATGCGTGCTCAGACCGCCCGGTTGCGCCGCTGCGCGAGCTCGTCGCCCGGGTCCTGGCCCACCAGCGTCTCGCCGGTGTCCGTCCGCTCGGCGTGCAGCCGCCCGAGGGTGCGCTCCAGCTCCTGCCAGACGGCCCCGACCGCGATGCCGAACACCCCCTGACCGCTCTTCAGCAGGTCCACCACCTGCTGCGGCGTGGTGCACTCGTACACCGTCGCGCCGTCGCACATCAGCGTCAGCCCGGCCAGGTCGCCCTGCTCCGCCGCCTGCAGATGGGCGACGGCCACGCGGATGTTCTGCAGCGAGACGCCGACGTCCAGCAGCCGCTTGACGATCTTCAGCAGCAGGACGTCACGGAAGCTGTAGAGCCGCTGGCTGGTCGCCGGGTACGCCGTGCGCACGCTCGGCTCCAGCAGCCCCGTGCGGGCCCAGTAGTCCAGTTGGCGGTACGTGATGCCGGCCGCCGCACAGGCCGTCGGCCCTCGGAAGCCGATCAGTTCGGAGGTCGGTGCGAGCCGCTCGATCGCCGGCTGTCCCGGCTGTACGGCGGGGAACCGGCCCATCCTGGGCAGCTCGGTCACGGCGCGAGCGGTGCGCGGCACGTGCACGGCGCACAGAGCGCCCACGGCCGCGTCATCGCCGGTGCTGGTCATGCCTACCTCCGTCCACTCGTGCTGCGGGCAACCCGACTGCGGGCATCGGCCACCCGGACAGCCACTCCTGACGACGGTAGGCAGTCCCCTATGACCCGTCAACGATCGCCACGCCGAGCCGGACAAACGGCATCACTCAGGAGAGTGGTTTTTCGTGCCCCTAGTGTGGGTAGGTGGACGGCTTTTGGCAAAACGACGGGCGCGACCGCCGCCCGCCGCGTCCGCGCTACTGCGGACCACTGCCCCCGAAGTCCTCGGGCGACACCTGGTCGAGGAACTCGCGGAACTTCTCGACCTCGTCCTCCTGCTCGTCCGGGATCGCGATGCCCGCCTCGGCGAGCACCTCCTCGCTGCCGTAGATCGGCGTCCCGGTCCGCAGGGCCAGCGCTATGGCGTCGGACGGCCGGGCGCTGACCTCGACCCCGCCGGAGAAGACCAGCTCGGCGTAGAACACGCCCTCGCGCAGGTCGGTGATCCGCACCTCGGTGAGCTGCTGGCCGAGCGCCTCGAGGACGTCCTTGAACAGGTCGTGCGTCAGCGGGCGCACCGGAGTCATGCCCTGCTGGGCGAAGGCGATCGCGGTCGCCTCGCCGGGGCCGATCCAGATCGGCAGGTACCGGTCTCCCCCGACCTCCCGCAGCAGCACGATCGGCTGGCTGGAAGGCATCTCCACTCGGACACCCACGACGTCGAGCTCATTCACACACGCAACCCTATGGCTCGAACCCCGGATATGAAAGCGCAGGGGGGACGCCGCTGGTCAGCGCCGTGCCCCGTCGGCGGGACGGCTATCCCCGGCCGCGCAGACCGGCCTGGACCATCGCCGCGTGCAGCCGCACCGACAGCGTCGCCAGCTCCCTCGCGGTGGCCTCCGCATGCGCCCTGGTCTGCGGGTTGCGGTGCCTGCGCAGCGGCGCCACCACCTGCTCGACGAGCGCGATCTCCCGGTCGGCGGCCGCCTTCATGGCCCTCAGGTGCCGGGGCTCCAGCCCGTAGCGGCCCAGTTCCGCGACCAGCCGGGCCACCTGCAGCGCCTCGCCGTCGTACCCGCCGTCCGGCCCGGGCGCGACCAGCCCGTACGACTCCCACTCCACGAGCTCCCGCTCCCCCGCCTCGGCGGCGGCGAGCAGCTCGGCCCGCCCCAGCCGCACCCCCGAAGCCACCTCGGCGGAGGCGACCAGCTCCCGGTCCGCCTCCTCCAGCGGCCCGGGCCGGGCGTCGGCGGCCGGCAGCGCGGGCGGGGCCTCGCCGCGCTCGATCGCGTCCAGGTGCTCGCGGATCACCCGCAGCGGCAGGTAGTGGTCCCGCTGCATCCGCAGGACGTACGCCAGCCGCTCCACGTCGGCCGGGCTGAACTTGCGGTACCCCGAGGGCGTGCGCTGGGGCTCGACCAGTCCCTCCGCCTCCAGGAAGCGGATCTTGGAGATCGTCACCTCGGGGAAGTCGTCGCGCAGGAAGGCCAGGACGGCTCCGATGCTCAGCAGTTCGTCACCGCCGCGCCGCCGCCCGCCGGACCGCTCCGGCCGGACGGGCTGTCTGGGGCCCGCGACCACCCCGCGCCCGTTCCGGTCCGACTGCGGACCGGACGGCGCGGGGGCGGCCGCCCCGAGAGAAGAGGAGGGGGGATTCGTACTCACTCGGGCTCCTGCCGACGTTGGTTTCAGTACCCCCGGTTGTGGCCGGCGAAGAACACCAGCCGGTACTTGCCGATCTGCACCTCGTCGCCGTTGTTCAGCGGGACCTCGTCGATGCGCTCCCGGTTGACGTAGGTGCCGTTGAGGCTGCCCACGTCGGCCACGCTGAAGCCGCCCGGCGTGCGGCGGAACTCCACGTGGCGGCGCGAGACGGTCACGTCGTCCAGGAAGATGTCGCCCTGCGGGTGGCGACCCGCCGTGGTCACGTCCGAGTCCAGCAGGAAGCGGCTGCCCGAGTTGGGGCCGCGCTGCACGATCAGCAGGGCCGAGCCCGGCGGCAGGGCGTCGATCGCCGACAGCACCTCGGCCGACAGGGCCGGCGTGGCGCCGGTGCCGGTCGTGGTGTTGGGGTCGTAGGACTCCAGGCCGGAGATCGAGATGGTCGAGGTGGTCTCCGCCGCTCCCTCCGGCAGCAGCCCGCCGCGCAGCGCGGTGCCGCAGTTGGAACAGAAGCGGGCCGCGGCAGGGTTCTGGTTGCCGCACCTTGGGCACGGAGTGGGGCCAGCCATGTTCACAGCCTCCTGGCGCGGCACACCCGACGGGTTGTGCCCGGCGTACGGGTCCGGGGCAAACCCTCCACCAGAGGTTGAGGGTCCTGACGGGAAACCTATGCGCGGGTCGCCGGAGGGGTCAACCGACGCGCCGTAGCCCGCGGGATTCCCCGCGTACTGCGCCGCGCCGCCGTCGCGGAACAGCGGCTGGCCGCCGTACGGCGCGCCCTCGGGCGCGGGACGCATGCCCGGCACGGCGGGCTCGTCCTCCGGCCGGCGGTGCCGTGCGGTGGGCGCCTCGACGGCGGCCGCGTCACGACCCTTGTTGCGACCGAACAACTTCGAGAAGAAACTCACGGGCGAATCCCCTTGCGTGTGACAGACCCGCCCGCGGGGCAGGGTGAGAACCTCGGACAGGCTGTGCGGCCGGCTGTGGCCGGAGCCTGCTGGAGTGGTACTCCGACTGTTGGTGCTGCTGCTCTTGGTGCTCCGGTTCTTGATGCTCCGGCTCTTGGTGCTCCGGCTCTTGATTCCCCGGTGCGCCCCGGCGCTCTCCCGGGGACCGGTACGGACCAGTCTCGCCCACGCCGCGGCGGAACCCCGCACCGGGTGCCGCCCGCACGTGACGGGCCGTTCGTCGGGCGCCGCGTCACTTCGAGGCCGGCTTGGCGAACTGCGGCGTCTTCAGGTCCACGACGGCGTCCACGACCACCTTCTGCTGCTGGGTGATCGTCGCCCGCGCCTGGTTGTTCTCCAGCGTGCGGACGACCCCTCCCGGGATGTTCAGCGCGGGTGTCAGGTCCTGCGGGTTCCCGACGACGGTGAACCGGTAGGGCTGGGAGGCCTTCTTCCCGTCGATCTGCACCCCACCGCCGGGCACGTCGGTGAAGTAGGTGCTGACCACCACGCGCACATCGTTGATCTGAATCGCCTCCGCCCCGGCCGCTCGAAGTTCCTGCAGGGTGTCCAGCAGCATATCCGCCTTCACCTGCCCTTGGGGATCATCGACCGTGAGTACGATGCCCGGACCAGTGGCTTTGACGGTGCCCGCGAGCACACCCAGCTCCGTCGCCTTCTTCCTGGTCTGCTCCTGGGCCTCCTTGGCCTGGTTCGAGCTGTTCTCCAGCTTCGCCAGGGACTGCTCCAGCTCCGCCTTCTCCTGCTGGAGACGCTGCTGGCGGCTGTCCAGTTCGTCGAGGATGCGGACCAGGTCCTCCTGGCGGGCGCCGCGCAGCTGGCTGTGGTGGTCGTTGGTCGAACGCACCTGGATCGCCAGGCCCAGGCCGAGCGAGAACAGCAACAGGGCCACCACCAGCTGACCGCGCGACAGGCGCGGCGGCCACAGCGCCGCCTTCAGCCGCCGCCGCCCGGCGAGCCGCTCGGGAACGGCCTCCGGCTCGGGCGTCGCCTCGGGCTCGGGCTCGGGCATCGCCTCGGGCTCAGGCGTCGGTTCTGGCTTCAGCTCAGGCTCAGCCGCCGGTTCGGGCTCCGGCTCGGCCGGCTCCTCGGTCTCGACCTCAGGCTCAGCGTCAGACTTCTCCGGTTCCGGCTCCGACACCGCCTCCGGTTCCCCGGGCGCCTCGGTGGGCTTCTCCGCCTCCTCGGCCTTCGGCGAGGTCTCCTCGGCTTCCTCCGCAGCCTCGACCTCAGCCTTGGCCTTGGCCTCAACCTTGGCCTCAACCTTGGCCTCGACCTCGGCCTTCTCCTCCTGCGCCGCCGCCTCGCGGCCCGCCTCAGGCACGGAAGACATGGCGCCGGATCGCAGCCGCGTTGGAGAAGATGCGGATACCGAGGACGACGACCACGCCGGTGGACAGCTGCGAGCCGACGCCCAGCTGGTCACCCAGGAACACGATCAGGGCCGCGACCACCACGTTCGACAGGAACGAGACGATGAACACCTTGTCGTTGAAGATCCCGTCCAACATCGCCCGGACACCGCCGAACACGGCGTCCAGCGCCGCCACCACCGCGATCGGCAGGTACGGCACGACGGCGTCCGGCACCTCGGGCTGGACGAAGAGCCCGACGACCACCCCGATCACGAGACCCAGTACGGCAATCACGGTCTAGCTGCTCCTGTCCCTGCGGGGGACGACCCGGTCGAGGCCGTCGTGGGCGTGTGGGCTGTGGTGGTCTTCCCGGTGCCACCGGGTGTACGGCGCGCACCGGTCGCGCTAGCCGACGGTGAGACGGACGCGCTCGGGCTCGCCGGGGTTCCGGGCGTCGCCGACTGCGTGTCGGCCGGCGAGGCCGGCGTGGGCGAGGTGGGCGAGGTGGCCGAGGGGCTCACCGTCGGCGACGGCTCCGGCGTGAGCGGCTGCGCGTTCCGCAGCGTGACGCCGACCGCCGACGGCAGCGTCAGGTTCTTCTGCGTGGAGAGCGTCGACTTGATGCCGTACTTCTCCTGGAGGATGCGCAGGTACTGCCCCGCCATGTTGCCCTCGAAGGCGGTCAGCAGCTTCGACCCGTCCCCGATCGCCAGGACGGTGTACGGGGGCACCAGCGGCCGGTTGTCCACCAGGACGGCCTCACCGGCCGCGCGGATCGCGGAGAGCGCGGTCAGCCGCTGGCCGTTGATCGAGACGGCCTCGGCGCCGGCGGCCCAGAGGCCGTTGACCACGAGCTGGAGATCGCGGTCGCGCAGCCGCCCGGTGTTGGAGAAGCCCTGCCCGGCCCGCGGGTCCACGCTCCCGCCGGCGCCGGTGCCCGCCGCGTCCTCCAGGACGAGCTTCAGCCCCGGCCCCGTCACCTCGCCCAGGCCCACCGCGCCGGGCAGCGTCCCGGCGTCCCCGCCGCTCGAGGCGAGCGCCTGCCGCTGGGTGCTGTCGACCTTGCGCCGCAGGTCCTGGACCTGCTGCTGGAGGTGGTCCGCCGAGCCGTTGCTGTCGTTGATCCGGCTGATCAGCGCGTCGCGCTCCTTGGCCAGCGAGGGCTCCGCCTTGTGCGCGTTCACCGCGCCGACCGTCACGACCGTCCCCACCAGCGCCAGCCCGACGCCCAGCGTCAGCAGCCCGCGCGCCGTCCTCGGTATCCGGCCGTCCTGGTCGCCGCCCCGCGCGGCGGCCGCCTCCGCGTAGCCCTCGTCCAGGCCGTGGTCCATCACGCTGGTCAGCAGGGACATCGAGGCGTCCGGGCGGTTGTACCGTCCGTTCGGGGCACTCGGCGTCGGCGTCGCTGGCATGCCGACCATCGTCCCATGACGGCGATCGAGCCCGTGCACGCCCCCTGAGCTGCTCACACTCCGGAAAGTGACGCACCCTTCCGAATGAGGTGAAAACGGACAGCGGGGCGCGCGGACCAGGCCGCGCGCCCCACCGATCAGGGCCGTCCCGCTCTCAATCCGCCGAGGTCACCGCCCCGCGCCGTCGACCACCGCCGCCCACTCGTCGAGCAGCGCCTCGGTCGCCTCGTCGTCCGGGCCCTCCGCCCACAGATGGGTGACCGCCTCGGCCGGGTCCGGCAGCACCAGCGTCCACCGCCCGTCCGCCTCGACCACCCGCACGCCGTCCGTCGTGTCCAGCTGCCGGCTCCCCGCCGCCTCCACGACCGAGCGCATCACCATGCCCTTGGCCGCCCACGGCGTCGCGATGTCCCGCCGCCGGATGTGCGCCTGCGGAATGCGGGCGTCGATCTGGCTCAGCGTCAGCTGGGTGCGCGCCACCAGGCCCACCAGCCGGACGAACGCCGCGGCGCCGTCCAGCACCCCGCTGAACTCCGGCACCACGAAACCGCCGCGCCCGTCCCCGCCGAACACCGTGCCCTCGGCGGAGGCCGCCTTCGCCAGGTCGTCCGGCGACGTGGTCGTCCAGATCACCTGCGTGCCGTGGTACGCGGCGACCTGCTCGGCGATCCGCGTGGTCGTCACCGGCAGCGCCACCTGCCCGCTGCGCCGCTCGGCGGCCACCAGGTCCAGCAGCACCAGAAGCGCCCGGTCGTCGTCGATGACCCGGCCCAGCTCGTCCACGAACGCGACCCGCTCGCCGACCGGGTCGAACCGCACCCCGAAGGCCGCCCGCGAGGAGGCCACCAGCTCACCGAGCCTGGCCAGCCCCGCCCGCCGCGTCTCCGCGTCCTCGGTCGGCCGCGCCTCGTCCAGCCCGCTGGAGACTGAGAGCGCCTCCACCCCGAGCCGGCCGAGGATGCTCGGCAGGACGAGCCCCGCGCTGCCGTGCGCGGTGTCCACGACCACCTTGAGCCCGGCCTCCCGGACCCCGGTGGTGTCCACCGTCCGCAGCAGGTTCCCCGCGTACGAGTCGAAGACGCTGGACGGGAAGGTCAGGTCGCCGATCTCACCGGGGAAGGCCCGGCGGAACTCCTGCCGGGCGTAGACGCGGTCGAGCTTGCGCTGCCCCGCCTGGGACAGGTCCGCGCCCCGCTCGTCGAAGAACAGGATGTCCAGCGAGTCCGGCACACCGGGAGTCGTCCGCAGGAAGATGCCGCCGGCGCTCCCCCGCGCCGTGTGCTGCCGGGCGACCGGCATCGGCACGTTCTCCAGGTCGCGCACGTCGATCGCGGAGGTCTGGAGCCCCGAGATCATCGCCCGTTTGAGTGCACGCGCACCACGCGAGTGGTCACGCGCAATGGTGACGGTGGCGCCCTTCTTCAACGTGGTGGCGTACGCGCCCGCCAGCCGCACGGCCAGCTCCGGCGTGATCTCGACGTTCAGGATGCCCGAGACGCCGCGGAGGCCGAAGAGGTGCTCCTGACCCCGGGATTCCCAGATCACCGAGGTGTTCACCACCGCGCCGGCCTCGATGGTCTTGAACGGGTAGACCCGGACGTTGGCCGCGATGATCGACTCCTCGCCGACCAGGCACTCGTCCCCGATCACCGCACCGTCCTCGATCCGCGCGGCCCGCATCACGTCGGTGTTCTTGCCGATCACACAGCCGCGCAGATTGCTCTGCGGCCCGACGTAGACGTTGTCGTGCACCACCGCCTTGTGGAGGAACGCCCCCCGCTTGACGACCACGTTGCTGCCCAGCACGGTGTGCTCGCGGATCTCGACACCGGCCTCGACCTTGGCGTAGTCCCCGATGTACAGCGGCCCGCGCAGCACCGCCTCCGGGTCCACCTCGGCGCCCTCGGCCACCCAGACGCCCGGCGAGATCTCGAACCCGTCGAGCTCGACCTCGACCTTGCCCTCCAGGACGTCCGCCTGGGCCTTGCCGTAGCTCTCGTGGGTGCCCACGTCCTCCCAGTAGCCCTCGGCCACGTACCCGTAGACGCCCTTGCCCTCCTTCAGCAGCTGGGGGAAGACGTCGCTCGACCAGTCCACGGACTCCCCGGCCGCCACGTAGTCGAAGACCTCGGGCTCCATCACGTAGATCCCGGTGTTCACCGTGTCCGAGAAGACCTGGCCCCAGGTCGGCTTCTCGAGGAAGCGCTCGACCCTGCCCTCGTCGTCCGTGATCGTGATGCCGAACTCCAGGGGATTCGGAACACGCGTGAGACAGACGGTGACCAGTGCGTTCTTGCTGCGGTGAAAGTCGATCAGCTCAGTGAGGTCGAAGTCGGTCAGAGCGTCACCGGAGATCACCAGAAAGGAGTCGTCCTTCAACGCGTCCTCGGCGTTCTTGACACTCCCCGCGGTGCCGAGTGGCGTCTCCTCATGGGCGTACGTGAGATGCATGCCCAGTTCCTCACCGTCACCGAAGTAGTTCTTGACCAGTGACGCCAGGAACTGAACGGTGACCACGGTGTCGGAGAGACCGTGCCGTTTCAGCAGCCGGAGCACGTGTTCCATGATCGGCCTATTGGCGACCGGAAGCAGTGGCTTCGGCATGCTGGAGGTCATCGGGCGGAGTCGAGTGCCCTCGCCCCCTGCCATTACTACGGCTTTCATTACGGGTGCGTCCTCCTTCGGTGGTGGACCTTCAGGTCCATCAAACCGTTCCAGGAGGATCTCTACCCGGATGAAATCGTCCGACGCACCGACCCGGCGTGGGACTTCTCTCAGCTCACGTCTCAGCCCGTGGACGCCGCACGCGCCGTGCTCGCACGGACGATCTGCCGTGCCTGAACCGCGTAAAGAATGGCAGCCCACCAGTAGAGGACCGTCCCCCACCAGATGAACGCCCAGCTCACCACCTCCGCCGGCCGCGCGATCCAGCTGTCCAGCTGGCCGAGAAGGAGGAGCGGAAACGCGTACATCAGATTGAACGTCGCGGCCTTCCCCAGGAAACTCACCTGGAGCGGCCCGTAACCGTGCCGGTTGAGAATCGGCAGAAGCACGCTGATGAACGCGTCCCGCGCCACCAGAATGGCCGTCACCCACCACGGCAGAATCCCGCGCCAGGTCAGCCCGATCAGCGTGGAGAAAATGTAGAGCCGATCCGCCAGAGGATCGAGCAACTGCCCCACCCGGCTGATCTGCCCCCACCGCCGGGCGAGCTTTCCGTCCAGATAGTCGCTGATACCACTGAGCATCAGGATCAGCAGGGCCCAGCCGTCGTTCTTCGGACCGTCGAAGACCGGCCAGAGAATGAGCCAGAGGAAGATCGGAACGCCGACCAGCCGGCCCATGCTGAGCAGGTTGGGGATGGTGAGGACGCGATCGGTCTGGACCCGCGTCTCCTGGACCTCCACCCGGGGGCCTCCTGAACCATGTGACGACAATGCACGTTGACCATACAACAGAAAAGCCCCCGTCCGGTTCACCCGGCGGGGGCTTCTCTAGAAGAATTGTTCGGCGGCGTCCTACTCTCCCACAGGGTCCCCCCTGCAGTACCATCGGCGCTATGAGGCTTAGCTTCCGGGTTCGGAATGTAAC
>NZ_JBITFA010000030.1:0-45266 GCF_044455705.1 Kitasatospora sp. NPDC051170 | reverse complement strand
CCCGCGGAGCGGGTCCCTACGGGCCTTCGGCCCTCCGTTCGCGGCCGTCCTTCGGACGGCCGGCGGACCCGCTCCGCGTGTCCGTGACCTGACCTTCGGTCAGGTCGGCCCGGCTTCGCTCGGGCCAGTCGGTCACTCCGCTTCGCTCCACTCCCTCCGATGGTTGAGGCTCCATCATATCGCTGAACTGGGATTTTGGCCGAGCTTACAGCAGGCTGACTAGGGGGAGGGGTGGCGCTGGGGGGCACGTGCGGGTCAGCTTCACTCCCGCCGGATTGGTCTAGACCGTGGTCCAGATGAACTCTGACCGACCGAGCCGATCCGGCCGCAGGGTGGCCATCCATCAGGAGTGTATCAGTCCTGCACTGTCAGCAGATCCCGCCGCAGGGCGAGTGTGGACCGGTCGATTTTGCGGCTTCTCAGTCTTTTGGAGAGCGGCCAGAATTCTTGTCGCTATTGTAGCATTCGGACTCTTTGCGTGAGCCGCCTTTCGCGTCTCCTGCAATTCGCTGGAGTGTTTCAGAATTCGACTGTCGGAGATTCCTGCCGTTGGGCGGGTGCGGGTTTTGAGGCCGCTGGTGGTGCCGGGCGGCGGCCCGGGGCGGTACCGCACGCAGGGTGGGCGGATCTCGTCGGCTTCCTGGTCGGTGACGGTGCCGGGCGGACAGCTGCTGGTGGGTTGCTGCTTGGAGGCCGGCGGCAGGTGCAACGCGGGGGTGCAACGCGGGCCGGGGGGCCTTCTGCGCATGCATTTCCGCAGGTCAGAGGTGCAACGCTGTCGTTGTGTTGCACCCCGCGTTGCACCCGTGTTGCACCCCGCGTTGCAGTGCCGGCCCCGCCCGGCCGGGTCCTCGGTCAGCTCTCCAGGTAGCGCTTGAGGACCGCTTGCCGCAGCCACTGGTCCTCTTCCTCACGGGCTGCGAGGACGGCGCGGCGGCGGGCCCGGCCTGACTCCTCACGGACCCGCCGGACCTCGGTGTCGAGCTGGTTCTGAACGCAGAACTCCCTCCGGAACAGATCGGTGACGGCAGCGCGCAGCTTGCGGCCCGCCGGTCGGCGGGTACCTCGCAGGTGGCGGCGCAGCGTGGCGGGCCGGGTGTTGAGGAGCTGGGCAAGGAGGTTCAGGGCGGTGTGGGTGGCGGTGTCCGGATGGTGGAGGTGGCCAAGGTCGAGTGGGCCGTGGGTGTAGTGCTGGAGGAGGGCGAGGAGATTTTCTCTCGTGGTGCGAGGTTGGTCGATTGTGCAGCGTTGCGCGAATGGTTCGTGGAATTGGCAGGTGTCCGGGGTGCTTTTTGTTGGCATGGCTCAGTGTGGCTCTGGATTCCTGTGGAAAGGTGCGAACCCGCCCATCCTCAATTGGGTGGGCG
The DNA here is from genome assembly GCF_044455705.1 of Kitasatospora sp. NPDC051170. Classification (NCBI taxonomy): domain Bacteria; kingdom Bacillati; phylum Actinomycetota; class Actinomycetes; order Kitasatosporales; family Streptomycetaceae; genus Kitasatospora; species Kitasatospora sp. NPDC051170. The sequence continues at coordinate 43,899 of NZ_JBITFA010000030.1, read as the reverse complement.
GGTTCGGAATGCATGCGCTTACGTTCTGTGCTTTCAGCGCTTGTCTGGCACTGATCGGCCGCGTGGAATCTGTGTGATATCGCGGGGAGTTTCTCCGCTGCTTCGGGCCTGCTTCGGCCAGCGCTTCGCGTGGAGGAGGCGCACCTGCCACCACGGGTCGTCGTCGGGCGGGCCGCTCTTCTCAGCCCGCCGGAGGGCGCGGGCGGTGGGCAGCTCCAGGATGATGGGGCGGCCCATCGCGGCGCGGCGGCTGAGCTCGCAGGAGGGGCATTCCAGGCGGTCCGGATGGGTGTTCTCGTCCAGTTCGTGGCTGGAGCCGTGGGCGCCGCCGAGCGGGCCGTGGCAGGTGTAGCAGGGGTGCAGGGCGTCGTTGTGGGCGCGGGCGGCGAGCAGCTTGGCGCGCTGCTTGGCGTCCAGGGCGTCCTGCTCGGCCTTGGCCGCCGCTTGGGCGTCGGCGTGCTCCTGGTCCTGGCGGGCCTTGCGGCGCTTGCGGATCAGGGCGCGGTCGGGCTTGGGGTCGAGGGCGTAGGCGAGGTCGGTCCAGGTGCCCAGGCCGTAGCGCCACCAGGTGTCGGGGCCGAGGAAGCCGCCGGAGAGTAGGCGGTCGGTGGTGGTGGCCAGGACGGGGATCTTGCCCTTGAAGGTCTGGTACTCCACTCCTTCCTCTTCGTGGTAGCGGCCTTCCCAGTGGTGGCGGGTGGCGGCGCCGAAGGCGTCGATGCGGGCGTACAGCCCCTTCTCGGTGAAGCGGGGCCGGCCGCCCTTGAGGCCGCGGTCGAAGACGAACAGGACGGGCGGACGCGGCACGTCGGTGTGGTGGTAGCCGTAGCCGGGGGCGGTGAGGGAGCCGTAGTCGATCTCGAACTTCGGGCGTTCGTGGTGGCCTTCCTTGACCAGCTTGCTAAACCACCGGTGGTAGTTGTCGAGCTTGCCGGCGACCTTATTGATGTCGGTCATGGTGCCCCGGTCGACTTCCACGAAGAGCACGGGGTGGCCGAACTCCGGCAGGCGTACGACGGCGTCGGGAATGACGGTCTGCTTGCCGACGATGGGGTGGGCGACTTCGGTGGCCCAGGCGTCCAGGCCGCCGGGCAGCGGGCCCTCGGGCAGGGCGCGGCGGGGTGGGGCCTGGCGGTCGTCGTCGCGCGGTGGTGCGCCGTGGGTGGTGGTGCCGGTGACGGCGCTGATGATGAACTCGTTGACGAGCATGGCGTGGGGTGCGCCGGTCTCTCCGGCGCCCCGGGCGTGGCCGCCCATCTCGCGGTCGTCGCCCAGGGCCTCGGCGGCGGCGAGCAGTCCGGCCGGGGTGAGGCCGAAGATCTTCTCGCCTGGTCCGCTGCTCCTGGCGCCGAGGGCGGAGCGGGTAGTGGGCTGCGGCCTGGCGCCGGGCTGGAGGGCGCCGATGGTGCTGGTGCGGCCGCGCTCTTCGACGAGCTTGTGCTTGATCAGGTCGCGGACGGCTTCGGCGACGTGCTCGGTGCGGTGGTGGTCGCGGTACTCGTCGTTGGCGATGAGGGCGTGCAGCTGCTTGTAGGTGACGACCTTGAGCACTCCCAGGACGGCGAGGACGTCGGCGCGCAGCGCGGCGCCGGAGCCGTTCGGGTTGCGGGCCGAGCGGCGGAAGTTGGTCCGGCCGGGCCGGGGCGCCGGCTGTTGGCCGTCGTGCTGCTCGTGCTGGCCGTCGTCCTGGTCGTGGTTCATGCCCTGCCCCCGGCTGGTCGTTCGTGGTGCTGATCTTCTCTGCTCTACCGCACACCACCGACACCGGGCCGCCCGCCACCGCTCGCCACCGCCCGCCCCCGCCGCGCGCCGACCACCGGGAGGCGCCCGGCCGCCCGGCCGGGAGGGAGGGCCACAGCGGCCCGGGAGCGGCAGCAGGGCCCGCCGGACCCGGAGCGAACCCGAGACCGTACCGCCCCACCCAGCCGCCAACCACCAACACCAACAGCCAAGGAGAGGGGGGGAGAGGGTTGTCGGCAATCCCGTGGCGCCCAAATTGTGGGGATGACCTGGGCAGATGTCGAAACCCTGGCGGGAGGATCCCCCCGGGGCACCACCCGGGGACGGCCCCGGGGAAACACCCGGGGATGCGCGGCGGGCGGTTTCGCCTCGCCGGGGCCCGTACGCGCGCCGTGACGGCGCCTTGGGCACTGCCCGGAACACTACCCGCCGCGGGCACGCCGTACGCGGTGGCCGGCGGATCCGGACCGGGGCTCAGGCCCGCAGGGTGCCGAGAACGGAGACGGTCGGCTCCGGTGCCGGGCGCAGCCGGACGGGCGGGGCCGACGGCGTCGGTGCCGGTGTGCGGGCGGCGGGGAGGTACTGCGGGATGACGGCGGCCAGGCCCTCGGCGGCTTCCAGGAGGAGCGGGTCTTCGCCGGGCCGGGCCAGGAGGGCTTGGGCGAGGTGGAGCGCGGACTCGAGGACGGCGGCCGGGGTGCGGACGTGGCGCAGCGCGGCGATGGCGTCGACGGCTTGCTCGGCGGGCCGTGGGGCGGGCTGCGCGGCGTCCGGGCGGGCTGGTGAGTCCGAGACGGCGGGCGGGGCCGCCCAGGGCGGCTGTGGGCGGCCTGGGGAGCGTTGGGGGCCGAGGGCGCGGGCGGCGCCGGGGCCAAGGGCTCGCCGGGCGGACGACGGGTTGCTCACGGCCGTTCAACGAGGCCGGGGGCGGCCCGGTGGCGGGCAGCTGCTCGTCGGGCGGTGCGGCCGGCACCGCCGGACGCACCAACACCCAACAGCCCCCGGCAGGGCAGAAGCCCCGCCGTCCGGACCGTCACCCAAACCGCACCCACCACACCACCAGCAACCGGGGAGAGGGCCAGACAGAGGGGGTTGTCTGAATTTCCGGCGCGCCTGAAACCGGCTCTGATCTGCGGAAACGCACGGCAGTACGCGAAGACGGCGGGGTACCTACGGTGGTAGCTGCGGTACCACCTGCGGTGGTGTGCCCGGTGGTACCTGCGGTGGTGCCTACGTGGCACCCGGCGCGGGGCTGGTCAACGGCCGTCGCCCGGCCCCGCAGGCCGCGGCCGGCACCGCCGGACGCGAAAAGACCAACAGCCCGCCGCAGGCGCGAACCCCGAACCGACCAACCGACCACACCCACCAAGACCAAGAAGGAGAAGGGGTTGTCGGCATTTCCGGACCGCCCCACACAGGTTCTGACCTGGAGCTATACAGTGCCGGGGCGAATCGTCAGGTGCTCACAAGACACCCGGGTAGGCGCTCCACAAGGCGCCTGACAAGGTGTCTGAGAAGACGCCTCACAAGATGCCCAGCCGGTCAGCCAAGGACCGGGGCTGCGTCGGCGTCGATCAGCCCCTCCTCCAGGGCCTGGCGCACCAGCAGGGCGGCCAACTCGGCGGTGTTGGCGACCAGCGGGCGGCTCCGGTCGGCGGGGCCGGCGACGAAGCGGCCGTCGATCACCAGGGCCCAGCCGTCCAGGCGGGCCGCGCCGTGCTCGATCCAGGCGAGCGCCCGGCCGGCCTTGCGGACGTAGAACAGGCCCGGGGCCCGGGTCCACCCGGCCAGGTCCCAGCCCGGCTGCTGCATCAGCGTGCTGATGTTCTGGATGAGGTCGAACCGGCCGAGGCCGCGCAGGTACGGCTCCGGTGGGACGCTCGGCGGGTTGTCCGTCTGCTGGCGGGGCAGGGCAACCGGCGCGGCGGGCAGGGCCGGGTCGGCGACGGCCGGCGCCGCGGCGGCGGGCTGCTCCTGATCGTCGCAGTCAGTCGGGGTTTCGCCTCGCGGGGCGGAACTGTCGTCCTGGTCGTCGTCGGCCGGGGCGGTGTCGTTGTCCCAGATGTCGATCCGCTCGCGCATGCGGCGGTTGACTCGTTCGCGCTCGGTGAGGTCGGGCCAGCGGGTCTTGTCCCGGATCTCCTGGGCGGCGGAGTAGACGCGGTGGCTGTAGCCGGGCAGCCGCAGGGCCAGTTCCTTGAAGGCGGCGACCGGGTCGCCGGTCTCGGTCTCCTCCAGGAACCAAGTGAGCTTGCGGCGCAGCGCGTCGGCGAGGCCGAGGAGGTGTTGCCCGTCCTCGCCCCAACGGTCGTCCCCGGCCGGGACGGCGGCCCCGGGTGCAGCAGGGGCAGCGCCGGGCGGTGCAGCAGGTGCAGCAGGTGCAGAAGGTGCAGCGTGGTCCAGTGCAGCAGCGGGGACGGGTGCAGCGGCCAAAGCGGGCAGCGGTGCAGCGGTCTCGGCTGCTGCTTCGCGGGCCTTGGCCTTGGCGCGGTCGTTTTTGCTACGGCAGGAGCGGGAGCAGTACTGCTTCGGGCGCCCGGTCGGGCCCTTGGGCGCCGGGTTCGAGCAGCCGGGGCGGGCGCACTGCCGAGCCGGTGCCGCGCTGTCGGCCGGCTGGTCGGTGGCGGCGGTCGACGGGGCGCTGTCCATGTCCGGGATGGTAGCCGCCGAGATCAGCACCCGGGTCGGGTTTCGCCCCGGCGGTCGGCGCCGGGGCGAAACCCCGGGCCCGGCGGGCGGGACAAGGAGGTTCTGCAGCGCGCCCGGCCAGGTTGTCCCGGGGCGTGCTGCACTCCGGGCGGAGAGTGCAGCAGGTGCAGCACGACCTGGTGCTGCTCCCGGCCGGCGGCCCGTCTGGGGCGCTGCACGGTGCAGCGCGGAACCGGCCGGTGCAGCTCGACGCCGGCCTTCACCGCGGACCGCCCCGCAAGGCCGGGCTCGCCTTGGGTCTGCGCATCCCGCAAGGACTGCTTGCGGTGCGGGTGGGCGCCGTCGCGCATGCGCAAACGCGGGTGCGGGACGGCTGCGCATGCGGTGCGGGCGGTCGCCTGGCGCGGGGTGCCGGGTCCGGCTCTCCAGCCGGGCGATGCGCAGGAGCGGGTCGGAGAGCGGGCGGCCTCGCACATGCTCTGACCTGCGCTGGGGAGTTTGAGCGAGGCGAAACTCACCGGCCTTGCGGGGCGGAACTCACCAGTGCGCGGGAAACTCACCGGCCCTTTGCGGGATGCAGCGCAACGCCGTGGGGACGGCGGTCGGCACCTTGCGCATGGTGCGGGATTCGCGTAGCGCGGTGCGCAGCCGCGTACGGGCTGACCTGCGGTGGAAAGTTTGGCGGGGCGAAACTCACCGCCCTTGCGGGGCGAAACTCACCGGCCTGCGTGACCTTGACGGTGCTGGTGAGTTCACCGGTCATGACGAACATGACCGTCCTGCCCGTGGCCGCCGAGCCCGCCGCCGAGGACGAGGACCAGGAGCAGCGGGAGCAGCAGGCGGTGAACGAGGTGCTCGCCGAAGCGTCGGAGGCGGGGCGCCGGGCGGCCGAGTGGGTGCGTGAGCTCGCGGCCCGACAGCCGGAGGCCGGGCACCGCGCGGTGCTGGGGCGCGCGGCCGACGCTGTGGAGCGGGCCTCCGGTCGGGAGGTCGTCCCGGGTGGCGAGGGGCAGCTCGACGAGGAGCTGGTGTACGACCTCGGCGCCGACGTCGTCGCTGGCAGCGTGGTCGCCGACGGTCTGCCCGTCTTGGTGATGGGCGAGCGGATCGCGCTGGTCACCGTGTGCTCGGTGGCCGCGGCGATGCCCTCCTCGGTGCTGGGCGACTTCGAGAGCGAGCTGCCGGTGCTGGCCGCCGTGATGGAGGCCGCCCGCGTGCTCGGTCTGGAGGCGGCCGGCCGCAGCCCGCGCTGACTCTGTGTTCACCGGCGATCACCAACGGGTAGGGCTGTGCCTGTCCAACGACCGGGAGGGAACGCAGTGAGCGAGAACGAGCGGCTCAAGTCGCTGATCATCAGCGCGGCACAGGAGCTGTGGGACGACAAGGAGGCGCTGGGGAAGTTCCTCGGGGTGGTGCGGCGCGGCGACGGGTGGACGCAGCTGGCCGACGAGCTGGAGAAGAACCGGCCGGCGGACGCCACGTTCTACGGCGTGAAGAGCGCCGAGTTCCAGGCGTAGCCGTGCGGCCCGGTGGCCCGTCGCTCCGCTTCCGGCGCGGCGGGCCACTGCTGTGACCTGCGGTGGGGAGTTCTGCGGGGCGGAACTCACCAGGGCCGGGGCGAAACTCACCGGCTTTGCGGATGCGGTGCACGGCCCCGATCCGGGCACGATGGAGACAGAGCACGGGCGAGGAGACAGGGATGCGCACCGGGGACGTCGTGGTCGGCGAGACCTACATCGCGAGCATCCCCCAGCGGCTCCCGGAGCAGCTGCGCCGTCCGGGAGACACGCCCGAGCAGTGGCGGGCGAACATGCAGCTGCACCTGGTCCGCGGCCGGCGCATCACGGTGACCGTGACCGGCTTCGGCGAGGAACCCAACATGGTGGTGGTCAGCCGGGACGTCCCAGCCGGGCGCGTCGCGCTGCGGCTGACCGCCGAGCAGGCCGCAGCCCTCGACCTCGCCGAAGGCCAGGAGTACGAGATCACCGGCATCGTCACCGACGCCGACGGCCAGGCCCTGACGTTCCCCGGCACGGTCGCCCACACCATCCCGGCCCGCTGGCTGCGCCCGGCCGACGAGCAACTGGAGCTCCACCCGGACACCGAGCACTTCCACCGCGCGCTGGTGTGCCGGGACGCGGACGGGATGACGCCGCCGGAAATTGACCGGGCGGCGGAGAAGGCACTGGAGCAGCTCCAGCGCGTCCGGGGCCTGGCGCTGGAGGACCCGAACGTCGACCATTCGGTGCTCACCTCCGAGGCGGACCACCAGGAGTGGCTGCGGATCGCCGGGCGGGTGCGGGCGGCCGGGCTCGCCGTCTACGACCCGCGGGCCGACCCGGACGCCGTAGAGCACCCGCCGCTGATCCGGTTCCGGGAGCCCTGACGAAGGCCGGCGGCTGTCCTCTGACAGGTGATCGTGACCGATTGCCAAGTGACTTTGCCCCCTCGACTTCGGCGGTCTTCCTGAGCCTCTGGCTCAGGACGCTAGCGGAGCGCGTTTGCCAGCGACTGGGTCAGGATGCAGGTGAACCCCACGCCCCAGTCGTCGCGGTCATCGCAGCGCAACTCCCGGTCACTGAAGGCGTCCAGCAGATCCGCAGACGGGATGATGGTGCCCTCGACGTCCGGCTCCGCGACGTGCAGCACTTCGATCATTCCATTTCGGACGAACCGAACCAGCGGGGCGAGTTCCGCCGCCACGTACGCCCGCAACTCCTCTCCCTCCAGTCCGGAGGGCAGATCGGCGAGAACCCCGAACGGGCCGGTCAGCCAGCCGCTCGCCTCCATGGCACACACGCGGATCCGGTCCTCGTCCTCCGTCAGGTCCAGCTCGTGGATGGTGGCCCGGGCGTCCGACGCGTACGCCCGAGCCTCCCAGCGGCGGCGACCCTCGGCGGTGGCCCGCAGCGAGAGGACGGGCTGGTCAGCCCCGTTCCCCGACAGCATCAGCCACGTCGCCGGGTCGGTGACCACCTGCTCCAGCTCCAGGCCGGTGACCGCCGGGCCGTCCTCCTGGACAAAGCTGGTACTCAGGGCCCGACACACGTTCAACCACCCGTCCGCCACTAGCCGGCGCGTCGCCACCGCCAGCTCCGGCACGAGCTCCAGCTCTTCCGCAGGCGAGGCGTTACGCCGCCTGGGCACCTCGGGCGAGCCCGCCCAGCGCAGCACGGCCGTGATGTGCTGCGCGCTGCCGCGCGGGCTGGTGCCGGTGACAGCGCGGCGGACCAGCACTTGCTCGGTGACGGTCAGTTCCTCCCAGTTTTCCATGGCAGGCGATCCTGGCACATCCAATCGCTCTGACCTGCAGGGTTTCGCCCGCGGACCCAAACCCGGCGGGACCGGCCGCCAGCACGGCATCGCCGTGTGCCCGCGCGGCAACCCCCACCGCTTCCCTGCCGGTCAAGATCAGGTGGCAGGAACCTGCTGGCAGTCAAGATCGAATGGCAAACGGTCAAGGTCCCGTGTCAGAGAACAGCGGCCACTTGCGGCCGGCTGTCCCACCTTGTCCCAGGTCCGGACGCAGAGCGTCGTGACCTGGGGTTTTAGGGTGGGACTGTCCTAGCGAATCGGGCATACCGGGCGGGGCTGGGACAGGGTGTGTCTCAGCTTTGTCCCAGGCCGACGGCGGCGCGGTGCCCGCCGGTGATGGCCCGGATTGTGCGTCTCGGGTCCGGCGGGCACCGGCAGCAGCGTAGCGGGCGCGGCCAGGCCAGCCCCTGTTCTACGGCGCGGGGTGCAGCGGGTCTTCGGGGACGACGGCGGCGATCCGCACGGTCGGCGGCCAGGGCGGGGCGGGGGCGTAGGCGTGCACGACGTTGAGCGCGGGCCGGCCTTCGACGGGGTCGCCCTCAATCCGGGTGGAGTACAGCTCGACCTGCTGGCCGCCCTCGGTGACGGTGCGGATCGGACGGCCGAGCCGCGGGTGCTGTTCGAGTTCGGCGCGCAGCGCCTCGAGGGCCTCGCCGGCGCCGAGCTCCTTGGCGCGCTGGGCGGCCCGGTCAGTGACCACGGCGACCGCCGGGTGGTCCGGCTGCTGGTGCTGGTCGGTCACTCGGCGCCCTGCCGCGCCAGCAGGTCGGCGACGGCCTGGTCGACGGCGTCGGACGTCTCCGGGTCGGCGGCGAGCAGCACGCGGCCGCGGTAGGCGGCGACGATCTCGGCGACCGCGACCAGGTCCACGACGGCGGGGACCTGGTCGACCTGGTCGAGCCGGTCCACCGGCACCCGGCGCAGCAGCTGCTCGGCGAGTTCGGCGTCCAGGCGCTCGGCGTCGCCGGGGAAGCCGTGGCTGGCGCGCAGCGCGGCGCGCAGTTCCTGCACCGTGTCCATCGGCGGCAGTCCGAGACGACCGCTCCCTCGTTCGGCGGGCTGGGCGCTCATCCCCACCACCCCTCTCCTCATCGCCGGCCCGGCCGGGCCGGGCCCTGTGGTGTCGACGGTAGCCGCCCATGGCCGGGCCGTGGGGCCGTTCTGGCGGCACCGTGTCGCCGCTTCGTCCCGACCCAGGAGTGCCGTGCCGTCAGCCGTACGGGTGTGCGACCTACGATGGGCCGGTGTCCGACACCGATTTCCCCGCTGACCTGCTCGAACTCCAGCGCCGCTGGTACACCGCCGAGGCCGACTGGGCCGCCGACCCGACCGAGGACAAGCGCAGCGCCTTCGCTGCGGTCGGCGCCGAGCTGTACTCCCACCCGTACTGGGCCGGCGCCGAGAGCCGGCACAAGGCCACGATGAAGCTCAAGCAGGCCGCCCGCCCGGACACCGCGCAGGAACCGGCGGCCTGACCGCCGGTCGGCCCTCCTGCGCATGCGCCTGCTCCCAAGCCGGACGACGGCAAAGGGGGTTGGGCGAGCACGTCGGGAGGCATCGGTGGCAGATGACGTCGGGGCCGACGAGCCGGACGAGGCGCACCGCCGACCTTCCGGGGTGGACGACGCGACCGTCGAGGCGCTGGGGATGCTGACGAAGGCGCCGGAGTACACCGAGCGGGCCCGCGGCCACCTGTACGCGGTGCACCACATGACCGGCGGCGCCGACCGGATGCTCGCCGAGGCGGTGCGGATGCTGCGCCAGGCCGGGCACGAGGAGCAGGCCGGCCTGGTCGAGCGGGAGCTCCTCGGGCGGGACGTCATCCCGGGCATGTGGACCTACCAGCTGATCGAGGCGTACGACCGCACCTACTACAAGGTGTTCGCCGCCGTCGAGGAGCAGGTCCGCCAAGACCTCGCCGCCGGCCGCCAGCACCTGGCCGAGGCCGAAATGCAGCAGGTCGCCCGAGCCCGCCGCAGGCACACCGCCCCGTAGGCCCGCGCCGTGTGTGCGAGCGTCCAGGGACGGAGCGCAGCCCGGCCGGGTCCCGGGAAGCAGGGGGGGTGTTCCGCGGGGCCCGGCCGGTGGGAGGCCAGCAGCGCCGGGGTCACGGCGCGGCTGCTTTGCTCAGCGGCCCGGTGGTGCTGTGGTGGGGCCGCCGTGGCGGGAACACTAGACCCGGCTGATCAACCTTCGCTAGGGATGTGAGCTGGGATTTTTCGGCCGCGAACATGCCAGCCTCTGCCCGGTCCTTGCCAGCCGAGGGCGCGCTGCTCCTCGAACCAGAGCCGTTCGGCGACGTCCGGGTCGCGCTCGGCCCAGTCCTCGGGGCGGTCGCCGGGCTGCGGCCCGTCCTGCCACCGGCGCCGGGCCGGCGGCGCGGCCGGGAGGGTACCGGCGGCGAGCAGGGCCCGCACCCGGGCGGTGGCGGCGAGCGCCGGCTGGAGCGCGGTGTCGGCCTCGGGGCCGAGGCGGCCGAGGAGCTGGAGCAGTGCGTCGACGGCGCCCAGCGTGTCGGCGGTCGCCGACGGCGACCAGCCATCGGCGTCCACCCGCTCGGTCAACTCGCACACCGCGTCGATCAGCGCCTCGGTCTGGTCACTCACAGAGCCCATGCCGGGTCAACGAGCTGGCCGCCGACGGGTACCGGGGCGGTCAGCGGTGCGGGCCGATCAGCAGCACGGTGACCACGACGTCGTCCTGGTGGTCGGCCGGGCCCCAGGTCCAGTAGATCCGCCAGGCGTCGGCGCCGGTCTCCACGTAGGAGTCCCAGACGCGCCGGCCGATGTGGCCGGGCAGGGCGTGGTAGCGGTGGGTGCGCAGGCCGGGGTGGCGCGGGTCGGATGCGAGTTGGTCGAGAGCGCGCCGGACCCGGCGCAGCTTCGCCGCATCGGCCCGGCGACCCCGTTGCAGGCAGTGCAGGGTGCGGGCGGCGGCGGGGGCGTAGTGCAGCGTCGGCATCAGCAGCTTCTCCTTCGTCGAGGCATGCGAAAGGCCCGCCTCCCGGGCGGGGAGGCGGGCCTTGAGTGGGGCGGGCCGGGTGCGGGCGTGAGTCAGTGGGCGGGGCCGGCCTGGCTGGCAGTGGCGATGCACTCGACGTCCAGCTGGTCGGCGAGATCGGCCAGCACCGCGCCGAGCCCGACGGCGGTGTCCGGGTCCATGCCGGGCAGGTCCCCGTGTGCCCACTCCTGCCAGGTGACGGCGATGCCGCGCAGCAGGCCGGTGACGAAGTCGGCCGCGACCACCAGCGTCCCGTCCTGGTCGCGGCGCACCGGCAGGTGGAACTGCTGTTCGTGGAACTCCATGGAATTGCCTCCGGTGAATTAGATCGGTCAAAGAAAAGCCCCGGCCGCCTTTTCGGCGGCCGGGGATGGCCCTATTTCGGCGACACGATGGCCGCTGGGGGTGCTACAGCTCGACGTCCATCCACGCGATGTCGTTCAGCTCGACGTCGAGGCCGCGGGCGCGGTGCCCGTTGTCCTTGAAGTAGTGCTCGCGCAGGCCCTCGGCGAGGATCCGCTCCTGCTCGTCTTGGCTGGCTCCGGCGTCGCGGGCGGCGTAGAGCCGCTGGGCCACCGAGCCGGGCATCTTCTGGGTGATCATGCGCTGGCGGGGGTCGTCGGTGGAGCCGCCGGCCGCGCTGTAGCCGAAGGTCGCCTGGATGTGGAGCATGAAGCCGTTCTTCTCGGCGTCGCGGCGCACCCGCTGCTTCACCCGCGGCTGCCAGCCGGCGCGGACCTTGGTCTCGATGGCCTTCGCGGCGGCCGGCTTCGGGGCGCCCTGGCCCTTGAGCCAGCGCTGCACGGTGCGCTGGCTGACGCCGAGGTCCTGGGCGAGTTGCTTGGTGGAGCCCTTGGCGCCCTTGAGCAGGAACCGCATCCGGGCGGCGGTGGACTGCGGGATCGGGCGGGTGCGCTCGGCGCGCTCCAGGCCCTCGTCGATCTCGCCCAACGTGAGGTCTCCTTCCGTGGTGGCGGCGGTGGGGCCGCCCGGCGGCCTGCGCCGGGCGGCCGGGGTTCAGCGGGTCCAGCCGATGAGTGTGAGGCGGTGGCCGCGCTCCTCGAGGTCGCGGCGGGAGACGGCTTCCTCGCGGGCGTGGACCAGCGGCAGCGCCAGGTCGTCGCCGTCGCTGGTCGGGACGTCGTTCCACACACCGCCCTGGTCGTCCAGCCACAGGGCGGTGTGGTCCTCGCTCGGCGCGGCGGGCGGCGCCGCGATGCCCGCGGCCTGCGCGGCGCGCAGCCAGGTGCCGGCCTGCTGGGTCAGCTCGGCCCGGATCTCCGGCTTGAGGCGGACCCAGGCGGCCGAACCCGTCCGGGTGTGGTTCCAGTAGGCGATGGCGAGCTGCTCGGCGCGCGGGTCGTGCTCCACGGAGTCCCTCCCTGTTCCGGGCCGCCAACTGGGCGGCCCGCTGCTGATAGGTCGTGCGCTGTGGGCGCCGGCCGGGCCAGCGTGGTGCGGGCCCGGCCGGGGTGCGGCTACTCGTCGGCGGAGACGACGCCGCCGGTCTTGATGTGCCGGGCCGGGTTCGTGTCGTCGGCGATGAGCTCGGCGATCTCGGCCATCGGCCGGGAGCCCTCGAACTTGACCATCCCGGGGCTGACGCCGAGGCGCAGCGAGGTGGTGAGGGTGCCGTCGGCTTTGGTGAGGATGTCCAGGGCGCCGGGGCCGGGTGAGGCGAAGACCGCGCAGTCGGACAGCACGGCGAAGGCGTGCAGGCCGGTGTCGGCGACCATCCTGCGCAGCTTGCGGTGCAGGTTGACGGTGGCGGTGTCGATGACCAGAGCGCGCATCAGCGGGTCCCAGGTCGGCCGCTCCAGTGCGGCCCAGCGCTCGCCGGGCGTGTAGCCCTGGCCGCGCGGGCGCTCCCGCATCTTGCCGATGGTGCCCTTGGCGGTCTGCTTGATCGCGTGCAGCACCGCCAGCTCCGCCGGGTCGCCGGTCGTCTTGAGGCTGGCCATGGTGTCCAGGAACGCCACCGGGTCGGTGTCCGCGAGGTCGGTCGGGACGCCGAGGGCGGCCATCGTGTCCAGGTACGCCGCCCGCAGGTGCTTGTGCCACGGGTCCAGGTAGGGGCCGTGCTCGTGGCGCAGCCAGCCCTCGACCGGCTGCACCGTGGCGCCGAGCTCGATGGCGTAGGCGAGCTTCACCGTCGAGTACCAGGCGGGCCCGGTCGGCCGGGAGCCGTCCGCGGTGAACGGCGACGGCAGCAGCGGGTCCGTCTCCACGTGGGAGAGGTCCGCCAGCCAGGAGCCGGGGATGCGCTTGTCGAAGGCCGGGTTGAACTCGTGGACCGGGGGGCCCAGCGGCAGGGTGAGGCGGCCGGCGGCGGCGAGGAATGCCATGTTCACATCGAGGCCGACCGCGTACAACGCCGTGCGCTTCTCGTCCTCGGTCAGCTCGCGGAACCAGTCCCACGCCTCCGTCACCAACTCCTGCCCAGGCCCCCGGTCCTGGGCAAGCGGGTGCATCTCCAGCACCTCCGGCGGCGCCGGATCGAACGCCCGCGAACGGGAGCCCTCCACCGCACCCGACGTCCAGCCCGATTCGGTGCGCACCGCGCGGGTCGGCGGGCGCAGCGCGGTCACCAGCTCCAGGCCGGACACGGCGGTCGAGCCACGCGGGGTCAGGACGCGGGTGGCGTAGGTGCCGAGCAGGCGGGCCAGGCCCGGGGCATCGAGGCCGTCGGGGATCTGCCAGCCACCGGAGGTGAGTGCGCCCCAGGCGGGGATGCACAGCTGGACGCACTGGCGCTTGCCGTCCTCGGGGGTGCGGTAGACCCGGGCCCACGGGCCAAGTCCCCGCTGGGTGAGCAGCCAGCCGGCCTTCTCCAACGCCTTGACGGCCTTGTGGGTCTTCGGCAGCTGCCCGAGGCGCTGGACGAAGTCCTTCTTCTCGTCGCGGCCCATGGCGGGTAGGCCGAGCTCCGCGAGCGCGGCGTCGGTGAGGACGACCAGGGCGTCGCCGTCCTTGCCGTGCCGGTGCAGACGCGGAGAGCCAAGCTTCACCTCCAGGGCCCACTCCACGACGTCGGCGAGCGTGCGCCCGGTCGGCGCGGTCGGCGCCTGGGTGCCGTCGGCGAGGTAGGCGACCAGGGCCCGGCCGATCGGGGCGACGTCCAGCACCGCGAGCGAGCCGGCCGGGAAGCGGGCCGATGCGGCCTGCTCCCAGTCGGCCAGCCCCTCGGCCGCGGCCGTCTTTTTCACCGGGGCCTTGCGCGCCCGCGAGGACGCAGCCGGACGGGACGACCCGGGAATGCGCGGCGCAGCCGCAGGGGTGGCCCCGGGGGCGGCCTGGCGGGGCGCAGCGACCGGAGCGACCGAGGCAGTCGGCTCCGGCGCCGCCGCGGCGGCCGGGGCGACGGGAGCGGGCTGCTGCTGGACGGCCGGGACGGCGGCGACCGGGCGGCAGAACCCGCCCAGGTGCATGGGCGTCCCCTGGGCGCGGTAGACCGACGGCTGCCCGCACTGCACACACGGCGCGGGCGCGGCCATCAGCAGCGAGCCGTCCGGGTTCTGGTCCAGCATCACCAGCTGCGCCGCCGGGGCCGGCTGCTCGGCCACCGGGGCGGCGGCGAACGCCTCCGGCACCACGGCCGCCACCGGTGACTGGGGCGCGGGGAAGCGGGCGGCCAGGCCGCGCAGCAGCCGGGCGTAGTCACCGCGCTGCGGCGGCCGCGGGTCGCTGCGCCCGGTCTCCCAGGCCCAGATCGTCTCCTCCCTCACCCCGACCCGCTCGGCCACCCGGCCCCGGGTCAGCTTCGCCGCCAGGCGCAGCCGCTTGCGCTCGGCCGGCGGCGGGAGCTCCTCTTCGTCGATCTCCGCGAGCAGCGCGTCGATCGGGTCGATCCTCTCGGTCATGACGTACCTCCTGCCGTCCATCGTAGTGCAGTTTCTAAGTCTGGATCTAATGTTTTGCTAACCCGCAAGGATGGTTCCGAACCGCTCGGATTGACCGGGGGTCTGCTCACCAGTCGGGCGGGGGTCTCCCCACCACGCGGACGGGGATCTCCCCATGAGCCGGACACCCTTAAGAGAAGTAGAGAGAGAACGCGTCGAGCCCCTCCCGGACGCCGAAGGCCACCTACAGGTGGTCTTCGCGCGCGAGGCCGACGACGTCGCGTCCGGCTCGTTCAGGCGGCAGGGGTGGCCGCACCACGCGGACGGGGGTGGCCGCACCACGCGGACACCATTTAAGAGAAGTGGTCAGAGAAGTAGACGCGCCCTCCCGGACGCCGAAGGCTCGATACAGGTGGTCTTCGCGCGCGACGCGCGAGCCCGGCCGGCCTCGCCGCGGACCGGGCGAGGCAGCCCCCACGGACCCCTTCGAACACCCCCGCCGAACGGAGGGGGGTGGCAGCACCGGTGCTGCCACCCTGGCAGCGTGGGTGCTGCTCTATATCCAGAACCCTGTCCAGAACCGGGGTCGCTGCGCTGCTTCCGGACGGCCGTAGGCCCCTGACGGGTGGCTGCGCGCGCGGGCACGCGCGAGGCGCCCCCGCCGCCCGGGCGGCCGTTTTCGAACAGCCGTCCCGGGCGAGGCTCTAGATCGTCTTCTGGCGGCCGATCTTGGCCCCGGACGGAGCGGCGGAGCCGGGGAGGGGGTTCGGGCCGCCAGAGGGGCCGTCAGGCCCCTTCCCGGGCCATCTGGTGATCAGGCCACGTCGCGGGTCATGTCGACGAAGCGGCTGTAGTGGAGCTGCGCGGCCAGCGTGATCGTCGCGGTCGGGCCGTTGCGGTGCTTGCCGACGATCAGGTCGACCTCACCCGCGCGAGGGTGCTCCTTCTCGTAGGCGTCGGGGCGGTGCAGCAGGATGATGATGTCGGCGTCCTGCTCCAGCGAGCCGGATTCGCGCAGGTCGGCGACCATCGGGGTCTTGTCGGTGCGCATCTCGGGGCCGCGGTTGAGCTGGGCCAGGATGATGATCGGGATGCCGAGCTCCTTGGCCAGCAGCTTGATCGAGCGGCTGATGTCGGAGACCTCCTGCTGGCGGTTGTCGTCGCCGCGCCGCTTGGTGCCGGCGGTGATGAGCTGGACGTAGTCGATGATGATCAGCGACAGCGTCGGCACGCGGTGCTTGAGCCGGCGGCACTTGGCCTGGATCTCGGGCAGCGACTGGGCGGACTCGTTGATGTAGAGCGGGGCCTCGCTGTAACGCGGGGCCGCGACGGCCAGGCGCTGCCAGGCGGCGTCGTCCAGGGTTCCGGCCCGCAGGTGGTGCAGCCCGACCTTGCCCTCCGCCGACAGGGCCCGCATGTTCAGCTCGTCGACCGACATCTCCAGCGTGATGAACGCGGCCGGCAGCCCGGCGCCCTCGATCAGCTGGTCCGCGGAGTTGCGCGGCATGGTGCAGGCCCGCGCGAAGTCCATGGCCACCGTCGACTTCCCGTGTCCGGGCCGTCCCGCGACGATGATCACCTGGCCGGGCTGCCAGCCCTGGGTGAGCGCGTCCAGGTCGGCGAAGCCGGTCGGCACGCCGGTGATGCCCTCGCGGGTGCCGGCGGCCTCGATGTTGTCGAGGGTGGTGCCGACGGTGTCGCGCGGCAGCACGAAGTCGTCCTCACGGCCGCGGGTCTCCACCACGGCGGCGATCTCGGCCGCGGCGGCGGCGGCGATCTCGTCGATCTCGCCCTCACCGGCGTAGCCCATGCCGACGATCCGGGTGCCGGCCTCCACCAGGCGGCGCAGCACGGCCTGCTCGCGCACGCCCTCGGCGTAGTACTCGGCGTTCGCCGCGGTGGGCACCGAGTTGACCAGGGTGTGCAGGTACGAGGCGCCGCCCACGCGCTCCAGCTCGCCGAGCTTGCCGAGCTCGCGGGCGACGGTGATCGGGTCGGCGGGCTCCTTGCGCTTGTGCAGGTCGAGGATCGCGCGGTGGATCGTCTGGTGCGCCGGGCGGTAGTAGTCGTCCGGGCTGAGCACGTTGGAGACGTCGATGATGGCCGACGCCGCCAGCAGCATGCCACCGAGGACGGACTGCTCCGCGACCAGGTCCTTCTCCCGGCCGCCCGGCGGTACCCGCTCGAAGCCGGTCTCGGTCTGCTCAGGCTTCGCCTTGCGACGTCGGGCCTTCGGCGACGTCTCCTCGGCCGACGGTTCGGTGTCGGCCCAGTCGATCTCGTCCGGGGTGTGCTGGGTGGGTACGCTCGCGGTGGATTCCACGGTTCACTCCTGGGGTTCGGACGCGGCCGCCGGGGCCTGGCGAGGTACTTCCGGCGGCCGCGTCGTGCTGTACGGGCGGGTCAGATGTTCGGCTTGCGAAGCGAGGCCAGCAGGTCGGCCACCTCGGCCGGAGCCGGGACCGGCTTGAAGTCCGGGTCGGCCTTCGGCAGCTGCGGCGGCCGGGACTGCCCGTTCTGGGACGGGATGCTGCTCGCACCGGCCACGGCCTCGAACAACGGCAGGTCCGGGATGCGGTACTTCTCCAGCACCGAGCTGTAGTTGTTGACCTTCTCGGGGTTCTTGACCAGCTGGCCCACCAGCAGCCGGTGGGACCGGTCGTCCAGTTCGGTGATCCTCGGCCAACCCTGATCGGCCATCGCGTCCAGGAGCGCCCAGGCGAGGGCCTTCGCCTTCGCCCTACCAACCGACCACGGCGGCGGGAGCAGCTGGAGGAACCGAACGGCGGCCGCGGTTTCCTTCGGGTCGAAGACCCTCCCCTCCTCCTCCCCCGGCGCAGCCGGCCCGCGACCGGTGGTGTCCGTGAGGGGGTTGGGGGAGGAGGTAGTTACCTCCTCCTGGAGGTGTGGAACCAATTCGCCATTGCCGGAAGCAGACCTGACCTGCGGAAACGTCCGCCGGCGGCCTCTGCTTCCGGCAATGCTGCTTCCGGCATTGCCGGAAGCAGACCTGACCTGCGGAGATCGCTTATTTGTGACGGTTTGCTCTCTGCTTCCGGCAATGCTGCTTCCGGCATTGCCGGAAGCAGACCTGACCTGCGGAGATTCGTCATCGGTCGGATCGGCGTCAGGCCGGAAGTCAGGGTTGTAGGCGGGCCACTCGTAGTACTCGTAGGCCACGCCCGCGGAGCGTCGGCCGTCCTCGGACCGGAGGTTGATCCGGCGGATGTACCCCTTCTCGATGAGACGCTTGAACGACTCGTATACCGAGTTTCGGGAGACCAGGCCGGAGCCGTTGGCGCTGACGACGCCCTGGCCCTGGAGGCGCTCGACCAGCGCGGGAGGGGTGACGATCAGGGGGGCCGCGTCCTGCGGCTGGCGGGCCTGCTCACCGAACATGAAGCCGAGCTCCACCAGGATCAGCAGGTCCAGTGGGTACACGACTCGTGTCGGGCCGCTGCGCATGTGAGCGAACACCGACACCGAGGGGACCGGGCCGCGCTGGCTGATGGAGTTGCTCTCGGGCTGGCTCTGGGCGGTCGGGGAGCTCACTTGGTCACCTCCGATCCGGTGTTGGTGGTCAGCCCGGCCGGGGAGGCCGGGCTGGGGAGAGCGAGATTCCGGGTCATGCAGATAGATGCCGGATTTTCGGGCACGGTGTGACACGGCATCGAGTGGTGTGGATCACTCGACCGGGTGGGGGAGATCATGGACTCACTGATGCCAGGAGTCGCCTGTGGACAGAGATCGGCGATCTTCGCGCTCGGCGCGGCCGTCATCTCCGAGAAGGCGGGGTTCAACGCGAACACCGCGCGAGTGGTGGGGCGGGACAAAGGGGAACTTGCCTCTCCGCCGCTGCCAGTCCGCCCATACCAGACGACACACCAAGGCTGGCGAGGAGACGGGTGTCTCTCGCCTTGAACTGGGGAAGGCTGGTACCGTCTGACCGACAACGGCTCCTCTCGTGGGGGGCGAACATACGAAGCGCGGCGGCCCAACTTTGGCGAGTGGGGGCCGCTTCGCCTTTTGTGCCCGCAGAACGGGCATCCGGCCGAGCCTATCGCCAGCGGAGGCGAGGCTCGCAACACTTCTGAGGCGCGTGTCTGTGCCCAGCTTGAGGCAGAGCCCGCGAGGCAGTGACCCGGGTTGAGCTGACAGACTGCAGAACATGCGCCAACTGCTTCCCACCCAGGCCGACATCCCTACAGAACAGTTGGAACTCCGCCTCGCCGAGCTCTACCGCTATCCCACTGAGGCGGCACAGCAGCCCTGGCTGAGGGCCTGCATGGTGGCTTCGGCAGACGGCGCCTCCAGCATCGACGGCCGATCGGCTGGCCTGTCGACGCCAGCCGACGCTGCGCTGCTCGGCGTCCTGCGGGCGCTTGCCGACGTGGTTCTGGTGGGGGCGGGCACTGCGCGCAGCGAGGGCTACGGTCCCGCCGATGTCCATCCGGTCCTGTCGAAGCTGCGTGCGGAAGCCGGGCAAGAACCGGCTCCGGCCATCGCCGTCGTCAGCGCACGACTTCACCAGCTTTTGCCGGACTCCCCGCTGCTGACGCTGCCTCCGGCGTCGCCTGCCGTGCGTACCGTGGTGATCACGACCGAACGCGCCCCAGAAGACGTGGCCCGTGCGATCGCTACGACCGCAGACGTTGTAGTCGCTGGCGGCGACCAGATCGATCTGGCGGCCGTGCTCCGTGAGTTCGCCAACCGTGGCTGGCATCGCATTCTGTGCGAAGGCGGCCCCCAGTTGCTGGGCCAGGTCCAGGCCGATGGCCTGCTGGACGAACTCTGTCTGACGACGGCGCCGATCCTTGCAGGAGGGGAAGCCGCTCGGATTGCGTACGGGCCGGTGGCCGACGAGCAGTTTCACCTGGCCTCCCTGCTTACTCACGACGGCTTCCTCTTCGCTCGTTACCAGCGTCACTTGGCGTCAGGACGGCGGATGCCCGAGTAGTCCAGGCACTCGCCTTCCACCCGATCGAGCACCTGGCGGGCCTCGTCCATCCGGCGGGTCAGTGGCTCCAGCACCCACACCCGGGCGGCGCTGATCAGCCCCCCGTTGCTGCCGCCCTCCACCATCTCGCCGGGCGGCGTCCATCGGCCGTTTTGGCTGCGCCGTCCCACGATGTCGGCAGCCTCGCGGATCACGCCGTTGACTGCCGTGTGGATCTCGACTCGCCGGTCGATGCTCCACTTGGGGTCCTGGGACGCGCCGATCTTCCGCTCGAACGGGCTGAGCACGACGGGCTGCTCCCACTTCCAGCCGGACCGGTGCAGCGCCTCCGCCCGGCTCAGCATCGCCGAGTGTCGAGCAGCCGTCAGCACGGGATCAATGAACGCAGGGGTCTCGGTCAGCTGGCCAGCGTGCTTGCGATAGATCTCGGCCGGTTCGCTGATCATCCAGCCCGGCGACACGGCCTCGGCGGCTAGCAGGACACCGACGTCCTCTCCAGAGGGCACTGCCGGCCAGCCGCCGAGAGCGCGCAGAAGGTCGGTGCGGATCGTCATGGTCGTGCCCATGACCTGGAGGTTTCCGGCACGCAGTCCCTCGGCGAGCATGCCCGGTCGGAGCAGCCCCTCGTCGGGGTCGCAGGGGCCGGGGGCCAGGGTGCCGTCAGGAAGCAGGTCGAGGCAGGCTCCGACGCACCAGCCGAGCTGGGGGTGCTTGGTCATGACGTCGATTGCGCGGGCCAGCGCGCCGGCGGGCAGCATGTCGTCGGCGTCCAGGGCGCGGACAAGCGAACCGATCACGCGGGTCAGCGCCATCGTGCGGGCCATAGCCGCCCCGCCGCGCGGGCCGATACCGGTCGAGATGCGCTCGTCGGCTGGCAGAGAGGCCGCCGGCACGCCGGTCTCACCGTCCTCCTGAACAATCCATTGCCAGGTCCAGCCCTCGGGAAGCTCCTGCTCGCACAGCGAGCGGTACGCCTCGGCCAGAAACTGGTGGCCGCCGTCGTACACCGGCGTTACCACGCTGATGATGTTCACTCGGACGGCCACCTCTCCAGTGGGGTGTTGTAGACGAGTTCGATGCGGTCGCCAGGTAGGGGGATGTCGGCGATCTCCACCGGTTCGCCGGTGACGGCGAAGCTGATCTTGCGGAGCCGGATGATCGGCACGCCCGGGGGGATGTCGAAGTCGGCGGCTTCCTCGGCCGTCGGCATATCGACGGTGACGCGGTCCTCGATCTCGCCCAGCTCGACGCCGATGGTCCACAGCTGGTGCATGGTTCCACCCGGCCACGGTTCCTTGGAGGCGTCGAGGAGGTCGGGGTTGCGGGAGACCAGCTCGTAGGGGAGGTAGCTGGTGGACCCGGACATCCCCGCATTCTCGGCGTGCCGGCGGGTGTACAAGCGCTTGAGCACCTTCGCGCCCGGGGCGAGACCGAAGATGTCGGCGATGTCCTGGGGCGGGTCGATGATGCTGAACACGGCATTCAGCTCGTGGAGCTCCTTCACGGAGGTTCCGCTGTCGTACTCGGCAACACCCCGCTCGGCCCGATCGGTCTCCTGGGCGTGAACGTCCCGCTTCTCCTGGTGGTACCGGGTGTTGCGGCGCAGGGCCTGCTTCGGTGCGATACGCACCCAGGTCTTGCCGCCGGGCCGGCCGGACAGGGCACCGAGAGTCTTGAGCTGCTTGATGATCCCGGAAGCAGTGTTGTGGCTGACGCTGTACTGCTCGGCAAGCTGCGCGATCGTCAGGAACTGCTCTCCCTGCTTTCGGCGGCCTGACGCGATCTCAGACAGCAGCTCCGCGACGATGCGCGGCGACTTCCTCTCGTACTTGCTCATAGTGAGGACTCTTTCAGCTCCCCACCAGGAAAGCAAGACATAACCGGTTAGGTGTTGCGCTGACGGGTCGTCGCATGCCATGCTCTCCACATCGCCGAGAGCTAACCGGTTAGCAAATCTGCTAGCTGGTTGGCGCGGCTCTGGTGCGTGGTCTAGACGCCCCAGAGCCGCTCGGACCGACTCGATACGGGAGTGATCCGTGAACAGCATCTTGCACGTTCTCAAGCTCCACCCCCAGCGGATGACGGCCACTGACATCGTCGACCGGGTCGCCAGCCACGACTTCGACTTGCTCGACACCTCCGAGGTGTCGGCCGTCGAGTCCGCCATTGAGCTCCAGGGCCAGTACGAGGAGCAGGTCATCGCCCTCGTGATCCGGGACCTGACGTCCGCCGACCCGGCCGCCACCGTGTGGGCCGTGAACACGGTCGTGGCCCAGGTCTGGAAGCAGGCCGCGGAGCACGTCGAGAAGGCCGCCACGACCTGGACCCACATCAGCTGGTTCGTGCAGAACGCCGTCACCGAGTTCATCGACGGCCTGCGGCCGCAGATGGCGGGGTGCTGATCATGGCGCAGACGCCCGAGCAGGCCCGACAGATCGCCGAGCGCGCGGAGCAGTTCCACACCGCGATCCACCAGGCCGGCACCCCGGACCAGATCCGCGAGGTCTGCCAGGCCGCGGCCGCCGACTACAACGCCCGCACCCAGGGTGAGATCCAGCAGGCCGGTCTGGGGGTGTCCCAGTGAGTGCCACCGAGAACGCCGCCGATCTGGAGCGTCAGGTCCAGGAGCACCTGGGCCGACTCGACGCGCTGCACGGCGCCGACCGGGCCGTAGCCGCCACCGCCGCCGAGCAGCGGACGGAGGGCCAGTGATGGGAATCCGCTCCTTCCTGGGTTTCGGTTCCAGCAGCTCCAGCGCCGGTTCGTCCCGGACGTCGGTGTCCGAGAGCGGGATGTCCACGACCGGCTGGCACCCGCCGTACGACGAGGAGACCGCTCGGCGCCACCACCGTGAGGCGCAGGTCTCGCTCGAGGCGGCGAAGTACAACCCGGACGGCACCCGCAAGCTCAGCCCGAAGCCCGACCCCGAGCACGTCAACCGCTCGTTCTGGAGGAGCTGACCATGGCGACCATCACTGTCCAGCTCTCCAACCAGGCCGACGAGGCGCTGCGCCGGGCCCGTGAGGACCAGGTCCGCCGCGAAGCGGCGAAGGCCGGCGGCTCCGGCTCCGGCCAGTAGCTCCTCCCTTCTCTCCCCTCTCTACGCAGCACGGCAGTCTCCCGCCGCCTGCCTCTCGGAACCGTCCTGGCATGCCCATGCCGGGACGGGTGCCGGGAGGCAGGCGGCGGGCCCGCCAGGGCCCAGCACCTGACGTACCACCAGCAGCACGCCGCTCGACCGACCAGGACCAGGAGACACCTCGTGCTCACCGCGACCCGCACCCGCCCGACCGCCGGCGCCTCCGCCCACGCCCGGCACATCGTCCGCCTCACCGGCCGGACGGTCCTGCAGGGCTGGGCCGCCCCGGCGACCGCCACCGCCGAGACGCCCCGGGACGAGCCGCAGGAGTTCGCCCTCCAGGTCGCGGACCTGACCGGCACCGACCCGCAGCTGTGGCTGACCACCGACCTGGACAGCGCCGAGACGCACCGCCGCCGGGTTGCGCAGGCCGCCGACGCCATCATCCGGACCCGCCCGCAGCCCCGAGAGACCGAGCCCGGGGACGACTTCGCCGAGGTTGAGGCGGAGATTGCTGCCGAGGCCGAGGCGGACGCCTCCCGTGCCGCTGTTGTCATCCGCTCCGACGCCCGCTCCCGGCTGCGCGAGCTCGCCCTGGCGGAGTACACCGCCGTCGAGCTCGCCGCCTTCGGCGACGACCCGCTGGACGCCTGGACCCGCCACGAGCGCGAGCAGGTCAAGACGTGGTCGCCCTGGCGGGGCGGCCCCCGCTGGAGCGAGACCCGGCGGGCCCTCTCCGGCCCCGCGCCCGTCCGGGACTAGCCGCCCGCCGCACCGCCAGCTTCACCCGTCGCCCGGACTCGGGCCCCGCCCCACCAGCCCGCCGCCCGGCCCCCCGCCGGCGGCGTGAACCGAACCACCCGGCGCGGCCGCCACGACCGCGCCCGTCCGGGAGCCGCCGGCCCCGGACACCACCACCCGTCAGGAGAACCCCTTCATGGGCACGAACCACCCCGGCACCGGCCGCATCACCGGCGCCCTCGTCCAGACCGGCGGCACCCGCACCGGCCAGGGCCCCGTCGTCAACCGCATCGAAAACACGGTGATCGTCACCGGCCTGCTCATCCAGTGCGGCGAGCCGATCAGCGTGACCGGCGACGAGGACACGGCGCCCGCCCACAGCCCCCAGCCCCGCTGAACAGGAGATCTCCCTCAT
The DNA here is from genome assembly GCF_044455705.1 of Kitasatospora sp. NPDC051170. Lineage (NCBI taxonomy): Bacteria > Bacillati > Actinomycetota > Actinomycetes > Kitasatosporales > Streptomycetaceae > Kitasatospora > Kitasatospora sp. NPDC051170. Next base: position 20,164 of record NZ_JBITFA010000030.1, on the reverse strand, counting down.
GAGTGGCTACATCCCTACTGACGTCACGCCGCCCGAGCTGCGGCCGGAGGCGCTGGCCCGCCACGTGCCCGACTGGGCGGAAGCGGCGCCCTCCCCGGCAGACGTGCCCGACTGGGACCGACGCCGGGTCGCCGCGCTCGTCCCGTTCGAGTTGGACGAGCGCGGCTGGCCGGTGCACCCGCTCGGCCGCACCGGCAAGTGCGGCCGTAACCTCGGCCGCTGGGGCGAGAACGCGGCGGCGGACCCGATCGTGGTCGCGGGCACCGGCTCCCAGCGGCGAGTGCTGCTGATCACCCGTGGCGACATCGGCGTCGAGGCCATCCCGGGAGGCATGGTCGACCCCGGCGAGACGGCACCGCAGGCGCTGGTCCGTGAACTGCGCGAGGAGACCGGCGTGGACCTCACCGACCACCAGCCGGTGATCCTGGGCCGCGACCTGGTCGACGACTGGCGCCAGAGCGACCACGCGTGGGTCGCCTCCACCAGCGCGCTCTATCAGCTCCCCGCCCAGGTCACGGCGGTGGCCGCCGACGACGCCACCGACGCGACCTGGTGGCCGTTCGCCTCCCTCGTCCACCTCGACGCCGCGATCACCGCCGCCGGACGCACGCTCTACGCCGCGCACCGGCCCCTGCTCCAGGCCGCCCTGAACCACCTCGCCGACTAGCGGCACGCCGTCCGGCCGCCGACCCGCACCCGCGTCGCCGGCGGCCGGACCCACCGCCCGTACCCGTAGCCGCCCTGGACCGCCGACCCCGCGCCCCGGCCCTTCGCCGGGCGTCGGCCGTCCAGGGGAGCCACGGGCCCGCCCCGAACTCCCCTACTTGTCGCCGTCCGAAAGGACCGAGCACATGACCCCGTTCGACCAGGTCTTCTTCGCCTTCTTCGCCGCCAGCGCCGTCACGGCCCTGGGCCTGCTGCTGGCGCTCTTCGCCGAGAAGCACCTCATCCCGCCCTACCTCGACCGACAGGAGGCCGCCGATGCATGACACCGCCCCGGCCGGCGGACCGGAGGTGACGACGTGACCGTCACACCCGAGGTTCCGCCGCGCCCCGCGTACGACCCCGCCGTCCCGGAGCACACCGACCCCGCGGACCTGACCAAGCAGCACCCCGGCTACGACGGGGACGGCCTGGCCGAGCTCGCGCAGGAACTGCGCCAGGCCCGCCTCGACGCCGCCATCCCCCTCAAGGCGGACGACGCGGACCACCTGATCGACTGGGCCCGCGTCAAGCGCGCCGCCGCCGCCCTCAAGCGCGCGGTGCAGGCCTGGCCGAACCTGGCGGCCGCCGCCGTCGCGGCGGCCGGCCCGGCCTGGCTGTGGAACAGCGTCGTGGAGAAGTGCTCCACCGACGAAGCCGCCCGCGTTGCCGTGACCGTCGACCCGGGCCTGGGCCTGGGCCTGATGACGCTCATCGGCGTCCTGGTCCTGCGCTCCCGGCTGCGCGGCGTCGTGCTGCGCACCGCGCTGCGGGTGACGGCCTGGTCGATCGTCCTCGGCACTCTCGCCTACGGGCCGGCTCGCGACTGGGCCGGCGCGCTGCTGGGCTCCGTGTTCACCGGGGCCCTGCGGTGAGCGCTCTCGACATCGCCGAGCGGAGCCCGCTGTTTCAGGAGCTCGTGCTGCCGGTGACCGATTTCGGCTACGCCGGGGCGGTACTGCTCGGCGTCGGCTGCTTCGTGGCGTTCGAACTGCTCGTGCGGCTGCCCGTCCGCCACGCGGTCTCGCGCACGGTCCGCGACGCCTTCGCCCGAGCCGCTCTCATCTCCCTCTGCTGGGCGGCCCTGTCCATCTCACTCGCCTCCGCCTGGGAGTTTTCCCCGTGAAGCTCGACATCACGCACATCGTCACCCTCGCCGGCAGCGGCTTCGGCTTCCTGCTGTTCGCCGGCACCTTCGGCTTCTACTTCTTCAAGCACGGCCGCAAGTTCAAGTTCGTCACCAAGAAGAAGTTCTGGATGCCGTACGCGCTGGGCCTGGGCGTGATGGTGCTGGCCTCCTCGTGCGCCGGCGGCCTGCTCGCCCTGGTCTCCGGGTTCTTCACCGGCGCCGGCAACCAGGGCGGCACCCTGGTCAGCCGCGGCCTGACCGGCGGCGACGGCGCCGCGCCGGTGGCCCAGCACACCCAGCTCACCTACTCCGGCTCCTGGATCGCCCTGGCGGTCCTGCTGTTCGCCGGGCTCTTCCTCTGGTTCGCCAAGAAGTGGGAGGAGCGCCTGCTCATGCTTTCCGGCGCTCTGACCGGCTCGACCTGGGGCCTGTCCATCTCCCTCGGCGGCCTGGCCGCCTGGTCGGGCATCCCGCTCGCCAACTGGCTCGGTCACCTGATCATCGGCTGATCCGGCCCGTGATGGGCGCCCCGGACCCGCCCGCCCGAACCACCGGGCGAGCGGCGCCGGGACGTCCACCCCAGACCGGACCACCCCCCCATCCCTCACCCGACCCGTGGAGCCTGGAGGCCCCGTTGAGTACCGAGACCCACCCCGGCACGGCACCCGCCGAGGCCGACCCCGCAGCCACCGCCGCCCCCGACCCGCCGACCGACCCGGCCACCGGCGCCGACACGGTGCCGCAGGCCGACAACGCCGACGACGGCGAGAAGAAGCCGAACCCGATCGCCGCCTTCGCCACCGCTACCACCCGGCGCACCGGTGAGGGCGCCCTCCTGATCGGGCAATGGCTGCGGCACTGGGCCTCCACCGCAGACCAGTCGAGCGACGAGATCCGCCGCCGCATCGTGGCCGCCCAGCTCGAGGCCTACACCGAACGCCGCACCGAAGTCGAGACCGCGTTCACCAAGGAGACCAAGAGGATCGTGCGCCTGGAGGAAGAGGCCGCCGACGGCGGCCTCACCCAGGCCCAGCGCGCCCAGCTCACCTTCAGCCGCGAGACCGCGCGCCGCCTGGAGAAGACCCTCAAGGACATGCGCAAGGCGTCGTTCGTGGCGGTGCAGCCGACCGAGCGTCAGATCGCGAGGGCTCGTTCGTTCGGCCGGCTGCGCCGGGGCGGGGCGTTGATCGGAGCGGCTGGCGGGGCTGCGGCCGGCGTGGTGAACGCTCCGCCGGCGGGGATCATCGGCCTGCTCGCCGCGATGGGCTTGGCTTGGTGGACCGCCGTCCACCCGCCGCGTCTGACCCACCGCCCGGTCCCGCCGGAGCTGCTGCTGCCCGAACTCGACCCGCCCGCTAAGCCGGACACCGAGACCGGCGAGGGCGACGCCGTGGTGGACGAGGTGGTGGACCCGGCGCTGTTCTGCGCGGAGACCGACCGGCTCACCGTGGCGATGCTTTCCTCCGGGGCCATCACCGACGGGCGCGTGCGCCTGGCGGCCCCCGACGCGATCACCCGCATGGCGAACGGCTGGATGGCCAAGGTCGTCCTGCCCAAGGGCGACGGCGCGAACGCCGAGACCGTCCTACTCAAGCTCGGCAAGATCGCGGGCGAGATGAACTCCGACCGGGCCCGCTTCTTCATGGAGCCGGTCCACGCCAGTGCGGGCGGCAACGCCAAGACCATCGCCGTCGCGATGTTCGACACCGACCCGTTCCTCGAGGGCACCGCCTCGCCGCTGGTCGGCGCGACCACCGTGGACGTGTGGGCGAGAGGTATCCCGGTCGCCGTCGACGCCTTCGGGCACATCGTCCACCTGATCCTGCGCAACACCAGCCTGTCCCTGGGCGGCGCCTCCCGCTCCGGCAAGGGCGCGGCGCTGCGCGGCATCATCGGCGGCGCACTGCTGGACCTGCGAGTCAATGTCCGCCTCATCGACGGCAAGTCCCCCGGCCAGGACCGGTGGCGCAACCTGGCCGCCACGTTCATCGACGAGGTGGGCAACCGCGGTGCCGAACGAGCGCTGCGCCTGCTGGAGGCCGAGATCGAGGAGATGTCCCGCCGGGCCGAGATCCTCAAGAAGTACGGCGTCGAGGACATCAACGACCCCAAGCTGATCGACGAGCTCGGCGGCCTGGAGCTCGTGGTGATGGACGAGGTCCAGCCGTTCACCGAGAACAAGAAGCACGGCAACGCCATCAAGCAGGCCCTGGCGGCACTGGCCGCGCGGGGCCTGGCATTCGGCATCATCCTGATCCTCGCCACCCAGGTCATCACCAAGGGCGAGAGCGGTGTCATCCCGCGCCTGGTCTCCGGCAACATCAGCTGGAAATGGGCGATGCGCACGACCGACACCGTCGAGTCGAACATGGCCCTGGCCCCGGGCGCCGCGTCGGCCGGCTGGGACGCCTCCAAGCTCGACCCCGACATCAAGGGCATGGGCATCCTGTTCGCCGAGAGCGGCTACAAGCGGCTGCGCTCGCTGTGGATCGACGGCCCGGACATGCTTCGGCTGATCGCCGACGTCACCGCCGCCCGCGTCGCCGCCCGTCGGCTGCGCGGCCAGTGGGACGACCCGATCGAAGCCGCCCTGCACGCCAAGAAGTGCGGCACTCCGGCACCGGAACTGCCCGCCCAGGGCGGCGTCGTGGTGCCGACGGTCGACCTCACCAAGCCCGACCCCGCCGACACCGAGGAGCTCACCGAGGACGACTGGCAGATCCTCACCGCCACCGCGGACGCCTTCGGCGAGCAGCTCAACGTGCTGTGCCGCCAGGTCGCCGAAGCCCTCCAGGCCCAGGACGAACAGCGCTGGGCCGACACCACCGCCGCTACCGTCGGTGACACCTTCCGGCGTGCGGGTGTGTTCCGCAGGACCGTCCGTGTCACCGGCCAGCAGTCCTCCACGGGTGCCGCTCTCGAGGACATCCGCGCCCTGATCAAGGAACGCACTGCCTGACCGCGGGCCGACTACAGGGCCGACTACCCCGCCGACTACGGGGTGACTACCGGCAACTTCACCCGCCGGTAGTCACCCCACAGTCCCCCCGGAGTCGGCCCTGTAGTCGGCCGTTGACCTGCGATGTTGTCGCGTAGTCGGCGAAACGGCCCCACACCCCGCCTAAGGGCTGGAAGCGGCTCCAGGGCCGAAACCGGGCCCTGGGCCCGGTCTCGCGACTACACCCCGACTACACCGCCCCGCCGGCCTGCTGGCGGCCGTGCCCACGACCGGTCGCCACGCCCCAAGCCCCGATCGCGGACACCCCGCCGATCACGCGTCCCCAGCCTTTCCCCGCCCCAACAAATGTGACATAGAGTCACCCCTCTCGTAGAGGAGAACCGCTCCGATGAGCCCGACAAGGACCACCAACCGGCGCTCGCGCAAGGCCTCGCCCCCCAAGCCCACCACCCGCCGCCAGGCCCCGGCCACCACCCCGGAGACGGCCGCGCCGAGCCCTCCCGAGGCGCCTCGGACCGACGAGCCTGCCCTCCACGAACCCACCGCGGCACGGCCCGCCGCCGACCCGGTCCTCGCCGACGCCGCCGACCGCGCCGCCGACGTCCTGGCCCTCGCCGAGGACCAGGCGCTCGCCGTCCTGGAGCGCGTCGCCGCCACCGCCGGCCGCGACCTGGCGACCGCCGAGCAGTGGGCGGCCGAGGCCGAGCAGCTGCGCGCGGACGCCGCCGCCGAGGCCGAGACGGTCACGCAGCGGGCCGACCTGGCGGTCCGGCAGATCCTCGACATGGCCAACGACCAGGCCGACCTGATCCTCCACTACGCCCAGGAGCAGCGCGAGGAGGCCGACGCCGACGCCCACGCGGCCACCGACCGGCTGCTGGAGGAGGCCACTCAGCGGGCCGCGGAGCTGCTGGCCGAGGGCGAGCAGCGCGCCGCCGCCGTCCGCGCCCAGGCCGAGCAGGACGCCGAACGGATCATCACCGACGCCGAGGAGCAGTCCCGCCTGCTGGCGGCCGGCATCACCGCCACTGCTGAGGAGCAGGCCGCCACGCTGCTCGGGGACGCCGAGCAGCGCGCCCAGGCGATCCTCGCGGACGCGCAGGCGCAGACCACCACCCTGCTCGCCGACACCGAACAGGCCGCGGCCGCCCTCACCCAGGCCGCCGAGGAACAGGCCCAGACGGTGCGCAGCGAGGCGGTCGAACAGGCCCGGCACCGCGGCGCCCAGGCCGAGCAGCTGCTCGCCGACGCCGAGGAGAAGGCCGGCGCCCTCACCCGCGCCGGCGAGGAAGCGGCCGAGCGGATCCGGGCCCAGGCGCAGCGTGACGCCACCGAGCTGCGCGCCCAGGCGGAGCGGCACGCGGCCAAGGTCCGCGAGGACGCCACCTCACAGGCCGACACCGTGCTCGCCGACGCCCGCACCCGGGCCGAGGGGCTGCTCGCCGAGGCCCGCGAGCAGGCGGAGGAGCTGCGCCGCGGCGCGCAGGCGGATGCCGACCGGGTGCGCGGCGAGGTGCGCCGGCTGCGGGAGGATGCGGACCGGGAAGTCGACCAGGCCACCGACGCGGCCCGGGAGGTGCGGGCCAGGGCGGCGGCTGAGGCTGACCAGGTGCGCGCCCAGGCCGGGAAGGAGGCGCAGCAGCAGCGCGCCCAGGCCGTCGCTGAGGCGGCGCGGCTGCGGGGCGAGGCCGAGCAGGAGGCCGAGCAGGAGGCCGGTCGGATCCGCCGGGAGGCGGAGAAGGCGGCGGCCGCCGAGAAGGCCGAGGCCGCCAAGGCGCTGGAGAGCGCGCGGGAGCTGGAGGTCAAGGCGCAGGAGGCCAAGGACCGGGCCGACCTCGCCCACTTCTCCGCACAGCGGACCTTGCAGCAGGCCACCAGCCGCACGGCCCGGAAGCTGGAGCGTCGCCGTCTCAAGCGGGGGGCCCGGGCGGCCGAGAAGGCCGGGCGGGTGACCGTCACCAGCCGGTTCAAGGCGTTCGTGCGGGCCAACAGCGAACGGCTGCTGGTCGTCGTGCCGATCACCGCGCCGATGGCCGTTGCGTGGACCGGCCAGGCCGGCTTCGCTCACGACATCCTCGGCTGGGTCGCGCCGTTCACGATCCTGTTCGCCGCGGCGTGGGAGCTGTCCACCACGTTCACGGCGTGGATGTACCACCAGGCCCGCAAGAGCGGCGACGCCGGGACGCTGTACCGCGTCAGCACCTGGGCGTTCGCGGCGGGAGCCGCGCTGATGAACTTCTGGCACGCCTCCGGCGAGGTCGTCGGCCGCACGCTCGACCCGGCGTCCGGCCGGTGGGTGGACCAGGTGACCTACTGGCACACCACGCCGAAGGCCGTCTCGTTCGCCGCCATGTCGATTGTCGGCATCGTGCTGTGGGAGCTGTACGCCAGCCTGATCCACCGCAAGGCGCTGCGCGACGAGGGCCTGGTCGCCCGGGTGCGGCCGAGGATCGGCGCGATCCGCTGGATCCGCTACCCCGCCCACAGCTTCACTGCGTGGTCGCTGGCGATCACCGACGAGTCGCTGTCCACGGTCGAGCTCGCCTGGACGGCCGCGGCGAACCACCGCGAACTGGTTCGCCGAACCGGCCTCGGCACGGTTCGCCGGTTCGTCGCCGCCATGATCGGCGTCGGCGACTGGGTCCCGGTTCGCGGACTGCCCCGCATCCCGAACTCCAGCCTCGCCGTCGCCCTGACCGGTTCGCCGAACCCGGCCGCCGTCCCGCAGTTCGCGGTTCGCCTCACCCGCGCCGGTTCGCCGAACCACCACCCGAACCGCCCCGGCGGTTCGGCGAACCACGCGCTGCCCGCAGCGCGAACCGGCGAACCGGCCGCGCGCCGCGAACTGGAAGCCGCGAACCACAACACAGCCAACCGCGAACCGGGCGGGGCCGACCCCGAACCGCGAACCGCCACCGAGCAGACACAACCCGCGTCGGCGCAGGCCGGTTCGAACCGGCGCAGCGCCGCACAGCAGGCCGCGGCCGAGCAGGTTCAGCAGGTTCTCGAACTGATCGAGACCCACGGCTACGACACGGTCGACCTCGACTTCGTCATGAAGGCCACCGGCATGAAGAAGACCACCGCGCACCACCGCCTCGCCGACGCCCGCGAGAAGTTCGCGAACCGCGTCACAGCCTGATCGCGAACCACGAACCAGGTTCGGCGAACCGACCAGCCGGGTTCGGCGAACCGCGAACCGGTTCACCGCCCGAACCGCGAACCACACGAGACGACCCCGGGATGAACGAACCATCCCGGGGCCAGTTCGGGCACCACGTGCCCGGCGGGCCGGTCTCGTCCCCGGCCCACCCCCCATCGTCCCGCACCGCGAACCACCCACCGAACCCGTTCCCGAGAGGTAGTACTGCCCTTGTTCGCCATAGAGCGTGACGCCAAGATCGCCGCCCTGCGCCAGACCCACCACGAGCGCAGCAAGACCCTGGCCAACGTCCCCGTCGGCACCCGCTCCCACGGCCGGCTCCTCGTCGAATGCGAGGACATCAGCGACGAGATCGACCGCCTCAAGCGCTGCATCAACATCCCGCGCTCCGTCGCCATGACCGTGCCCGTGCTCCTCGCCGTCCTGGTCCTCGCCCTCGTCAGCTGACCGGCCGACCGGCCTCGCCCCCGGCCCCCGCCGCCCGCCCTGCACCCAGCTGGGCGGGCGGCGCGCACCCGGGGACAGGGGCCGGCCGCCCGGCCAACCCCACCCCTGCCCGTTCCGGTCGTCACCCCGGACCGGTCGAAAGTCACCGGGCACCGTACGCCTGCCGAAAATCACCCGCACCACTCGAAGGGAACCTGATGCACCACTTCGTCGCCCTGTCCGGCGTCGCCGCCGTTCTCCTGGTCGTCTGGACCGTCCAGCTGACCGTGCTGAGCCTCCACGTCCGCCACGCCATCCGCCACGGCGTCAACCACGCCCTCACGGAGAACTCGGAGTTCACGCTGCTGGTCGCCTGCGTCATCGCCACGCTGGTCGGCGCCATCGGCGGGGGAGTCGCCTTCGGCGCCGGCCTCCACGCCACCGCCTGGGGATGGGCCCAGGTGATCCTCGCCATCGGCACCACGGCGTCCTACCTGCTCCTGGCCTACGCCACCGACTGGAACGCGAAGACCTGGTGGGCCAAGCGAAAGACACGCAAGAGCAGCCGCGTCGGCGAAGTCGCCGAAACGGCCTGACAGCCCTACCCGGGCTCCACTCCACCTGGAGCAGGGGGCCCTTTCCCTGCCCGCACCGGCCGAAGGCCCGTGCACGGAGCGGACCGCCGCCGCCGGCCCCGGACCCCGACCGCACCCAGCGGCCGGCACCGCCGGGACCGGCGCGGCTGCCCGGTCACCCGACCCCGCAGACCCCACCCAGCAAGGAGAGATCGCCGACATGACCGACAACCTGCCCCGTCTCACCGCAGCCCCCGACCTCGCCCTGGTCACCGTGGACGGCGTCACCACCGAGATGAGCGGCTACAAGCCCCGCCAGCTCGTCCTCACCGACGACACCGGCAGCATCGACGTCACCGTCCCCTTCGGCTGCCTCGGCGGACCCGCCGTCAACGACGCCGCCACGCTCGTCGGCACCTACGCCGTCGTCGCCGGCCGCCGCGAGGACACCGGCCACGTCCTGGCCTCCGTCGTCCAGCTCGCCGAGCGCACCGCCGCCCGCGACCTGCTCATCCCCGCCACCCTCTCCGGCCTGTCCGAGAACGTCGTCCAGCTCCTCGCCACCACCACCGCCACCACGCCCCGCGCCCTGCCGCCCGGCCCCCGCACCACCAACTGACCAAGCCAGCAGCCCCCGCCGCCACCCGCCGCCCGACCACCGGGCCGCGGGTGGCGCCACACCCAGCCCCTGCCCTCTTTTCGAAAGGCACCGACCCGACCGTGCAGATCAACGACACCCGCCTCCTGGCCGCCGCCGACACCGTCGCCAAGCTGCTCACCGACCTCACCCCCGACCCCTTCGACAACCTGCTGCGCCGCGACGACGCCTACACAGTCCTGCTGGCCGCGCTCGGCCACCTCGAGGCGTCCGGCCGGCGCCGCACCAGCGTCGGCGAGCTGTACGCGATGACGCGCCTGGTCCCCAGCGGCCAGGTCCTCGGCAGCCACGACCGCCTGATGGTGCTCCTGGAGCAGGCCGCCGACCACGGCCGGATCCGCCTCGACCACGGCCAGGTCCACATCGGCGACGCGCCGACCGGCGGTGGCCCCGGCCACGTCTGGATGCGCCAGCTCACCCAGGGCGGCGCGCACGTCGAGCTGATCGGCGACCAGCCCTGGCCGCTCGGCACCCACTGCCACGACGAGACCAAGGCGTGGTGGCACTGCACCGGCTGCCGCCACGGCCTCGGACAGGCCGGCGCGATGTACGTCTACGCGGTGCGCCAGCAGGTCAGCGACCACGCCGACCAGTGCCCGTTCCTGCCCCCGCTGCCCGAGGTCTTCCCAGCGCCGGTGCGCGCGCTCGACTGACCCCGGCACGGGTCTCGGGCACCGGTGATCTGGTGCCCGGGACCCGTGCCGCCTGCCGACCGATACCAGCCCTGTGAGGAGCCCGCCTTGAACGAAGCCGATCGCCACGGCCTCCAGGCCCGTGACCCGGACCCGGAGATCGACCGCGAGTTCCAGGCCCACGCCCTGGACACACAGCAGCTCGCCGACGCCGCCCGCCACTACGCCGCCCGCCTCATCTACGGCGTGCGGCCCGAGGACGCCGACCACCTGGCCGCGCTCGCCGCGCGCCTGTCCCGCCAGGCCCACCGCATCGACGGCATGCGCGCCATCGCCCGCCGCCCCCAGCAGCCCACCACCTGAACCCCCAACCCGGAAGGACACACACCCATGGCCACCACCATCGCCGCCCACCAGCTCGCCGAGGCCCTCACCCAGGTCATGCCGCACATGGCCCACCCGGCCAGCAGCACGCCGATCCTGGCCGGCGTCCACTTCGCCAACGACGGCACCCACCTCCACGCCGTCGCCACCGACCGCCACACCCTCGCAGTCGCCCGCCGCCGGCTGCGCGACTGCGAGGACGAGTGGAACACCACCGTCGGCGCCGTGCACATCGCCTACCTGCACGCCTGGGCCGAAGCCCACCCCACCCACAGCGACACCGTCGACCTGGCCGTCGAACCCGGCCTGCTGACCGCGAGCAGCACCGCCGGCCGCATCGCCGTGCCGACCATGGACGGCGTCCACGCCCCCTGGCGGGCCCTGCTCGCCAAGCACCTCGACCACCACTGCGAGCCGGTCGACGTCTCCATGCTGGACACCCAGTACCTGGCCCGCTGGGCGCAGGCCGGCCGCCACCTGCAGATCACCCAGGCCTCGCCCGAGGCGCCGTACATCCTGGCCGGGGCCGACTTCATCGGCTTGCAGATGCCCGTGCGCCCGATCCTCCAGGAGGCGCCGAGCCGGGTCGGGCTCGCCGCCGACTGGGCCACCTCGATCGGCGGCGCGACCGGTACGGACGTCGACCTGCCGCTGCCGGCCGACGGCGACGCGGCACCCGCCATGACCGAGGACCTCCTCCGCCAGGTCCTCATCTCCGCCCAGGACCTGTACGCGGTCGTCGGCGGCGAGGACCCCGCGGCGACCGCCGCCCACGCCAGTGCCGGAGCGCATGCCTGGATGGCGCACCGCCTGCTCCAGGTCCTGCGGGTGATCGACCCGCGCACCACCGAACTCGCGCTCGCCGACATCAACGGCGAACTCGAGGCCGGGGATTTCCCGGAGCTCGCCTTCGACGACGCCGAGACCCTCGGCCATCAGCCGCAGGCGTGGGTCGACTCCTACCTCGCCGCCCGCGACAAGCGCGCCACCGTGTCCGCAGCGACGGTCTGACCACGCCTACCTCCCACGCGATTCACCGGCCCGGCCCGGCCCGGCCCGGCCCGGCACCGCATCGTGAGGCCGGGCCTCCCCCCGGCTTGGAGGCCTCGATGACCCGCGCCGCACCCGGCCCGCACCCGCACCCGCTCACCCCGGCCGACCTCCCGCCGGGCACGGCCTGGTGGAGCTCCTGCCCCGAGTGCCGCTCCCCGATCCAGGGCGGCCCGCTCGGACTGCGCGCCCACCGCCGCACCACCCACCGACCCGACCCGAACGACCGACGCATCCCCATCACCATCCGACTCGACCACTGAGGAGAACCACCCGCGTGACCGTCATCCCCCTCAACCCCGACTCCCCCGCCTCGCACGCCGTCGGCATCGACTTCGACCTCACGGTTGTCGAGCACCGAAACGGCTGGCAGGACGGCCGCATCTACGGCGACCCGATCCCCGGCGCCCTCGAAGCCGTCCGCCGGCTGATGGCGTGCCGCTCCGTTTTTTGCGTCACCGCCCGTCACCGCCGTTACCACCCCGCCGTGGCGGCCTGGTTCGTCCGCCACGGCATCCCCGCGGTCGTCGACGCAGATCCCGACCGCGCCTACTGGTTCGGCGACGGCGGCCGGCTGCTCGTCACCAACAAGAAGCTGGGCGCGGCCCTCTACATCGACGACCGCGCCCTGCACTTCACCGGCAACTGGGACACCGCCCTCCCCGAGGCCCTGCGCCGCATCGGCCAGCCGCCCGCACCGGTGGCACAGCCCGCCGCCGACGTTCCCGCCCTGACCATCCGCCAGCCGTGGCTGGCCGCGATTCTCGCCGGAGAAAAGACGGTTGAGAACCGGTCCTGGCCGACGAAGCACCGGGGCCCGGTCGTCCTGCACGCCGCCCGCGCCCTCGCCCGCGACGCCCAGGCCGACCCGCTCGTACGCGCCGTCCTCGCCCGCCCCGGCGCCCCCGCGCTGACGACCGGCGCCCTCGTCGCCACCGCCAACATCACCGACTGCCACCGCGACACCGGCTGCTGCCGACCGTGGGGACTGCCCGGCCTGTGGCACTGGACCCTCACCGACGTCCAGGCCCTCCCCGACCCGATCCCCGCCGCCGGCCGCCTCGGCCTCTGGCGCCTCGACCCCGGCCAGCACACGCTGCTCCACCGCCACCAGGCCGCCACCAGCTCCGCTCGCTGAGCGGCGGCAAGAGGCAACAGGAAACACTACAAACCCCCTTACACCAGGTCATTTCGCAAGGGAGCATGAAGCCAACGGGGAAGCGCTGAACCGGCCTCCCTCGTCCAAAGGCACCCGCTCACCCACCCAGCACACTTGACTGAGGAGTCATCACCATGGGTTTCTTCCGCCGCAGCTCCGGCTCGTCCAGCTCGTCCGACTCGACCGCGGTCTACCAGGCCGAGGTGGACGTCACCACCGCGTCCGGCAAGTCCGTCACCTACAAGGGCAGCGGCCTGGGCCCGGCCAACGCCTCCGGTGCGCACCTGCTGGACACCGTCGAAGCCGCCGCCCGCGACGCCGAGCCGGGCGGCACCGTCACCGGCTCGCGCGTGCGCAAGGCCCGGTAGCAGGCCAGAACCACCCCGGCGCCCGCGCAGCGGCCGGCATGAAGACGGCGGACCGTCCCCAGAGTAAGTGGGGGCGGTCCGCCGTTGCCATCATCCCACCCCCGCCCCTCCGGACCCGCCCGCGGCGGACGGGGTGGCCGAAACGGCGGTCTTGCCCCGATTGCCCATCTGGCCTCACCGTGCACGCAGGGCCCGCACGTGGCCCAGGTGAGGAGCCGGCCATGTCCACCAACCCGACCGCCCCGACCGCCGCCAGACCGACCACCCTCCAACTCCGCGACCGCGCCCGTACCTGGCAGGGCGTCGCCCTCGGCTGGACCGCCGTCGCGCTCCAGCGCACCGTCGCCGGTGCCGGGATCCGCCAGAAGTACAAAGCCCATCGCGACCGCGCCATCCGCGCGGCCCTGCGCAGGGGTGTCCCGCTCGACCGCCTCGCCCGGGCGGCTGGGCCTGGCCTCGAAGACCGTCCGCGCCATCAACCGGGGAGAGCGGACCGCAGAGTAGTGCCGTCCCCGTGAACAGGCCGGCACTCGCCGGTCCGGCCCGACCCGCATGCGAAGAGCCCGCCTCCCACTGGCAAGGGAGACGGGCTCTTCTGCGTTTCCAGGGGCTACGACGCGACCCCGGCAGGTGTGCCCGAGGGGATGTCCTCGATCAGCAGCGTCGCGAGCGCGGCCCGGTTCTCGGCTGTCATCTTTTCCAGCAGCAGCGCGTACACCGCGGCCGGATCGCCCCAGGCGACGTCCGGCCCGGCCGGGGTCGCAGGCTGCTGCTCCTGGCGAGGCCGCGGCGGGCGGGCGGACGGCGCGGATGCCGGCTTCGCCAGCTCCTCCCGGATGACCGCCTTCGCCGCCTTAGGGTCGAACTTCTCGCTGTCGGGCAGCGCTCTGACGGCTCGCTTCACCACGGCTGCGGTCGGCTTGCCGTCCACCTCGACCACCATGCCGAGCACGCCAGCCGCCACCTCGGGACTGTGCTTCTCGGCGACCGCGACCAGCTCCCAGACCATCGCCTGGTTGAGCTCCCTGCGCAGAGTGGCGACCTGCTGTGCGTGCTGCTCCCGGGTCGCCGTGGTTCCAATTGTAACCAAAGCGTTCGATTTAGAATCGAACACGGCTTCGGCGATTCGCCACGTCCGGATCAGCTTGTTCGCGTAGTTGCGCTTCATGCCCCAGCGGGCCTGGACGTACTCCTCGAACGTCTCGTGAGTCTCGCGGTAAAGCCGTCCGTCTCGGACAACGTGCAGCGCCTTGCCAGCGAGCCAGAACGACAGCGCGAGCGAGTCAACCGCGGCTTCGCACCGGGCCAGCATCTCCTTCTCGGCCTCGATCAGGACCGGTGAGGTGGCGATCGGCTGCGCCGGCTCCGGGAGCCGCAGCGCCAGCTCCGCCACCGAATCCGGCCGACCGGCCGCGTCCCCGGTGTTCACTCGCCGGCCCATCAGAGGGCCTGCTCGACGCAGAGGGCCAGGTCCATGAAGTCCTCCCGGGCACGCAACGCCGTGCCGCTGTCCTTGTACTCGGTCACGACCTGGCCTTCCTCGGCGGCGTGTGAGTGGATCTTGTACTTGCGGATCGGCTTGGCCATACGCGGGTAACCGCGCTCGTCGATCCAGGCCTTCACCTTGTCGAGCTGAGCTTCGCCGTCGCGGGGGTCGTGCAGGTTGATCACGACGAGGAACTTGATGTTGCGAGGCTTGAGAATGCGTTCGATGGTGAACTCGACTGGCTCCCAGCTCAGCCACTCCGGCGTGATCGGGACGATCGCCAGGTCCGCGATGTCCAGCACCTCGCGTAGCGCATCGGCCACCCGGCCGTCACCAAGCGGGTCCTCGCCCCATGCGGCGTCCGGGTCCACCTCGACGAAGCCCGGGGTATCGACCAGGACGCGGCGGCGCTTCGGCTGCGACTTGATCTTCGGAAGCTCGCCGAGCCGACCGCGCGTCACCACGTAGTCGAAGGGCAGCTTCTCCTCCGGCACCCGATCCGCCCAGCGCTCCAGCGAGCCCTGGGGGTCGATGCCAGCCGCCACCACCGGCGAGTCCTCATCCTCACCAACGGCGCCGTGGACCAGCGTGGTGCTGCGACCCAGACAGGCGGCGAGGTTGACCGTGATGGTCGACTTCCCCGAACCGCCCTTCTGCTGAATGACGATGATGACGTAGGCGCTTGACGCTGCCGCGACGTCGATGGCGGATTGCAAAGCAGGGGTCATCGAAACCTCCGTTGGCTTCCCCGTGCGGGTACTCGGACGGGCACCACCATGCCAGATAGCCCCAGCCCACAGTGGAAGCGGGGCCGAATGTGACAAAACGTCATTCACCCTGGTCACCAAGCCCTACCGTGGAAGGCTGGTGACCTCAGCGGCATACCGGCAGTACGAGGAGGACCCGGTGGGGGCGAAGGAAGCGGCGCAGCAGGTCCTGAAAGTCCTGCTCGGTCAGGACTCCCACCACGATCCGTACCTGGAGCTGCTGCGCCTGGGCGCCGCGAGCGAGGACATCGACGCCGAGGTGGTGGTCACCCTCGTCGTGCCCGGCGGGATCGTCACCGGCACGGTCGTCCCGGCCGCGGTCTGGGAGAAGAAGTTCACCCGCGAGCTGGACAACTACGACTTGCGCCGAGCCGTCGGGACCGCCCGCGACCGGATCGAGGAGAACGGGGACAAGGGCCGGCACCTTCCACCCGACCGGCGTTTCCTTCACCTGCGCAACGTCACCGTCCGAGACGGCCGCAACACCCACACCCTGCCCTTCTGGCGCGGCCCGGTCGCCGCGGTCAGCGGCTGGACGCTCGGCGAGCCCGAGAAGAGCTGACCGACCGAGGAGGAGTGCGGCACCTCACCACGCCTACCGCGCCCGCCCGGCCCCCGGGCCCGTACGGTCGATGGGGACCAGGACCACGAGCACGAAGGACCCCAGCCCGGTGGAGCAGCGCGACGAACCTCTGATGGCGACCTGCACCCGGTGCAGATCCGTGATCGAGCACACCCCGCACCGCTCCGGCGCCTGCCCCGGCTGGCCCTGCTACGCCGTTCCCCGGCCCGAGGCCGCAGCCCGCCTCCAAGCGCTTCTGCAGCCCGGCCCGGGCGGCGTCCAGCCCCACCCACGGCCGCCGGCGGAGACCGCCGACGCCCTCGCCCGGCCGACCAGGGCCCGCCGCCTCACCACCCGGCTGCGCCCCCACCGCCGTGCCGGTGCCCGGATCCCCGCCCAGGCCGTCGCCGTCCTGGTGACCGAGGCCGCGCCCGGTCGTTGAACCGGACGAGCGCACCGACCAGGGCGCGCGGCGATGCCTGCTCCACACCGCTCGGCACGTACACCCCCCACGGCGCCGGGCCCGTACGGCACCGCCTTGTCGGGGCGGCCGGCCAATACACACCGGCCGCCCCGACCGCCGACGAACTCCCGGCCGGAACAGACGCTGGCCCCGCCCGGCTCCGGCAGGGTTGCATGAACGGTGTGCTGGACAGTTGTCTGGACGGTCTGTTGAACGGTTGCACCGCCGGTTGCGCCGGAGGTTGCCGCCATTGCTCGGCGGCTGGAGGCGTCTGGGCAGGTCGGCGCCCGTGGGCAAGCGGGTCGGCCCCGACGACACCTCTTCCCACGCAACAGCCGTGGGAAGAGGCCCCGGGTATCCGCCGGCCCGGCCCGGCTACCGCCGTGCCGTAGTGCGGTGCCGGCGCCCCCAGGCGGGTCGGCTCACCGTCGGCTGCCCAGAAGCCGGAAGGCCGTCACCAGGGTGACGGCCTTCCAGTGCTTTCTCAGGGCCTCGGCAGCGTACCGCCGGGCATGGGACCCCGGCCCGAGCGGGGCCGGGCCTACCAGGCCACGCCCAGGGCTTCCAGCTGCCCGACCTGCTCGGCGGACAGCTTGTCCCGGCGGGCCTTGGTGTTGTTGAGCCAGGCCCCCAGCGACAGGCCCTCGCCGGTTTTGTACGGGCGCGGGACCCGGGCGTGGCCCTCCCGCTCGACGAACTCCGCAAGCGCCCCCAGGTGGAGCTGGAACCGGTCCGCCCGGGACAGCTTCGGCTTCGCCTCGGCCGCGGCCTTCGCGGCCACCAGCTCCTGGTCCTCCTCGAGGCCGATCGCCGACAGCAGGTCCCGCTGATCCTCGGCCAGCTCCGGCCAGCTGGCCCGCTGCGCCTTCACCCAGCGCCCGAGCTGCTCGCCCTCGAACACGGTGTCCACGGGAAGCGTGGCCCAGTCGACCTTGCCGTCGCACTCCAGCCACCACTGCCGCGCGGTGGCGTAGGTGCGCTGCCAGGTGATCGGCCAGGCCGGGCACCAGAACGGGTCGATCTCCTCCAACGCGGCCCGCCGCTCCGGCGCGAGCGCGCCCGGCTGGTCGGCCGGCACCGCCGCGGCTGCCCGCAGCTCGGAGAGCCACGTCCCGATCGCGTACCCGCCGATGGAGGCCCGCGCCGGCGCCGCCAGCGAGCCGCCGTGGCCCTTCGCCCAGACCCGCGCCCAGTCCAACCCCGCCTCGAACCGCGCGTCCGAGACGGACCAGATCATCCCGAGAGCGTCGAGCATGTCCACCCGGTGGCGCGCCAATTCCCCCGCGGCGTGCTCCGTCCGCCGGTCGGAAAGCCATTTCCCGAGCGGGAAATTCCCCTCCTCACCGACCATCGCCGAATAGGGGACATCGAGACCGCCGGTCTCCTCGAACCACCGCCGCGCGTGGTTGATCCCCTCCCGCCAGAACTGGTTCTCACCCGTCAGCACCCTCGAGGCGATGAACAGCGCGAGCACGTTCTCGTCCACCGGCGACTGGAACCGCACCGGCAGCGTGAACGCACCCGCCCCGCCCGTAGCGTCCTCGCCAGACCAGCTCTCACCAGGCCCGGAAGCAGCCTCGGCGCTGCGCCCCTTGGTTCGCCTGCCGGACTTCTGCGGCACGGCCAGGGCCTCGACCACCTTGGCGTCGTGGCTGCGCAGCGCGGTCAGGATCTTGACCAGCGGACCGTAGGAATCGGACTCCAGAATGTCCCCCGGCTCCTCTCCTGCCTTGAGGAAAACCGGCACGATCAGGCTGGCGGTCTTTCCCTCTCCGGGCTGCATGCGCAGGGCACGGCCGATGGCCTGGACGATATCCACCATGCTTCCCCGGCCCTGGAGCATGACCGAATCTGCATTCGGCATGTCGACACCCTCGCCGAGCACCTTGCAGTTGCTGAAAATCCGGTGCCTGAGTCCGTCGTCCTCCTCGCCCTTCCCGAAGTCGCCGATCAGCTCCTTACGGTAGTCGATCTCGTGCTCGCCGGAGAGCCACTGAGCCCAGAACTCCGGCGGGTATTTCTCCGGGTTCTCGAAGTGCAGCTTCTCCACGGTCTGGTTCAGCGTCTCGGAGAAATAGCGGGCCTCGATCGTGCGGTTGTGGAATGTGATGCACCGCTCCAAGCCGCGCTCCACGACGGTCTTCACCAGCCCGGCCTGGATCGCCGCGATCCGCTCGGCCGGCACCTCGTCCTCGCTGCCGTCCTCGGCCTCACCGACCCCCGGCCCCCACGGCACGCCCTGCCGTTCGGCGGCCTGGCGGTCTCCGAACGGGTCGCGCAGCTCCAGGACCACGATCTCGAACGGCGCCAGCAGCTTGCGGTCGATCGCCTCCGCCAGGCCCAGGGAGTACACGTGCGGGCCGTAGATCCGCTGGTCGTCCATGGACACCGCCAGCTCCTCCGGCAGCGGCTGGTGGGCGTCCTCGCGCCGCCGCATAGCACTGCTCGGCGGCGCCCAGATCCGCGGTGTGGCGGTCATGTAGAGCCGGCGCTCCGCGGGGATGGCGCCCTGGTCGTGCACCACCGTCCAGGTCTTCTCGACACTGCCGGAGGATCGGTGCGCCTCGTCGCAGACCATCAGTCCGAGCGGGGGCAGCAGCTCGCCCTCGCGGGCGGCCCAGTGCCCGTAGGCGTCCGCCACGGCGCCGACCGAGGCGTAGGTCGCGAAGAGCGTGGTCGGCCGGCGGTGCTTGGCCGCGTGGGACAGCCACATGCCGATCATCAGCGGGCTGGTGCTCGCCATCACCCCGTACGGCAGCTCGGAGTCGACCAGGGAGCACACCGCGTGCATGTCCCCCGCGCGGCCGGCCGCCCGCCACGAGCCGATCATCTGCACCAGCAGGTCCAGGGTCGGCACCACGACCAGGACCACGCCGCGGGGCACCAGCTTCTGCCCGGCCGCAGCCCCGACGTACGACTTGCCCGACCCGGTGGCCATCTGCACCGTCACCCGCAGCCCGTGGGACGGGACCGCCTGTCCCGGACGGGGCGTCAGGCCCCGCACGATGGCCTCCAGAGCCTCCTCCTGGTGCCCGCGCAGCGAGATGCCGGCGGCGGACTGAGCGGCCATCAGGCCCGGCTTCACGACGTTCACGAAGACGTGTCTCCCCTCACCATTCCCGGGTCCACACCACAGACCGCGCGGGAAATCCTGACAATGCCTTACTGATACATTCGACGGACAGACGCAGAAAACCAGCTGACCGGAATACGAGCCCGATGAAAGCGGCCATCCGGCAGAATATCAGAGCCCGGTCACGATTTCCGGAGAATACCCGAAACGCTGGGGTCGACACCCCCGTTCCGGCGGGTTCGCCTGACGGGACAAGACTGATACACTGGGGACCGTTGCTCACCCTGCCAGGGTAGCGCACCCCACGCCGCCGAGAGACCGAAACCCTGGTCTAGACCGCGAACTAGACCAATCCGAGAGGAGTGAAGCCGACCCGCACGCGCCCCCAGTCAGCCAACACCAGATCAGCCAAAAACCGAGCTCAACGACTTGAACAGGCATCAGCCCACCGGGACTATGGAGCGAAGCGGAGTGGTGCCGGCCCGGACGCGAAGCGCCGGGCCCACCCGGGCGAAGCCCGGGTGCGGACACGCGGAGCGGGTCCGCCGATCGCCCGAAGGGCGATCGCGAACGGAGGGCCGAAGGCCCGTAGGGACCCGCTCCGCGGG
>NZ_JBITFA010000029.1:0-45314 GCF_044455705.1 Kitasatospora sp. NPDC051170 | reverse complement strand
TCGCCGATGTCCCCCAGCCTTCGGCCGGGAGGTGCCCCCACCGCATGGACTCCCTCCTCGGCGCCGCCGATGCACGCACCCCAACGCCGCCCGCTGATCCGACAACATCCGAAAGAGAGGGCCTAGACTGCGGAGCCGCGCGAGACTACCCGTCAGTAGCGATCGTCGGCCCCGCGTGTCGCGCGGCGGGAGGCCGACGGGAACCGGAGTGGGGAATGGCCGTGGGGATGAGCGAGCAGCGGGTTCACGCCTTCGCCGACGACGCGCTCGGCGCGCACGACGCCGTCGCCCTGGCCGCCCTGGTGCGCTCCGGCGAGGCCGACCCCCGGGAACTCGTCGCGGCCGCCGTCGCCCGCGCCGCCCGGATCGACGCCGCGCTCGCGCCCCTCGCCCACGACTCGGGCGACCGGCCCCGGATCAGCCGCGAGGGCATCCGCGGACCGCTGTGGGGCGTGCCCACCTACCTCAAGGACAACGTGGACCTGCGCGGAGTGCCCACCGGTATGGGCAGCGCCGCGTTCCGCGCCCGCCCCGCCCGGCGCAACGCCCGCTTCACCGACCAGTTCCTCTCCACGGGCCTCGCCGTCCTCGGCAAGACCCGGCTGCCCGAGTTCGGGCTCAACGCCTCCACCGAGTTCGCCGCCGCCCCGCCCGTGCGCAACCCCTGGCGGCCGAGCCACTCCGCCGGGGCCTCCTCCGGCGGGTCGGCCGCCCTGGTCGCCTCCGGCGTCGTGCCGATCGCGCACGCCAACGACGGCGGCGGGTCCATCCGCATCCCCGCCGCCTGCTGCGGACTCGTCGGCCTCAAGCCCACCCGGGGCCGCCTGGTCGCCAACGCGCAGGGCGGCAAACTGCCGATCGACCTGGTCACCGACGGGGTGCTCACCCGCTCGGTGCGGGACACCGCCGCGTTCTTCGCCGCCGCCGAACTCCACCACCGCAACCCGGAGTTGCCGCCCGTCGGGCACGTCCTTCGGCCCGGGATGCGGCGGCTGCGGATCGGCCTGGTCGTGGACTCGCCGATAGCCGAGGCCGACGGGCCGACCCGCCGCGCGGTCGAGGAGACGGCCGCCCGACTGGAGGCCCTGGGCCACCACGTCGAACCCATGACCCTGCCCTTCGGGGAGGAGTTCTCCCGCGACTTCGTCTCCTACTGGGGCTACATCGCCTTCGCCATCGCCGTCAGCGGCCCGCTGATGCTCGACCCCAGCTTCCGCATGAGCCGCCTCGACGGCCTCACCACGGGCCTGCGGCGCCACTTCCAGTCCGAGTTCCGTCGCACCCCGGGCGTGCTGCGAAGGCTGCGCCAGGCCGAGGCGGTGTACGCCGGCATCTTCCACCACCACGACGCGATCCTCTCCCCGGTCCTCGCCCACACCGCCCCGCCTCTGGGCCACCTGAGCCCCAACGTCCCCTACGAGGAGCTCATCGAGCGCCTCCTGCGCTACGTGGCCTTCACTCCGGTCAACAACGTCACCGGCGGCCCCGCCATCACCCTCCCCACCGCGGCCAGCCCCGAGGGCCTGCCCATCGGCATCCACCTCTCCGCCGCCCACGGGCAGGAGCGCCTCCTCCTCGAACTCTCCCTCGCCCTCGAGGAAGCCCACCCCTGGCGCCGCATCCAGGACTAGGCACGCCCTCGCGGGCGACAGGTGCGCCAACGGCGGAGCGCGGGGTTACGGTTCAGTTCTTTCCGCAGTTATGTCAATTCCGGAAACATATCCCGGCTTATGTCCGGCACCGAAACATAAAGCACTCATGAGTTGGCAGGTGAACCGCCGGGATTTCCCAATCGGTAACCAACGGGAAAGGGTTGACACCATTAGTTGGTCTAGTCCAACGTAGGGAGCGCGTGGTCCGACGAGTGCTGAGGCAAGGTGAGAGGCCCTGTCGGACGGGCGAGTTGGCCACCTGAGGCGTCGGCAGTCGATGCTCGGGGCCGACGGCGGGATGGAGTGTGTGCGGACCGGGCTTTCAGTGAGCGGTCCCCGTTCCGGAGGCGCCGCCGAGCGGTCGTCGAGGGCTCGCCGCATCCGCACGCATTGCGCCCAGGAAAGCGCTGCGTCGACTACGAACGATGGAGTGGTAAGCACGTGACACGCCTGACCGCGACCACCACCATGACCACCGCCATGACCACCCGCCGGGCCCCGGCCGCCCACCGGGCGCCGACCGCCCACCTCACCGTCCACAGCACCGTCGCCCCGAACGCCGAGCGCCACGACCGCACCGCCCTGCGCGCCGCCCTCGAGGCCGCCACCGACGACCGGATCGTCTACGACCTCGACGGCATCGCCCGCCAGTACGCCGACATGCTCGCCGAGCTGCCCGGCGTGGCCGTCCGGTTCGCCATGAAGGCGTGTCCGCTGGACGAGGTGCTCGCCCACCTCGCCGCCCTCGGCTCCGGCTTCGACGCGGCCGGGCCCCAGGAGATCGACCAGGCCCTGCGCACCGGCGTGCCGCCCGAGCTGATCCACTACGGCAACACCGTCAAGTCCGACCACAACATCGCCGAGGCGTACCGGCTGGGCGTGCGCGACTTCGCCACCGACAGCCTGGAGGACGTCGCCGCGATAGCCGAACACGCCCCCGGATCCCGGGTGTTCTGCCGCATCGCCACCACCGGCGACGGCGCCCTGTGGGGCCTGAGCCGCAAGTTCGGCTGCTCGCCCGAGGACGCGCTGCGCGTCATGGACGCCGCCCGCACCGCGGGCCTGGTGCCCTCCGGGCTGAGCGTGCACGTCGGCTCCCAGCAGCTGACCGCCGAGGCCTGGACGGCCGCCGTCGACTCCCTGGAGGAGGTGCTGGAGGCCCTCAACTGGCGTGGCATCAGGCCCGATCGGATCAACCTCGGCGGGGGCCTGCCCGCCCTCGGAGTCCTCGACCGGCACGGCCGCCCCCTGGAGCCGCCGCTGGACGAGATGTTCGCCGCCCTGCGCGAGGGCATGGCCAGGCTCAGGGCCGTCAGCACCGTCCCGCTGGAGTTCCTCGTCGAACCCGGCCGCCACCTCGTCGCCGACCACGGCGCCATCCGCGCCCACGTCGCCCGGCTCTCCTCCCGCCACCAGCTCGACGGCACCCGCCAGGACTGGCTCTACCTGAGCTGCGGCAAGTTCAACGGCCTCTACGAGATGGACCAGTTGCAGTACCGCCTGGAGTTCCCCACCCACCCCGGCGGCCAGTTCGTCAACGCCGTCGTCGCCGGCCCCACCTGCGACAGCGACGACGCCTTCGACGAGGAGGACGGACGCGTCCGGGTGCCCCGCGCCCTCGCCTCCGGCGACCCGGTGTGGATCCACTCCTGCGGCGCCTACGCCACCGCCTACACCACCCGGGGCTTCAACGGCTTCGAACCGCTGCCCTACTCCTGCGTGGGTGGTCAGGGCATCGTCTAGACCTCGCCCGGCACGTCCGCTCCCCCCGTCGCGGCGTGCCGGGCGAGCCGCTCCCGCAGGGCCGTCAGCCGGGCGATCTCCGTGTCCAGGGCGGCCAGCCGGGCGGTGATCACCGGGGCGAAGGTCTCCGGCCCGGCGGCGCCGGAGCAGCGGCGCGGGGGGTCCTCCAGCAGGGCGTCGAGCCGGTGGACGCGGCTGGCCAGGTCGTCCACCGTCAGCCCCACGGCCAGCAGTTCGCGGATCACCCGCACCCGGGCGACCTCCCCGGGGCCGTACTCGCGCTGCCCGGAGGCGGAGCGGTCCGGCGCCGGCAGCAGCCCGCGCTCCTCGTAGAAGCGCAGCGCCCTGGGCGTGGTGCCCGCCGCTGCCGCCGCGTCGCCGATCCGCATCCCGTACCCCCTGGTCATGCGTCAGAGCTCCACGATCGTCGCCCCGAACCCGCCTGCGGTGAACAGTCCGCTCAACGCCCCGGGCGCCCGATCGATGCCCGTGACCGCCGTGTACGGGAAGGTGATCCGCCCCTCGCGCAGCCAGCCGCCGAGCCGCTCGCGCCACTCGGCCTCCAGGTCCGGGTGGTCGAGGATCGTGAAACCGCGCAGGCTCAGGCCCAGCGTGCCGATCCGGAAGGAGTCGACCACCGCCGGAGCGTCGCCGCCCCGGCGGGCCGGGTCGAGCTGTCCGGCGACCGCGCCGGCCAGGGCGAAGCGGGCACCCCGGCGCGCCGCGCCCACGGCGGCGGTCAGCTGCTCGCCGCCGACCAGGTCGAGCACCACGTCGAGGCCCTCCGGCGCGGCCTCCGCCAGCTGCTCGGCGAAGGGGCGCTCGCCGGCCACCAGGACGGTGTCGTAGCCGAGTTCGCCGACGAGCCGCTCGGCCCGCTCCGGCGAGCGGGTCGTGCCGATCACCCGGCTCGCGCCCAGCAGCCGGGCGACCTGCCCGGCCATCGACCCGACCGCGCCCGAGGCGGCCGTCACCAGCACCACGTCCCCCTCGCGCACCCGGGCGGTGCGCGTCAGCGCGCCGTACCCGGCGGAGGCGGCCGAGACCAAGGCGAGCGGCTGCGGGAACCCGGGCTCCACCGGCGTGAACCGCCCGGCCTCCGCGACCACCGCCTCCCGCCAGCCCGCCAGGTGCGTGACCAGGTCCCCCGGGCGCAGCGGGCCGTCCTCCGGCGCGGCCAGCACCTCGCCCAGGGCCGGGCCGAACAGGGCGTCCCCGGCGCCGAGGTGCGCCACCGGCAGGTTCTCGCCCCCGCCGCCGATCAGCGTCCGCAGCCCGGGGAAGACCAGGAACGCCCGGTTGCGCACCAGTACCTCCCCGGGCCCGGGCGCCGCCAGCGCCTCCTCGGCCACGGTGAAGTCCGAGGCGACGGGCAGCCCCTGCGGCCGGGACTTCAGCCGGACGACACGGGCGGTACGGGGCAGGGCCATGGGGGCGCTCCTTCGGGCAGGGTGACGGCGGCCGGTCGGCCGCGCGGTGCCCGGACGCTAACTCCTCACCCGTACGTCAGAGGCAAGTTCGCGGCTCAGGTGGTGCTGCAGCCGCAGGTGCCGGAACTGGTAGACGGCCCCGGCCTGGCGCAGCGCGCCCCGGCGGTAGGCGTCGTCGAGGAAGGCGATGGTGTCCCAGGGCAGCCGCCCGGTGAGCGGCAGCCAGATCCGCACGAGGAGCACCCACTGGCCCCAGGCGGTGAAACCGAGGACGTACGCGGGGACGGCGCTGACGCTGCCGATGGCGCCGATGGTGACGGCCCGCTGGAGCCCCCAGTCGTACGGGCCGAAGGTGCCCTGGAGCAGGGCGACCCACCCGGCGCCGCCGGCCGAGACGGCGAGGCCGAACAGGGGGAACAGCAGGACGGCCTGACGGCTGACCGTGGAGCGGTTCGCGGCCAGCAGGCTGCCCGGGGTGGCGGCGGAGGCGGTGTCCATCGGGGCCTCCAGGGCGGCGAGGAGTCCGAACACGGCCGTGGTGGCGGTGGCGAAGGTCAGGCCGAACAGCGTCATGTTGGCGAGCGCGGTGTCGCGGATGCGGGGGTTGGCGAGCGGGACGTCGTCGAAGAGGTACCACTGCGTGGAGCTGGCGACGGCGCACCCGGCGCCGAGGAGGAAGGAGCCGAGGAACAGCCCACCCAGGTGCACGGCGACGGCGCGGGGCGAGCGGGCACGGGCGGCCCCGCCGCCGCGCGGCCACCGCAGCCGGGCGTACGTCGGCTTCCAGCTCTCGCCGTGGTTGACGGCGAGGGTGACGGCGTACGCGGCGGCGAACGCGAATCCGGCGGCGAGGCCGACCAGCAGGCCCTGGACGACCACCTCGGTGGCGGTCAGGTCGAAGAGCAGGCCGAGGGTGCAGGCGGGGACGGTGACGAAGAGGAACGCGGCCAGGCCCACGGCCAGGGTCCTGGTCGAGCGGGGCAGCAGGTCGGGCAGCCGCCACCAGGCCAGTTCGCCGTGCTGCCGGTCGGGCCGGTCGCTTCGGTCGGGCCGGTCGGGCCGGTCGGGGCGGCCGAGGTGGCGGGCCAGGGCGGCGAGCCACCGGTGGGCGGTCGGGGCGTCCCAGCGGGCGGCGGGGGAGCGGCGCCGGTACAGGGCCGGGACGAACCCGGCGAGGAGGTGGTCCTCCAGGGCCTGCGCGGTCGGGAACCGGGTCTCGTCGAGGAGTTCGGCCGGGGCGGGCCGGTCGGGGGAGTCGCTGTAGAGCGTCCGGGCGAGGGTGACCATCAGCGGGGTGCTCAGGACCCGGGCCAGCCGCCGGCCGGCCTCGGTCTCCGGGCGGTGGAGCTCCGGCAGCAGCGTCTCCCAGCCGTCGGGCGTGCCGGGCGTGCCGGCGTGGCTGGTGCGGCTGGTGCGGGGTAGGTAGTGCCGCAGGTCCTCGGGGGTGAGGTCGGCCAGTTCGACGACGGCGGCGCCGAGCAGCGGCGCGTGGACGGCCTCGACGGCCTCGGCGAGTTCGCCCCGGCGGCTGGTGAGGACGAGGGGGCGCTGGGTCTCGTTGAGCGCCTCCAGCGCCCGGGCGCGCAGCCCCTCTCCGATCTCGTCGAAGCCGTCCAGGACGGGCAGCAGCGCGTCGGAGCGGATCAGCGCGGCGGCCAGGGTGCAGGACTCGCCCGGGGCGCGGCGCGCCAGGTCCGGGTGGTCGGCGAGGAGTTGGGACTCCATCCAGTCGGAGAGCGCGAGGTCGGCCGGGTCCCAGGAGCTGAGGCGGAGGACGACCGGGATCTGCTCGGCCCCGGTGGCCAGCGGGTCGGCGGCCAGCAGGTCGAGGACGAGCCGGACCGCCAGCACGGACTTGCCCGAGCCCGCCCGCCCGACGATGGCGAGCCGGCCGGAGGGGACGGACCGGTAGAGTGCGGCGATCCCCGCGATGTCCCCGCCGAGGTCCAGTTCGGCGGGCGCGGCGCCCGGCCCGAGGCGCTGCACGTTCTCCGGCCGGTCGCCCAGCCCGGCGGGGGCCGCCCGCCAGCGCACGGGCAGCGGGAAGGGGTCGTGGATGCGCCGGTGGTCCTCCTCGTTCTGCCAGCGGTGCCGCAGCTCCCGGGCCAACCGGTTCGCCGCGTCGGTGAGTTCGGGGTGCAGCGGGAGCGGGCGGTGCCGCGCGGGCGCCGTGGGGGGCGGGGCCGGTGCCGTCTCCCCGGCCGCGAGGGCGAGGAGCTGCGCCCGCTCCTCCTCGCCGACGCGCAGCGCGGTGGCGACGAGGGCGACGGTCTTCATCCGGTGGTCGACCGGGTCGCCCTTCTCCAGCCGGCGTACGGTCCGCTCGCTGATCTCGGCGGCCTCGGCGAGCTGACGTTGCGTCAGTTTCGCGCTGTTGCGCAATCGGCGTACCAAGGTCCCCAGTTGTTCCGACACACCATGCCCCCGTTGGCATCGACACATGATCAACTGAACGGGGGCCGACTCTGCCATCCGCCGGTCGCGGGTCGCAACCGGCGGACGGGCGGCGGTCAGCAGGTGGAGCGGTAGGCGACGTCCGGGATGTAGCGCTTCCACTCCTCCTCGGTGAGGGCGCCCGCGCGGCCGCACAGGTCGCGGACGAGCAGGGCGGGGGCGATCGGGTAGGTGAAGAACGCGCCTTCACGGTCCACGGTGGTGAGGCTGGTGCCGTCCGGCGAGAAGGCGACGGCCACCAGTTCCTGGACCGGGCCACGGAGTGGCACACCGAGCGCCTGGCGGTTGGCGAGGTTCCACACCTGTACCGGATAGGTGCCGTCGGTCCTCTGGATGACGGCGAAGAGGTGGCCGTCGGCCGATACGGCGCCGTCGGTGACGGGGTCGGTGATCAGCGGCGCGCCCGCCCCGGTGCGGAGGCCGTCCTTCTGCTGGAGCGTCCGGGAGTCCCAGGACCGCAGGTAGGGAAGGTAGCCCTGGGGGTTGGCGTACAGCGTGGTCCCGTCCTCGCTGACGATGTCCGGCTCGAAGTCGTCGGAGCCCTTGGCCAGGATCTGGCCGGAGGGGAAGGAGACGGAACCGATGCCCGGGCCGACGTAGACGGACTTCCCGTCGGGGTGGAAGAGCAGGCGCAGGCCGTTGGGGGGAAACCCGCCCTGGTGCTGGAACGCGTGGATCGTTTCGTGGGTGGCGGGGTTCCAGAAACTGAGGTTGCCGGTGCCGTCCCGCCGGGTCTCCGCGACAGCCAGTGTGCTGCCGTCCGGGGAGAAGGCCAAGGCGACCGAGGTTCTCTGCGACAGTTGGAGGGGCATCGATCCGATCAGCGGCTGACCGTCCGCAGCCAGGTTCCAGACGCTGACCCGGTCATCGCACTGGGTCGCGAGCAGGTGGCCGTCCGCACTGAGGCGAAAGCCGCCGACCGAGCAGATCTCCGCGCCCAGGGTGAACTTCTTGGTGCGCGAGGCCAGGGACCAGATGTCGATGTGCAGTCCGTCCTGCAGGGCCAGGGTCGTTCGGTCCCGGCTGGTCGCCGAGTGCTGGTACATCTGCCCCGCCGACTTGGGGCGCCGGGTGTACGCCTGGACGTTGAGTTGTCGCACACTGTCGTCGGTTCCGATGCACTCCAGGGCGGCGTCGTCGGCGGTGAAGCGATAGGCGGCGGTTCGCGGGCTGCACTCGCCCTCGGTGGACGGGTTCCGGAGGACGGGCTCGCTCTGGGATTGGCAGCCGGTGGCGAGCCGCGCACACGTCAGCCACATGGTGCCGCCCCAGGTCAGGAAGTTCCCGTCGTGGCTGAACGACAGCGGGTAGTCGGCGACGGTCACGTAGTCGACCCCCTTGAGCATGGTGGTGCCTCCGTAGCTGCGGTTGAACAGGCCGACCTCGCCCTTCTTGGTGGCCACCGCCGCCTTCTCCCCGTCCGGGCTGAACACCACGGGGCCGGTGATGTCCTTCTCCTCGACCCCGAGGTCCGGGACAGTGATCGGTGCCTTGTCCGGGAGCGAGTCCCACAGGAACGGTCGGCCGTCGCGCGGCACGGGGAGGGAGAGGACCTTCTCGTCGGGCGAGAACGAGGTGCCCGCGAGGAGGAAGAGCGTGAGCGGAGCGGACACGGAGCCGATCTTGTCGGCCGTGTGCGCGTTCCACACGGTCAGCGTGTTCTGCGCGGGGTCGCCTGGTTTCGGCCCGTCCGAGGCGATGGAGATGACGAGGTAGGTCCCGTGCGGGCTCAGGGCGACCTGGGAATAGGTTCCGTCGTGTTCATGGGGTGCGGAGAAGTTCTCCCCGGTGGGCGCCGGTGCGCCGTGGGAGAGGTCGAGCATGTGCACGATGTCGTCGTCCCCGGCCACGGCCGCGGTGCTCCCGTCCCCGGACACCGCCACCTGGTAGACGGGGGCCGGGGCCGTCCAGGAGGCGGTCCGCGTACGGGTGTTGAGGTCCCAGACGTCCACCCGGGTCCCCTCGGCGGCCACGAGCAGGCGGCCCGAACCGTCGAGGTCCATCGTCGTCGCGTGGAACGAGGGCAACCGGAACACGTCCTGCTCGCCCTGGTTGTTCACCGCCATCAAGGCTGACCAGGACTCCGGGGTGTCCGACAGCTTCGCCGCCGCCACCGCCAGGCGCCGCGCCAGCTGCGGATCGCTCGTCCGCAGCGACAGTGCCGTCCCGGCGACCTGCGCCGAGGTCGCCCGGTCACGCTGCTCGGCCAGGGTGTTCCGCTGCTGGAACGCGACCACGGCCGCTCCGGTGGCGACGACCAGCAGCAGCGCCAGCACGGCGCTGAGCGCCACCCGCAGGCGGCCCCGGCGGCGGGTCAGGGCGGCGCAGGCGTCCAGGAAGGCCCGCTCCACCTCGTTGAGCACCAGGTGGAACCGCCCCGTCGCCGCCCAGCCCTGGGCCTGCGTCAGCGGGGTGCCCTGGAGCAGGTCGTTGCGCTTGCGGCCGTGGTCGGACCAGGTCCGGGAAGCTTCGGCCAGGCGCTGGTGCACGGCGAGGCCCGCGCGCTCGGCCGCCACCCAGTCGCGCAGCCGGGGCCAGGCGCGGATCAGGGCCGCGGTGGCCAGGGTGGCGCTGCCGTCCTCCCAGACCAGGACGCCGGCCCGGGTGAGGGCCTCCAGCACCTGGTCGGTGACCTGCTCGGGGACGAGGCCGTTGCCCAGCTCCCCGCGCCGGGCGGAGCGCAGCGTGTCCTCCGCCCGCTCGCCCGGGGCGACCAGCCGCAGCAGGATCGAGGGCACCGCCTGCTGCTCCTGCTCGCCCAGGGCGGCGAACGCGGCCTCCGCGACCTGGGCCCGCGAGGGCGGGGCGTCGCGCGGCGGCCCCTCGGGCGCGGTGCCGAGCACCGCGGCGGCCAGATCGGCGCGCCCCACCAGGGACAGCAGCAGCTGTTCGGCGCTCGGCCGCTGCCGGGCGTCCTTGGCCAGGGCGGCGGTGACGAGCGAGCGCAGCGGCTGTTCGAGGCAGGAGGTGTCGGGGTCGTAGGTGGCCACCCGGTCGGCGATCGCCCCGAGGCTCTCCCCCTGGAAGGCGTCGTACCCGGTGGCCGCGAACAGCACGACGGCCGCCCAGCCCCACACGTCCACCTTGCCGTCGCCCGGCTCGCCCCGGTAGCGCTCGGGCGGCATGTAGCGCAGGGTGCCCATCGGCAGGCCCGTGGTCGCGGTGCCCTCCAGGATGCGGGCGATGCCGAAGTCGATCACCCGGGGGCCGTCCGGCCCGAGCAGGATGTTCTCCGGCTTCAGGTCCCGGTGCACCACCCCGGCCCGGTGGATCGCCACCAGCGCCGTCGCCAGGCCGACCGCGAGGCGGCGCAGCTCCTCCGGCCCGTACGGACGGCCGGGGTTCACGGCCCGGCGCAGGTCCGGCCCGGCCACGTACTCGCTGACGACGTAGGGGACGGCGCCGTCCAGGTCGGCTTCCAGGACCCGGGTGGTGCAGTACGGCTCCACCTTGCGCCAGGCGTGGATCTCCCGGCGCAGCCGCGCCCGGTCCTCCTCGTCGACGGCGCGCAGCACCTTGACCGCGACGCGTCTCCCGTGCGCGTCGTAGCCCTCGTACACCACGCCCTGGCCACCCGCCCCGAGCCGCCCGTCGAGGTAGTAGCCCCCCAACTGCCGCGGATCCCCCGGCTGCAACGATTCACCCACCAGCTGCCCCTCCTGTCATGCCCACAGTGCGGGATGCGGCGGCCGGGACGCCAGGCCACGGCACCGGCCATCTGTGGCCGGTGCCCCTGACCAGCCCGGTTCGAAGGGTGTCTGACGGTGCGTCGGCGTCCGGTGTCTTCTAGAGTCGCCTCCGCATGATCCGTACGAAGGTATGACCAGAGCTGCACCGAGAGGGACGAAACACCATGACCGACGAAGCCCACGAGGACTACGCGCCGTACGAGCACGTCGACGAGGACTGGCAGACCGCTCTCGCCGTCGTCGCCCACCCCGACGACATGGAGTACGGCGGCGCCGCGGCCGTCGCCCGCTGGACGGCCCAGGGCAAGAAGGTCGTCTACGTGATGGTCACCAGCGGCGAGGCCGGCATCGACGGCATCGCCCCCGCCGAGTGCGGCCCCCTGCGCGAGGCCGAGCAGATCGCCTCCGCCCGCGTCGTCGGCGTCGACACCGTCGAGTTCCTCGGCCACCGCGACGGCGTCGTCGAGTACGGGCTGCCGCTGCGCCGCGACATCGCCCGCGCGGTGCGCCGCCACCGCCCTGACATCGTGATCACCAGCAACTTCCGCGAGACGTACGGCGGGGTCTTCCTCAACCAGGCCGACCACATCGCCGTCGGCCGCGCCACCCTGGACGCCGTACGGGACGCGGGCAACCGCTGGGTCTTCCCCGAGCTGCTCGAGGAGGGCCACGAGCCCTGGAACGGCACCCGCCAGATCTGGGCGGCCGCCTCCCCGGAGTCGGGGCACGCGGTGGACACCACCGAGACCTTCGACCTCGGCGTGGCCTCCCTGGAGGAGCACCGGGCCTACCTGGCCGGGCTCGCCGGGCAGATGGCCGAGCCGCGCGAGTTCCTGGAGGGCTTCGGCCGGGGCGCTGGCACCCGCCTGGGCACCCGCTTCGCGGTGCCCTTCGAGGTGTTCCCGCTGCGCTAAGGCTCTTCGGAGGAGGCGTCTTCCGTGCCGGTGTGTTCCGTGCCGGCGCCTCCCGTGCCGGCGCCTCCCGCACCGGCGTCTTCCGCACCGGCGTCGGCGCCCTCGCGGCGCCGGCGCCGGCGCCGGTAGCGCAGCACCTGCCGCAGCAGGAAGGCCGCGACCAGCAGCCCCAGACCCACGGCGAACCAGAGCTGGTAGCGCAGCGCCGTCCGGTACACCGTGCCGATGTTGGCGCCGGCCACGTACCCGAAACCCGCCCACACGCCCGTCCACAGCGCCGCGCCCAGCAGGTTGAACGGCAGGAACCGCCCCCAGGACATCCCCGTCGTCCCGGCGATGATGCCGTTGGTCTGGCGCAGCCCGTCCACGAACCGGGCCACGGTGACGACCTTGCCGCCGTGCCGGGAGAAGAACCCCTCGGCGCGGGCCAGCCGCTCGGGGGTGATCAGCACGTACCGGCCCCAGCGGTGGACGAACGCCCGCCCGCCGGTGCGGCCGATCAGGCAGCCCAGGGTGTTGCCCAGTGCGGCGGCGGCGAAGGCGATCACCACCACGCCCGCGAAGTCCAGGTGCCCGGTGCCCGCGTAGACCGAGGCGAGCACCAGGATCGTCTGGCCGGGCACCGGGACGCCGCAGTTGTCCAGCAGCACGAGCAGCGCCACCGCCAGGTACCCGTAGTGGTCCAGCAGTGGCGCGAGCCCGGAGAGTGCCCCGGGCAGGGGGGTGTCGGGGGCGGGCAATCCGGCTCACCGCCCCTCGGTGTCCGGGGCGACGGGGGAGTCGGTCAGTGGGCCGCTCAGCCGGGCGCTCAGCCGGCCGCCTTCTGGACGTGCTCGACGTTGCAGTCCGGACCGGGGTAGATCAGGCCCTCGTGGCCGTCCTCGAACCGGACGACGTAGGGCGGTTCGCCGTCGGTGCCGCGCACCTCGGTGATGATGCCCTTCTGGTCCACCATGCCCACCCGGCTGCTGTGGATGTGGAGCTGGTCACCTACCGCTGCGTGCATGGTCGTGCTCCTCGGGTCGTGACGGCCGCCCCGCGCGGGGTCGGTTCGCTATCCGGTCCGCTATCCACTGTGCTGCGCCGGGAGCACCCTCGCAACGGCTCGCCCGAACGGCGGCTCGAGCGCGGCTTCAGAGCGCCGCTTCAGGGGGTGGCTTCAGGGGGTGGGCAGTCGTTGCGCCAGGTAGCTGCGCACCAGCCGCTTGCACTCGGCGATCAGCGCCGGATCGCCCTCGGGGTCGCCCCGGAAGGCGAGTTTGAGGACGGCGTCGGCGGCCTCCAGGGCGACCCTCAGCGCGAGGGTGAGCGCGGCCTGGTCCTGCGGCAGTCCGGTGGCGCCGGTCGTGAAGAGCTCGCCGCCGAGGGCCTGGAGGCGCAGGGCGACGGCGGCGTTGTTGTCCATCCCCGCGTCCAGCAGGTGCAGGTCGTCGCGGACGCCGGAGGGCACGGCCGTCCCGGCGAGGCCGAAGTCGACCTGGCCGAACCCCGGCACGGTGCGCTTCATGACGACGAACTCCTCCACCGCGAGGTCGGTGAAGGCCGCCGTGCCGACGGGCGAGGCGGAGGCGAGGCGGGCGTCGAGGCGCTGGAGGTACAGGTCGAGGTTGCGGCCGGCGAGCGCGGCGAGCAGGTCCTCCTTGCCCGCGAAGAACTGGTACAGCGTGCCGATCGGCACCTGGGCGCGCTGAGCCACCTCCTTGGTGGTGAGCGCCCCCGCGCCGACCTCGTCGAGGAGCCCGGCGCAGGCGTCCAGGATCCGGCCGTACCGCTCCTGGCTGCGCTGCTGGACCGGCCGGCGCCTGGTCGGGCCGGTGGGGTGACTCCTCGTGTCCGCGCTCATGGCGCAACTCTGCCCCATCGGCCTCGGCGGCGGCGAATCCCGTCCGGGGGCTCGCCGCCGTGGCCTTTCCGGGGCGGTGTCAGACGGTCTCGCGCTGCTGGTCGCCGCTCTCGCGGGCCGGTGCCACGGCGGGGCGGGCGACGGGGGTCCCGGGCGCGGAGAAGACCCCGGCCGTGGTGAGCGAGTCGTTGGGGGAGAGCGTCAGGACGAAGCCCCCGACGGCGATCACCACCATGATCGCGACGGCCAGGGGGATGATGAACTCCGAGGCCGGCAGGCCGTCCCCGATGGAGGCGGCGTCCAGCTGCACGGAGACGGCGGCCATGCCGGTGTAGTGCATCGCCGTGACGGCGACGCCCGCGATCAGCGAGGCGATCAGCGAGGCGACGAAGCCCGTCACGTTGAGGGTCATCCACAGCGCGGCGGTCGCGGCGAACACGGCGATCCCGATCGAGAGGGTCACGACCGCCGGGTCGTAGGAGACCGTCCCCTGCACGTGCATGGCGGCCATGCCGAGGTAGTGCATGGCCGCGACCCCGAGGCCCGTGACCGTCCCGCCGATCAGCAGGGTCGACCAGGTCCTCGGCCGGTAGCCGACGTAGAGGACGCCCATGCCGACGACCACGATCGCCAGCAGCAGGCTCGCGATCGTCTCCGGGACGCTGTAGACGATGGCGGAGCCGGTCACCGCGAAGCCCATCATCGCCAGGAAGTGCATCGTCCAGATCCCGCAGCCGAATTCGACGGCCGCCAGCAGCAGCCAGCCCAGCCGCCGGCGCGGAGGCAGGCTCAGCGCGCGGACGGTGCAGCGCAGGCCGAGCGCGGCGCCGGTGAAGGCGACGAGGTAGGAGAGGACGGGATTGATCCAGCCGTAGTGGAAGCCGTCGATATGGGCGGTGTGCGGATGCATGACGGACAGTTTCCCGATATTCGTTCAGGGGGGGGCTTGAATGGGTCGCCAAGAATCCCCTGGGCGCGGGTGGAACCCTTGGGGTGCTTGCGCTGAGGACCGTTCGTGGACTGATTGAGGATACTACCGATCAACTCCTCAACATCCGGTTCCCGAAAGGGGAATGATCAATGACCCCCCGTCGAACGGCGGGTATTTCCGATGAATTCCCTGGAATTCCCCGCCGATCGGCGGGGGTGCGGTGTTTTGTTCCGCCCGGGACCTTGTCGGCCGGCTCCCTGCCGGCCGGTTCCGTAAGCGCGTCTAGCATGTGGAGCGTTCGGTCGGAGCGAGGGGAGACGCTTGATGGCCAGTCGGACCAGGTGGATCGGTAGGACCACCAAGAAGCGGGTGCGGACCCGTGCCTTCCAGTTCTCGTGCAAAGTGGCGGGCACGCCGAACGCGCTGATCGCCCTGCTGGTGGCGACGGCGCCCTCCAACGGTCAGATGAGCCCGCTGAAGGCGGCGGCGCTCGTGGCCTTCCTCGTGGTGAGCACCCTGCTGCATGGCCTGCTGGTGGGGGAGATGCTGGCCGGCCCGGCGACCGCCCCGCGGCCGGTCGTGTCCCGCGGGGCGGCGGCGGTGGCGGCCGGCTTCTGCTTCTTCGTGGAGCAGATCGTCGTGACCGGGGTGACGGGCGGACCGGCGTTCCTCGGGCTGGCCGTGGTCGGCGCCCCGGTGGTGGCGGTGATCACCGCCAAGGGCGCGGACTGGATCACGGAGCCGGTGCCCCCCGCGCCCAGGTGGGGGGTCCCGGGTGGCGGGACGTGGCCGTCGGCGGGAGGGTGACGGGCGGGGGACGCAGTGGAGACCTGACCAGGAGAGTGGGCATGCCCGACGTCACCACCCCGTACGTGACCGGCACTCCGTGCTGGATCGACCTGATGGCGCAGGACCAGCAGGCCGCGCTGGACTTCTACAAGGACCTGTTCGGCTGGCAGGGGGAGCGCGGCCCCGAGGAGTTCGGCGGGTACGCGGTCTGCCTGCTGAACCGCAAGCCCGTCGCGGGCATCGGCCCGGCGATGGCGCCCGACGGCGCGCCGCCCCCACCCACCGTGTGGACCACCTACCTGGCGTCCAGCGACGCCCGGGCCACCCAGGAGGCGATCGTCCGCGCCGGCGGCACGCTGCTGGTGCCGACGATGGACGTGGGCCCGCTCGGCCGGATGCTGGTCGCCGCCGACCCGCAGGGCGCCGTGTTCGGGGTCTGGGAGGCGGCGCAGTTCCCCGGCGCGGGCGTGGTCAGGGAGCCCGGCGCGCTGACCTGGAACGAGCTGCACACCAACGACGTGGAGGGCGCGACCGCCTTCTACGGCGAGGCGTTCGGCATCGAGATCGGCCCGATGAAGGGCGCCGACCGGTACTGGGAGCTCAAGGTCGGCGACCAGCCGGTCGGCGGTTCCTGCCTGCTCGCCGACGACCCGCCCGGGACGCCCCCGCACTGGCTGTCCTACTTCGCGGTGGACGACGTGGACTCCACGGCCGACGCCCTGGTCAAGAAGGGTGGGACGGTCCTCGCGCCGCCCTTCGACATGATGGCCGGCCGCATGAGCGTGGTCGCCGACCCGCAGGGCGCCCCGTTCGCGATGATCAAGCTCGCGCCGATGCCCGACTGAGGCTTCCGCAGTCGCGAGCGCCCGCCCCGGAAAGCGGTTTCCGGGGCGGGCGCTCGCGCCCAGCAAGATCCGAAAGAGGGGGCCTAGCCTTACGCCCGTGGAAGATCGCGAAGTGCTCGTCGGCGGCGTGAACCGGGTCGTGCGGGAAGGCGGCGTGGTGCGGCGCCCGGCCGGGCCCTGGAGCGGCACCGTCCAGCGCCTGCTCGCGCACCTGCGCGAGGCGGGCTTCACCGGCGCGCCGCGCCCGTACGGGCTCAGCGGTGACGGCGCCGAGGAGATCGTCGAGTACCTCCCGGGCGGCGTCGGGCACGACTTCGGCGCCCCCGAGGTGCGCAGCGACGCCTCGCTGGTGGCCGCGGCGCGGCTGCTGCGCGGGTTCCACGATGCCGGCACGGGCTTCCTCCGGGAGCCGGGGGACGTGTGGCAGTTGCCGCCGCGCGAGCCGGCGGAGGTCATCTGCCACGGTGACGCGGCGACGTACAACACCGTCTTCCGCGATCAACTCCCGGTCGCCTTCATCGACTTCGACACGGCCCACCCCGGCCCCCGGCTCTGGGACGCCGCGTACACCGCCTACCGCTTCGTCCCGCTGTACGCCCCGGACGAGGTGGCGCACACCCTGCCGGTCCCCGAGGCCGCCCGCCGCCTCACCCTCTTCGCCGACTCCTACGGCCTCTCCCACGACGAGCGCACCCGCCTGCCCGCCACGGCGGCGGAGCGCCTGCGCTCGCTTGTCGACTGGATGCGCGACCAGGCCGCCGCCGGCCACCCGGCCTTCGCCCGGCACCTGGCGGAGGGCCACGACCGCCGCTACCTGACGGACGCCCGGTGGATCGAGGACACCTTCGCGTAAGCCTCAGCTGCGTACGGGGAGGCGGAGGGTCGCCAGCAGCGCGGCCGTGCTCACCGCCAGCAGCGGCAGCAGGAGGGCGAACGCCCGTCCGTCGACCAGGGATCCCAGCAGCATGTCGACGCCCTTGACGGCCGCCAGGGCCGTGATGAGCGCGATGCCGACAACCAGGCCCCGCGCGTGCTGCGGGGCCCGCCGCAGCAGGAGGGTGGCAAGGACCCAGGCGCCCGTTCCCCCGAGGGCGAACGCGGCGATCAGGGTCATCACGACGCCGTTCGCGATCACGCCGAACGAGTGGACCGCCGTCTCCTGCGAGCCCCACTCGTCCCGGGGCGGCAGGTGGTCCGTGAACCGGGGCCGCAGCAGGAAGGCGGCGATGCCCGCCGCACCCCACAGCCCGGCGCCGGCCTGCGCCAGCCGTACGGTCAGGACCCACCGCGCGGGGGTGGTAGCGGGGGCGAGGGGCGTGTGCCCGGCGGTTGCGGACATGGCGGTGGGCTCCTCCGGGGCGGGGTGGCGGGTACGCGTCGATCCTCGCCGCCGGTCTCGGCGCCCGGCATGAGTACGGCTACTCAGGTGGGGCGGGTGGGGCTCAGAGGCCGATGGTGTCGGCGGTCTGCTCGATGGTCCAGGCGAAGAAGTCGTCGGCGGGTTCGAGGGAGCCGACGAGGTGGCCGTGGAGTTCGAAGCCGAGGAAGCCGATGAGCTGGATCCAGGCGGCCACGGTCGGGGCGAGGGTCTGGGGCGGCAGGTTGGGGGCGAACTGGGTGGCGACGGTGGTGAGTTGGTCAGGGAGGGCGCCGCGCAGCGGTGGGCCGGAGGGGGCGGGGGCGGGGGTGGCCCGGCTGACGACGCCGAGGAGGGCGATGGGGAAGCGGGCGGCGGGTTCGACGGTGGTGCGGGGGGCCGCGTAGCCGGGGACGGGTGTGCCGAAGACGAGGCCGTACTCGTGGGGGTTGGCGAGGGACCAGGTGCGGGCCGCCTGCCAGAGGGCGCGCCAGCCTTCGCGCGCGCTGCTGTCGGGGCCGAGGCCGGAGAGCGCCGCGTCGGCGGCGTCGCCGAGTTCCGTGTACGCGTCGATGATCAGCGCGGTGAGCAGTTCGTCGCGGCTGGGGAAGTAGCGGTACAGCGCCGAGGAGGCCATGCCCAGTTCCCGGGAGACGGCGCGCAGGGAGAGCTGCTGGGCGCCGACGGAGGCCAGCTGTCGGC
Source organism: Kitasatospora sp. NPDC051170 (assembly GCF_044455705.1). Taxonomy (NCBI): domain Bacteria; kingdom Bacillati; phylum Actinomycetota; class Actinomycetes; order Kitasatosporales; family Streptomycetaceae; genus Kitasatospora; species Kitasatospora sp. NPDC051170. The sequence goes on along the minus strand of NZ_JBITFA010000029.1, from coordinate 26,965 downwards.
GGGCCTCCTGCTTGATCTCGCGGGTGAGTTCCTCGCGGGCCCGTTCGCGGGCGGTTCGGATCGCTGTCATGGGGACAGCCTGCCACGGATCGGAGCAATGCACACATTCGAGAGCACTGCTCTTGCGCGGTGCGTGCGGGCGTGCCAAGCTGAAGGAGTCAACGAGAGCGGTGCTCTCGAATGTGAGCGGTAGCTGCGCGACCGAAGGAGCCCCCGATGTCTGAGATGTCCGAGATGTTCGAGAAGTCCGAAGCCGTTCAGCCCGAGCCGAACCTCGCCAACCGCGCGATCGTGCCCACCACCCGGTTCGCCGCCGCCTCCCTCAAGTTCCTCAACCGCATGGTCGCGGGCCTCACCAAGGCCGGGATCAGCCTCATGGGCTCCCGCGTCCTCGCCGTCCGCGGCCGCAAGAGCGGCGAGTGGCGCACCACCCCGGTCAACCTGCTCGTCCACGGGGGCGAGCGCTACCTCGTCGCCCCGCGCGGCCATGTGCAGTGGGTCCGCAACCTGCGCGCCTCCGGCACCGGCGAACTGCGGGTCGGCCGCCGGGTCGAGGCCTTCAGCGCCGTCGAGCTCGCCGACGCCGACAAGCCCGAGGTGCTCCGGGAGTACCTGCGCCGCTGGGCCTGGGAGGTCAAGTACTTCTTCGAGGACGTCACCGTCGACTCCCCCACCGAGGAACTGCTCCGCATCGCCCCGGGCTTCCCGGTGTTCCGCGTCACCGAGGTGGAGTGAGGGATTGTCAGGGGGAAACTGGAAAAGCAGCGGGGGGGGGGGGGGGGGGTGGGGCGCAGCGGGCCGACCGGAATCATCCATCCGGTCGGCCCGCGGCGTTCCCGCCTCAGGGGGTGGCGAACGCCTTCTCGTCCTGCACGACCTCAGCACCGCCTGCCGCTACGCCGACCACATGATCGCCATGCGCGACGGCCGGATCGCCGCCCAGGGCCCGCCGCGACGGATCGTCACCCCCGATCTGGTGCGCGAGCTGTACGGAGTCGAGAGCGCCATCCTCACCGACCCCGTCCACGGCACCCCGGTCGTCTGCCCCGTCGGCCTCGCCACCTCGGCGCGGACGGGCGGCACGGGCATGCTGGGTCCATGTTCGTCTTCAACCTGAGCAGCGCGTTCGTCACGTTCTTCGCCGTGGTCGGCCCGCCCAAGACCCTGCTGGCCTTCGCCCACCTGGCCGGCGACCGCACCACCCGCGACCTGCGCCGCCTCGCCGCGTGGAGCACCGGGATCGCCGCCTTCATCGGCCTGGTGCTCGGCTTCGGCGCGAAGTACGTGACGAACCTGTTCCACATCAGCGACCAGTCGCTGCAGCTCGCGGGCGGGACCATCTTCTTCGTCTACGCCGTCGCCCTCGTCTTCGGCGTCCACCTCGGAGCCGAGGGCGAGGACGACGAGCACCTGCCCAACCCGCTGGTCGACGGCATCCGCGCCCTGCTGCTGCCCTACATCGCCAGCCCGCTGGCGATCACCGCCGTCCTGGTCGCCTCGCTCAACCAGGACGCCTGGAGCTGGAAGGCCACCGTCGCCGGCGCCTACGTCTCCGTCGCGGTGATCAACTACCTCTGCGTGGCCGTCCTCGCCCCGCTGCTGCGCCGCACCCACCGCACCTCGCTGGAGGTGCTCTCCCGGCTGCTGGGCCTGCTGCTCGCGGCGGTGGGCGTCGAGCTCATCCTCGAGGGCCTCGCCGGGCTCGGCGTCCACCTGCCGGACGGGCACTGAGTCGGACGGGCGCTGAGCCTGGCGGGCACTGAGTCGGACGGCTACTGGGCCGGGCGGTCCGTCAGCGGTCGAGGACGGTGTTGCCGGTGACGGTGTCGGAGGTGCCGTCGACGGTCACCGCGTGCCGCACGCCGTCCGGGCCGAGGACCACGGCGCGCCAGGCCCGGCCGCCGCCCTGCTCGGTGACGGGGCTCAGGGACTCCACCTTGCCACCGGCCACGGCGGCGGCCGCCTTGGCGAGGGCCTCGGCGGCGTCGGTCGAGGGCAGGGGAGCGGGCGCCTCCTCGGCGGACCGGTCGCCGACCCGGCCCTGCCGCTGGTCGAGGCCGTCGCCGAGGCGGCCGCGTCCGTCCTGCGAGCCGCGCCCGTCCTGCCCGCCCTGTCCGTGGTGCCCGTGCCGGCCGCCGCCGTGCCCGTGGCCCTGCTCGCCCGCCGCGGAGCGGTGCCCCTCGCCGCGGTGCTCCCCGCCGTGGTGGTGGACGGCGACCGCCGCCGCGCCACCGCCGAGGACGACCACCGCCGCCCCGACCGCGACCCAGCGCGCCGACCGTCCGCGCACCCAGCGCCTGACCCGACGCGGACGGGCGGCCTTCGCCGCCACCGGCTCCTGCACAGGAGTCTCCGGCACCTCCGGCTCGTACGCTTCCGCGGTTTCCCTGGGCTCGCTCACGCCACCCACCCCGATCCTCGACCAGGCCCGGGCCGTCCCCGGGCGAGGAGGACAGGATGGCCGGACGATGCTGAAGCTGAGCTGAAGACCTGAAGCCCGCCACGGCGTCCTCGCGCGCCTGGGAACCGACGAACCGGGCGGCCACGCCGTCCGGGGGCCCTGCCCGAAGGCCCGTTTCCCGAGCCTCCTACGATCGGGCTTCGACGGACGACCGGCGCCCTCACGACGGCGTGCCCGCCGCCCGCCGTCGACACGACACGACGACCCCGCCGACGGCGACGGGGTCGCCCACCGAGGAGGAACCTCCATGCAAGCCCGGAAGATCGGCGCTGCCGCCGCGACCGCGGTGGCGCTCCTGGCGGCCCGCGACCTCGTCCAGAAGAAGCACGCGCTGCTGCGGAACTTCCCGGTGCTCGGGCACGCCCGGTACCTGCTGGAGACGATCGGTCCGGAGCTGCGGCAGTACATCGTCACCTCCAACGAGGAGGAGCGCCCCTTCAGCCGCGACCAGCGCACCTGGATCTACGCCTCGGCGAAGGAGGAGAACAACTACTTCGGCTTCGGTACGGAGGTCGACGTCGAGCACGTCCAGGGCCACGCCTACCTGAAGCAGCGCACCTTCGCGGGCAAGCTGCCCGACGCCCACGACCCGGAGGCCCCGCTGCCCTCGGCCAAGGTGCTCGGCGGCCCGCGCGGGCGCGCCAAGGCCTTCCGGCCCGCCAGCGTCGTGAACATCTCGGCGATGAGCTTCGGCTCGCTCTCCGGCGCGGCCATCGGCGCGCTCAACAAGGGCGCGGCGGAGGCCGGCGCCATGCACAACACCGGCGAGGGCGGCCTCTCCCCGCACCACCGTCAGGGCGGCGACCTCGTCCTCCAGATCGGCACGGCCTACTTCGGCTGCCGCGACGAGGACGGCGGCTTCAACCTCGACAAGCTCAAGGAGGTCGTCGCGGGCGCGCCCGTCCGGGCGATAGAGATCAAGCTCTCCCAGGGCGCCAAGCCGGGCCTGGGCGGCATGCTGCCGGGCGCCAAGGTGACGCCCGAGATCGCGAGGATCCGCGGCATCCCGGTGGGCGAGGACTGCGCCTCCCCGTCGCGGCACACCGCCTTCCACGACGTCGACTCGATGCTCGACTTCGTCGAACTGGTCGCCACCGAGACGGGCCTGCCGGTCGGGATCAAGAGCGCCGTCGGCGAGATGGCCTTCTGGCAGGAGCTGGCCGCCCTGATGGCCCGGGGCGACCGGGGCGTCGACTTCGTGACCGTCGACGGCGGCGAGGGCGGCACCGGCGCCGCGCCGCGGATGTTCGCCGACTCGGTGTCGCTGCCGTTCCGGATGGGCTTCTCCCGGGTCTACGGCACCTTCGCCGAACTGGGCCTCACCGACGAGCTGACCTTCATCGGCTCCGGCAAGCTCGGCCTGCCCGAGAACGCCGCCGTCGCCTTCGCCCTGGGCGCCGACATGATCAACGTCGCCCGCGAGGCGATGCTGTCCATCGGCTGCATCCAGGCCCAGAAGTGCCACACCGACAAGTGCCCCACCGGCATCGCCACCCAGAACGCGTGGCTGGCCCGGGGCCTCGACCCGGCCTCCAAGTCGACCCGCGCCGCCGTCTACCTGCGCGCCCTGCGCAAGGAGCTGATCAAGGTCTCCTCCGCCGTCGGCGTCGCCCACCCGGCACTCATCACCCCCGACGACATCGAGATCCTCAACGGCGACTACGAGGCCCGCACCCTGGCCGCCGTGTACGGCTACAAGGAGGGCTGGGGCGCCCTCGGCCCCGACCTCGCCTCGGAGATCACGGCCCTGGTCACCGACTCGGCCCACTGACGTACGGAAGGGCCGCCACCCCCCCGTTCGCGGGGAGTGGCGGCCCTTCGTCGTCAGAGGACTCTCAGAGTCATGGTGTCGTACGGGCGGTCGTCGGTGACGCCGTAGGAGGATCGGCAACCGGTCGCGTTCGGTGGGGGTCGGCTGCACGGCGGGGCCCTTCTCAGGCGGCGGCGGGCTGGTCGTGGGTGGAGCAGTGGATGCCGCCCCCGCCGGAGGCGATGGTGTCGATCGGCAGGGCGACAATCTCGCGGCCGGGGAACTGGTCGGTGAAGACCTCGTGGGCGTGCCCGTCGGCCCGGAAGTCGCCGAACTGCGGCAGGTAGACGGCCTTGTCGCCGATGTAGAAGTTCATGTACGAGGAGACGAAGGCGTCGCCGCGGCCGGTGATCCGGTCCGGGTCGGGCTGGCTGATCTCGATCACCTTGAGCTTGCGGCCGGTGGCGTCGGTGGCCTCGGCGAGCACGGCCCGGGCCTGGTCGGCGGAGCGGGACCAGACGTCCGCCGGGGTGCCGGGGAAGGCCCGGTCCAGGAGGACGACGCCGGGGGCGGCGAAGCGGGTCAGGCAGTCGACGTGGGCGTCGGTGATGTCCTTGCCCTTGACGCCCGCCAGCCAGATGACCTTGGTGACGCCCAGGACCTGCTTGAGCTCGGCCTCGACCTGGTCGCGGCTCATCCCCGGGTTGCGGTTGTCGTTGACGATCGAGCTCTCGGTGATCATCAGGGTGCCCTGGCCGTCGCTCTCGAAGGAGCCGCCCTCGGCGACCAGCCGGGTCTCGACCCGGTCGATCCCGTAGGTGTCCAGGACGGCCCGGGCGACCTTGGAGTCGTTGCCGCGCTGCTGCTTGCCGCCCCAGCCGTTGAAGTTGAAGTCGACGCCCTTGACCTTGCCGCCCTCCTCGACGAACACCGGCACGGTGTCGCGGGCCCACAGGTCGTCCACCGGGACGGACTGGAGCTGGACGGCGCCGCCGCAGGCGTTGCGGGCGGAGTCCTCCTGGCCGGGGCGGACCAGCAGGACCAGCGGCTCGCGCTCGCCGATGGCCCGGGCCACCGAGGCGATGTCCTTGCGGACGGCGGCGAGCTGCTCGCCCCAGACGTTCTCGGAGGCGGGCCAGGCCATGAAGGTCCGCTCGTGCTTCTCCCACTCGCCGCCGAGGCGGCGTCCGCCGGCGGACGCGGCGGGCGCGGGCGGCTGACCGGCGGGGGTGGTCGCCGGGGTGGTCGCGGAAGGGGTGGCCGCGGGCTCCGCCGCGTCCTCGTCGGCGCCGGAGGCGCAGGCGGCGGCACCGGCCGCGATCAGGCCGACGCCGGCGAGGGAACGCAGCACCGTGCGGCGCGCGAGGGGGGAGTGGGACACGGGGGGCTCCGGTGGGGGCAGCGGTGGGGCAGGGGTCGGACGATCGGAACTCTCGCATTGACTGAAAAATCAGTCAAGCTTTACGGTGAACCCACCCAAACCACCCCGAGACGACGAAAGGCCGGTGAGGCGGCGATGCTGCGCAATGGACTGGAGCCCTGGCACCTGTTGGTGGTGCTGGTGGTCGTGGTGCTGCTCTTCGGCTCCAAGAAGCTGCCCGAGATGGCGCGCGGACTGGGGAAGTCGATGCGCATCCTCAAGGCGGAGACGGCGGCCATGCGGGAGGAGGACAAGCCCGCCGCCGAGGACGGGAAGGCCGCGCCGGCGGCGACCGGCACGCCGGCCGCGTCGCCGCCCGAGGTGCCCCGGAAGCCTGCCTGAGGCCTGCCCGCCTGAGGCCGGCCTGCCTGGGGCCGTGCCGGGAGCCCGCCGTCGCCACCCGTTCGTCGAGGTGGCAGCGGCGGGCTCCCGGACGTCTGCGGGGCGTCAGCCCTTGCGGCGGTAGTGGTCCAGTGAGACCTTGACCGGTCCGTCCCCGCCCGCCGCCGACAGCACCCGCACGACCGCCACCTCGCTGCCGTCCGCCGACCGGACGCAGAAGGCGCCGCGCGGCCCGACGGCGCTGAACGGCACCCGCGCGGTGGGGCGGCTGCCGAGCCCCTGGAGGCACTCGGCGAGGCCGAGGCCGGAGTCCCGGCCGACGTAGGAGTCGGCGGTCTCCGGGATCAGGAACTCGCCGTCGGTGCGCCCGACGTACCAGGTCACGCTGTCGACCGGCACCACCGAACCGGCGGCCAGGTCGAACTCGTAGCCCGGGTCGGCGGAGGTGAGCTCCACCGCCCTGTAGTCGGCCGCGTAGGCGGCGGCGGGGGAGCCGGTCGCCGGGCGGGACGAGGCCGCGCCGGGGGAGGGCGAGCGGGCGGGGCCCGTCGGGCCGGTGGGCACGGGGACGGCGGTGGTCGCGCCGGGCGCGGGGGCGTCGGCCGCCGGGGTGTCCACCGTCGCGGCCTCCACCGGGCCCGAGTCGTCGAGCACGAACGCCGAGGCCGCGGCCCCGACGGCCAGGGCGACGACGGCGATCAGCGCGGTGCGCCCACGGGCGCGCCGGGGCCGGGCCCGTGGTGCCTCGGCCGGCGGGGGTACGGGCGCGGCGGGTACGGAGGCCAGCAGGGTCGGCGTCGGCGTGGCCGCAGGCGCGAGCATCGTCGGCAGCGAGTCCAGCCCGGCCCCGGTCGCCTCCTCGGGCACCTGCGGAAGGTCGGCATGCCGGGTGAGCTGGCTGGTCAGGGGCTGCGGCAGCCAGTCCTCGCCGAAGCGCAGGTGTCCGCCGACGGCCGGGTGGCCCGCGGCGGCGGCGATCACCTCGGCGGAGGTCGGCCGGTCCTCGGGGCGCTTGGCCAGGCAGCGCCGGAGCAGGTCCCGCAGGCCCTCGGGCACCCGGCCGAGGTCGGGCTCCTCGTGGACGGCCCGGTAGAGGGTGGCCGGGTGCGGGCCGTCGCCGAAGGGCGGGGCGCCGCCCGCGACGTGCACGGCGAGGGCGCCGAGGGCGTAGACGTCGGTGGCCGGGGTCGCGGTCCGGCCCATGGCCTGCTCGGGGGCCATGTAGGCGGGGGAGCCGATCTGCAGTCCGGTGCCGGTCAGGGCGACGGCGTCGGCGGCGCGGGCGATGCCGAAGTCGATGACCCGGGGGCCGTCGGCGGCGATCAGCACGTTACCGGGCTTGAGGTCGCGGTGGACGACCCCGCTGGCGTGGATCGCCTGGAGCGCCTCGGCGATCCCGGCCATCAGGAGCAGGACGGTGCGCTCGGGCAGCGGCCCGAACCGCTGCACCACCTGCTGGAGCGAGGGGCCGGGCACGTAGGTGGTGGCCAGCCAGGGCGTGGGGTCGTCCGGGCCGGCGTCGACGAGCTGGGCGGTGAACAGGCCGTGGATGCGCCGGGCGCTGGCCACCTCCTGGGCGAACCGGGCCCGGAAGTCCGGGTCCTCGGCCAGTTCGGGGCGCACCACCTTGAGCGCCACCGGGCGCCCGCCCGGGGTGTACGCGAGGTAGACCCGGCCCATCCCGCCGGCGCCGAGCCGGGCGTACAGCCGGTGGCCGCCGACCTCGCGCGGGTCCTCCGCGGCCAGCGCCTGGAAGACCGGCCGGAGGGTGAAGGGGGATCGGTCAGCGGACATGCGGGCTGCCTCTCTCGGCGGGCGGGACGGACGCGGTGGACGCGGTGGACTGCTGGCGCCGCAGAGTTTAGAGGTTTCGTCAGGATTCGCCGAATCCGGCCCCCACAGCACCCGCCACGGCGCCCGGCGCCGGTCCGTCCAGCTCCGCGTCCACCGCGCCGCGCAGCAGTCGGCGGGCCTGCTCGATCGGCAGCGAGCCGCTCAGCCAGCGCACGCTGAGGCCCTCGACCAGGGCGGTCAGGCGTTCGGCGGCGGCGGTGTGGGCCGGGGCGGTGCGGGTCGGGTCGGCCTGGGAGAGCAGCCCGGCGATGTCGTGCACCCAGCCGTGGGTGCTGCGGGCCAGGTCCTGGCGCAGCTCCGGCTCGAAGACGGCGGTGGCCCGCAGCTCGCCCCAGGCGGTGCTGTTCTCGCGCACCTCGTCGGAGTCCTGGAGCTCGAGCAGCAGGACCTGTTCGAGGTCGGCGCGCGGGTCCCTCGCGTCGCCGCGGCCCTGGTCGGGGGCGGGGCGGTCCTCGGCGGTGTAGTGGTCGGCGCGGTCGCCGATGTACTCCAGCGTCTGGCGCAGGATGCCCGCCCGGTCGGTGAAGTGGTAGTAGATCAGCGCGGTGGACACGCCGGCCTCGGCGGCCAGCTCGCCCATCCGCAGGCCGCGGACGCCGCGTCGGGCGATGACGCGGGTGGCGGCCTGGAGTATCCCTGTCCGGCGGTCTGACATGGACGCTGACTCTACCCGCTTCGGATGCGATCTTGACGAAATCCTGATGATTTTGTCAGGAAGTTCCGTGCGATCCCGTCCACAGGGTTGACTGGATTTTCAGTGAGGTACAGGATGCGGGGCAACCCCCACACCTCCCACCTCATCCAGGGAGCGTTTCCATGGCCACCCCCACCACCTCCACCACCACCCCCGCCCCCTCGCGCCGGCGGATCCTCCAGGCCGGCGCGGCCGCCCTCCCGGTGATCGCACTCGGCGCGGCCCTGCCCGGTGCCGCCCACGCGGCCACCCCCGACCCGGAGACGCCCGGCGCCGAGGCCGCGTCCGCAGCCACCCCCACGCTGCGGATGCCCGCCGAGACCGACCGCCACGACCGCACCTTCATGGCCTGGCCCGCCCTGTCCTCGATCTGGGGACGCCAGCTGACCGCCGTCCGCGACGACATCGCCCGGATCGCCTACGCGATCTCCCAGTACGAGCCCGTCGTCGTGGTGGCCCGCCCCGGCCAGGCCTCCGACGCCCGCTACTGGCTCGGCCGCGGCGGCGCCTACGGCATCACCGTCCTGCCCATCGCCGACGACGACCTGTGGATCAGGGACTACGGCCCGACCTTCCTCACCGCCCCGGGCGCGATCGCCGGGCTCGACACCAACTTCAACGGCTGGGGCAAGAGCGGCACCCCGTACTACCAGCCCTACGCCGAGGACGCCGCCGTCGCGGCCACGCTCCTCTACGACTACGGCATCACCCGCGTCCGCGCGCCGTTCACCGGCGAGGGCGGCGCGCTGGAGACCGACGGCCAGGGCACCCTGCTGGCCACCGCCAGCTCGCTGGTCAACCCCAACCGCAACCCCGGCAAGTCCCAGGCGCAGGTCGAGCAGGCCCTCAAGTCCAGCCTCGGCCTGAGCAAGGTCATCTGGCTCCCCGGCCTGGTGGGCTACGACATCACGGACGACCACATCGACTGCCTGGCCCGCTTCACCGCCCCCGGCAGGGTCATCCTCGACCAGCCCGGCCCGGGCACCGATCAGATCTGGATCGACGTCTACCAGGAGTCCAAGCGGATCCTGGCGAGCGCCACCGACGCCCAGGGCCGTCCGCTGGTCATCACCGAACTCCCCGGCCCGGACCGGCAGTTGATCCGCGGCACGGGCAACGACTTCCTGTCCAGCTACACCAACTACTACACCGCCAACGGCGCCGTGTTCGTGCCACAGTTCGGCGACACGGCGGCCGACGGCACGGCGTACGCGATCCTCCAGGCCGCCTTCCCGACCCGCGACATCGTCCAGCTCAACATCGACAACATCGCGAGCGGCGGAGGCGGCATCCACTGCGCCACCCAGTCCCAGCCCAGCGTCCCGCCGGCCTTCTGAGCCGTCGGAGCCGTCGGAGCTGTCCGAGCCGTCCGAGCCTTCTGAACCTTCTGAGCCACCGCCCAAGACTCCCGGCGGCCCGTGAGCCAACCCCACGGAAGCGGGCCGCCGGGGCACCACCACCCCACCCGTACAGCCGCTCAACCCGCACCCCGATCCCGAAGAGGTATCCAGTGACCGACACGTACCGCATGCCCGCCGAGTGGACCGAGCACGAGGGCTGCCTGATGGCCTGGCCCGTCCGCGAGGAGCTCTGGGGCGACACCCTCGCCGAGGTGAAGCGCGAGTACGCCGAAGTCGCCCGCACCATCGCCGAGTTCGAGCCCGTCACGATGGTCGCCCCGCCCGGCCACGGCGAGGACGCGCGCACCCACTGCGGCGCCGGCGTCACCGTCGTCGAACTGCCGCTGGACGACTCCTGGTTCCGCGACTCCGCCCCGATCTTCGTCCTCGACGGCGAGGGCCGCCGGGCCGGCGTGGACTTCCGCTTCAACGCCTGGGGCGGCAAGCACCACCCCTGGGACGCCGACGACCGGATCAGCGGCCTGCTGCTGGAGCACCTCGACGTCCGGGCCCAGCGCTCCGAGATGATCCTCGAGGGCGGCGCGATCACCGTCGACGGCGAGGGCACCCTGATCACCACCGAGCAGTGCCTGCTGCACCCCAACCGCAACCCCGGCATGAGCCGCGAGGAGATCGAGGCCGAGCTCAAGGCGCGCCTCGGCGTCACCAAGGTGGTCTGGCTGCCCTACGGGGGCCTGCTGGACACCGAGACCGACGGCCACGTGGACGGCGTCTGCGCCTTCGCCGCCCCCGGCAAGGTGGTCGTCCAGCTCCCGGCGGACCCGGAGCACCCCGACTACGCCCGGATGCGGGCCAACCGCGCCGTGCTGGAGCACTCCACCGACGCCCGGGGCCGCCGCTTCGAGATCGTCGACCTCCCGCAGGCCGCCTTCGTCGAGGTCGACGGCCGCGAGGTCGAGGTCGGCTACCTCAACTACTACCTGGCCAACGGCGCGGTCGTCGTCCCGGTGGCCGACCACCCCGAGGACGAGGGCGCCCTCGCCGTGCTCGCCGCGGCGTACCCGGGCCGCAAGGTCGTCGGCGTCCGCTCCCGGGTCATCGCCTGGGGCGGCGGCGGCATCCACTGCATCACCCAGCAGATCCCGGCCGCCGGCGCCTGACCCGGGGCGTTCCCGGCCCGCGCCCGACCCACCCTCTCCTCCGATCGAAAGCCCACCCTCATGACCCTCACCCCCGTGAGACGAGCCACCTCCCCGGGCCGCCTCGCCCTCTCCGCCACGGCGCTGCTCTGCGCCACGGCCCTGGTCGCCGCCTGCTCAGGGCCACCGCACGGCGACACCGACGGCAAGGGCGTCCAGCTCTCCGCCACCACCCCGCAGGCCACCGGCGACATCGACTCCTTCACCTGGGCGACCTACGCCGAGCCGCCCACGCTCGACTACCTCCAGGCGTTCGACTACCCGCAGAACACCATCCTGTCCAACGTCTGCGAGAGCCTGATGCGCTGGACGCCCCAGCTCACCCTGGCCCCCGGCCTGGCCGAGAAGGCCTCCAACCCGGACCCGACCACCTGGGTCTACGACCTGCGCTCCGGCGTGCACTTCCACGACGGCTCGGTGATGAGCGCCGAGGACGTGGTCTACAGCTTCGGCCGCCAGACCAACGCGGACAACGCCTCCGCCTGGGCCCAGGTGTTCCAGAACGTCGACTCCGTCACCGCGACCGGCCCGCTCCAGGTCACCGTCAAGCTCAAGCGCCCCGACTCCCAGTTCCCCCAGTACATGGCCACGGCCGCCGGCGTCGTCGCCGCCAAGGCCGGGGTGGAGGCGGCGGGCAAGGACTACGGCACCGGTGGCGGCCTGGACTGCACCGGCCCCTTCAAGCTCGGCGCCTGGTCCAAGGGCCAGTCCGTCGAACTGGAGCGCTTCGACGGCTACTGGGGTACGAAGGCCAAGGCCGGGAAGGCCGTCTTCCGCTTCCTCACCGACCCCTCCGCCCGCACCAACGCGATGCTCAGCGGCGAGGTCGACGGCGGCTACCTCATCCCCACCGAGAGCTACGACCGGCTGAGGAGGAGCGGCGTCGGCACCCTGTACTTCGGCGAGGGCCTGAGCACCGTCAACCTCAACGTCACCAACCTCCAGGGCGTGCTCGGGGACGTACGGGTCCGCAAGGCCCTGTCCCTGGCGCTCGACCGCACCGGCTTCGTCAAGGCGGGCCTGGCCGGCGCCGGTACCGTCACCGGCTCGCTCACCACCAGGGCGGCCTGGGCCGCGGCCCCCGAGGACGTCCGCAAGGGCGCCTTCGACGGCCTCGCCCCCACCGCCCAGGACATCGAGCAGGCCAAGTCCCTGATCAAGGAGGCCGGGGCGAGCGGAAAGACCGTCACCGTCGCCACCAGCACCATCGGCCAGGACGTCTCCCTGCTCGCCACCGCCGTCCAGTCCGCCGGCGCGCGGATCGGCCTGGACGTCCAGCTCAGGACGATCGCCCCGAACGCCTTCACCTCGCTGTTCACCGACCCCAAGGCCCGCGAGGGGCTCGACCTCTTCCCCGAGACGTACTACGACTCGATCACCGACCCGCTCGACCTGCTCGCCAACTTCAAGACCGGCGCCTACCAGAACTTCGGCGGCTACACGGACCCGGCCTACGACACTCTCGTCGACCGGGCCACCGCCGAGTACGACCCGGCCAAGCGCGCCGCCATCGAGGCCGAGCTCCAGCGGACCGCCTCCCAGCAGCTCCTCTGGCTCCCCGTCGCCGAGTGGCCCACCGCCCTGTTCCTCAACAAGAGGGTCACCGGCGCCCCCACCACCATCTCCTACATGTACTACCCGTGGGCCGCCGACGTCGGGGCCGCCCGGTGAGCACCCCCGGAGCGACGGCCTTCCTGAGGTTCGCGGCCCGCCGCCTCCTCGAGATGGCCCTCACCCTGCTCGGCGCCTCCTTCGTGGTGTTCGGCGCGATGTACCTCGCGCCGGGCAACCCGGCGAGCTTCCTGCTGTCCGGCCGGTCGGCCTCCCCGGAGGCCCTCCGGGCGATCAACGAGCAGTACCACCTGGACGACCCGTTCCTGGTCCGCTACCTCCGGTGGCTGGGCCAGGTCCTCCAGGGCGACTTCGGCCGCTCCCTCACCTACCGCACCGACGTCTCCAAGCTGCTCGCCGACCGGCTCCCGGCGACGATGCTGCTGGTGGCGATGGCCCTGGTCGTCGTGGCCGTCCTCGGCCTGGTGCTCGGCCGGATCGGCGCGGTGCGCGGCGGCCGGACGGACGCCACCATCCTGGTCACCACCACCTTCGCCCTCGGCACGCCCTCCTTCGTCGCGGCCGTCCTGCTCCAGGGCCTCTTCGCGGTGAAGCTGGGCTGGTTCCCCACCAGCGGCGCGGGCGAGGGCTTCGGCGACATGCTCAGGCACCTCGCCCTGCCCGCCGTCGCCCTCGCGCTGTACCTGATCGGCATGCTCGCCCGGGTCACCCGCTCGGCGATGCTGGAGGCCCTGGAGGGCGAGCACGTCACCGTCGCGCGCAGCCGGGGCGTCCCCGAGCGCGAGGTCATCAGCCGGCACGTCTTCCGCAACGCGCTGGGCACCGTGCTGACCACCGGCGGCCTGATCGTCTCCACCCTGCTGGTCTGCACCGTCCTGGTGGAGTCCGCGTTCAGCATCGGCGGACTCGGCCAGCTCCTCGAACTGTCCACCACCACCAAGGACTTCCCGACCGTCCAGGCCATCTCCCTGATCATCGTGGCCCTGTTCATGACGGTGAACCTGATCGTCGACCTGCTCCACCCCCTGGTCGACCCCCGGGTCACCCTCGGCTCCAGGAGGTCCGACGCATGAGCACCGGTCTCACCCGACGCCCGGGCCTCACCCGCCGCCCGGGCCTGGCCAGGCTCAGGTCCGCCGGCGGCCCGCTCCACCTGATCTGCCTCGGCTCCGCCGCCCTGGTCGTGCTCGCCGCGCTGCTCGCGCCCTGGCTGGCGCCGTACGACCCCAACGCCCTCGACCTCGGCAACGCGCTCGCCGGGCCCTCACCCGACCACCTGCTCGGCGTCGACGCCGCCGGGCGCGACACCCTCTCCCGGCTGCTCACCGGCGCCCGCACCTCACTGCTCGGCCCGCTCGGCGTGGTGGCCTTCTCCACCGCGGCCGGCATCGCCGTCGGCCTCGCGGCCGGCTGGCGCGGCGGCTGGCTCGACTCCGTCCTCTCCCGCAGCACCGAACTGGTCTTCGCCTTCCCCGGCATGCTGCTCGCCATCCTGATCGTCTCGGTGTACGGGGAGGGCCTGCTCGCCCCCGTCGTCGCCCTGGCCATCGCCTACCTGCCCTACGTCTCCCGCCTCACCCGCTCCCTGGTGCTGGCCGAACGGACCAGGCCCTACGTCTCCGCCTACCAGGTCCAGGGCCACTCCGCCGTGCAGATCTGCCTGCGGCACGTCCTGCCCAACATCGCGCCGATCGTCCTCGCCCAGTCCGCCGTCAACTTCGGCTACGCCCTGATGGACCTCGCGGGCCTGTCCTTCCTCGGCCTCGGCGTCCCCGCCCTCACCCCCGACTGGGGCCGGATGGTCTTCGACGGCCAGACCGCGATCCAGCACGGCTACCCGCTCTCCGCGATCCTGCCGTGCGCGCTGATCGTGCTCACCGTCGTCGCCTTCAACGTGGTCGGCGAGCGCTGGGCGGACCAGGTCGCCCGGAGGTCCGCATGAACCACCCGCACCACGAGAGGGGCACCGTGAACGCCCTCGACATCCGGGGCCTGCGGCTGCACCTGCCCGGCACCGCCCGGCCCGTCCTCGACGGCGTCGACCTGACCGTCGGCCCCGGCGAGACCGTCGCCCTGGTCGGCGAGTCCGGCTCCGGCAAGACCCTCACCTCCCGCACCGCCCTGGGCCTGCTGCCCCCGGGCGCCGAGATCCGGGGCGAGGTCCTCGTCGACGGCGAGGACGTCCTGACCATGGCCCCCGACCGGCTGCGCGCCCTGCGCACCGGCCGGGCCGCGATGATCTTCCAGGACCCGCGCGCCGCCATCAACCCGCTGCGCCGCATCGGCGACTTCCTCACCGAGAGCGTGCGCCTCACCGGCACGATGAGCCGCGCCGCCGCCGACCGGCGAGCGGTGGAGCTCCTCGACGCCGTCGGCCTCGGGCCGGAGCTGCTGCACCGCTACCCCGGCCAGCTCTCCGGCGGCATGCTGCAGCGCGTCATGATCGCCGCCGCCCTGATGGGCGACCCGGTCCTGCTGCTCGCCGACGAGCCCACCACCGCGCTCGACGTCACCAGCCAGGCCGAGGTGGTCGCCCTGCTGGGCCGGCTGCGCGAACGCTTCGGCACGGGACTGCTGTTCGTCACCCACGACCTCGGCCTCGCCGCCGCCATCAGCGACCGGGTCTACGTGATGTACGCCGGGCGGATCGCCGAACACGGCCCCGCCACGGCCCTGTTCGAGCACCCCCGGCACCCGTACACGGCCGCGCTCCTGGCCGCCACCCCCGCCCTGGACGCCCCGGCTCCCGGCGCCCCGGCCGGCCGGTTGGCCGCGATCGACGGCCAACCACCGGACCTGCGGCGGGAGTTGACGGGCTGCGCGTTCGCCGAACGCTGCCGCCACGCGACCGGCCTCTGCCGCGAACAGGTGCCGGAGATCCAGCCGGGCGAGCACCCCGCCGCCTGCCACCACCCGCTCGAAGGGAGCCGCACCGATGGCTGAGCCCGTCCTGCGGGTCAGTGGCCTGCACCGCACCTTCGGCAGCGTGCGGGCCGTCGACGACGTCTCCTTCGACCTCGACGCCAGCGCCTCGCTCGGCATCGTCGGCGAGTCCGGCTCCGGCAAGACCACCACCGCCCGCATCGTCGTCGGCCTGGAGAAGGCCGACGCGGGCGAGGTCCTGGTCCACGGACGCTCCCGGGGCGGCCGGGCGAAGGGGAAGGCGGAGCGGCTGGCCCGCGCCCGCGAGGTCCAGATGGTCTTCCAGGACCCGTACCTCTCCCTCGACCCGCGCACCAGCGTCGAGGCCGTGCTCCGCGAGACCCTGCGGCTGCACTTCCCCGACGACGACCACCCGGCCCGCATCCGCGAACTCCTCGACCAGGTGGGCCTGGGCACCCGCGCCGCCGAGGCCCTGCCCCGCCGGCTCTCCGGCGGCCAGCGCCAGCGCGTCGCCATCGCCCGGGCGCTGGCCGTACGCCCGGCCGTCCTCGTCCTCGACGAGGCGGTCGCCGCCCTGGACGTCTCCGTCCAGGCGCAGGTGCTCAACCTGCTCGCCGACATCCGCGAGGAGACGGGCATCGCCTACCTCTTCATCACCCACGACCTCGGCGTGGTGCGCTGCGTCACCGACCAGGTCGTGGTGATGCGCGGCGGCCGGATCGTCGAATCCGGCCCCACCGCCCACGTCCTGGACTCCCCGGAGCACGCCTACACCAGGCTGCTGCTGGAGTCCGTCCCCCGGCCCGGCTGGGATCCCGACCGGATCGCCGCCGCGCGCCGCGCACTGTAAGACCGACACGCCCGGCCCCCTCGCGGGCACAGGCGCGAACGAGCACCACCGGCGGACGGCCGCCGGGCCGGCGGCGACCCCGCCGGCCCGGCCCGTCCGCCGTGGAAAGGACGACCGTGCAGGTCACCATCGAGGACACCCCCGCCGCCGAGACGGCCGCGCCCCCGGCCCCCCGACGCCGCCGCCACTGGCGGTTCACCGCCCTCCTGGCGGTGGTCGTCACCCTCTGCGGGGCGGGCATCGGGCTGTACCTCAACGAGCGCAACACCCGTGAACAGACCCGGGAACTGTCCATCCCCTCGGCCCCCGACTGGATCGAACTGGACGTCAACGCCCAGGACGTCGACCCGACGGGCCAGCAGCTGACGCTCTACATCACCCCCGTCCCGCACGGCAGGTTCGCCGCCGCCCCGGACTCCACGGCCTTCGCCCGCCCCGTCGAGATCACCCTGGCGGGCCTGCCCAAGGCCACCATCAGGGCCGCCGAGGGCGAGAGCGCGGCCGCCCAGGCCGTCCAGATCGGCATGTCCGAGGGCACCAAGACCGACTACCCCTTCGACCGCTACCGCGCCGAGGCCGGATTCCGCGCCAGCAGCGGCGGTGAGGCCGTCCCGGTCGGCCTCGTCCTCACCGACACCGACCCGTTCTTCGTCCTCCGCCCCCAGGCCAGGGCGGCCGCCACCGGCAGCGTCGTCCTGGACGCGAGGATCATCCGCTCGCGCAGCACCTTCATCCTCTCCTGGTTCATGATCGCCGCGATGTGGGCCATCGCCCTGGCCGTCCTCGGCGCCGCCGAGGTGCTCTTCCGCAAGCGCGAGGGCCTGGTGTGGCCCTCGCTGGGCTGGATGGCCGCGAGCCTCTTCGCCCTGATCGGCATGCGCAACGCCGCCCCCGGCACGCCGCCGATCGGCTCGCTGATCGACTACCTGGCCTTCTTCTGGGCCGAGGGGATCATCGCTGCGAGCCTGGCCTGCACCGCCTGGTCCGGCATCCGCACCGAGCACCGGCTGCGCCGCGAACGCGAGGCTTCCTGAATTGCCATCGGGCGGCGCCGGAGTTTCGTACCCCGGCGCCGCCCTCGCGTTTCCCCCGATCGGCGGAGCCGCGCCGCGACGGAACCTGAC
Organism: Kitasatospora sp. NPDC051170; assembly: GCF_044455705.1. Taxonomy (NCBI): domain Bacteria; kingdom Bacillati; phylum Actinomycetota; class Actinomycetes; order Kitasatosporales; family Streptomycetaceae; genus Kitasatospora; species Kitasatospora sp. NPDC051170. Next base: position 9,455 of record NZ_JBITFA010000029.1, on the reverse strand, counting down.
CACTTTCTCAGTAGCCTGCGGAGCCGGACACCGACACCTACCGGAACGAGGCCCCATGGCTCCCTCCCGGCCGTCCCGCCGCGCCCTCCTGCAGTCCGGGGCCGCCTTCGCCGCCCTCGCCCTGGCCGGAGGCTGCTCGTCCTCCTCCTCCGACAGCGGCGGACCGGAGTCGCCCGCCCCCAGCGGTACGGCCCCCAGCGGTACGGCCTCCGGCGACGCGGCCGCCGCCGGGCGGTCGATGCCCGCCGAGTCCCGCCCGCACACCCGGACCTTCATGGCCTGGCCCGCCCTGGAGGAGGTGTGGGGCGACCAACTCCCCGGCGTCCGCCAGGACATCGCCTCGCTGGCCCAGGCCATCGCCGGGTTCGAGCCCGTCGTCCTGCTCGCCCGCCCCGACCAGGCCGCCGAGGCCCGTCAGGCGTGCGGCTCCTCCGTCGAGGTGCTGGAGCTGGCCGTCGACGACCTGTGGGCCCGGGACAGCGGCCCGACCTTCGTCACCGGCCCGCAGGGCCTCGCCGGGATCGACTTCCACTTCAACGGCTGGGGCGGCAAGCAGACCCACGCCGAGGACGCCAAGGTCGCCGCCGCCGTCCTCGAGCACTACGGCATCACCCGCATCGCGGCGCCGGTCACCGGCGAGGGCGGGGGCCTGGAGGTGGACGGCGAGGGGACGCTGATGGCCACCGAGAGCTGCTGGGTCAACGACAACCGCAACCCCGGCAAGAGCCGCGACCAGATCGAGGCCGCCTTCAAGGACCTGCTCGGCGTCCGGAAGGTGATCTGGTTCAAGGGCGTCGCCGGACAGGACATCACCGACTGCCACGTCGACGCCCTCGCCCGCTTCGCCGAACCCGGCACCGTCCTGCTGCACCGCCCGGCCGCCGACACCCCGCCGGACGTCTGGACCACCGCCTCCGACCAGGCGCGGCAGGTGCTCCAGTCCGCGACCGACGCCGCCGGCCGCCCGTTCAGGATCGTCGACCTGCCCGAACCGGACTTCAACCTGATCCAGGGCGCGGGCAAGAACTTCCTCGCCACGTACATCAACTACTACGTCTGCAACGGCGGCGTCATCGTGCCCAGGTTCGGCGACCAGGCCGCCGACGACCACGCGGCAGGCGTCATCGGCGACCTCCACCCCGGCCGCAAGGTCACCCAGGTGAGCATCAACCACATCGCCGCGGGCGGCGGCGGCATCCACTGCGCCACCCAGCAGCAGCCCGCGCAGGCCCCGGCAGGAGGGTCCACGACCGGCGCCTCCGGAGCGGCATGAGCGGGCCCGTCCGGCCGCGCGGCCGGCTGCGCGGTAACCGCTTCGCCGTCGCCCTGCTGATCCTCGCGGTGCTCTGCTCGGCCGGCATCGCGCTCTACCTCAACGAGCGCGACACCCGGCAGCAGACCCGCGAACTGGCCCTGCCGACGGCGGGGGACTGGATCGAACTGGACCTCACCGCCCAGGAGATCGACCCCGGCACGGGTGAACTCGGCCTCTACGTGGCGGCCCTGCCGCACGGAAGCCTCGCCTCGGCGGCCGACCCCGCCGCGTTCTCCCGCCCGGTCGCCGTCGCCGTCCACGCCGAGGCCCGCACCGACCTACGGGCCGCGGCGGGGGAGTCGGTCACCTCGCAGTCCGTCAAGGCCAACCTGTACGAGGGCACCCAGTCCGACTACCCCTTCGACCGCTACCACTTCGAGCTGGCCTTCTCGGCCACGGACGGCTCGGCCACGGACGGCTCGGGCGCGGCGGTGCCCGTCGGCCTGGTCTTCGCGGACGCCGACCCGTTCTTCGTGGTCCGGCCCACCAGCACCCCCACCGCGGCCGGGGCCACCCTCCTGGACGGCCGGGTCAGCCGGGCGCGAAGCACCTTCATCCTCGCCTGGTTCATGATCGCCGCGATGTGGGCGCTCGCCCTGGCCGTCCTCGCCGGGGCGGAGGTGCTCTACCGGGCCGGCCAGGGGCTGGTCTGGCCCTCGCTCGGCTGGATGGCCGCGACGCTGTTCGCCCTGATCGGGATGCGCAACGCGGCGCCCGGCTCGCCGCCGGTGGGCTCGCTGATGGACTACGTGGCGTTCTTCTGGGCGGAGGGGATCATCGCCGCCAGTCTGGCCTTCACCGTGGTCTCCGGCACCCGGGTCGAGCACCGCAGACGCCGCGCGGAGGAGGAGGCGGCGGCCGCCGAGGCGTGAGCGCTTCGGGAACGGCACCGGCCCGGGACCCGTCCGCCGACGGGACCCGGGCCGGTTCTTCCCGGGCCGGTTCTTCCCGGGCCGGTGGTGTGAGGGCTCGGTGCTTCGAGGGCCTGCTGCGCGCGGTCAGCCCAGGGCGGGGATGTCGTGCGTGGCGCAGTGGATGCCGCCGCCACCGGCCGCGATGGCGTCGATCTTCACCGGCACGATCTCCCGGTCCGGGAAGTACTGCTTGAGCGTCTGCTGCGCCCGCGAGTCGGCCCGCTCGTCGCCGAACTTCGGCAGGTAGACGCCCTTGGTGCCGATGTAGAAGTTCATGTACGAGGAGACGAAGGCGTCCCCGCGCCCGGTGATCTTGTCCGGGTCGGGCTGCTGGAGTTCGATCACCTGGAGCTTCTTCCCGGTCGCGTCCGTGGCGTTCTTGAGCACGCCCCGGGCCTGGTCGGCCGCGCGCGACCAGACGTCGGCCGGGCCGCCCGGGAACGCCTGGTCGAGCAGGACGACGCCGGGGGCGACGAAGCGGGTCAGGCAGTCGACGTGGGCGTCGGTGATGTCCTTGCCCTTGACGCCCGCCAGCCAGATGACCTTGGTGACGCCGAGCGCCTTCTTCAGCTCGGCCTCGACCTGGTCGCGGCTCATCCCCGGGTTGCGGTTGTCGTTGACGACGGAGCTCTCGGTGACCATCAGCGTGCCCAGGCCGTCCGTCTCGAAGGAGCCGCCCTCGCCGACGAGCCGGGTCTCGACGCGCTCCACGCCGTACTTGGCGAGCACCGCCCGGGCGACCTTGGAGTCGTTGCCGCGCTGCTGCTTGCCGCCCCAGCCGTTGAAGTTGAAGTCGACGCCCTTGACCTTGCCGCCCTCCTCGACGAACACCGGCAGGGTGTCGCGCGCCCACAGGTCGTCCACGGCGATGGGCACGACCTCGACGGCCGAGCCGCACGCCTTCTTCGCGGCCTCCACCTGCTCCGGACGGGCCATCAGCACCACCGGTTCGCGGGCGGCGATGGCCTGGGCGAGGCCCGCGACGTCCCGGCGGACGTCGGGGAGCTGCTCGCCCCATACGCTCTCGGAGGCGGGCCAGGACATGACGGTGCGCAGGTGCTTCTCCCACTCGGCGCCGAAGCGCCGGGCGCCGGGGGTGCTGGGGCCCCCCGGGGTGCCGGGGGCGCCGCCGGGCTGGGTCGGCGGGACGGCGCCCTCCGGGTCCTCGACGCCGTTGGGGTCGCAGGCGGTGAGGCCGAGGGTGAGGGCGCCGACCCCGGCGCCGACGGCGGCGAGGGAGCGGATCATGGTGCGGCGGGACGGGGTGTTGGTCATCGGGATCCTCCGGCTGTGAGTCGGGGTGGTCAGGGGTTCGGGCGTGCTGGGGCCCTACGGCATCGGCTCGTGCATGGTCGAGCAGTGGATGCCGCCGCCGCCCGTCATCAGCCGGTCCACGTCGAGCTGGACGACCTCGCGGCCGGGGAAGGCCGCGGCGAGCGTGTCCCGGGCGGCGGCGTCCTTGTACGGGTCGCCGAACTGGGCGGTGATGACGCCGCCGTTGACGAGGTGGAAGTTGAGGTAGGAGTCCACGAACTTGGAACTGCGCGAGCGGACGGTGTCCGGGCCGTGCACCACGATCACCTGCAGCCGGCGGCCCCGGGCGTCGGTGGCGGCGGACAGGATGGTGAACTGCTCGCGGGCGTCGCGGGCCCACTCGTCGTTGCGGTCGGCGGGCGGCAGCTGCACCATGACCACGCCGGGGCGGACGAACCGGGAGGTCACGTCCACGTGGTCGTCGGTGATGTCCTTGCCCCTGATGCCGGGCAGCCAGATCATCGTGTCGGCGCCGTAGGCGTCCAGGACGGCGTCCTCGATCTCGGCCCGGCTCATGCCGCGGTTGCGGTTCTTGTTGACCAGGCTGCTCTCGGTGGCCATCACCGTGCCGTCGCCGTCGGTCTCGATCGCGCCGCCCTCGCCGACGAAGTCCGCGTAGGAGTGGCGCAGCCCGCGGCGGGCGGCGATCCGTTCGGCGACCTGGGCGTCGTCGTGGTGGACCTGCTTGTTCCCCCAGCCGTTGAAGTTGAGGACCACGGCGTCCAGCCCGCCGTACCCGTCGCGGCGGAAGACCGGCGCGGTGTCGCGCATCCACAGGTCGTCGGTGGGGACGGCGGTGATGACCTCCACCCCGGGGCCGCAGCGGGCGCGGGCCTTGTCGGCGCTCCAGTCGTCGGGGGCGCACAGGACGACGGGCTCGAACTCGGCGATCGTCCGGGCGATCAGGGCGATGTCCTCCTGGACGCCGCCCAGGCGCAGGCCCCACACGCCCCGGCGGGAGGGCCAGGACATCCAGGTCCGCGTGTGCGGGACGTCGTCCGCCGGCACCCAGAAGCGGGGCAGGTCGTCGTGGTAGCCGGTCATGAGGGTTCTCCAGTTCGTGCGACGGTCCCGGGCCGGGGGTGCTGGGTGGCACCCGCCTGCGGCTTCAGGCTCGCACTGACTGAAAAATCAGTCAAACCTATGGGCGTGTCATGACTCCGGAGGAGGGAATTCCTCACGGAGAGTGACGAGAATTCTCGGCTAGGACCCGAGTCGGGAGACCTCGACGTCGATCGCGTCCGCCAGCAGCGTGCGGGCGTGCGCGAGCGGCAGGCTGCCACTGAGCCAGCGGGTGCTGAGCCCCTCCAGCAGGGCCGTCAGCCGCTCCGCCGCACCGGCCAGCGCCACCGCCGAGGACATCGGCCGTACGGCGCCCAGCAGTTCGGCGATCTCCTGCACCCACACCCGGGTCGCCCGGGCCAGGTCCTCGCGCAGCGTCTCGTCGAACACCGCGCTCGCCCGCAGCTCGCCCCAGGCGGTGCTGTTCTCCCGCACCTCGGCGCTGTCCTGGAGCTCCAGCAGCAGCGTCTGGTCCAGTTCCTCGCGCGCCGTCAACGGCGGTGCGTCCGCCGCGCGTTCGGTCGTGTAGCGCTCGGCCCGGTCGTTGATGAACTCCAGCGTCTGCCGGAGGATGCCGGTGCGGTCCTTGAAGTGGTAGTAGATCAGCGCGGTGGACACGCCCGCCTCGGCGGCGAGCTCCTCCACGCGCAGCCCGCGCACTCCGCGCCGCGCGATCACCCGCGCCGCTGCTTCCATGATCGAGGTTTTACGACTGGCCACGATCCACCACCTTACCCGCAGACCGGGTCAAGATCGCCCCGCCTGCTGAAAGTCCCGTCAGCAGGACGGGGGCGCCCTTGCGAGCCCTACTCGAAGCGGCTCGGGTCCCCGGCGCCGTAGCGGATGATCTCCGGCTCGCCGCTGGAGAAGTCGACGACGGTGGTCGGCTCGGTGCCGCAGTCGCCCGAGTCCACGACGGCGTCGAGGACGTGGTCGAGCCGCTCCTTGATCTCCCAGCCCTGGGTCATCGGCTCGCTCTCGTCGGGCAGGATCAGCGTGCTGGACAGCAGCGGCTCGCCGAGCGCCGAGAGCAGCGCCCGGGTGACGGTGTGGTCGGGGATGCGGACGCCCACCGTCTTCTTCTTCGGGTGCATCAGCCGGCGCGGCACCTCCTTGGTGGCGGGCAGGATGAAGGTGTAGCCGCCCGGCGTCGCGGCCTTGACGGCGCGGAAGACGTTGTTGTCCAGCTGCACGAACTGCCCCAGCTGCGCGAAGTCCTGGCACATCAGCGTGAAGTGGTGCCGCTCGTCCAGCCGCCGGATCGACCGGATCCGGTCGAGCCCCTCCCGGTTGTCCAGCCGGCAGCCGAGCGCGAAGCAGGAGTCGGTCGGATAGGCGACCAGGGCCCCGGACCGCAGGCTGTCGGCCACGGTCGCGATGGTCCGCGGCTGGGGGGACTCGGGGTGCACGTCGAAGTACTTGGCCATTGGCCGACCCTACAACGGCGCTGCCGCTCACACCTGGTCAGCAGACCGCGTTCGAGGGCCACGACCACCGCGTGGGTGCGCTCGGCGACGTCGAGCCTGGCGAACGGGGTGGCCCTGCTAGTAACATGAGCACCCCTCATGTTCTCGTCGGGAGGCCGCCATGCCGGACCGCTACGACCTGCCCGCGCACTTCCGCTGGGGCGCCGCCACCGCCGCCTACCAGATCGAGGGGGCGGTGGAGGAGGACGGCCGGGGCCCGTCCGTCTGGGACACCTTCTGCGCCCGCCCCGGCGCCGTGCGGGACGGGCACAGCGGGGCCGTGGCCTGCGACCACTACCACCGCTACACCGAGGACATCGCGCTCATGCGGGGCCTCGGCCTGGACGGCTACCGCTTCTCCATCGCCTGGCCGCGCGTCCAGCCCACCGGCCGCGGCGCCGTCAACCCCGCCGGACTCGCCTTCTACGACCGGCTCGTGGACGCCCTGCTCGAAGCCGGCATCACCCCGCTGCCCACCCTCTTCCACTGGGACCTGCCCCAGGGCCTCGAGGACACCGGCGGCTGGCTCGACCGCGACACCGCCCACCGCTTCGCCGACTACACCGCCCTCGTCACCGACCGCCTCGGCGACCGCGTCCCCGCCTGGATCACCCTCAACGAGCCGTTCGTCCACACCGTCTACGGCTACGCCCTCGGCATCCACGCCCCCGGCCGCACCCTCATGTTCGAGGCCCTCCCGGCCGCCCACCACCAGCTCCTCGCCCACGGCCTGGCCGCCACCGTCCTCCACGACCGGGGCCTGGAGGTGATGCTCGCCAACAACCTCACCGCCGTCGAACCGGCCACCGCCTCACCCGCCGACGCGGCCGCCGCCGACGCCTACGACACCCTCCACAACCGGCTGTTCACCGATCCCGTCCTCCTCGGCCGCTACCCCGACCTCACCGGCCTCGGCGTCCCCGACGACCTCTACGGCGCCATCCGCCCCGGCGACACCGAGCTCATCCACACCCCCGGCCTCGACGCCCTCGGCCTCAACTTCTACAACCCCACCCGCGTCGCCGCCCCCACCGCACCGGGCCTCCCGTTCGACCTCGTCGACATCCCCGACGTCCCCCACACCGCCTTCGGCTGGCCCGTCGTCCCCGAAGCCCTCACCCGCCTCCTCCTCACCCTCCGCGACCGCTACGGCAAGGCCCTCCCGCCCGTGACCATCACCGAGAACGGCTGCTCCCTCACCGAGACCACCGACCCCGACCAGCCCCGCATCGACTTCATCTCCGCCCACCTCCACGCCCTCGCCCGAGCCGTCGCCGAAGGCATCGACGTCCGTGGCTACTACACCTGGTCCCTCCTCGACAACTTCGAATGGGCGGAAGGACTCCACCGCCAGCGCTTCGGCCTCGTCCACGTCGACTTCACCACCCAGAGGCGCACCCCCAGGGCGTCCTACGCCTGGTACCGCGACGTCATCGCCCGGCACCGGGGCACCCGGTGACCGGATCGTTCCGCATCGCGGCCCGATGGGGCCTTCGCCCGGGCACCCCGCGCGGGCGAGGATCGGAGCATGACCAACGCACTCCTCGTCATCGACGTCCAGAACTCCTTCCTCCAGCGCGAGAACTGGGCGGCCGTCTCCGACCCCGGGATCGTCGGGCAGGTGGGCAAGCTCGTCGAGCACGCCCGCGCCCAGGGCGACCTCGTCGTCTGGGTCCTGCACTCCGAGCCCGGCACCGGGACGGTCTTCGACCCCGCCCTCGGCCACGTCCGCCTGATGGACGGGCTGGAGCCGGCGCCGGGCGAGCCCGTCGTCACCAAGACCTCGCACAACGCCTTCACCACCACCAACCTCCAGCAGCTGCTCACCCAGCACGGCATCCGCGACCTGGTCGTCAGCGGCATCCGCACCGAGCAGTGCTGCGAGACCACCACCCGGGTCGCCTCCGACCTCGGCTACGAGGTCACCTTCGTCGTCGACGCGACCGCCACCCACCCGATCGAGCACCGCGACGCCCCCGCCGGGCGCAGCCTCGAGGAGATCCTCGCCGACCCGCGCACCCTCGGCACGGCGGAGATCATCGCCCGCACCGAGTACGCTCTGGCCGGCCGCTTCGCCACCGTCACCACCGTGAAGGAGCTGACCGGATCGTGACCCGCGTCGTCTTCCTGCTCGTCCCGCAGCTGCACCTGCTGGACCTCTCCGGGCCCGCCCAGGTCTTCTCGACGGCCGCCGACCACGGCCTCGGCTACGAGATCGGCTACGTGGCCGAGCAGGAGGACGTCCCCACGGCGCAGGGGCTGACCCTGCGCGCTCCCGTCGAGTGGCCCGCCCTCACACCGGAGGACCTGCTCGTCGTCCCCGGCTGGCGGGCACCGAAACTGCGGGCGCACGGCGAGCTCGCCCCGGCCACGCTGGAGCGGCTGGCCGCCCACCACGCGGCCGGCGGCACCGTCGCCAGCGTCTGCGCGGGCGCGGACGCGCTCGGCCGGGCGGGCCTGCTGGACGGGCGCCGCTGCACCACCCACCACGACCTCCAGGACGAACTCGCCCGCCGCCACCCGAGGGCGGCCGTGGTACGCGACGTCCTGTACGTGGTGGACGACCGGGTCGTCACCTCGGCCGGCATCGCCAGCGGCATCGACCTGGCCCTGCACCTGGTCGCCGTCCGGCACGGCCCGGCGGCCGCCGCCAGGATCGCCCGGGAGATGGTCGTCTACGCCCGCCGCAACGGCGACGAACGGCAGGCCAGCGCGATGCTGCGGCACCGCGCCCACCTCGTCGACGCCGTCCACCGGGTGCAGGACCTCATCGACGCCCGCTTCACCGACCGGCTCGTCCTCGCCGACCTCGCCGCCTCCTCGGGCGTGAGCGAGCGCACCCTCACCCGCCACTTCACCGAGGCCACGGGCCTCACCCCGCTGCGCTACCAGCAGGAACTGCGTGTCGAGCGGGCCGAGCACCTCCTCGCGCACGGCGCGACCACCGAGGCGGCCGCCCGCGCGGTCGGCTTCCAGGACGCCCGGATGCTGCGCCGCCTGCGCGCCCGCGCGGGGGCTGGGCCGGAGTTCGACGACGGCGAGCGCCTTGTCGTAGGGGTTGCCCCGTGGCCCGGAGCGTGAGCACAGCCGCTGGGCCAGCGCAATTTGTTTTGGGCGTGGAGGAGGAGTACTGTCGCCGAGTCGCTTGAGCGGCCACCCCACTTCGACAGCCCATGCAGATGGGTCTTGTCGGCGTTCCTGCCAGCTGGCCGGGGCGTGAATTTCGGGAAAATCCCGGAATGCGCTAATGTGGTGGACGTCGCGAAAAGCGGTCCCGGCCAGTTCGGGAAATCGGATGAATGAAACTCCGGAAAACGGAGCGGAAAACATCTGGTAAGCTGGAAACACGAAAGAACGAAGCGCCCGGAGGGCCCGCTGGAAGGC
>NZ_JBITFA010000028.1:0-49881 GCF_044455705.1 Kitasatospora sp. NPDC051170 | reverse complement strand
AGCTTCCTGCGCCCCTGAGCCGTCCGGTCCTTGCGGATCTCGAAGTCCATCCCACCCCTTGAGCTGGGGTGTTGCAACGACTCCTAGAACCCAGGGTGACGAACCGGGCCCTTCAGCCGTCGTGCCCGGCCGCCGCGGCCACGGCCTCCTCGACGGTGGCGTTGCCGGCGACCAGCTCCAGCGTCTGCCCGGCCGTGCCGGGCTCGTGCAGCAGCGCGGCGAGGACGGCGGCCACGTCGGCCCGGTCGACGGGGCCGCGGTCGACGGTGGGGGCGAGGCGGACGAGGCCGGTGGCGGTGCCGTCGGTGAGCCGTCCGGGGCGCAGCACCGTCCAGTCCAGGGTGGTGCGGGCGCGGACGGCGTCGTCGGCGGCTCCCTTGGCGCGCAGGTAGGTCTCGAAGACGGGGTCGGCGTGGTGGGCGTGGGCGTCGGCGCCCATCGAGGAGACGATCAGGTACCGCCGTACGCCCGCGAGTTCGGCGGCGTCGGCGAGCAGGACGGCGGCGTCGCGGTCGACGGTGTTCTTGCGGTCGGCGCCGCTGCCCGGGCCGGCGCCGGCGGCGAAGACCACGGCGTCGGCGCCGGTGAGGAGCGCGGCGAGTTCGGCGGGGGTGGTGGCCTCCAGGTCGAGCACCAGCGGTTCGGCGCCGGCGTCGGTGAGGTCCTGGGCCTGTTCGGGGCGGCGGATGATCCCGGCGGGGCGGTCGCCCCGGTCGGCGAGCAGGCGTTCGAGTTTCAGGGCGATCTGTCCGTGGCCCCCGGCGATGACGGTACGCATGGCTCCGACGGTAGCCCCGGCCGTACGAACCCGTCCTGGCGAGGGACGCGGACAGGACACAATGGGCGCATGACTTCGCTCGCCCACCCGCAGCTGCGTTTCACGCCCACCGTGGCGGACCCCTCCGGCCCCCGGGAGCTGGTGATCCTCGGTTCCACCGGTTCGATCGGCACCCAGGCGATCGACGTGGTGCTCCGCAACCCGGACCGTTTCCGGGTGGTCGCCCTTTCGGCGGCCGGTGGCCGGGTGGAGCTGCTCGCCGAGCAGGCGTTCCGGCTGGGCGTGCACACCGTGGCGGTGGCCGATCCGGCGGCGGAGCCGGCGCTGCGCGAGGCGCTGGCGGCCAAGGCCCAGGGGCGGCCGCTGCCGGCCGTGCTGGTGGGCCCGGACGCGGCCACCGAGCTGGCCGCGACGGAGTGCCACTCGGTGCTCAACGGCATCACCGGCTCGATCGGTCTGCGGCCGACGCTGGCCGCGCTGGAGGCGGGCCGGGTGCTGGTGCTGGCCAACAAGGAGTCGCTGATCGTCGGCGGCCCGCTGGTGAAGGCCGTGGCGAAGCCGGGGCAGATCGTGCCGGTGGACTCCGAGCACGCCGCGCTGTACCAGGCGCTGGCGGGCGGCACCCGCGCCGAGGTGCGCAAGTTGGTGGTCACCGCCAGCGGCGGCCCGTTCCGCAACCGCACCCGCGAGCAGCTGGCCGGGGTGACCCCGCAGGAGGCGCTGGCGCACCCGACCTGGGCGATGGGCCCGGTCGTCACGATCAACTCGGCCACCCTGGTGAACAAGGGCCTGGAGGTGATCGAGGCGCACCTGCTGTACGACGTGCCGTTCGACCGGATCGAGGTCGTGGTCCATCCGCAGTCGGTGGTGCACTCGATGGTGGAGTTCACCGACGGTTCGACCCTGGCGCAGGCCAGTCCGCCGGACATGCGGATGCCGATCGCCCTGGGCATCGGCTGGCCGGACCGGGTGCCGGACGCCGCCCCCGGCTGCGACTGGACGAAGGCCGCGACCTGGGAGTTCTTCCCGCTGGACGACGAGGCGTTCCCGGCCGTGGAGCTGGCCCGCGAGGTGGGCACCCTGGGCGGCACCGCCCCGGCCGTGTTCAACGCCGCCAACGAGGAGTGCGTGGACGCCTTTCTGAACGGCCGCCTCGCTTTCACCGGAATCGTGGACACTGTGGCGAAGGTCGTCGCCGAGCACGGCAGGCCGGCGGCGGGAACTTCCCTCACCGTCGAGGACGTCCTGCACGCGGAGGACTGGGCCCGCGCCCGGGCCCGCGAGCTGGCGGCGGGCTGACCGGCCGCCGTACAGCGGCAGGGACAGAGACGATGAGCGGAGCGGCATGACGGAGGAGCAGCGGTGGTAGCGGTGATGACGGTGGTCGGCATCCTGGTCTTCGTGATCGGGTTGCTCATCTCGATCGCCTGGCACGAACTCGGCCACCTCTCCACGGCCAAGCTGTTCGGCATCCGGGTGCCGCAGTACATGGTCGGCTTCGGCCCGACCCTGTGGTCGCGGAAGAAGGGTGAGACCGAGTACGGCATCAAGGCCATCCCGTTCGGCGGGTACATCCGGATGATCGGGATGTTCCCGCCGGGGGAGGATGGCCGGATCACCAAGCGCAGCAGCTCGGCGGTGCGCACGATGATCGAGGACGCCCGGGAGGCTTCGTACGAGGAGCTCCAGGAGGGCGACGAGACGCGGCTGTTCTACACCCGCAAGCCGTGGAAGCGCGTCATCGTCATGTTCGCCGGGCCGTTCATGAACCTGGTCCTGGCGTTCGGGCTGTTCACGACGGTCAACATGGGCTTCGGCGTGAAGACCGAGGTGCCGACCATCGGCTCGGTCGCCCAGTGCATCGTCAAGGCCGGCGACCCCACCGACAAGTGCCCGTCCGGTGCCAAGCCGACCCCGGCCGCGGAGGCGGGCCTCAAGCAGGGCGACAAGGTGCTGTCCTTCGACGGGGACCGCATCCGCGACTACAAGCAGTTCCAGGCGGACATCCGCAGGTCGGCCGGCCGCCAGGTGGCGATCGTCGTCGAGCGGGACGGGCAGCAGGTCGTCCTCAACCCGACGATCGCCGTCAACCAGGTGCAGAAGTACGACGCCGACGACCGTCCGGTCAAGGGCCAGACCGTGGAGGCGGGTTTCCTCGGATTCACTCCGAAGAGTGAAGTCGTTCGGCAGAGCTTCGGGCAGTCCCTCGACACGATGTACACCATGGGCGAGAGCGGAGTGAAGTCCCTGGCCGCCCTGCCCGGCAAGATCCCCGGGCTCTGGAACGCCGTCGTCGGCGACGCCCCGCGCGATCCGGACTCCCCGGTCGGCATGGTCGGCGCCGCCCGGGTCAGCGGCGAGGTGTTCTCCTCGGACCTGCCCGGGAGCCAGATGGTCGCCACGTTCGTGTTCATGCTCGCGGCCATCAACCTGTCGTTGTTCCTGTTCAACATGCTGCCGCTGCTGCCCCTGGACGGCGGCCACATCGCCGGCGCCCTCTGGGAGTCGGTCCGCCGCGGCGTCTCCAAGGTCCTGCGGCGGCCCGACCCCGGGCCCTTCGACGTGGCCAAGCTGATGCCCCTGGCCTACGTGGTGGCGAGCATCTTCATCGGTTTCACCCTGCTGGTGCTGGCCGCGGACCTGGTGAACCCGGTCAAGATCAGCTAGACGGCAGGGCATGCGGTTCGGGTACGGCGGGTGTGCTGGCGCCCGTGGCCGTGCCGTACCGTGGAGGCCGGGTGCGCGATCGTCCGCGTGCCCGGCCTCGGCCGTCCCAACGGCCGGGCGGTCGACCACACCTCAACCCCGGGGAACCCTGCGCACATGACCGCGATCTCGCTCGGTATTCCGTCCCTGCCGCTCAAGCCGCTCGCCAAGCGCCGCTACTCCCGGCAGATCATGGTCGGCAACGTCCCGGTCGGCGGCGACGCTCCCGTGTCGGTGCAGTCGATGACCACCACGGTCACCTCGGACATCAACGCCACGCTGCAGCAGATCGCCCAGCTGACCGCGTCCGGCTGCCAGATCGTCCGCGTCGCCGTCCCCTCGCAGGACGACGCCGACGCGCTGCCGATCATCGCGAAGAAGTCGCAGATCCCGGTCATCGCGGACATCCACTTCCAGCCCAAGTACGTCTTCGCCGCGATCGACGCCGGCTGCGCCGCGGTGCGCGTCAACCCGGGCAACATCAAGGCGTTCGACGACAAGGTCGGCGAGATCGCCAAGGCCGCCAAGGCCGCCGGCGTGCCGATCCGCATCGGCGTCAACGCCGGCTCCCTGGACAAGCGCCTGATGGAGAAGTACGGCCGGGCCACCCCGGAGGCGCTGGTCGAGTCCGCGCTCTGGGAGTGCTCGCTGTTCGAGGAGCACGACTTCCGCGACATCAAGATCTCGGTCAAGCACAACGACCCGGTCGTGATGATCAACGCCTACCGCCAGCTCGCCGCCGCCTGCGACTACCCGCTGCACCTCGGTGTCACCGAGGCCGGCCCGGCCTTCCAGGGCACCATCAAGTCCGCGGTCGCCTTCGGCGCGCTGCTCGCCGAGGGCATCGGCGACACCATCCGGGTCTCGCTCTCCGCCCCGCCGGCCGAGGAGATCAAGGTCGGCAACCAGATCCTGGAGTCCCTGGGCCTGCGCGAGCGCGGCCTGGAGATCGTCTCCTGCCCGTCCTGCGGCCGCGCCCAGGTGGACGTCTACAAGCTCGCCGAGGAGGTCACCGCCGGCCTGGAGGGCATGGAGGTGCCGCTGCGCGTCGCCGTCATGGGCTGTGTGGTGAACGGGCCCGGCGAGGCGCGCGAGGCCGACCTCGGCGTCGCCTCCGGCAACGGCAAGGGCCAGATCTTCGTGAAGGGCGAGGTCATCAAGACCGTGCCCGAGTCGAAGATCGTCGAGACCCTGATCGAGGAGGCCCTCAAGCTCGCCGAGCAGATGCAGGCCGAGGGCGTGGAGGCCGGGGAGCCGGTCGTCGTCGCGGGCGAGTAGCAGCCCGCTCGTAGGAATTTCCGGAGGCGGGGCCGTTCCGTTCGGGGACGGCCCCGCGGCCGTAGCCGGGTGGGGCCACGGAGTAGGGTGCGGCGAAGTCGTCTCAGTGAGGTGCTGTCTCGATGCTCGATCGAGGTGTGATGCTCCCCGGCGCGTTCCAGGCCGCCCGGGCCCTGGCCACCACCCGCGTGCTGGAGCCCGCCGATCTCGCGGACGCCCTGGAGATCCTCCACCGCGATCCGGTCGCCAACGCGTTCGTCGCGACCAGGGTCGAGGCCGTGGGCCTGGACCCGTGGCGCCTCGGCGGCGAGATGTGGGGCTGGTACGACGGCGACGGCGTGCTCGACGCGCTCTGCTACGCCGGGGCGAACCTCGTCCTCGTCAGCGCCTGCACGGCGGCCGTGACGGCCTTCGCCGAGCGGGCCAGACGGCAGGGGCGGCGCTGCTCCTCGATCGTCGGCCCGGCCGAGGCGACGGCCTCGTTCTGGGCGCTGATGGGGCGCAGCTGGGGCCCGGCGCGTGAAGTCCGCGGCCACCAGCCGCTGTTGGCCACCTCCGTGCCCTCGCCGGAGATCGCCCCCGACCCGCTGGTGCGCCGGGTGCGGCGCGACGAGGTCGACGCGATGATGCCCGCCTGCGTGGCGATGTTCACCGAGGAGGTGGGGGTGTCCCCGCTGGCCGGGGACGGCGGGCTCCTCTACCAGGCGCGGGTGGCCGAACTCGTCACCACCGGGCGCTCGTTCGCCCGCTTCGGGGAGGACGGCCAGGTGGTGTTCAAGGCCGAGATCGGGGCCGTGACGGCGGGCGCCTGCCAGATCCAGGGCGTCTGGGTCGCCCCCGAGCACCGGGGCCGGGGCCTCTCCGAGACGGGGATGGCGGCGGTGCTGGAGGTCGCGCTGCGCGAGGTGGCGCCGGTGGTCTCGCTGTACGTCAACGACTTCAACCTCCGGGCGCGGGCGGCCTATCGGCGGGTGGGATTCCGCGAGGTCGGAGCCTTCATGAGTGTCCTGTTCTGACCGCCGGTGATCTCGTGGTCACCTTCTCCAGCGGGCGCGGGCGGCTGGTAGTAACGTCCGGGTCATGGATCAGCTGACCGGGGTGACGATCGCAGCCATCGACCTTGCGGCCTGGGCGCCGCAGGCGCTCGACGTGCAGGCGGTGGCGTTCGGGCTCACGCCGGAGGAGGTGGCCGTCCGGCTGCACATCGTGGGGCGTCACGCCTGCCAGCCCGGGGTGATCGCGTTCGGGGCGATGAGCGAGGGCCGGCTGGTCGGCTTCGGGTACGGGATGCCGAACCTGCGCGAGCACTGGTGGAGCACGGTCATCGAGCCGTACCTCGACGAGCGGGGCCTCGGGGACTGGCTGGACGGGGTGTTCGCGATCACCGAACTGCACGTGCTGCCGGAGTTCCAGGGGCAGGGGATCGGCTCCCGGCTGATCCGGCTGCTGTGCGACTCCTCGGGGCTGGACCGCAGCATCCTCTCCGCGATCGACGCCGAGACCCCGGCCCGCAGGCTCTACCGGGCGCTGGGCTACCAGGACTTGGCCCGGGCGGTGCGCTTCCCGGCGACGGACCGGCTGTACGCGGTGATGGGCGCCCGGCTGCCGCTGCGGGAACGGCACTGAGCCCGACCTGACGCGGCACTAGGGCAGCGCGCCGGCGAACTCCAGGTACAGCTGGGCGTCCTGCTCGCGGTCGGCGGCCAGGTGGCGCAGGGCGAGGTCGACGGCGCGCAGCAGGGTCCAGCCGCGCAGGCGGTCGCGGTCGACCTCGAGGGCCTCGGAGAGCTGGGCGAGGCGGCGGCGGACGGCGCCGGGTGCGCCGGGGGAGCCGATCAGGGTGTCGGCGCGGTCGAGGACGAGGCGGGCCAGGTCGTAGGCGCGTTCGCCGGCGACGGGGCGCGGGTCGATGGCCAGCCAGGGGGAGCGGTCGGCGGCGAGGACGTTGCCGTGGTGGAAGTCCCCGTGCAGGAGCAGGGTTTCGGGTGCCTCGGCGGCGAGGGCGCCGGCCGTCTCCAGGGCTTCGGCGGTCAGGGGTTCGGCGTCCGCCGCGACGGGGTGGGTGCCGTGGGCGGCGAGCCGGGCGGCGGTGTCCGCGACCCGGTCGGCCACGGCGGGGAAGGGGTGCTGCCCGGGCAGCGGTACCCAGAGCCGGTGGAGCAGGCTGGTGGCCTCCAGCATCGCCTTGGGTTCGGCGAGGGAGCGCAGCGGGATCTCGCCGTGGAGGCGTTCCAGCAGCAGGACGCCCGCGGCCGGGTCGGCGTCGAGGAGCAGGACGGCGCCGCGGCCCGCCCAGTGGGCGAGGGCCCGGTGCTCGTGGACGGTCTCGGGGGTGGGCAGGCCCGTCTTGAGGACGGCGGGGGAGAGGTCGTCGCGGTGGACGTAGGTGATCAGGCTGAGGCTGCCGCCGGGGTCGAGGGTGCGTTCGGCGGTGAGGTTCCAGCGCTCGAGGTGATCGGCGACCAGGCCGGGCAGGGCGTCCAGCCAGCGGCGGCCCTCGTCGCCGTGGGTCGCGGTGACGGTGCGGGTCAGCCGGCTGGGGACGGTGGGGTGTGGCGTTGCTCCCGACATGTCGTCCATTGTCGTCCGTCTTCGCTACGGGGTCGCGGCGGTGGCCGGGGGTGAGGCGGGCGAGGTGCTCGGGGCGGTGTCGGGGATGCCGGGGAAGGGCGTGGCGGGGGCGCCCCAGCGGCGGGCGCGGACGGCGGTCTCGTGGAGGGCGGCGGCCGCGGCGGGCCGGTGCGGGGCGGGCAGGGCGGCGACGAGGTCCGCGTAGACGCCGGTGAGGCGGGTCTCGAGGTGGGCGGCGAGCTGCGTGGCGGTGGCGGCGTCCTGGACGGGGAAGGGCAGGCGGTAGCCGCCGGCGGCGGGGGTGGGGGTGGAGCCGAGGGTGGTGAGCAGGCGCTGCCAGGCGTCGCGGCGGGCTTCGTGGGCGGCCAGGGCGGTCCGGGCGTCGGCGCGCTGCTGGTCCTCGGGGAAGCGGGCGCCGACGATGCCGTAGCCGTAGACGGCGGCGTGCTCGGCGCCGAGGGCGCTCTGGAGCGAGGCCAGGCCCGCGGTGCCGGCGGGGGCGGCGGGGGCGGTGCTCGGCGCGGGCGTCGCGGCCGGTGTCGCGGCGGGGGTCGCGGTGGGGGTGGTGTCGCCGAGGGCGGCGGCGTGCAGCAGCCGGGAGGCGGCGACGGAGGCGAGCAGCCGGGCGAGGGGCCCGGTGGCGGCGGCCAGGTCGGCGAGGTGGGCCTGGGCGGCCCGGCGCTCCTCGGCGGCGGGCGTTCCAGTGGGCGTTCCCGTGGGCGCGGGAACGCCCGCAGAAGGAGAGGTGGAGGTGGAAGCGGAGGCCGCGTCGGCCGGGAACCCCTCGGCGAGGGCGGCCCGGTGCCGGATCGTTTCGGCGCGCAGTTGCTGCAGCAGCGCCGCCTGCTGGCCGGGCGCGGCGAGGGCGGTGTCGTACGCGGCGAGGACGGCGTCGGTGGCGGCGACGGCGCGGTGGCGCACGGGTGCGTCCGGGTCCGGGGTGGCGGGGGAGGAGGACGGGTCGTCGGTTCCGGTGCAGGCCGTCAGGGCGGTGAGGCCGGTGAGCAGGCCGAGGGCGAGCAGGGTCCGTCGGCTGGGTGGCTGCATCGGGGTCACTCCGGGGTGGGTACGCGAGGACGGCCTCCCCGGCCCCGTTGGCGTGAATGATTACAGAACCCACACGTTCGGGGGGCGGGTGGCGGGGGGTGTGAGGTTGCTCGCAGTGTCTGGCGTGTCCCGGGCCCGGGATGGTGCGGAATCGGTGGTTGGGGGTTGCACCGGCTAGGCTTTGGGCCGAGCTGCCGTGACCCGTGGGGTACGGAGCGACCTTCTGACAACAGCAGACGCGGCCGAGGAGTCCACCCGGATGAGCACCACCCACACCGATCGGCTGCGAGAGTTGTTGGAGCCCCTGGCCGCGCAGGCCGGGCTGGACCTCGAGGATGTCAGGGTCACCAAGGCGGGCAACCGGCGGCAGGTGCAGATCGACGTCGACACCGACGAGGGTGTGGACATGGACGCCGTCGCCGAGTTCAGCCGCATCGCCGGTGACGCCCTGGACGCGTCGGACGTGCTGGGCGACGAGCCCTACCTGCTGGAGGTCGGCTCGCCGGGTGCGGAGCGCCCGCTGGCGCTGCCGCGCCACTGGCAGCGGGCCGAGGGCCGGCTGGCGAAGATCCACCTGGTGGACGGCGCCGAGCTGGTCGCCCGCGTGCTGGCGGCCGACGAGGACGGCGTGCTGGTCGAGGTGCAGCCGGTGAAGGGCCGCGGCCGTCCCAAGGAGCGCCGCCTGGAGTACACCGAGGTCGCCCGGGCGCGCGTGCAGGTCGAGTTCAACCGCAAGGACGACGACGGGCTCGACGAGGCCGACGAGCTCGACGAGCTCGACGGGGTGGACGACGGTGAGCAGTGACCTCACCCCGGGCAGCGGAACCCGGACCGGCATGACGAACGTGACGAAAGACGAGGAGGCGTAGCCGTGGACATCGACATGAGTGCCCTGCGCACGCTGGTCAACGAGAAGAACATCCCCTTCGACCTGCTGGTCGAGTCCATCGAGTCGGCCCTCCTCACCGCGTACCACCGCACCGAGGGCTCGCGCCGCCGCGCCCGGGTGCACCTGGACCGCCAGAGCGGCCACGTCACCGTGTGGGCGACGGAGGACCCGGCGGAGCTCGACGAGGGCGTCGAGCCGAAGGAGTTCGACGACACCCCGAGCGGCTTCGGCCGGATCGCGTCCAGCATCGGCATCCAGGTGATGATGCAGCGCCTGCGCGACGCCGCCGACGACCAGACCTTCGGTGAGTACGCGGGCAAGGAGGGCGACATCGTCACCGGTGTCGTCCAGCAGGGCAACGACCCGAAGAACGTGCTCGTCGACATCGGCAAGCTGGAGGCCATCCTCCCGCCGCAGGAGCAGGTGCCGGGCGAGGACTACCGGCACGGCACCCGCCTGAAGTGCTACGTCGTCGCGGTGCGCCGCGGCGTGCGCGGCCCGTCGGTGACGCTGTCGCGCACTCACCCGAGCCTGGTGAAGAAGCTCTTCGCGCTGGAGGTCCCGGAGATCGCCGACGGCAGCGTCGAGATCGCCGCGATCGCCCGTGAGGCCGGTCACCGGACCAAGATCGCGGTCTGGTCGCGCCGGGCCGGGCTGAACGCCAAGGGCGCCTGCATCGGCCCGATGGGCTCCCGGGTGCGCGCCGTGATGGGCGAGCTGCACGGTGAGAAGATCGACATCGTCGACTGGTCCGAGGACCCCCGCGAGATGGTCGCCGCCGCTCTGTCCCCCGCGCGGGTGAGCAGTGTGGAGATCGTCGACCTGGCCCAGCGCTCGGCCCGGGTGATCGTGCCGGACTACCAACTCTCGCTGGCGATCGGCAAGGAGGGGCAGAACGCCCGCCTGGCCGCCCGCCTCACCGGGTGGCGCATCGACATCCGCCCGGACACCGAGGGCCAGCCGGAATCCGCCGGCGAGTAGCAGTGTCGTCGTAGGCGTCCTGTCGGTCACCGTGATCGGCGGGGCGGCGCCATGTCCCTTCGGAGGGGTAGACTTGCCTTCGTCTGGCCGGACGCATGTCCGAGCACGCCCGGAACGCACCTGCGTGGGCTGCCGCAAGCGCGCGGCCAAGCACCAGCTGTTGCGTGTCACGGCGGTCGAGGGCGAGTGCGTCCCCGATCCCCGTGGCGCACTGCCGGGCCGGGGCGCGCATCTGCACCCCGATCCGGCCTGCCTCGACCTCGCGGTCCGTCGCCGGGCGTTCCCCCGGGCCTTCCGGCTCCAGGGTGCGCTCGACACGGCGCGGCTGCGCGGGTTCATCGAGGAGCGGGCGGAAGGCGCCTCGGATTCCCAGGAGTCCTGAGGGGCTGTGCCCGTCCCGCCGCCACTCGAAGCGGCGGGGAACCACCGCAACAAGCACGGCGAGCAGTCGCACGCCGTGCCACCAGTCAGGTACCTCGCGATGTGGAAGTAGGTCGAGATTGCGATGAGCACTCGATGAGTACGCGATGAGTACGCGATGGGTACGCCCATGAAGTAGCGACAGTCCGGCGGACGAGACCCCCGGACTCATAGACAGGAGTGAAGTGGCTAAGGTCCGGGTTTACGAACTCGCCAAGGAGCTTGGTTTGGAGAGCAAGGCCGTGATGGCCAAGCTCACCGAGCTGGGTGAGTTCGTGCGTTCGGCGTCCTCGACGATCGAGGCGCCGGTCGTGCGCAAGTTGACTGACGCGCTTGGTGTGGCGCCCACCGGTGGTGGTTCCGCTGCCAAGCCGGGCCCGCGGAAGACCGCGGCGCCCTCCCCCGCCGCTTCGGGTTCCCCGAAGCCGGCTCCGACCCCGGGTCCGCGCCCTGCCGCGACCCCCGGTCCCCGTCCGACCCCCGCTGCCGCGGCGCCCGCCGCCCCGGCCGCACCCTCCGCCGCGCCGAAGGCCGGCGCGCCGACTCCGGGCCCGCGCCCGGCCGCGCGTCCCGCCGCCGCCCCGGCGGCCCCGGCCGCGCCCGCGGCCGAGTTCTCCTCGCCGGCTCCGGCCGGTGACGCCGAGCGTCCGGCCGCCCAGGCCCCGCGTCCGGCGGCGGCCCAGTCCGGTGGCGGCGCCCGTCCGGGCCCGCGTCCGGCCGGCCCGCGTCCGGGCAACAACCCGTTCACCTCGGGCAGCGCGACCGGCATGGCCCGCCCCGGCGACCGCCGTCCCGGCGCGTCGGGTGGCCGTCCGGGTGCTCCCGGTGCGCAGGGCGGCGACCGCCCGCGTCCCGGTGGCGACCGTCCGCGTCCGGCCGGTGCCCCCGGTGCCGGTGCCCCGCGTCCGGGCGGCGACCGTCCGCGTCCGGCCGGTGGTCCGGGTGCCGGTGCCCCGCGTCCCGGTGGCGACCGTCCGCGTCCGGCCGGTGGTCCGGGTGCCGGTGCCCCGCGTCCCGGTGGCGACCGTCCGCGTCCCGACGGGATGCCGCGTCCGGCCGCTCCGCGGCCCGGCGGCCCGACCCCGTCCGGCATGCCGCGCCCGAACCCGGGCATGATGCCGCAGCGTCCGGCTCCGGGCCCGCGCCCGGGTCCCGGTGGCCGTGGTCCCGGTGGCCCCGGCGGCCGTCCGGGTGGTCCGGGTGGCGCCGGCGGCGGTGCCCGTCCCGGCTTCCAGGGTCGTCCGGCCGGTCCGGGCTCGCGTCCGGCCGGTGGCGGCGGCTTCGGCGGCCCGCGTCCCGGTGGCGGTGCCCCGGGTGCCGGTGGCGGTGGCTTCGGCCCGCGTCCCGGTGGCTTCGGCGGCCGTCCCGGCGGCCCGGGTGCCCGTGGTGGCACGCAGGGCGCCTTCGGTCGTGGCCCGGGCGGTCGCCCGGCTCGCGGTCGCAAGTCGAAGCGGGCGAAGCGCCAGGAGTACGAGGCCATGCAGGCCCCGTCCGTCGGCGGTGTGATGCTTCCCCGCGGCAACGGCCAGACGGTCCGCCTGTCGCGTGGTGCCTCCCTGACGGACTTCGCGGAGAAGATCAACGCCAACCCGGCCGCGCTCGTCTCCGTCATGTTCAACCTCGGTGAGATGGTCACCGCGACCCAGTCGGTCTCCGACGCGACCCTCGAGCTGCTGGCCGGCGAGATGGGCTTCGTCCTGGAGATCGTCAGCCGGGACGACGAGGACCGCGAGCTGCTGGAGTCGTTCGACATCGACTTCGGCGCCGACGAGGGCGACGAGGACCAGCTGGCCCCGCGCCCGCCGGTCGTCACCGTCATGGGTCACGTCGACCACGGTAAGACCCGACTGCTGGACGCGATCCGCAAGTCCAACGTGGTGGCCGGCGAGGCCGGTGGCATCACCCAGCACATCGGTGCCTACCAGGTGGCGACGACGGTGAACGGCGAAGAGCGCCCGATCACCTTCCTCGACACCCCGGGTCACGAGGCGTTCTCCGCCATGCGTGCCCGTGGTGCCAAGTCCACCGACATCGCGATCCTGGTGGTCGCGGCCAACGACGGTGTCATGCCGCAGACGGTCGAGGCGCTCAACCACGCCAAGGCCGCCGGTGTGCCGATCGTGGTCGCCGTCAACAAGATCGACGTCGAGGGCGCCGACCCGACGAAGGTCCGCGGTCAGCTGACCGAGTTCGGTCTGGTGGCCGAGGAGTACGGCGGCGACACCATGTTCGTCGACATCTCCGCCCGCCAGGGCCTGAACATCGACCAGCTGCTGGAGGCCGTGGTCCTGACCGCGGACGCCTCGCTGGACCTGCGGGCCAACCCGGAGCAGGACGCGCAGGGTATTGCGATCGAGGCTCACCTCGACAAGGGCCGCGGCGCCATGGCGACCGTCCTCGTCCAGCGCGGCACCCTCCGCGTCGGCGACTCGATCGTCGTGGGCGACGCCTACGGCCGCGTCCGCGCGATGCTGGACGAGAACGGCAACAGCCTCTCCGAGGCCGGCCCGTCCCGTCCGGTGCTGCTGCTCGGTCTGACCTCGGTGCCCCGCGCCGGCGACAGCTTCATCGTCGTCGACGAGGACCGCACCGCCCGCCAGATCGCCGAGAAGCGCTCGGCCCGCGACCGCAACGCCGCCTTCGCGCAGCGTCGGGTCCGGGTGTCCCTGGAGGACCTGGACAAGGCCATCGCCGCCGGCTCCATCGAGCAGCTCAACCTCATCATCAAGGGTGACGTCTCCGGTTCCGTCGAAGCCCTCGAGGACGCCCTCGTCAAGCTCGACGTGGGCGAGGAGGTCGAGCTCCGGGTCCTGCACCGCGGTGTGGGTGCCATCACCGAGTCCGACGTGGACCTGGCGATGGGCTCGGACGCCATCATCATCGGCTTCAACGTGCGCGCCGAAGGCCGTGCGCGCACCGCGGCCGACAAGGAAGGCGTGGACGTCCGGTACTACTCGGTCATCTACCAGGCGATCGAGGAGATCGAGAACGCCCTCAAGGGCCTCCTCAAGCCGGAGTACGAGGAGGTGCGCCTCGGCGCCGCGGAGGTCCGCGAGGTCTTCCGCTCCTCCAAGTTCGGCAACATCGCCGGTGTCCTGGTCCGCGACGGCATCATCCGCCGCAACGCCAAGGCCCGCCTCATCCGCGACGGCAAGGTCGTGGCGGAGAGCCTCACCATCGAGGGTCTGCGCCGCTTCAAGGACGACGCGACCGAGGTCCGCGAGGGCTTCGAGGCCGGTGTGACCCTGGGGTCGTTCAACGACATCAAGGTCGAGGACGTCATCGAGACCTACGAGATGCGCGAGAAGCCGCGCGCCTAGTCGGTGTCGGCCGGGGCCGGTCGACGGGTGGAATTCCCGTCGACCGGCCCCGGTCTCGCTGTGTAGGGTCCTGAGGAGCCGCCCCGGTCAGGGGTGGTTTCCCTAGGCCCCCAGGTCGGCGAGACCTGTCACACATGTTCGTGGGAACACTCACCTTCGACCTGCTCCTGGGCGACGTCCACTCGCTCAAGGAGAAGCGTTCGATCGTGCGGCCGATCGTGGCCGAACTGCAGCGCAAGTACAGCGTGTGCGCTGCCGAGACCGGGAACCAGGACCTCCACCGCAGGGCCGAGATCGGCCTGGCGGTGGTCTCCGGCGACGCCGCGTACGTCACCGAGATCCTGGACAGCTGTGAGCGGCTCGTCGCCGGCCGCCCCGAGGTACAACTCCTCTCCGCGAGGAGGAGGTACCACAACGACGACGACGAATGAGGACCGTGGAGCCGGCCGGCGGAAGTCGCCGTTCTCACACGGATCAGGACCGAGAGCGCCCGCAAGGTCGGGCGCGGGCCGGTACTTTGGGGCGTGGGCCCCAACGGGTGCGCAGCTCGCCCGGGTACCGCCCACTGCACGAGGAGGCAACGTGACCGACACCGCAAGGGCGCGCAAGCTCGCCGACCGCATCCAGGTGGTCGTCGCCCAGACCCTGGAGCGGCGGATCAAGGACCCGAGGCTCGGGTTCGTGACCATCACCGACACCCGGGTGACCGGCGATCTGCGCGAGGCCACCGTCTTCTACACCGTCTTCGGTGACGAGACCGACCGCGAGGCCACGGCCGCCGCGCTGGAGAGCGCCAAGGGCGTCATCCGCTCCGAGGTCGGCAAGATCGGTGTGCGCTTCACCCCGACACTGACCTTCGTCGCGGACGCGCTGCCGGAGAACGCCCGGAACATCGACGACCTGCTCGACCGGGCGAAGGCCATCGACGCGGCGGTGCGCACCACCGCCGCGGGCGCGGCCTACGCCGGTGACGCGGACCCGTACAAGGTCCCCGCGTCCGAGCGTGACGACGAGGACGAGTAGTCATGGCGGGTGAGCCGGCTCGGGCCGCCTCGCGAGCCGGATCCACCACGGGGGCGTCCTCCACCAGCACGGTGGAGGGTGCCCTCGCGGCGCTCCCGGGTCCGCGGGCCGAGGAGAGCGGCTTCGAGCTGGTCTGGCAGCGGGTGGTGGAGGAGATCGGCCGGGCGCGCTCGATCGACCTGATCTGCCACATCTGCCCGGACGGCGACGCGCTGGGCTCCTCCCTGGCGGCGGCGCTGGCGCTGCGGGCGCTCGGCAAGGAGGTGCGGGTCTCCTTCGGGGACGACCCGCAGATCGTGCCGGAGTCGCTGGCCTTCCTGCCCGGCCAGGAGCTGATCGTCCCGGCGGGCGAGGTGCCGGACGTCCCCGAGCTGGTGCTCTGCTTCGACGTGGCCGCGCAGAGCCGGCTGGGCCTGCTGCACGACAAGGCGTTCGCCGCGCCCGTGCTGGTGGTCATCGACCACCACGCCTCCAACCCGGGCTTCGGCACCCACCAGCTGATCGACCCGGAGGCCCCGGCCACCGCCGTCCTGGTGGACGAGCTGCTGCGCCGCCTCGGCGTCGAGCTCGACCAGGAGCTGGCCACCTGCCTCTACACCGGGGTCGCCACCGACACCGGCAGTTTCAAGTACCGGGCGACCACGCCCGCCACCCACGAGCTCGCCGGGCGGCTGCTGGCCACCGGCATCCGGCACGACCTGATCTCCCGGCAGCTCTGGGACACCTCCTCCTTCGGTTACCTCAAGGTGCTCGCCGCCGCCCTCGACCGGGCCGTGTACGAGCCGGAGGCGGCCGGCGGGCTGGGCCTGGTGTGGACCTGGGTCCCGTACCAGGACCTGGCGCTGTTCAGCGTCACCGTGGAGGAGATCGAGGGGCTGATCGACATCCTGCGCCGCCCCGCCGAGGCGGAGGTGGCGCTGGTGCTCAAGCAGGACCCGGACGGCACCCTGCGCGGCTCCTCCCGCTCCAAGGGCGTGGTGGACGTGGCTGCGGCCTGCGCCGAACTCGGCGGTGGGGGGCACGTCTTCGCGGCCGGGTTCAGCACCCGGGAAGGCGTCGCCGAGGCGGTCGGGCGGTTCAGGGCCGCGCTGGGGCCGGTAACTTGATCACCTGCGAATGCCGTTGGACAGAAAGAACCCGATGAAGCGCAAAGGCACCGGCCCGGACGGCCTGGTGATCGTGGACAAGCCCGAGGGCATCACCTCCCACGGCGTGGTCGCCAAGATGCGGTGGCTGGCCGGGACGCGGAAGGTCGGTCACGCCGGCACGCTGGACCCGATGGCCACCGGCGTGCTGGTGATCGGCGTCGAGCGGGCCACCCGGCTGCTCGGCCACCTGATGCTGACCGCCAAGACGTACGAGGCGACCATCCGGCTCGGCCAGACCACGGTCACCGACGACCGGGAGGGCGAGGTCACCGCCTCCGCCCCGGCCGACGCCGTGACCCGGGAGGCGATCGACGCCGGGATCGCGGCGCTGACCGGCGAGATCATGCAGGTGCCGTCGAAGGTCAGCGCGATCAAGATCGACGGCAAGCGCTCGTACGCGCGGGTGCGCGAGGGCGAGGAGTTCGAGCTCGCCGCCCGGCCGACCACGATCCACTCCTTCACCGTGCACGGGCAGCGCTCGGCCGTGGCCGAGGACGGCACGCCGGTGATCGACCTGGACGTGACCGTCGAGTGCTCCTCCGGCACCTACATCCGGGCGCTGGCCCGGGACCTGGGCGCCGGGCTGGGCGTCGGCGGGCACCTGACGGCGCTGCGGCGCACGAAGGTCGGGCCGTACGGGGTGGAGTCGGCGCGGACCCTGGAGGAGCTCGAGGCCTCCGTCACCGGCGACTCCGCCGCGGGGCTGGAGGTGCTGCCGATCGGCGAGGCCGCGGCGGCCGCCTTCCCCCGCTGGGACCTGGACGAGTCCTCGGCCGAGAAGCTCTCGCACGGCGCCCGGCTGAAGGCGCCCGGGATGGGCGTGGACGGGCCGATCGCGGTCTACGGGCCGGACGGGCGCTTCCTCGCGCTGGTGGAGGAGAAGGGCGGGCAGGCCAAGCCCGTCGCGGTCTTCGTCGGCTGAGCCCGCCGAGCCCGCCGAGCCTCGGACCCCCGTCGGAAATCCTTCCGGCGGGGGTCCGGTCGTTGTGGAGCCGGGTTCACCCGTGCGGGGGAGCGCGCGAGGTGAACGCCGGTGGTGAGCGGCGCAGGCGCGGTCGGGCCGCCCGCCCGGTGGGCAGGCTCCCGGCGGTGGACGGGCGAGCGACAGGGGGACGGGCCATGCCGGGCTGGCACGAGGGCGATCCGGGGTGCCATCTGCTCCGCATCCGCGATCTCGACGGGCGGCTGCACGGTCTGGGGTTCGTCGCCGACCCGCAGGGCACCGTGCTGACCGCCCATGAGGCCGTCGCGGGCCTCGACCGGATCCTCCTGCACACCCCCGGCGGCCAGAGCAGGGTGCTCGGCCCGGACGCCGTCCTGCCGCTGCCCGCGCACGGGCTCGCGCTGCTGCGCACCGAGGCGGTGGGCGGGCTGCCGGTGCCGCCGCTGCCGGTGGCCGCCGCCCGGGGCGGGCACGAGGTGCTGCTGCCCGTACCGGCCGGGGACGGGGAGCGGGTGGTCACGCTGCGCTGCGGGCTGCTCGGCGCCTCGGACGGGGTGCTGCTGCTGGACGTCCCGGTGCTGAACTCATGGGAGCCGGCCGGGGTCGAGGTGCCCGCCGGGGCGCCGGTGCTGGACGCGCGCAGCGGCGCGGTGGTGGCCCTGGCCGCGCCCGGGCTGCGCTCCCTGCGGTACGGCGGCGCCCTGCCGGCCGTGCCCGCCGGGGGCGGCGCGCTGCCCGCCGCCGGGGCGCTGGAGGAGTTGCTGGCCCGCAACGCGGCGGCCGTGCCCGGGTACGGCACCGCGCTCAACCTCGCCGGCGTGCTGCGGCTGGCCGCCGCCCAGCTGGCCGCCGCCCCGGGGGTGGCGGGCCTGGCCGCCGACCGGGTGGACCGGCCGGACGCCTCGGTGGGCGACGAGCCGGAGCCGACCGTCACCGCGCTGGTCGGCGCGCCCGGCAGCGGGCGCTCCACCGAGCTCGCCGCGCTCGCCCTGCGCCGCACCGCCGCGGGCCTGCCCACCCTGTGGCTGCGCGGCGCCGACCTGCGCGCCGGTGACCGCTCGCTGGCCGAGCCCGTCGAACGGGCCCTGGCCCGGGCCGCCGCCGCCCTCGGCGTCCCCGCGCCCGCGCCCGAACCGGCCGCCGCCCTGTGCGCCGCCGCCGGACGGGCGCTGCTGATCGCCCTGGACGGCCCCGAGGAGGCCCCCGTCCCGCTGGAGGCGGACCGGCTGTACGGCGCCGGGCAGTGGCTGACCGGCTGCGGCGCCCGGCTGCTGACGGCCTGCGGGGAGGAGACCTGGGAGCGCCTCGCCGAACGGCCCTGGCGCAGCGGCCCGGGCCCCGGGCTGCCACGGGCGGAGGAACCGGCGCGGGACGGGGACCTCGCGGGCGCCCCGACCGTACGGATGGACGGCGGCGGCCCCGGCGCGCCCACCCTGGCCGGGCTGCGGCTGGGCCCGCTGCCCGCCGAGGCGGCCGAGCGGGTGCGCCGCCGCTACGGGCTGCCGCCCGGCCACCCGGAGGGGGCCGACGCCCGGCACCCGCTGGCCGTCCGCCTGGCCGGCGAGCTGTGGGCCGAGGGCGTCCAGGGAGCGGCGGCCCGGCGCGGGGAGCTGTTCTCCGCCCACCTGGACCTGCTCTGTCTGCGCGCGGCCCGGCGCCTGGCCGGCGGCGGCCGTACCCGCGGCGCCCACCGGAGGGGCGCGGCCAGGGCGGCCGAGCCGAGGCCCGGCCGGGTGCGGCGGCTGGCGGCGGCGGTGGCCGGGCGGGTGCACGAGGCGGCCCGGCGGATGCTCGGCGGCTCGGAGGCCGGGGCGCTGGGCGGGGCCGCCTTCGAGGAGCTGTTCCCGGCCGAGGGCGGCTGGGGCGCGGCCGTGCTCGCCGAGGGGCTGTTCGTGCCCGCCGGGCCCGGATTCCGGTTCGCCCACGGGGAGTTCGCGGACTGGCTGCAGGGCCTGCACCTGGATCTGGACGCGGCGCTGCGGCTGCTGCTCGGCGAGGCCGAGGACATCAGGCCCGGCTCCGGGGCGAACTCCGTGCCCCGGCACCGGATCGGCCCGGTGGCCGCCGCGCTCACCCGGGTCGCCGACACCTGGGGAGCGGACTCCCTCGACCCCTGGCTGCACCGGCTCGCCCGCGCCCTGGAGCTGCGGCCGGCGGGCAGCGAACCCGCCTGGTGGGCCGCCCGGTTACTCGCCGACGCGCTGGCGCGCAGCCCCGACCCGGCGGAACACCGGGACCTGCTCGGCCGGTTGGCCGAGCGGATCGCCGAACGCGCCGCCGAGGCGGGCGGGTTCGCGGCGCTGCCCGCCGACGGTTCCGGGCGTTTCGGCCCGGCCTTCTGGACGGGACTGGGTCTCCCTGTTGAGGCCGAACTCGCCCTGCTGCGGCGCCTGGTGACGGCCGGCCCCGGCTTCCTGAGGGCCGTCGCCGACCGGCTGCGGGAGGCCCCGGCGGCGGTCTTCCCGCTGCTGTGCGGCTGGTTCGACACGGGCAGCGCCGACCTCGCCCACGAACTGCTGTACGCCCACCGCCGCCTGGCCCTGGACGAGCTGGCCGACGCCCTGGCCGACGCCGCCCACCCCCGGGCGGACGCCCTGCTCGCCGTCCTCGCCGCCGAGGAGCCCTCCGCGCTCTGCCGCGCCGTCGACCGGTGGAGCCACGACCGGCGGCCCGAACGGCACGTCGCCGCCGCCGTGCACGCGCTGCGCACCGCCCCGTACGCCGGCGGCCCGGGCGCCGAACTGCTGCGCTACACCGCGCTGACCCTGCTCGCCCGCGAGGACGAACCCGCGCTGCACGGCGCCGCCCTGGCCCTGCTGGTGCGCGACCCGGGCACCCGCGCCGAGCACCTGCCCGCCGCGCTCGCCCTGCTGCGCGCGGGAGGCGACGCCTTCCTCACCCCGCGCGCCCTCGCCCCGGCCCTGGAGAGCGATCCGGAGCCCGTGCTGGCCGTCCTCGCGGAGCTCCCGGCCGCCCCCGAGGTGCTGCGGGTGCTCGCCGACACCCGCGCCCCGGGGACCGCCCGGCGCGGCGCCGACCTCGCCGCCCGGCTGCTGCGCGCGCACCCGGAGCAGGCGGGCCCCGTCGCCCTCGACTACCTCGGCCGCCGGCTGGCCGGCGGGGGAGCGGGGGCGGCCGCCCGGCTGGAGCTGCGGATGCTGCTCGCCGCCGCGCTCGGCGCCCGTACGCCCGAGGTGCGCCGGCCCTTCGCCGAGGTGCTGTCCGTCCCGGTGGCCGACCCGGCCGCGGACGCGCTGCGCTGCGAACTGCTGGACGACCTGCTCGCCGCCGAGACCGACCCGGAGGTGCTCACCGCCGCCGTCGAACGGCTGGCCGAGCACTGCGCGGCCGAGAAGCCCGCCCGGGTGCGCGCCGTCCTGGCCCGGGCGACCCCGGCCCTGCCGGGCGC
Organism: Kitasatospora sp. NPDC051170; assembly: GCF_044455705.1. Lineage (NCBI taxonomy): Bacteria > Bacillati > Actinomycetota > Actinomycetes > Kitasatosporales > Streptomycetaceae > Kitasatospora > Kitasatospora sp. NPDC051170. The sequence goes on along the minus strand of NZ_JBITFA010000028.1, from coordinate 29,368 downwards.
GGACCGGCTGCTGGTGCGCTGCGCCGGCCGCTCGGCGGCCTTCGCCCGGCTGCTCGCCCGCTGGCCGCGCGACGCCGCCCCGACCGCGCCGGACGGCCCCCGGCTGGCCCGGCTGCGCGCCCTGGTGGCGGCCGGGCGGGACCCCCAGTACGCGGCGGCGGAGGCCGAGCGGGCGCCGCTCGAACCTGTGATGCGCCCAACCCGCATTCCGGTGCCGGAGCCGGGGCAGGCGCATGGCACGCTATAGGGGTTCGGGATTTGAGCGTTTGAGCGTACCGAGGGTACGCACCGTACGGAACAAGGAGCACTCGGGTGCAGCGCTGGCGTGGCCTGGAGGAGATCCCCGGTGACTGGGGGCGCGGCGTCGTCACCATCGGCTCGTTCGACGGGGTCCACCGCGGGCATCAGCTGATCATCGGACGGGCGGTCGAACGGGCCCGCGAACTGGGCCTGCCCTCGGTCGTGGTGACCTTCGACCCGCACCCGCGCGAGGTCATCCGCCCCGGCAGCCACCCGCCGCTGCTCGCGCCGCACCCGCGCCGCGCCGAGCTGATCGCCGAACTCGGCGTGGACGCGGTGCTGGTGCTGCCCTTCACCACCGAGTTCTCCCAGGAGTCCGCGGAGACCTTCGTCCAGCAGGTCCTGGTGGACGCGCTGCACGCCAAGGTCGTCATCGAGGGCCCCAACTTCCGCTTCGGGCACCGGGCCGCCGGGGACGTCGCGCTGCTCGCCGAGCTGGGCCGGGCCGCCGACTTCGAGGTCGAGGTCGTCGACCTCCAGGTGTGCGGCACCGCGGGTGACGGCGAGCCGTTCTCCTCCAGCCTGATCCGCCGCCTCGTCGGCACCGGGGACATGGCCGGCGCCGGCGAGGTCCTCGGCCGGCCGCACCGGGTCGAGGGCGAGGTGGTGCGCGGCGCGCAGCGCGGCCGCGAACTCGGCTTCCCGACCGCCAATGTGGAGACCGTGCCGCACAGCGCGGTCCCGGCGGACGGCGTGTACGCGGGCTGGCTGACCGCGAACGGCGAGCGCATGCCCGCCGCGATCTCGGTCGGCACCAACCCGACCTTCGACGGCACCGCCCGCACCGTCGAGGCGTACGCCATCGACCGGGTCGGCCTGGACCTGTACGGGCTGCACGTGGCCGTGGACTTCCTGGCCTACCTGCGCGGGATGGAGAAGTTCGACTCCATCGACGCGCTGCTCGACCGGATGGCCGACGACGTCAAGCGCGCCCGGGAGCTGACGGACGGCCTCTGAGCGCTGGTACGAACGGGAGGGCCCGCCGAACATCGCGTTCGGCGGGCCCTCCCGTTCGTCACTGCTGGGGAGGCTGCGGCGGCGGGTAGCCGTACCCGGGCGGCGGGGGCTGAGGGGCCTGCTGCTGCGGGTCGGCGTACGGCTGGGGCCCGCCGGGCGCGGGGTACACGCAGTCGTAGTCGATCCCGGGGCGCGGCGTGCTCTGCGGCGCGGGTGCGGGCGCCTGCTGCTGCGGTTGGGGCTGCTGCGGCTGCGGCCAGGCGTAGCCGGGCTGGGGCGCCGCCTGGCCCGGCTGCTGCCCCCAGGGCGCACCGGGCGGCACGGGCTGCTGCTGCGGGTCGGCGTACGGCTGCGGGGCCGCCGCCTGCGCCTGCTGCTGCCAGCCGGGCTGGTGGGTGGCCGCCTGCTGGGCGCGGACGATGTCCTCGCCGACCAGGGTGGCCAGCTCGAAGTACGCCTCGCGGACCTTGGGCCGCATCATGTCGAGGTTGACCTCGGCGCCGGCCGCCAGGCTCTCGTCGAAGGGCACCACCACGACGCCCCGGCAGCGGGTCTGGAAGTGCGCGACGATGTCCTCGACCTTGATCAGCTTGCTGGTCTCGCGCACTCCGGAGACCACCGTGATGCTGCGCTGCACCAGGTCGGCGTAGCCGTGGGCGGAGAGCCAGTCCAGGGTGGTGGAGGCGCTGGAGGCGCCGTCCACGCTGGGGGTGGAGACGATGATCAGCTGGTCGGCCAGGTCCAGCACCCCGCGCATCGCGCTGTAGAGCAGGCCCGTGCCGGAGTCGGTCAGGATGATCGGGTACTGGCGGCCCAGTACGTCGATCACCTGGCGGTAGTCCGAGTCGTTGAAGGTCGTCGAGACGGCCGGGTCGACGTCGTTCGCCAGGATCTCCAGGCCCGAGTTGAGGTCCTGGGAGGTGAACTGACGGATGTCCATGTAGCTGCGCAGGTGCGGGATCGCCGTCACCAGGTCGCGGATGGTCGCGCCGGTCTGGCGCTTGACCCGGCGGCCCAGCGTGCCCGCGTCCGGGTTGGCGTCGATCGCGATCACCTTGTCCTGGCGCTCGCTGGCCAGGGTCGCGCCGAGCGCGGTGGTGGTCGTGGTCTTGCCGACGCCGCCCTTGAGGCTGATCACGGCGATCCGGTAGCAGCTCATCACCGGGGTGCGGATGATCTCCAGCCGACGGGCCTTCTCGGTCGCCGCGGCCTTGCCGCCGAACTGGAAACGGGGCTGCTGGCGCTGCTGCTTGGGCTGGCTGCGCAGCAGCCGGTCCGAGGACAGCTCGACGGCGGCCGTGTAGCCGAGGGGCGCGCCGTGCGCGGTCTGCTGGGGGGCGGCGGCCTGCTGGAACGCGGCGGGCTGCGCGGCGGCCGCGCCCGGCTGCCGGCCCCAGGGCTGCGGGGGCTGGCCGGGCTGCGGCTGACCGGGCTGGGCCGGGTGTCCCGGCTGTCCTGGCTGCTGGTAGGCGGCGGGCTGCGGCCAGCCGCCCTGGCGCGGGTCCACCGGCGGGGCGATGGGCTGCGGCTGCTGCGCGGCGGCGACCGCCTGCTGGGCGGCCCACGCGGCCTGCGGGTCCACGGGCGGCTGCGGCTGCGGGACCTGCGGGGACTGCTGGACGGGCGGCTGCGCGGCCCAGGGTTGCTGCGCTGCGACGGGCTGAGGCACGACGGGCTGCGGTGCGATGGGCTGCAGCATGACGGTCTGCGGCGTCACCGGCTGGGCCGGGGCGGCCTCGCCCGGGTACGGCGGCGGGCCCGGCACGGGCTGGGGCTGTGGCTGCGGCACGGGCTGGGGCTGCGGCGCGGCCACCGCCTCCGCGCTCGGCCAGCTCGGGGCAGCCTGCGGCCGCCACTCGGCGGCGGGCCCCGGGATGTGGGCGGGCGCCTGGGCGACCGACGGGACGGGCGGAACCGGCGGGACCGGCGAGGACGGTACGGCCGGCGGAACCGGAGCCGGAGGCAGAACGGGCTCGGCGTGCACGGCGGGCGGCTGCGGCGCGGGGAACGGCACGTGCGGCGCCTCGGCCTGAACCGGCGCCACGGGCGCGGGAACGGACGCCGGAGCAGGCGTCGGAGCAGGCGCCGGAGCAGCCCCGTCCGCAGGAGCCCCCGCAGTTCCGGGAGTCGCCGCCGCCCCCGGCGCACCGCCCCCCTGCGCATCCGTCTGCACGTACCAGGACGGGGGAGTGTAATCGGGCGCGTCGGACCAGTCGTCCTCGTCCTCCGCCGCGTTGTCGCCGACGTAGACGCCGTCCCGATCGCTGCTCACTAGGGCTCCCTCGTGTTCGCCGCCGCTTGTTCAGCGGTGCCGTTGCCGCAACAAAGACTAGGCCGTACGGCAACCCCGGAAGAAGGCACCCGTGTTCCCGATCGGGGCTCAGTCCATCCGTCGCGGCCCGCCGAGCACCTGCTGTTCGGCCTGCCCGGCCACCGCCCGGACGTACTGGCGCCGCATCCGGGTGGACCACAGCGTGAGGTCGTCGCCGAGGGTGGGCAGGGCCGCCACGTCCTCGGGCGGCAGGGACAGCACCCGGCCCGTCAGTTCGGCCTCCTGCGGGGAGATCCGCTGGACGCCGACCAGGTCGGCGGCGTTGAGGACGCGGCTCGCGTTGGGGCCCAGGTACGGCAGCAGGGTCAGGGTGGTCTGCCAGGGCGCGGCGGAGAGGCGGCTGCGCGGCGGGCGGGCGCCGAGGTCGCGTACGACCAGGACCGGCGAGGCGACGGAGGCGCCCTGCGGGCCGAGCCGCCCGACCTGGTGGACCGTCACGCACGGCTGTCCGCCGCCCGCGGCCTGGGCCATCGGGCCCCACAGCTGGGCGCGGGCGGTCTCCACCGCGACGCGGGCGCCGATCGCGGCGGCGCGCAGGGCGATGATCTGCGCCGTCCACACGCCGCCGACCAGCACCAGGTCGTACGCGCTGGGGCGGAAGAGGCCGAGCACGGCGGGCAGGCCCTGCGGGTCGACGCCGATGACCACGCCGTCGTCGCCGACGGGGAAGGCCATGGCCGCGAGGTCGGCGGCCTCCAGCACGTGCTTCTCGCGGCGCGGGCCGCGCAGCCCGAAGCCGGGCAGCACGCGCGGCCACACCCGGGGGCGTTCGGCGCCGGGCGTCGGTCCGGGGGCGGGGTGGGTCTGGTACGCCATCAGGACGTTCCTCCCAGCGGCAGGGTGGCGAGCATGCCGGGGGCCTGCTCCAGGTCGAGCCGGTGGAGGCCCAGGCCCGCGCTCTGCGCCCTGGCCTCCACCTGGCGGCCGAGCTCCCCGGTCTCGTCCTCGTTGCGCCCGGTCACCCGCAGGTGCCCGCTGACCGTCACCGAGCCGCCGGTGCCGTGCCCGGCGGTGAGGCTGAAGGTGCTGGCCAGTGCGGGGGTGCCGGTCATCAGGTTGACGAGGTCCGGGGCGCCGATCCGGCCGGGGGCGCCGCCGGGGCGGCCCAGCTGCGGCCAGCGGGAGATCCAGTAGGTGCTGTGCCAGCGGTCGTCGATGCGCCAGAAGCGGTTGCCCTCCTGGGTGCGGCGGGTGGTGCCGCCGCCGCTGCCGGTGCCGCGGCGGCCGGCGACGGCGATCGGGTTGGCGCAGGTGGAGATGGCCAGGGCGGCGATGAGTTCGCGCTCGTCGAGCACGGTCGCGTTGAAGCCGGAGCTGTTGAGCCGCCCGGCGAGCTGGTCGGTGACCCGCTGGAGGGCCTTGCGGGCGCCCTCCTCGCCGCCGCCCCTGGCCCGTACGGCCGCGGCGGCGCGTTCCGGGTCGAGCTTGAGGGCGATCCAGGTGAGCCGCAGCCCGGGGGTGGCGGTGCCGTCGGGCAGTTCGCGGTAGGCGCGGGCGGCGAGCGACTGTTCGGGCAGGTGCTTGGCGGGGGCGGGCTGGGTGTGCTGGACGAGCTGCACCGACTCCAGGGTGATGTCGTCGACGGTGAGCGCCGAGCAGATCACGTCCAGCGGCAGCGGCAGGGTGGTGCGCACCGGGCGCAGCGGCTGGTCCTTGGCCTGGACGAGCAGCACCGAGGTGAGGAAGGTCCCGTCGCCGACCATGCCGGTCTCGCGGCGCACCGGGCGGCCGCCGAAGTCGGCCTCGGTGGCGTGGGTGCAGGTGCGCAGCGCGGGTTCGAGTTCGAGGACGGGGGCCAGGGCGGGGTCGGTGCCGGCCGGGGGCAGCAGCGTACGGGCCTGGCGGCGGCGGGACTTGAGGTCGGCGCGCACCCGCAGCAGCTCGGGCAGGCTGCGGCCGCGCAGCCGGACCAGGGCGATCAGGAGCAGCACCAGGGAGACGGCGCCGAAGCCGGCCGCGACCGGGCGGCTGATCGTCCAGCCGACGGCGACGAGGGCGGCGGCGACCTCGACCAGGACGAGCCGGTGGAGCCTCAGCCTGCCGCCGAGCAGCCCGGGCCGGGGGTTGACCCGCACGCTGACGGGCCCGCCGCCGGAGCTTCGCGGCGAGGCCGGGCCGGGTGCCGGGGCCGGTGCGTGTGCGGCGGCGCGGCGCGACCCCTCCTCCCGGGCGTTGCCGCGGCGTCGTCGAGCGGTCTGGTTAGGCATCCCCCGGTAGCCCTCTCTGACTCGGTTGTCGCGGCCCGGCTGGCTCGTTCGTGGACCGTACCCGTACGGTACTCACCGTCCGCTGCCGCATCGTAGAGGGTTCGGGTCCGACGGTCCGACAAGGGGCAGCTGCGGCAGGCAAGTCCGACAAGGGGGACGACGAGCACATGGCATCGCGCCGGGACGAGCTGAACGCGTACACCTTCGCCAGGAAGCGCACGGTGGGGGCCTTCCTGCTGCCCTCCGGCGGCGGCAGCGACGAGGACGCGCCGCGGCCGGTCAAGGCGGTGCTGCCGAGTGTCCTGGTGGGGACGCTGATCGTGGCCGGCTTCGGCGTCTGGGGGGTGTTCAAGCCGAGCGCGCCGCTGCACTGGGACGAGGGCAAGGCCATCATCCAGGGCAAGAAGTCGACCACCCGGTACGTGATCCTGACGGACCCGGACGGCAGGACGAAGCGGCTGCACCAGGTGCTGAACATGTCCTCCGCGCGGCTGGTGCTGCCCGCCGACGCCAAGGTGGTGGTGGTCGACGACGACGTGCTGGACCGCTACCCGAACCACGGCCCGACGATCGGGATCCCGTACGCGCCCGACAAGTTGCCGAGCAAGGACAACGCCGGCCAGTCGATGAAGTGGTCGGTCTGCGACCGCCCGGGCTCGGACGACAAGCAGGCGACCGTCAACCAGGCGGTGTTCGTGGCGGCCGGCCAGGACGCGGCGGCGCTGGCGGCCAAGGACCGGATGCTCGCCCCGGACCAGCTGCTGCTGGTGCAGCAGGCGGACGACCAGCAGGTGTCCGCCGGTTCGGCCGACGGCCAGGGGCAGGGCGCCGCGCCGGTGTTCCTGGTGGACGCCCAGGGCCGCCGGCACGAGATCGGGCCGAAGTCGGGCGACGTGGAGCGCAAGTCGCTGGTCACGGCCGTGTTCGGGCCCAACGCGGTGCCGCAGCGGGTCAAGCGGGAGTGGCTGGAGACGCTGGTGCCCGGCACCCCGATCACCTTCCCGGACGTCAAGGAGGTGGCCGACACCCAGGGCGCCAACTCCCGGGTGGAGCTGGACAATCCGGCGGACCGCCGGGTCGGGCGCCTGGTGCACTACCAGGACCGCCACTACGTCGTCGGCAAGGACCAGCTGTACGTGATCACCGCGTTCCAGGCGGAGCTGATCCGGCAGAACCCGGCCTACGGGATGCTCTACAGGTACGACCAGGACAAGCAGCCGCGCAGCGACGCGATGACCCCGGCCGACCAGTCCCTGCGCGGGAGCGACGTCAAACTGCCCGGCACGGGGGACGACTGGCCGCTGCGGACGGGCGCGCCGGTGAACAACTGGAAGGACCCGCAGGAGGACCGGCGCCGCCAGGTGGTGTGCAGCACCTACGACGGCGTCGCCGAGGACGGGAAGACGGACCGGCGCAGCGTCTGGGCGGGGCCCGCGTACCCGGCGCCGTACAACAACGGCGCGGGCGCCGCGTACGTGACGCCCGGTCACGGCCTGTTCTACCGCGCGGTGGACGCCTCCGCGGGCGGTTCCGGCACGGATTTCCTGATCACCGAGACCGGGCTGCGCTACTCGGTGCCCTCCAACGGCGACGGGCCGACTGCGCCCCCCGGCGGCGCCAAGTCGCCGACGGCGAAGCCTGGTTCGGCCACGCCCACGCCGGGCGCGGGTGACCAGCAGCCGGCGCCGCAGCAGGACGAACCCGGCGGCAACCAGGCGCGGCTGGGCTACCAGGGCCTCCAGCCGCTGCCCGTGCCGCTGCGGTGGTCGAACCTGGTGCCGGCCGGTCCGCCGCTCACCGCCAAGGGCGCGGCCCAGCCGCAGAACGCCTGACGGCCGCGCGGGGCAACGGAGTTGGCTCTGTGTCATGGTCTGGTAACTGCCGGAGCAACCGTGTTGGGCGAGTTGCGTATGCCGACTACAGTGCTCCTGGACATCACCAGGGTGATGCCGCGGGCAGGCCACTCCCGGCCCGTCCGTACACAGGATGTTTCTCATGGGGGACGTGGAGCATGTCGGGTTCGGGCCAGTTCACGATGACCGCGCAGGAGATGACCGCTTTCGCCAAGCGGATCGCCGAGGCGATCCACAAGATCCAGCAGGAGCAGACGAAGCTCCTCAACACGGTCAGCAACATCACCGGTGGCTGGCAGGGCCAGGCGGCGACCGCCTACAAGAACCTGCAGCACTCGTTCACCGAGGATGTGAAGGCGCTGAACGCGTCCCTGCACGCGATCCAGGAAGCGATCGAGCGGACGACCCAGCAGTACGCGCGCACCGAGGCCGAGCAGGCGCAGCAGTTCACCGGCGCCCAGGGCTGATCGCCGCACCCGTCCGCACCCCCGCTCCACCGGGCGTCCGCCGCCGCGGCGCCCGATCCTCGTCCAGGGAGACACCGTGACCGACCACATCCTCGTCAACTTCCAGACCGTCCACCACGCCGCCGAGGAGGTGAAGGGCGTCGCCTCCCGGATCGACCACCTGCTCAACGACCTCAAGGGCGACGTCAAGCGCATCGCCGCCAGCTGGCAGGGCGCGGCCCAGGAGGGCTACCAGGCCCACCAGACGCAGTGGGACACCAAGGCCGCGCACATCCAGACCGTCTGCGGGCAGATCGCCACCTCGCTGGAGCAGGCCGCGCTGAGCTACAAGAACACCGAGGACGCCAACGCCAAGCTCTGGCAGGGCTGATCCGGCCAGGGCTGATCGGGCCAGGGCTGATCCGGCCAGGGCTGATCGGGCAGCCCGGACGGGAACGACCACAGGGGGCGGGCACCCGGTTCACGGGCGCCCGCCCCCGACGCGCGACACGGGGTGGACGACATGAGGAGTGGCAGGGTGTCCCGACACGGCTACCGCAGGGCCGCCGCGGCACTGGCCGCGCTCGCGGTGCTGGGCGGCCCGCTCGCCGCCCCCGCGCACGCGGACGGCCCGGGCATAGCCGCCGCCGGCGACTGCCCCAAGCCCGCCCCGGACGTGCCGACCGTCCCCTGGTCCCTGCAGCGGCTGCTGCTGGACGAGCTGTGGCAGGGCGACCGGGTCATGGGCGAGGGCGTGACGGTCGCCGTCATCGACACCGGCGTGGACATCCGCAACCCGCAGCTGAAGGACGCCGTCCTCGAGGGCGGCAACCTGCTGGTCAACAAGGAGACCAAGCAGCGGGTCGAGGGGAGGTCCACGGACGACCCGGTCGGCCACGGCACCAAGGTGGCCGGCATCATCGCCGCCCGCAGGAGCGCCTCCTCCGGGTTCGTCGGTCTGGCCCCGAAGGCCCAGATCCGCTCGATCCGGCAGAACGACGCCGAGGGCAACGGCGACGTCGCCTCCCTGGTCGCGGCCATCCGCGAGGCCGTCGACAGCGGCGCCCGGGTCATCAACATCTCCCAGGACGTGCGCGGCGCGGGCGACGCCCGCTTCAACGGCTACGCGGACCTCCTGGCGGCCGTCCAGTACGCCGAGCAGAGGAACGCCGTGGTCGTCGCCTCCACCGGCAACGACGGCAAGGAGGGCGACACCTACCCGGCCGCCTTCCCGACCGTCCTCGCGGTCGGCGCCTCCGACCGCAACAACGAGCGCGCGCCGTTCTCCCAGTACGGCGCCTTCGTGAAGGTCGCGGCGCCCGGCGTCAACATGCTCTCCACCGTCCCCGGCGGCGGCCAGTGCGTGGACAACGGCACCAGCTTCGCCGCCCCGTACGTGTCCGGGATGGCCGCGCTGCTCGTCGGCGCCCACCCGAAGTGGAGCCCCGCCCAGGTGCGCGCCTGGATCGAGCAGAGCGCCCAGCGCACCGAGCGCGGCCCGAACCGCTTCATCGGCTGGGGCGTGGTGGACCCGGTCAGGGCCGTCACCAAGGCGCCCGCGGACCCGCCGTCCGCGCCCGCCGAGGACGCCCCCGTGCAGCTGGCGGCCGCGCCGATCGTGCCGCGGCCGGTCGGCCTCGGCGAGACCCAGGCCGACCGGGACGGGCGCACCGCGACGTACGTGCTCGGCGTCGGCGCGCTGCTGGTCGCCCTGCTGATCGGCGGCGGCGTGGTGCTGCGCGACCACCGCCGGCGCTCCTCCGAATAGAGCCGGGCCGAACGGGTCTGTAACACCGGCCGCCGCTCACCACGTCCTAGAAGTGTCAGAGGGCGGGGGCACGGACGGCGGGGGAGCGAAGGCATGGGGTGGACCAAGAGCGGCGGCCGGGAGGCCAAGGACGCCGAGTTCCTGGAGCTCGTCTCCGGCCGGACCTCCCACCTCTACCGCTCGGCCTGCCTGCTCACCAGCGGTGACACCCACTACGCCGAGGATCTCGTGCAGGAGGCCCTCAGCCGGATGTACGTGCTGTGGCGCCGCAGCGCGTTCACCGGGGGCCGGGGCCGGATCGACAATCCGGTGGCCTACACCCACACCGTGATGGTGCGCGTGTTCCTGTCCCAGCAGCGCCGCCGCTCCAGCGGCGAGCGCCCCACCGGCGACCTGCCGGAGCCGCAGGGGCGGGAGGACGCGGACAGCGCGCTGCGGCTGACCCTGATCGAGGCCCTCGGCCGGCTCCCGGCCAAGGACCGGGCCGTCCTGGTGCTGCGCTACTGGGAGGACCGCAGTGTCGAGGAGACCGCCGAGGCGATGCGCGCCTCCTCCGGCGCCGTCCGCACCCGCACCACCCGGGCACTGGCCCGGCTGCGCACCCTGCTCGGCGACGAGCTGGCCGAACTCGCGGCCCGCTGAACGCCGTTCGGCCGAGCCTGCTGCCGACATCCACTCCCGCAATCCACTCCCGCAATCCACTTCCACAATCCACTCCCGCACCACCCGTGACCCGAGGAGACGGTGATCAACCATGTCCGATTCCGAGAAGTTCGAAGACGATCTGATCGTCGCGATGAGCCGCACCGGTGAGGGCTTCGAGCCCGGCCGGACCGACCGGGCCGGCCTGGTGGCGGGCGGCTACGAGCGCGGACGGCGCCGCTGGCGCCGCCGTTCGGCCACGGCCGTGGTCGGCGGCGCGGCCGCGATGGCGCTGGTGGGCGGCGGCGCCTTCTACCTGACCGGCACCCAGGCGAAGAGCGAGGGTACGGTGGCCGCCGCCTCCCCGGCGGCCTCCGCCGCCTCCGGGATCACCCCGGCCTCGGCGCCCTCCACCGCCGCCGCCAAGACGACCCCCGTCAGCGGCGACGAGGTGCTGGCCGCCTTCAAGGCGCTGCTGCCCGCCGGCCAGAGCACCGACACCCACGGCAGCGGCACCGAGCCGCCGGCGGGCAAGCCGGACGCGGTCGGCTTCGCGGGGGCCCAGCTGGTCTTCGACGACGGCCAGGGCAAGGCCGCCATGGGCATCTCGATCACCCGCCTGGCGGAGAACGACCCGAACCGCTCGCAGAACACCTGCCCGGACAGGAAGCTCGTCCCGTACGACGCCTGCGCCACCACCACGACGGCCGACGGCGGCACCCTGACGGTCCTCCAGGGCTACGAGTACCCCGACCGGCACGTCAGCACCAAGTGGTGGAGCGCCAAGCTGATCGGCAGGGACGGCCGCCAGATCGAGCTGTCCGAGTGGAACTCCCCGGCGGAGAAGGACGCGCCGGACAGCCGTCCGAACCCGCCGCTGTCGCCGGAGCAGCTGAAGGCGATCGTGACCGACAAGTCGTGGGACAAGGTCGTCGCCTCGATCCCCGAGCCCAAGCCGATCAAGGTGCGCGACACCAGCAAGGAGTACACGGCGAAGGAGATCCTGGCCGTCACCGCCGGCCTGCTGCCGGCCGGCCTCCAGGAGACGGAGACCTCCGCCGAGGGCCTGGGCTACGCCAACTTCGTCGTCGACGACGGCAGGGGCAAGTCGCTGGTCCAGCTCAACGTGCAGGACCGGAGCAACAGCAAGGACGTCAATGGCGAGCTGTTCGGCGGGGTCGAGGCAGGGCCGGACGGCGTCAAGGTGGTGATCCGCAAGGAGGGCGGCAACCCGGGCATGTGGACGGTCGACACCCTGCACCCCGACGGCCTGCGGGTGGTGATCAGCTCCTTCAACAGCGGCACCCAGAAGACGCCGGCCACCCGCCCCGCTCCGGTGCTGACCGACGACCAGATGAAGGCGATCGCCGCCAGCCCGCTCTGGAAGCTCAAGAAGTAACCGCGCCCGGACGCGGCGGTGCCCCGGGCTGGGGGAGGCCCGGGGCACCGCCGTGTGGGGGAGGGGAATGGACTGGGGGAACGGGGGCTCAGCCCTGCTGGTCCTCGGGGAGGCTGATCACCCAGCGGGTGTCCTGCCGGGGGCGCAGGTAGAACAGCCAGTAGAGGGTGGCGACGGCGGTGATCCCGCCGGTCCACAGCAGGGGCTCGGTGTCCAGCTTGGTCATGACGTACAGCAGCACGGCGACCAGCACGGCCGGGACGACGGGCCACAGCGGCATCCGCCAGGCGGCCGCGTGCTTGTGGTGGCCGCGGCGCGACAGCAGCGCGGCGACCGCGACCAGCAGATACATCCCGGTGACGGCGACGCCGGTGATGTTGCTGAGCAGCTGGCCCTTGACGAAGCACAGCGCGGCGCCGGGCAGGCCCACCGCCAGGGTGGCGACCCACGGGGAGCCGAAGCGGCCCAGGGTGGAGAACGCCTTGTTGACCGGCTCCGGCCACGCCTTGTCACGGGCGGAGGCGAACAGCACCCGGGAGTTCTGGATGACCATGACGATGCCGGCGTTGATGATGGCCAGCGCCACGCAGAGGCTGATGAAGGTGCCGACCGCCGAGTTGCTCCAGGCGGTGACCATCGCGGGCAGGTCGCCGGCGGTCAGGGACTCCAGGTCGGGGGCGCCCACGGTGATCGCGACCACAGGGACGAGGATGATCGCGGAGGAGATGCCGAGCGTCCACAGCACGGTGCGCGAGACGTTGCGGCGCGGGTTCTCCATCTCCTCGGAGAGGTAGACGGCGGTGGAGAAGCCCTGGGTGATGAACAGGGCGATGCCCATCGCGCCGACGATCGCGCCCATGCTCACCGTGCTGACGGCGCCGTGATCCCCGGCGACGGTGCCGTGCAGCAGGCTCGGGGCCCCGCCGTGGGCGTGGGAGAAGCCGAGCACCGCGACCACGGCGGCCGCGATGACCTCCAGCACGAGGAAGACGCCGGTGATCCAGGCGTTGGCACGCAGGTCCAGCAGGCCCGCCAGGGTGGCGGCCAGCATCACGGCGGCGCCGGTCATGGCCTTGTCCAGGTGCAGGACGGGCGCGAGGTAGTCGGCCGTGCCGAGGGCGATGACCGAGGGGACGATCATCACCACGATCAGCGAGAGCACGAAGACCAGCCAGCCCATCAGCCGCCCGGCCAGGGTGCCGACCATCGCGTACTCGCCGCCGGCGCTGGGGATCAGCGTGCCGAGCTCGGAGTAGCAGAAGGCCACGGCCACACACAGGACGGTGCCGATCGCGATGGCCAGCGCGGTGGCGCTGCCGATGCTGGAGAAGAGCTCCGGCACGATCACGAACAGCGTGGAGGCCGGGGTGACGCAGGACAGTGTGAGCAGAGTGCCGCCCACGACGCCGATCGAGCGCTTGAGTTGCCGGGGTGCCGCCCCGGCCGCCGAGGCGGCTACGGACTGTGGCGGGCGAAGCGTGTCGGTCATGGGGTTCCGATCGGCTGTGCGGTCCTGGGATGGGAGCGGTATCGCCTCCGCTGGCTCGCTGCTCGGGTTGTGGTCAGTGCGCTCCCGGGCCGCAATGGAACCTCCGGCGTACGGACGGCGTCAACGCCGGGAATGCTGCGGAATCCGTTGCGGACGGGCGCATGAACATGCGGCGACGGCCGCCCCCACCGGCCCCCGCACCAGCCCCGACGGGTACGGGAACCGCAGCATCACCGCCGAAATATCCGCATAACGTTTCGGAACCTGGGACGCCGAAGGGGCCGGACTCCGCGGAGCCGACCCCTTCGGTCACTTTCCGTCACCGCCACCGGAGGTTCACGCCACCGGCAGCCACCCCGTCTGCACCATCTGCCCGGCGGTCACCCGGCGCGAGACGAACACCCCGCGCCCCGGCGGCAGCGCCTGCGGCCGCACGTTGCCCAGCAGCGCGCCCTCGTCCCGGTTGCCGGACAGGATCACGCCCTGCCCGCCCAGCTCGCGCATCCGCTGCATCACCGGCTCGTACATCGAGCGCCCGGCGCCGCCCGCGCTGCGGGCCACGATCAGCCGCAGGCCGATGTCCCGGGCGAACGGCAGGAACTCCGCCAGCGGCGCCAGCGGGTTGCCCGAGCTCGTCGCGACCAGCTCGTAGTCGTCCACGATCACGAACATGTCCTTGCCGCTGTACCAGCTGCGGTTGCGCAGCTGCTCGGCCGTGACGTCCGGGCCCGGCAGGCGGCGGGCGCAGGCCCCGCGCAGCATGTCGACGATCGTCGCCATGGCGGGCTGCGCCGCCGCGTACTCCACCAGGTACTCCTCGGGCACCGTGCCCAGCAGGGCCCGCCGGTAGTCGCCGACCACGATGCCCGCCTGGTCCGGTGTGTAGCGCTCGGTGATCTGCTTGATCAGCAGGCGCAGCATCGCCGACTTCCCCGACTCGGTGTCGCCGAAGACGATGAACAGCGGGTCCGTCTCGAAGTTGACGAACACCGGCGACAGCTCGGCCTCGTCCACGCCGAAGGACACCCCGCGCTCGGGGTGCTCGAAGCCCTTGGGCAGCGAGAAGCCGTCCAGGACCGCCGGCAGCATCCGCACCTGCGGGGCGCGCGGGCCCGCCCAGGCGCCGTCGACGGCGGAGACCAGCGCGGCCACCCCGTTCCGGAGGTCCTCCACCGTGGAGGCGCCGTCCAGCCGGGGCAGGCCCGTCAGGAAGTGCAGCCGCTCCGGGGTGATGCCGCGCCCGGCCGAGGCCGGCACGTTCTGCGCCACCCGGCGGTCCACCTCCGACTCCATCGCGTCGCCGAGCTTCAGCTCCACCCGGTTCTGCAGCAGGTCCTTCAGCGCCGGGCGCACCTCCGCGTACCGGGCCGCGGTGACCACCAGGTGCACGCCGTAGCCCAGGCCCCGCTGGGCGATGTCGGCGATGATCTGCTCCAGCGCCTCGAACTCCTGCTTGAAGGTGTTCCAGCCGTCGATCACCAGGAACACGTCGCCGAACGCCTCGTCCGGCAGCTGCCCCGCCGCCCGCCGGGCCCGGTACGTGGCGATGGTGTCGATCCCCGTCGCCCGGAACAGCTCCTCGCGCCGGTTCAGCACCCCGTGCACCTCGGAGACCATCCGGCGCACCTTGTCCACGTCCAGCCGCCCGGCCACCCCGCCGACGTGCGGCAGCCCGGACAGCGAGCCGAAGCTGCCCGCACCGAAGTCCAGCAGGTAGAACTGCGCCTCGCGCGGGGTGTGGGTGACGGCGAAGGAGGTCACCAGTGTGCGCACCACTGTCGACTTGCCCGAGCGCGGACCGCCCACGATCAGACCGTGGCCGGCTGCCCCGGAGTAGTCGACCTCCAGGATGTCCGTCTTCTGCTCGCGCGGCTTGTCCACGACGCCGATCGGCACCCGCAGCCGCCCGCCCGGGTACGCCGGCGCCGTCAGGCCGCGCTCGGGCGCCACCTGCAGCGGCGGCAGCAGGTGGTCCAGGCTCGGCGCCTCCTCCAGCGGCGGCAGCCACACCTGGTGCGCCGCCGGGCCCTGGCCCGTCATCCGCTGCACGAACACGTCCAGCACGGTGTCCACCAGCGCGTCGTCCTGCTCCGGCGCCGCCGGGGCCTCCTCCTCCACCGGGTCCGGCAGGTCCACGTACGCCGCCGTGAACTCCACCGGCTTCGCGTTCAGCCGCCGCCCGCCCGTCGACCGCTGCTGCCCCGGCGCCCGGTACGGCCCCGAGACGTACGCGGCCTTGAACCGGTCCATCACGTCCTCGCCGAACTTCAGGTACCCCACGCCCGGCACCGGCGGCAGGTGGTACGCGTCCGGCACGCCGATCGCCGCCCGCGACTCCGCCGCCGAGAAGGTCCGCAGACCGATCCGGTACGACAGGTACGTGTCCAGGCCGCGCAGCTTGCCCTCCTCCAGGCGCTGCGAGGCCAGCAGCAGGTGCACGCCCAGCGACCGGCCGATGCGGCCGATCTGGATGAACATCTCGATGAAGTCCGGTTTGGCGGTGAGCAGTTCGGAGAACTCGTCGATGATCAGCACCAGCGAGGGCAGCGGGTCCAGCGCGGCGCCGGCCGCCCGCGCCCGCTCGTACTCGTGGATGTTCGCGTAGTTGCCCGAGCGGTGCAGCAGCTCCTGGCGGCGGTGCAGCTCGCCCTCGATCGCGTCCCGCATGCGGTCCACGAGGGTCAGCTCGCCCTCCAGGTTGGTGATCACCGCCGAGGTGTGCGGCATGTCGGCCATGCCCAGGAACGTCGCGCCGCCCTTGAAGTCGGCGAGCACGAAGTTCAGCGTCTCCGAGGAGTGCGTCATCGCCAGCGCCAGCACCAGCGTGCGCAGCAGCTCCGACTTGCCCGAACCGGTCGCGCCCACGCACAGGCCGTGCGGGCCCATGCCCTCCAGCGCGGCCTCCTTGATGTCCAGGTACACCTGCTCGCCGCCCGCGCCCACGCCGATCGGCACCCGCAGCCGCTCGTGCTGCGCTCTCGGCCGCCAGCTGCGCGCCACGTCGAAGGAGCCCGGATCGCCCGAGTTCATCAGGTCGGTGAAGTCCAGGTTCGACAGCAGCGGCTCGTCGTCCCCGCCCGCCGAGACCCGGTACGGCGCCAGCTGCCGCGCCAGCGCCTCCGACTGCCAGGTCGACAGCAGGTCCGGCCTGCCGGTGTACGTCGCCCCCGAGGCCGACCGCAGCACCAGCTTCTCGGAGTCGACCGTCACCATCAGGTGCCCGCTCGGCTCGTCCACCTCACCGGGGACGACCTCGATCACCGTCACGCCCTGAAGCCCCTCCGGGCTCGCCAGCAGCGAGTCGTGCGGCACCGCGGCGCCGTCCATCACCACCACCAGGTGCGGCTGGTCCGGCTGCGCGGCCGCGTCCCGGACGAAGCGCTGGCGGCCGGACAGCTCCTCCTGGAGCAGGAACTCCAGCTCGCCCAGGTCATGGGCCGTCAGCCGGCGCGAACCCGCGCCGTCGCCCTCCTTGCGGTGCTGGTTGTGCGGGAGCCACTTCGTCCACTCCCACTCCTCGGCCGCGCCCGGCGCCGCCGCGACCGCCACCAGCAGGTCGTCCGGCGAGTGCAGGGTCGTCAACTGGGCGATCATCGCCCGCACGTTGCCGTACACCGAGTCCGGCTCCCCGCACACCGTGATGTGGTAGAACGCCCGCAGCGACACCGCCAGCGGCAGGTCCTGAAGAGTGCCGTGCGCCTTCAGGAACGAGTGCATCGCCGCCGAGGACAGCGGCTCCAGCTCGTCCCTCGGCGCCGTCTGCGGCGCCACCAGCGGGGTCGACAGCTGCACCGGGCCCAGACCGACCCGGATCTGCGCGAAGTCCCCGTCCCCGGAGCGCCGTTCCCACAGCCGCCGCCCGTCCGCCACGATCGACCACAGCTGGTCCGGCGCCGGGTTCAGGAACAGCAGGGCGCCGCGCTGGCTCTCCGCCGTCTTCCTGACCTGGCGGCGCATCTGCTGCAGGTACTTGAGGTAGTCGCGCCGCTCGTCCGCCAGCGCCGTCGACCCGCCCTTGCGGGCCCGGACCACCTGCGCCAGCACCATGCCCAGCGTCGAGGCGACCATCAGACCGCCCATGATCTGCATCACCGGCTGCGAACCCGGCGCGAAGAAGAACACCGCCGAACCACCCATGCCCAGCATGGGCAGGATGCTCATCAGCCAGTCCTCGCCGCCGTGCCGCGGGATCTCCGGCGGGCTCTCCAGCTCCACCGGATCGTCCGGCACCGCCGGCGGATAGGCCCTGGCCGGGCGCTTGACCGTGATCACACCCATGTGCCATCCACCCCTGTGTCATCCACCCCGCGGCGTCGATCGATCACTTCGGCATCAGCCCTCACGCAACTGGACTCGTACGGCTCGCACGGAACTTGAGACCGAGGACCCCCGCCCCCACGCGCAGGGGCCGATCCTAACGGTCGCGCCCGCACCGTCCGCCAGCGCCCGGGCTCCGACGGGCCCGGGCACGAACCGACCCGGTAGGGTAACGCCGCGCCAACTCGCGGCCAGGCCCACCCCGTTCACCGGTCCACCGGCCGCCGCGCAGCAGCCACACCGAGCGCCGCCGCGCGGCGGCGCCGTCAACGAGGGGGAGCGCCCAGTGCGTCGAAGGATCGAGGGGCGGCCGTGACCAGTCCCGCCGCGACCGGCTACTGCCGGGTCACCGTCGTCGCGCCGGACCGCCGGATCGACGTCGCCCTGCCCGAGGACGTCCCGCTCGCGGACGTCTACCCCGAGGTGCTGCGCCTGGCCAACCAGAGCCAGCCCGACGGCGCCCCCACCGGCTTCCACCTCGTGCGCCGCGACGGCACCGTCCTCGACAGCGGCCTGCCGCTCGCCGCCCAGCAGGTCCGCGACGGCGACCTGCTCGCGCTGCGCCCCTTCGCCGAGTCCCTCCCGCCGGCCGTCTACGACGACGTCGCCGACGCCATCGCCAGCGCCGTCCAGGCCGACCACCGCTTCTGGACCGCCGAACTCATGCGCGCCTTCGGCCTCATCGGCGCCGGCGTCCTGCTCACCCTGCTCGGCTTCGCGCTCTGGTACTCCGACCTGCGCCACGACATGCACGGCCTGCCCGGCGTACTCGCCGGCGTCACCGCCGTCGTGCTCACCGCCCTGGCCGGCGTGCGCGCCCGGGTCTACCAGGACGCCCACGCCGCCCTCGCCCTGGGCCTCGGCGCCCTGCCGCACGCCCTGATCGGCGGCAGCGGCCTCCTCGCCGTCGCCCACCGCGGGGACGGGCCGGGCCGCCTGCAGTTCCTCGCCGGCTGCATCGCCGTCCTGGTCCTCGCCGTGCTGCTCGCGGGCCTGCTGCCCGAGAAGGACGCCGTCTTCGTCGCCGCCGCCCTGGTCGCCGCCGCCGGATCGCTCGCCACCTTCACCGCCGTCCTGATGCCGCGCACCCCCGCCGGGAACATCGCCGCCGTCACCGGCGTCACCGCCGTCGCCGCGATCGGCTTCCTGCCCAGCCTCTCCGCCCGCTTCGCCCGGCTGCCCGTCGGCTTCAGCGCCCCCGGCCAGAGCCGCACCCGCAGCCGCGACTACGACGAGGAGGCCGAGCGCGCCGAGGCCGTCCAGTACGAGCGGATCGCCCACCAGGCCCGCCGCGGCCACGAGGTGCTCGTCGGCCTCGTCGGCGGCTGCGCCGCGGTCGTGGTCGGCGCGAGCGCCGTCCTCGCCTTCACCGACCGGACGTACCCCGAGCTGCTCGCCCTGGCCCTGGGCCTGGCCACCATGCTGCGCGCCCGGCTCTTCCGCTACACCGCCCAGGTGCTCAGCCTCACCGTCGCCGGACTGCTCGGCCTGTGCCTGCTGATCGTGGGCCTGTCCCTGCACACCCCGCAGTTCCTGCTGCGCGCGGCCGGTTCCACCACCGAGCTCGACCTGCGCACCGTCTGGCTCGGCGCCTCCATCGCGCTCGGCGCCGCGCTGCTCACCGCCATCGCCCTGGTGGTGCCCCGCAGCGGCGTGTCCCCCTTCTGGGGGAGGGTGCTCGACCTGGTCGACAGCCTCACCCTGATCGCCCTCGTCCCGTTGGCGCTGGCCGTGCTGGACGTGTACCGGCTGGTCCGGGGCGCCACCGGCTGAGCACCCGCCCGGGGCGGGCGGACGGGGCTCGGACGGGGCTCGGACGGGGCCTGGGCGGGCACTGGTACGCTTGGCCTTCGAGCGCAGCCGTGTGTCCGCCCCCAGGGGCACCGACCTCCGGCCTCGCTCCCGACACCGAGTTCTCGTTGAGTCCTGTGCTGTCGACCAGGACCGCTCGGTAGACCCCGAAGGAGTTGCAGTGGCTCTCGCCTCTGACGTCAAGAAGCAGATTTTCGCCGAGTTCGGCCAGAAGGAGGGCGACACCGGCTCCCCCGAGGTCCAGGTGGCCATGCTCTCCCGTCGCATCTCGGACCTGACCGAGCACCTCAAGACCCACAAGCACGACCACCACTCGCGCCGTGGCCTGCTGATCCTGGTCGGCCAGCGCCGCCGCCTGCTGCAGTACCTGGCCAAGAAGGACATCGAGCGCTTCCGTACGCTCGTCGACCGCCTGGGCATCCGCCGCGGTGCCGCCGGTGGCGCCCGCTAAGACCGCCGCACGGGGCGGCTCCCCACACCGGGGAGCCGCCCCTCGCGCGTATGCCGCGGCCTTCGGGCGGCGGCGCCCGCACATAACAACTCGCGCGCACCTCCCCAGGTGGCCGAGGATTGCACCGTAGGGTTGTGGGCATGCCGGGTGATGGCGCAGCAGCGCGCCACCCGCGCAGAAGAACCCGAACCCCCGCGGGACGAAGGCTTCAAACGGAAGCCGCCCGCATCCGAGAGAGCGTCCAGACGCGGACCGCCCACCCGGCCCGGCAGCCGTAGCCGCCGGTCCTCGGTAGTGGCCCCCGGAAGCCCCGCAGACGAGCGGGGCGCACCGGAGGCTTCGATCGAAGACCGGCCCGACTGCCGCCCTCCCAGAGGGGAGGGCCACCGGACCGACCGCAGGCAGGACGCGGGGACGCTCTCCCGGAGACGTACGAAAGAGGAGATCTTCCAGGTGGAAGAGAACGTGTTCTACGCCGAGGCCGTCATCGACAACGGCGCCTTCGGCACCCGTACCATCCGCTTCGAGACCGGCCGCCTGGCCCGTCAGGCCGCCGGTTCCGCCGTGGCCTACCTCGACGACGACACCATGGTGCTGTCGGCCACCAGCGCGTCCAAGCAGCCGAAGGAGCACTTCGACTTCTTCCCGCTGACCGTGGACGTCGAGGAGCGGATGTACGCCGCGGGCCGCATCCCCGGCTCGTTCTTCCGTCGTGAGGGCCGGCCCTCCGAGGATGCGATCCTCACCTGCCGCCTGATCGACCGCCCGCTGCGCCCGTCCTTCGTCAAGGGCCTGCGCAACGAGGTCCAGGTCGTCTGCACCGTCATGGCGCTCAACCCGGACCACCTGTACGACGTGGTGGCCATCAACGCCGCCTCCGCCTCCACCCAGCTGGCGGGCCTGCCGTTCTCCGGCCCCATCGGCGGCGTGCGCGTCGCGCTGATCAAGGGCCAGTGGGTCGCGTTCCCGACCCACAGCGAGCTCGAGTCGGCCGTCTTCGACATGGTCGTCGCCGGTCGCGTCATGGCCGACGGTGACGTCGCGATCATGATGGTCGAGGCCGAGGCCACCGACAAGACCATCAAGCTGGTCGAGGGCGGCGCCGAGGCGCCGACCGAGGAGGTCGTGGCCTCCGGCCTCGACGCCGCCAAGCCGTTCATCAAGGTGCTGTGCGCCGCCCAGGCGCAGCTGGCCGCCCAGGCCGCCAAGCCGACCGCCGAGTTCCCGGTCTTCCTGGACTACCAGGACGACGTGCTCGCCGCGCTCACCTCCGCCGTCAAGGACGAGCTGGCCCAGGCCCTCACCATCGCCGGCAAGCAGGAGCGCAACAACGAGCTCGACCGCGTCAAGGCGCTCGCCGCCGAGAAGCTGCTCCCCGAGTTCGAGGGCCGCGAGAAGGAGATCAGCGCCGCCTACAACGCGCTGACCAAGAAGGTCGTCCGCGAGCGCGTCATCACGGACAAGATCCGCATCGACGGCCGCGGCGTCACCGACATCCGCACCCTGGCCGCCGAGGTCGAGGCCATCCCGCGCGTCCACGGCTCGGCCCTGTTCGAGCGCGGCGAGACCCAGATCCTGGGCGTCACCACGCTGAACATGCTCCGCATGGAGCAGCAGCTCGACACGCTCTCCCCGGAGACGCGTCGCCGCTACATGCACAACTACAACTTCCCGCCGTACTCGGTCGGCGAGACCGGTCGCGTCGGTGCCCCCAAGCGCCGCGAGATCGGCCACGGCGCCCTGGCGGAGCGGGCCCTCATCCCGGTCCTGCCGACCCGCGAGGAGTTCCCCTACGCGATCCGCCAGGTCTCCGAGGCGCTGAGCTCCAACGGCTCCACCTCGATGGGCTCGGTCTGCGCCTCCACCATGTCGCTGCTGAACGCCGGTGTGCCGCTGAAGGCCGCCGTCGCCGGTATCGCCATGGGCCTGATCTCCCAGGAGATCGACGGCGAGACCCACTACGTCGCGCTGACCGACATCCTCGGTGCCGAGGACGCGTACGGCGACATGGACTTCAAGGTCGCCGGTACCCGCAACTTCATCACCGCGCTGCAGCTGGACACCAAGCTGAACGGCATCCCGGCCTCGGTCCTGGCCGCCGCCCTCAAGCAGGCCCGCGACGCCCGTCTGCACATCCTCGACGTGATGAACGAGGCCATCGACTCGCCCGACGAGATGTCCCCGAACGCGCCGCGCATCATCACCATCAAGATCCCGGTGGACAAGATCGGTGAGGTCATCGGCCCCAAGGGCAAGATGATCAACCAGATCCAGGAGGACACCGGCGCCGAGATCACGATCGAGGACGACGGCACCATCTACATCGGTGCCGCCGACGGTCCGGCCGCCGAGGCCGCCCGCACCACGATCAACCAGATCGCCAACCCGACCATGCCGGAGGTCGGTGAGCGCTACCTGGGCACCGTGGTCAAGACCACGACGTTCGGCGCGTTCGTCTCGCTCATGCCGGGCAAGGACGGTCTGCTGCACATCTCGCAGATCCGCAAGCTCGCCGGCGGCAAGCGCGTGGAGAACGTCGAGGACGTCCTCGGCGTCGGCGCCAAGGTGCAGGTCGAGATCGCCGAGATCGACCCGCGCGGCAAGCTGTCCCTGATCCCGGTCGTCGAGGGCGAGGAAGGCGAAGAGGCCGCTTCCGAGTGAAGCGCCGCTAGCTGACCCTTGCGGCCCGTACGCCTCCCGGCGTGCGGGCCGCACCCTGTTGTCCACGCGTCCTGTTCCACGCGTTCGTCCGCACGTGCCCTTCCGCGTGCGATTCCTCTGGAGGTACCCCCCGTGGCCGAGGCCCCGGCGGTAACGCAGCGTCCCGGAAGCACCCGGACCCTGCTCAAGGGCGTCGACGGCGCCGGCACCGTGCGCCGCACCGTCCTGCCCGGCGGCCTGCGGGTCGTCACCGAGACCCTGCCGACCGTGCGCTCGGCGACGTTCGGCATCTGGGTCGGCGTCGGCTCGCGGGACGAGACCCCGCAGCTCAACGGCGCCACCCACTACCTGGAGCACCTGCTCTTCAAGGGCACCGAGCGGCGCAGCGCGCTGGACATCTCGGCGGCCCTGGACGCGGTCGGCGGCGAGATGAACGCCTTCACCGCGAAGGAGAACACCTGCTACTACGCGCGGGTGCTGGACACCGACCTGCCGCTGGCCGTCGACGTCGTCTGCGACATGCTCACCGGCTCGCTCATCCGCCCCGAGGACGTGGAGGCCGAACGCGGCGTCATCCTCGAGGAGATGGCGATGGCCGAGGACGACCCGGGCGACGTGGTGCACGACCTGTTCGCCAAGGTGATCTACGGCAGCGGCCCGCTCGGCCGCCCGATCCTCGGCACCCAGGAGACCGTCAACTCCCTGACCAGGGAGCAGATCGCGGGCTTCTACCACCGCCGCTACCGCCCCGAGCACCTCGTCGTCGCCGCGGCCGGCAACCTGGACCACCGCAAGGTCGTCCGCCAGGTCGAGAAGGCGTTCGCCCCGGTGCTCGCCCGCTCCACCGCCGTGCCCGCCGAGGCCCGCCGGGGCGTCAAGGTCCTGCGCACGGCCGGCAAGGTCGAGGTGCTCAACCGCTCCACCGAGCAGGCCCACCTGGTCCTCGGCGTGCCCGGGGTGCCCCGGCACGACGAGCGCCGCTGGGCGATGGGCGTCCTCAACGCGGCGCTGGGCGGCGGGATGAGCTCCCGGCTGTTCCAGGAGGTCCGCGAGAAGCGGGGCCTGGCGTACTCGGTGTACTCGTACTCCTCCTCCTACGCCGACAGCGGCCTGTTCGGCATCTACGCCGGCTGCCAGCCCAAGCGCGTCGAGGAGGTGCTGCGGATCTGCCGCGAGGAGCTCGCCAAGGTGGTCGCCGACGGCATCACGGAGGAGGAGCTGCACCGGGCCATCGGCCAGATCTCCGGCTCCACCGTGCTCGGCATGGAGGACACCGGCTCGCTGATGAACCGCATCGGCAAGGCCGAACTCAGCTACGGGCACCACCTGTCCGTGGACGCCATGCTGGAGCGCATCGCCGCGGTGACCCTGGAGGACGTCCACGCGGTCGCGCGTGATGTGCTGGGGGCCTACCGGCCGTCGCTGGCGCTGATCGGTCCGGTCAACGACAAGCGGGCCGCCAAGCTCGCCGATCTGCTCGTCTGACGTTTCCGCTGGGTTCCGCAGAGAGGACTTTCGCAATGACGCTGCGCGTCGCCGTGATCGGCGCCAAGGGGCGGATCGGCTCCGAGGCGGTCAAGGCCGTGGAGGCCGCGCCGGACATGGAGCTGGTGGCCACCCTCGGCCGCGGCTCCGACCTGGAGGAGCTGACCCGCTCCGGCGCCCAGGTGGCCGTCGAACTCACCCACCCGGACTCGGTGATGGGCAACCTCGACTTCTGCCTGCACCACGGCGTCCACGTGGTCACCGGCACCACCGGCTGGACGGACGAGCGCCTCGCCACCGTCCGCGGCTGGCTGGCGGAAGCCCCCGGACTCGGCCTGCTGATCGCCCCGAACTTCTCCATCGGCGCGATCCTCGGCATGCGGTTCTCGCAGATCGCCGCGAAGTACTTCGAGTCCGTCGAGGTGGTCGAACTCCACCACGACAACAAGGCCGACGCCCCCAGCGGCACCGCCACCCGCACCGCCCAGCTGATCGCCGCCGCCCGCGCCGAGGCCGGCCGGCCCCGGCAGCAGGACCCGACCACCCACAGCCTGCCCGGCGCGCGCGGCGCCGACGTGGACGGCATCCCGGTGCACGCCGTACGGCTGCGCGGGCTGCTCGCCCACCAGCAGGTGATGTTCGGCGACACCGGCGAGACGCTCACCATCCGGCACGACTCGCTGCACCACAGCAGCTTCATGCCGGGCATCCTGCTGGGCGTGCGCAAGGTCGTCGGGACCCCCGGGCTGACTCTCGGCCTCGAGAACTTCCTGGACCTGTGACCGTGTTGAATGCAAAGAGGGCGAAATGACCTCTCGTACCGGCTTCTTCCTCCTCTCCGGCGTGCTGCTGCTGGTGGCCCTGCTGTGCGTCGGGGAGGGCGTCCAGCTGATCGCCACCGGCAAGCCGCTCGGCATCGGCATAGGCGTCTGCGCCTTCGTGATCCCGGTGATCGGCGTGTGGTTCCTGCGCCAGACCGTCCGCTTCGGGCGCGACAGCGAGCGGCTCGCCCGTGAGCTGGAGGCGGAGGGCGGGCTGCCGGTCGACGAGCTCGCACGCAGCAGGGGAGGCCGGATCGACCGCGCCTCGGCCGACGCGGTGTTCGCCCGCCGCCAGGCCGAGGCGGAGGCCGCCCCCGGCGACTGGCGCGTCTGGTTCCGCCTCGCCGTCGCGTACGCCGACGCCGGCGACACCCCGCGCGCCCGCAAGACCATGCAGCACGCCATCAAGCTGCACAGCACCGAACCCGCAAGGAGTAGTACCGCGTGAGCGAGGAACAGGACGACCGGAAGGCCCCCGCCTTCCGCAGCGACGTGACCGTGGAGCTGGTCCGCAGTGCCGCCGCCGACTCGGACGTCATCTGGGCGGCCCGCGTCTCGACGGCGGGGGAGCAGTCCCTGGAGGCGGTGCAGGCGGACCCGGAGAAGTCCAAGGGCCTGATCAACTTCCTGATGCGCGACCGGCACGGCACGCCCTTCGAGCACAACTCGATGACCTTCTTCATCAGCGCGCCGATCTTCGTCTTCCGCGAGTTCCACCGCCACCGCAGCGGCTGGTCGTACAACGAGGAGTCCGGCCGCTACCGCGAGCTGGAGCCGGTGTTCTACGTCCCCGCCGAGGACCGCAAGCTCGTCCAGCAGGGCCGCCCGGGCAAGTACGAGTTCCACGAGGGCACCCCGGAGCAGCACCGGACGACCACCGAGGCCATGGAGGCCTCGTACCGCGAGTCCTACGCCCGCTACCAGGAGATGCTGGCGGCCGGCGTGGCCCGCGAGGTCGCCCGCGCGGTGCTGCCGGTGGGCCTGTTCTCCTCGATGTACGCCACCTGCAACGCGCGCTCGCTGATGCACTTCCTCTCGCTGCGCACCAGGCGGGACAACTCGGCGGTGCCCTCCTTCCCGCAGCGCGAGATCGAGATGGTCGCCGAGCGGATGGAGGAGCAGTGGGCGCAGCTCATGCCGCTCACCCATGCGGCCTTCGAGAAGCACGGTCGGGTCGCCCCCTGACCTGGGACGACGGGCATCCGGCAGAGTGTCCGGCATGTCTGGATTGCGGCTTTTCCGGCCGCTCCCTACATTCGTGAACACGGATTCCGGTGCTGCCCGAACCCCCGAGCGGGCAGCACCGGAATCCCATGTACGGGCCGTCCGACCCCTCTGACCTGTCCGAACCCTGGACCGGCATGGGTGTCGCCCCACCGCCTACGAGTAGCTTTGGACGCATGGCTCCGACCTCCACCCCCCAGACCCCGTTCGGCCGGGTCCTGACCGCCATGGTCACCCCGTTCACCGCCGACGGCGGGATCGACTTCGACGGCGCCCAGCGCCTCGCGACGCACCTCGTCGACTCCGGCAACGACGGCCTCGTCGTCAACGGCACCACCGGTGAGTCCCCGACCACCACCGACGCCGAGAAGGCCCAGCTCGTCCGCGCCGTGGTGGAGGCCGTCGGCGATCGCGCCCACGTGGTGGCCGGAGCCGGCACCAACGACACCCGCCACAGCGTCGAGCTGGCCCGCCGGGCGGAGGCCTCCGGGGCGCACGGCCTGCTGCTGGTGACGCCCTACTACAACAAGCCCCCGCAGGAGGGCCTGTACCGGCACTTCACCGCCGTCGCGGACGCCACCGGGCTGCCGGTCATGCTGTACGACATCCCGGGCCGCAGCGGCGTCGCCATCGGCCACGAGACGCTGGTCAGACTCGGCGAGCACCCGCGCATCGTCGCCAACAAGGACGCCAAGGGCGACGTGGCCGCCGCTTCCTGGGCGATCGCCCGCTCGGGCCTCGCCTGGTACTCCGGCGACGACGTCCTCACCCTCCCGCTGCTGTCGGTCGGAGCCGTCGGCGTGGTCAGCGTCGCCGGACACCTCGTCGCCCGCGAGATCAGGACGATGACCGAGGCCCACCTGGCCGGCGATGTGGCCAAGGCCACGGCGATCCACCAGAGCCTCCTGCCGGTGTTCACCGGTATCTTCCGCACCCAGGGCGTGATCCTCACCAAGGCCGCCCTCGAACTCCAGGGCCTCCCCGCCGGGCCGCTGCGCCTGCCGCTGGTCGGCGCGACGCCCGAGGAGATCGCTAAATTGAGGCAGGATCTCGCCGCCGGCGGGGTACACCTGTAGCAGACACGGACGTGCGCGCCCCGGCTCGCCGGACCCTCACGGGACCGCCGCTGGACCGGATCGAAGGCGCGAGAGCACAGACCCAGTAGGAAGAACGACACTGAGAACGCACGCCATATGTCTCCAGGGGGAGGACCCCGGGCATATGGCGTGCGTCGTGAGGAGAGTCTTTTGAGCCACCCGCATCCCGAACTCGGCGCACCCCCGGCCCTCAAGGAGGGCGCCCTGCGCATCACCCCGCTCGGCGGTCTCGGCGAGATCGGCCGCAACATGACGGTCCTCGAGTACGGGGGCCGCATCCTGATCATCGACTGCGGCGTCCTCTTCCCCGAGGACGAGCAGCCCGGCGTGGACCTGATCCTCCCGGACTTCACCTACATCCGGGACCGCCTCGACAAGATCGACGGCATCGTCCTCACCCACGGCCACGAGGACCACATCGGCGCCGTCCCGTTCCTCCTGCGGGAGAACCCGGACATCCCGCTGATCGGCTCGAAGCTGACCCTCGCCCTGATCGAGGCCAAGCTCGCCGAACACCGCATCCGCCCGTACGTGCTGGAGGTCAAGGAGGGCGAGCGCGAGCGCATCGGTCCCTTCGACTGCGAGTTCATCGCGGTCAACCACTCCATCCCGGACGCCCTCGCCGTGGCCGTCCGCACCCCCGCCGGCATGGTCGTGGCCACCGGCGACTTCAAGATGGACCAGCTGCCGCTCGACGGCCGCCTCACCGACCTGCCGACCTTCGCCAAGCTGGCGGAGGAGGGCATGGACCTGCTGCTGGTGGACTCCACCAACGCCGAGGTCCCCGGTTTCATCCCGCACGAGCGCGACATCTCGGCGGCGCTGCGCAACGTCTTCGCCAACGCGGACAAGCGCATCATCGTCGCCTCCTTCGCGAGCCACGTGCACCGCATCCAGCAGGTGCTGGACGCCGCCCACGAGTACAAGCGCAAGGTCGCCTTCGTGGGCCGCTCGATGGTCCGCAACATGGGCATCGCCCGCGACCTCGGCTACCTCAAGGTGCCCGGCAACATGGTCGTGGACGTCAAGCAGCTGGACGACCTCCCGGACAAGGAGGTCGTGCTCATCTGCACCGGTTCGCAGGGCGAGCCCATGGCCGCGCTGTCCCGGATGGCCAACCGCGACCACCAGATCCGCATCGTCGAGGGCGACACGGTGGTCCTCGCGTCCTCGCTGATCCCGGGCAACGAGAACGCCGTCTACCGCGTCATCAACGGCCTGACCCGCTGGGGCGCCAAGGTCGTGCACAAGGGCAACGCCAAGGTGCACGTCTCCGGCCACGCTTCGGCCGGCGAGCTGCTCTACTTCTTCAACATCTGCAAGCCGCGCAACCTCATGCCGGTGCACGGCGAGTGGCGCCATCTGCGGGCGGCGGCCGAGCTGGGAATCGCCACCGGCATTCCGCGCAACCGGGTGGTCATCGCGGAGGACGGCGTCTGCGTCGACCTGGAGAAGGGCGTCGCCCGGATCGTCGGCAAGGTCCAGGCCGGTTACGTCTACGTCGACGGCTCCTCGGTCGGCGACATCACCGAAGCCTCGCTCAAGGACCGCAGGATCCTGGGCGAGGAGGGCTTCATCTCGGTCTTCGTCGCGGTCGACTCGACCAACGGCAAGATGGTCGGTGGCCCGACCATCCAGGCCCGCGGCTCCGGTATCGACGACAACGCCTTCGTGCCCGTCGTCGCCAAGCTCCAGGAGGCCCTGGACCGCTCGGCCAGCGACGGCGTTCTGGAGCCCCGCCAGGTGCAGCAGCTCGTCCGCCGCACCATCGGCAAGTGGGTGGCGGACAACTACCGCCGCCGTCCGATGATCCTGCCGGTCGTCGTCGAGGTTTGAGCCTGCTGAGGCTGGTTTGACGTGGGGCAGCCCGGTGCGTAGTGTTCTCCGGGTTGCCCCACGGGACGAGCCCCAAGGAAGTTCTCGAATTCGAATCCGAATTCGAGAAGGACCGGGAAAACGGACCGAGAAACTCTGATAGAGTTCGGGAGCGCCGAAAGGCGAAAGCCAAATCGGATGAATGAAACTCCGGAAAACGGAGCGGAAAACATCTGATAAGCTGGAAACACGAAAGAACGAAGCGCCCGGAGGGCCCGCTGGAAGGCGGCTC
>NZ_JBITFA010000027.1:0-73025 GCF_044455705.1 Kitasatospora sp. NPDC051170 | reverse complement strand
GTTGACTTTTGGCACGCTGTTGAGTTCTCAAGGAACGGACGCTTCCTTCGAGCCGCCTTCCAGCGGGCCCTCCGGGCGCTTCGTTCTTTCGTGTTACCAGCTTATCAGATGTTTTCCGCTCCGTTTTCCGGAGTTTCATTCATCCGATTTCCCGAACTGGCCGGGGCCGCTTTTCGCGACGTTCACCACGTTAGCGCATTCCGGGATTTTCCCGAAATTCACGCTCACCCCGGTTGACGGGAACGCCAACGAGACCCATCTGCATGGGCTGTCGAGTAGTGAGAGTGATTCGCGCTGAGTGTGGTGACCGCTCCAGCGACTCGTTCAACACTAGGCCACCTGGAGGACATCGTCAAACGCCGAGGGCCGGATCTGTCCAGATCCGGCCCTCGACCCCCAGAACCGCAGCTCAGGGGACATGCACTTTCAGCCAGCCACTCGGCCGGCCGATCCGCCGGCTACTCAGCCGGCCTGCGTCAGCTCCGCCGCCGCCAGGTTGCGCTTGCCGCGGCGCAGCACGAGCCAGCGGCCGTGCAGCAGGTCGGCCTCGGTCGGCACCGCCTCCTCGTCCGTCACCTTGACGTTGTTGAGGTAGGCACCGCCTTCCTTGATCGTGCGGCGGGCGGCCGAGCGGCTCGGCGCCAGGCCGACGGCGACCAGCAGGTCGACCACGGACTGGAGTTCGGTCACCTCGGCCTTGGGCACCTCGGCCAGGGCGGCGGCCAGGGTGGGGGCTTCCAGGTCGGAGAGCTCTCCCTGGCCGAACAGCGCCTTGGACGCGGCGACCGCGCGCTCGTACTGCTCGGCGCCGTGCACGAGGGTGGTGAGCTCCTCCGCGAGGGCGCGCTGTGCGAGGCGGGCGGCGGGGCGCTCGGCGGTCTCGCGCTCCAGCTCCTCGATCTCCTCCTTCGAGCGGAAGCTGAAGATCCGCAGGAAGTTGGAGACGTCACGGTCGTCCGCGTTCAGCCAGAACTGGTAGAAGGCGTACGGGGTGGTCAGCTCGGGGTCGAGCCAGACGGTGCCGGACTCGGTCTTGCCGAACTTGGTGCCGTCGGCCTTGACGATCAGCGGCGTGGCCAGCGCGTGGACGCCCTTGCCGTCGGCCTTGCGGATCAGGTCCGTGCCGGCGGTGAGGTTGCCCCACTGGTCGCTGCCGCCGGTCTGCAGGGTGCAGCCGTAGCGGCGGTTCAGCTCCAGGTAGTCCATGCCCTGGAGGATCTGGTAGCTGAACTCGGTGTAGCTGATGCCCGCGTCGGAGTTGAGCCGTCGGGCGACGGCCTCCTTGGCGATCATGTTGTTCACGCGGAAGTACTTGCCCACGTCGCGCAGCAGGCCGATGGCCGACATCCCGGAGGTCCAGTCCAGGTTGTTGACCATGCGCGCCGCGTACGGGCCCTCGAAGTCGAGGAAGCGCGAGATCTGGCCGCGCAGGCGCTCGACCCAGCCGGCCACGGTCTCGGGGTCGTTGAGCACGCGCTCGGCGGTGGGCTTCGGGTCCCCGATCAGGCCGGTGGCGCCGCCGACCAGGCCGAGCGGGAGGTTCCCCGCCTGCTGGATGCGGCGCATGGTGAGGATCTGCACCAGGTTGCCGAGGTGCAGGCTGGGGGCCGTCGGGTCGAAGCCGCAATAGAACGTGACCGGGCCATCCGCGAACGCCTTGCGCAGTGCGTCCTCGTCGGTGGACAGGGCGATCAGCCCACGCCACCGCAGCTCGTCGACGATGTCCGTCACGGTCACGCTTCTCCTTCGATCGGGCGTCCGCCCGTTTCCGGCCCGATTCGTCCGCGGGCCCCGGGTCGGTTCGACTCCAGCCTGATAGAGCCTACGCGGTTCCGGCCAGCGAGTTTTCCCCGAGGGCGCCCTTCCAGGGACGGGCGTGCGCGACCGTGCGCGCCCTCTCCGCGACCCGAGCGCCCCTGCGAGCTCCTGCCCGATACCGGAAATTCCGTTGTTCGTCGGCTGCGTGCCCGGTCAGAGTGGTTTCGCCGCCGCGCGGCGGCAGTGACGTGTGTGGAGACGGTCGTGCCACCCTGGCACGCCCGTGGGAAGGGTGTGCCGAGTGCGCAACACGCTGGTTCTGAACGCGAGCTACGAGCCCCTGACGACGGTGTCGCTCCAGCGTGCCGTCGTCCTGGTGCTCCAGGACAAGGCAGTGGTGGAGCAGGCGCATCCGTTGCGCTCGATCCGGGGTACGGGCGTCAGTGTCCCGGTTCCTCGGGTGATCAGACTGCAGAGGTACGTGAGGGTGCCGTTCCGACAACAGGCCCCGTGGTCGAGGCGGGGTGTCCTGGCCCGGGACCAGCACCTGTGCGCGTACTGCGGGCGGCGGGCCACCACGGTGGACCACCTGCACCCGAAGTCCCGCGGTGGCGAGGACAGTTGGATGAACACGGTGGCCGCCTGCGCGGAGGACAACCAGCGCAAGGCCGACCGTACGCCCGAGCAGGCCGGGATGCGGCTGCTGCGCCGGCCGTTCGTGCCGACGCCGCAGGCGACGCTGATGCTGGCGCTGGGCCTGCGCGGCTCGGAGGCCAGGGAGCTCGCCGACTGGCTGCCGGCCGTACCGGGCCGCCCGGAGAGCGTCCCGGCCGCCTGACGGAACGGAACCGGGCTCAGCCCTTGGCCTGGTAGCCCGCCGCCGTACCGAAGTTGCCCGAGTGCTCGGGCACCACGACCACCTGCCCACCGCCGATCAGCACCCGTCCGGAGACCAGCAGCGAGCCGGTCCCGGCCGGGAAGTTCCCGCCGGTCGACTCCTGGCCGCCGGCCATCGGGAACCTGCTGAGGTGGGCGGGCTGGTCGCGGCGCTCGTCCACGGCGAGCAGCACCGCGCCGCCGTCCAGGCCGACCACCCGGCCGGCTCCCTTGGCGCCGGTCGCCGCCTTCCAGCGCTGCTTGCCGGTGTCCAGGTCGTACCCGGCCACGGACACCGGTCCGCCGCCGGTCGGAGCGAGGGCGGCGACGAGGGTGCGGTCCTGGAAGAACACCTCGGGCGTGGCCGAGAAGGTGCCGTGGGCGACAGCCAGTCGGCCTCCGTCCGCCGTCACCGGGATCTCGGCGGCCGGGTCCCCGTTCGCCCCCCAGGCGAACACCCGGTCGTCCTCGGGCTTGGCGCCGGTGGTGAGGACGACGGCGGGCTCGGCCGAGAGCACGGTGACGGTCTTCGGCTGGTTGTTCAGGCCCCGCCACCAACTCACCTTGCCATCGGCCGTGTTGAGGGCGACGGCCTGGTCGGCGGGGGTCGAGTCGGCGCAGGAGGAGGCGACCATCACGGTCTTCCCGGTGACGCCGCCGGAGAGCGTGCAGAACTTGCCCTGCCCGGTGTACTGCCAGACGTCCTTGCCGTCCGCCGACTCCCAGGCGATCGCCCGGTCGTCGCCGACCGCGATCACCTTGTCCTCGGTGACGCCGACCCGCGCGCCGTACGCGCCCTTGGCGTCCGAGACGGCCTTCGTCCAGACGGTCTTGCCGGTCTTGGTGTCCACGGCCGCGACCAGCGTGCACGGGCTCTTCGGGTCGGCCTGCGGCCGGAAGAGCGCCGCGCCGAGACCGGCCTGGTTCACGCCCGCCGACAGCCCGCAGGGGACGGCCCCGGCGGCCGGCGGCTCCACCGACCAGGTGGGCTTTCCGGCCGTACGGTCGTAGGCGTGCACGCCGGAGGCGTCGGCCCGCACCACCGCGTCGGGCAGCAGCCAGCTGCCGACCAGGGTGTCGTCGGCGCCCGGCTGGACGGCAGCCGCGGGCTGCGCGGCCCAGACCCGGGAGTGCGCCACCGAGAAGCCCGGCTCGCCGCCGCTGTCGGCCGCGGCGCTGCCGCCGTCACCCTCGATGCCGACCATCAGCCCGGCCGCGACCAGCACCGCGAGCGCGCCGGCGCCGGCGCCCGCGCGCACCAGCAGCGCGCGGCGGCTGGGCACGTGGTCCCCGGCCAGCACCTTGTCGCGGGCCGCCTTGGCCCGGTCCGCGAGCGAGCCTCCTGAAGCCCCCGGAGCCCCCGCGGCCCCCTTCGCCCCCTTGGCCCCGCGCCGGGCGGCGGCCCGGGAGGACGCGACGACGGGCTCCTCCACCGCGGCGGTTTCCTCGGCGGCCTCCTCGACGGCGGCCTCGGCCGGCTCCTCGGCGAGCTGCACGTACCCGTCCGTCGAGTACGCGGCCCCCTCCGGGACGTAGATCCCGTCCTCCGGCGACTCGTACGCCGGGTACACCTGCTGCTGCCCGTGGTCCTGGTACGCCGGGTACCCCTGGTACGGCTCCTGGACGTACCCGCCCTCGGCGTACCCCGTCGGGCCGTACCCGCCGCCCTGCTGCTCCTCGTACCCGCCCTGCCCGTACGGGGGCACGGCCTGCCCGTACGCGTCCCAGCCCGGCTGCTGCTGGTGCTGCTCGTGCTGCTGGTAGGCGGCCCAGTCCTGCTGCGGCTGTTCCTGCGGGTACCAGGGCTGCTGCTGCCCGGCGTGGGCGTCTCCGAAGGGCTCCTGCGCCATCCGTTCCGTCCCTCCGCGCCGAGGCGTCCTGCCGATCCTGCCGATTGCGGCAGTCAGCATCTCACGCCCGGCCGAAAACGGACCCTCCGGCCTTCAGATCGGTCGGCGGGTGGGGCCGGCCGGCCTCAGGAGGTCGCGGACTCGGCGCCCAGGGCATCGTCGATGCGCGCGGCCATGGCGAAGTCCAGGGAGGTGAGGCCGCCGGCGCTGTGGGTGGACAGGACGAAGCGCAGGGTGCGCCAGCGGATGTCGATGTCGGGGTGGTGGTCGAGCGCCTCGGCCTGTTCGGCGACGGCGACGACGACCCGGATCGCCGCCGGGAAGTCGGGGGCGTCGGCGCTGCGGGCGATGCTCCCGCCCTCGCGCGTCCACTGCGGCAGGGCCGTCAGCGCCGCCGTGATCTCGTCCTCGCTCAGCCGGTCCCTGGTGCCCATCGATTCGCTCCCGTTGCCGTGGTCGGACGTGGCGTGGCCATCATCGCCCGGGTTCAGCTCAGCAGCAGCTTGGTGACGGCCACCAGGCCGACCACCACGATCACCCCGCGCAGCACCAGCGGCGACAGCCTGCGGCCGACCTTCGCGCCGAGCAGCCCGCCGGCCAGCGAGCCGACCGCGATCAGCCCGGCCGCCGTCCAGTTCACCGTCGCGGTGAACAGGAAGAACAGGGCCGCGACGCCGTTGACGATCATCGCCAGCGCGTTCTTCACCGCGTTGATCCGCTGGAGGTCCTCCTGGAGCAGCATCCCCATCAGCGCGAGCATCAGCACGCCCTGCGCGGCGCCGAAGTAGCCGCCGTAGATACCGGTCAGGAAGATCCCGGCGA
The DNA here is from genome assembly GCF_044455705.1 of Kitasatospora sp. NPDC051170. NCBI lineage: Bacteria > Bacillati > Actinomycetota > Actinomycetes > Kitasatosporales > Streptomycetaceae > Kitasatospora > Kitasatospora sp. NPDC051170. Next base: position 67,719 of record NZ_JBITFA010000027.1, on the reverse strand, counting down.
TCAGCACCCAGCCGCCGTCCGGGTCCCCGTCGGACCGGCGGCGGGCGGCGACGAACTTCGCGACCCTCGGCTGGATCACCACCAGCACCAGCGCGAGCAGGATCAGCGCCGGGACGATCGCGTCGAAGGCACCCTTGGGGAGCTTGGTCAGCAGCACCGCGCCGATCAGTCCGCCGAGCATCGTGGCGATGCCCAGGCGCAGCAGCCGGCGCCCCTGGCCGACCAGTTCGCGGCGGTAGCCGATCACGCCGCTGGCCGAACCGGGCACCAGGCCGAAGGAGTTGGAGACGTTGGCGGTGACCGGCGGGATGCCGACGGCGAGCAGCACCGGGAAGGTGATCAGCGTGCCGGAGCCGACGATCACGTTGATCATCCCGGCGCCGACACCGGCCACCAGGACGGCGACGGCCTCCCAGAGCGTCATGGGTCACCCCTCCTCTTGCCCCTGTCCGTTCCTGCCCGGGGGTGATCATGCCGGACGGGCCCGCGGCCGGACCAGAGCCGGCCGCCATTCGGGACGTACGCCACACCGACGGCACGAACGGGCGGCACGAACGGACGGCGCGAGCGGAAAGCAGGCGCGGAAAGCGCGAGAGCCCGCCGCCGTACACACGGCGGCGGGCCCTCGACGGGCTTCAGCGAACACTCACTGCGGGTCGATCTTCGGGTACTCCCGGGTCGGGTCCACCCGGGGGCGGGCGGCGCCCTTCTCGACGTCCACCGGCCGCGGCCCGGCCGCCGGGTCGATCGGCACCTGGGTGGCCGGGGGCGCGGCCGGCACGCTCGGCGCGGCGACGGCCCCGCCGCCGTACACACCACCGTTGGCGCCGCCGCCGTTGCCCGTCAGGCCGCTGAAGGCGCCGCCGAGGCCCTTGAGCGCGTCGCCGACCTCGCTGGGGATGATCCACAGCTTGTTGGAGTCGCCCTTGGCCAGCTCGGGCAGGGTCTGGAGGTACTGGTAGGCGAGCAGCTTCTGGTCGGCGTCGCCGTCGTGGATGGCCTCGAAGACCGTACGGATCGCGGCCGCCTCACCGTCGGCGCGCAGCACCGCGGCCTGGGCCTCACCCTCGGCCTTGAGCACCTCGGCCTGCTTCTCACCCTCGGCCTTGAGGATCTGCGCCTGGCGCTGGCCCTCGGCGGTGAGGATCGCGGCGCGCTTGTCACGGTCGGCGCGCATCTGCTTCTCCATCGAGTCCTGGATGGAGGTCGGCGGCTCGATGGCCTTGAGCTCGACGCGGTTGACGCGGATGCCCCACTTGCCGGTGGCCTCGTCCAGGACGCCGCGCAGGCCCGCGTTGATGACCTCGCGGGAGGTCAGGGTGGACTCGAGGTCCATCGAGCCGATGATGTTGCGCAGCGTGGTGACGGTGAGCTGCTCGATCGCCTGGATGTAGCTGGCGACCTCGTACGTGGCCGCGCGGGGGTCGGTCACCTGGTAGTAGATGACGGTGTCGATGTTGACGACCAGGTTGTCCTGGGTGATCACCGGCTGCGGCGGGAACGGCACGACCTGCTCGCGCAGGTCGATGCGGTTGCGGACGCGGTCGATGAACGGCACGACGATGTTCAGGCCCGCGTTGAGCGTCCGGGTGTAGCGGCCGAAGCGCTCCACGATCGCGGCGCTGGCCTGAGGGATGACCTGGATCGTGTTGATCAGCGCGATGAAGGCCACCACGACCAGGACGACCAGGACGATAAGGACGGGTTCCACGGACTCTCCCCTAGACGACCAGGGCGGTGGCGCCCTGGATTTCGACGACGTCGACCTGCTGCCCGGGCTCGTAGACCTGGTCCGGGTGGAGCGCGCGGGCCGACCAGATCTCGCCGTTGAGTTTGATCCGGCCGCCCTCCCCGTCGACGGTTTCCGCGACGACCGCGGTGGCGCCCTGGAGCGCCTCGATGCCCATCTTGACGTGCGGGCCCTTCTGCAACTGCCGGTAGGCGATCGGGCGGACGAAGGCCACCATCGCGACCGAGACCACCAGGAAGGAGGCGGTCTGCAGGACCACTCCCCCGCCGAGTGCGGCCACCCCGGAGGCGGCCAGCGCACCGATCGCGAACAGCAGGAATTCGGGCACCGCGGTGAGCACCAGCGGTATGCCGAGCACCCCGGCGATCAAGAGCCAAACGATCCAGCTGTCCACTCGACCATCCTAGGGATCGAAGGGCTTCCGAGGCGGACAGTTCCCGCAGGTCGAGGGGCGGAAACCGGCCGCGCGTGCGACCGGTTCCCACCAGGACGGCGACCAGGCCGGTACGGACTAGCCGAGCGGCAGGCCCTGGGCCGACCAGCGGTCGCCGTGGCGCTCCAGGGTCAGGGGCAGGCCGAAGCACTTGGAGAGGTTGCGGGCGGTCAGCTCGGTGTCGATCGGGCCCGCGGTGAGCACCTTGCCCTGGCGGATCATCAGGACGTGGGTGAAACCGGGGGCGATCTCCTCGACGTGGTGGGTGACCATCGCCATGGCCGGGGCGAACTCGTCCTGGGCGAGGGCACCGAGGCGGCGCACCAGGTCCTCGCGGCCGCCGAGGTCGAGGCCCGCGGCGGGCTCGTCGAGCAGCAGCAGCTCGGGGTCGGTCATCAGGGCGCGGGCGATCAGGGTGCGCTTGCGCTCGCCCTCGGAGAGGGTGCCGAACTTGCGGTCGGTCAGTCCGGCCATGCCCATCCGGTCGAGCAGGGCGAGGGCGCGGCCCTCGTCGGACTGCTCGTAGGTCTCCTGCCAGCTGACGGTCATGCCGTAGGCGGCGGTGAGCACGGTCTGCAGGACGGTCTGCTCGGCGGGCAGCTTGTCGAACATCGAGGCGCCGGCCAGGCCGATGCGCGAGCGCAGCTCGAAGACGTCGATCTCGCCGAGCTTCTCGCCCAGCACCGACACCTTGCCCGAGGTCGGGAACAGGTACGAGGAGGCGATCTGCAGCAGGGTGGTCTTGCCGGCGCCGTTCGGGCCCAGGATGACCCAGCGCTCACCCTCGGAGATGGACCACGAGACCTGGTCGACCAGCGCGCGCCCCTCCCGGACCACGGATACGTCCACCAGCTCCAGCACGTCGCTCATGCCCACGCCTTCCCCAAAACAGAATTCTCGGCCGTCGATGCGGTCGGCCCTCCCGCCCCGGCAGCCGGTGGGCACGGGGTGGGTGCGCCGCACGCGCATGGGCAAACCTACGCCACGCGGATGACCGGCGATTCCGTAGGCTGGCCGGATGCTCGCGACACCTGCCGACAATCCGTACGAAGAGCCCCGTTCGGGGCGGCTGACCGCCTGGGGCAACGCCCTGCTGGCCGGGCTGGTGGCGCCGGACGACGCCGCCGCGGCCGTCCTGGGCGCCGACGAGAACCACCGGGTCACGGGCCTTCCCGGGGACGCGCCCGGTGAACTGCACGCGCTCACCTGGGCGCTGGGCCGCCTGCGGGTGCTGGGGGTGAAGGGCCTGCGTCTGGCGCTGCCCTCCGCCGGGCACCCGCTGGGGCTGACCGGACCGGCGGCGTTCAACGAGCGGGCGATGGGCGCGGGCGAGGCGGTGCTCGCGGTGGGCGTGCCGCTGGGCCTGGTGCCGGAGATCACGGTGTTCGGCCCGGAGGGGGACCGCTCGGCGACGGTGCTGTGGCGCTGCGCCGAGGTCGGCGACACCCCGCCGGCGGACGTGCCCTCGCTGCACGAGGCCGAGCGGGAGCTGGCGGACGGGCTGCGCGAGACGACGCTGCTGCTGACCCGCCTCGACGTGGCGAACGCCGGGTCGGGGGCGCTGCGGGCGCTGGAGACGTACCGCCGCCGCGGGCACGCCGAGCTGCTGGCGCCGGGCTACCCGCCGCGCGCCGTGCGGGTGCTGGAGTCGGCGCGGCAGGTCGCCGCGCTGCTGTCGATCGCCTCGGGCGAGCACGGCGCGGCGGTGAGCGCCTCCGAGATGGCGGCCCGGCAGTCGGCGCTGGCCCCGCTGCGGCGCACCGCGCGCCGGGCGCAGGTGGCCGCGTACAACGCCCTGGTGGACGAGCGCGAGGCGCGTTAGACCTCCTCGCGGGCCTCGCCGTGCCGAACGGCCCAGAGGGCGGCCTGGGTGCGGTCGGCGAGGTCCAGCTTCATCAGGATGTTGGAGACGTGGGTCTTCACCGTCTTCTCCGACAGGTGCAGGCTGCGGGCGATCTCCCGGTTGGAGCGGCCGTCGGCGATGTGGCCGAGCACCTCGCGTTCGCGCTCGGTGAGGGTGCCGCCGCGGCCCTGCGGGGCGCGGGGGCCGTCGTCGGAGAGCAGCGCCTCGGCCAGTTCGGGCTGGAGCAGGACGTGGCCGGCGTGGACGGAGCGGATGGCGCCGGCCAGGGCCTCGGGGTCGACGTCCTTGTAGACGTACCCGGCGGCGCCGGCCCTCAGGGCGGGGACCATCGTGCGGTGCTCGGTGAAGCTGGTGACGATCAGGATGCGGGCCCGGCTGCCCTCGCCCTTGAGGGTGCGCAGGGCCTCGATGCCGTCGACGCCGGGCATCTTGAGGTCCATCAGGACGACGTCGGGGTCGAGTTCGCGGGCGCGGTCGACGCCCTCGGCGCCGTCCGCGGCCTCGCCGACCACCTCGATGTCGTCCTGGACCTCCAGGAAGGTGCGCAGGCCCCTGCGGACCACCTGGTGGTCGTCGACCAGCAGGACGCGGATCGACGGCGTGCTCTCAGGCACCGGGGACCTCCATCTCGACGAGCGTCCCCCGGCCGGGGGCGGATTCCAGGGTGAGCGTGCCGCCGACGGCGGACGCGCGGTCGCGCATCGAGGCGAGGCCGAGGTGGCGGCCGGCCCGGCGCACGGACTCGGGGTCGAAGCCGCGCCCGTCGTCGCGCACCCGCAGGACGGCGCCGCGGCCGGGCGTGCCGGCCAGGGTGACGGTGACGCGGCGGGCGTCGGAGTGGCGCAGCGCGTTGTGCAGGGCCTCCTGGGCGACGCGCAGCAGCGCGGCCTCCTGGGCGGGCGGCAGGGCGCGCACACCGTCGGCGGCGTAGGCGACGTCGGCGGCGTGGGCGCGGTCGAGCAGTTGCACCTGGGAGGCGAGGGTGGCGCTGAGCCCGTCCTCCTCCAGGGCGGCGGGGCGCAGTTCGACGACGACGGCGCGCAGTTCGTCGGCGGCCTCGGCGGCGAGGCGGGCGACCTCGGCGAGTTCGGCGCGGGCGCGGGCCGGGTCGCGGTCGACGAGTTTGGCGGCGGCCTTGGCGGTCAGGCGCAGCGAGAAGAGCTTCTGCGAGACGGCGTCGTGCAGGTCGTGGGCGATGCGGGCGCGTTCGCCGGCGAGGGTGAGTTCGCGGCTGCGCTCGTAGAGGCGGGCGTTGGTGAGGGCGAGGGCGGCGTGGGCGGCGAGGATGCGCAGCAGTTCCTCGTCGTGGTCGGTGAACAGGCCGCCGCCGCGCTTGTTGGCCAGGAAGATGACGCCGGTGACGCGGGGTCCGTCCTCGGAGGCGTCGGAAGCCTCGGAGGTGTCGGAGGTGTCGGTGCCCTCGGAGTCGACGATGGGCATGCCCAGGAAGGCGTCCATCTCGGGGTGGGCCTGCGGCCAGCCGCCGAAGGCGGGGGCCTTGCGGACGTCGGCGAGGCGGGTGGGGCCGGTCTCGTGGAGCATCTTGGCAAGCACGCCGTGCTGGCGCGGCAGCGGGCCGATGGCGCGCCACTGCTCGTCGGTGACGCCGTCGACGACGAACTGGGCGAAGCCGCCGTGGTCGTCGGGCACGCCGAGGGCCGCGTACTCGGCGCCGAGCAGTTCGCGGGCGGAGGCGGTGATGCGGCGCAGCACCTCGCGGACCTCCAGGTGGCGGCTCATCGCGAGCAGGGCCCGGCTGACGGCCTCGATCCCGGCGAGGGGGTCGCAGCCGGGCGGGTGGCCGGGGTCGGGGCGGTGGCCGGGGCGGTCTCCGTCGGTGGTGCTGGGCATACGGCCAAACTACCGCCGTGCTCCGGCGGCCCGCGTCCGTCCCGGGCCGGGCCGGTCGCGGGCCCGTGGACCTAGGTCGCTGGACCCCCATGTGCCACCCCCTCACGGCAAAGGGCGGCTCCCCCCGACGTACGGGGGGAGCCGCCCTCGAAGGCGGACGGGCCGGGTGTCAGCCCTTCTGCATGACCTCGGGCTCGTGCCGGCGCTGGAGCCGGGTGACGAGCATCCCGATGAGGACCGAGATGACGACCAGCGCGCCGGCGTCGACCACCCACTGCAGGACGCTGTGGTCCCAGAGCGGGTCGTACTTCGGGTTCTGGAAGTCCTTGTTCCAGGGCCCCATCATCTTGGACAGGTCGAGCGTGGTGGCGACGATGCCGGTGCCCCAGCGGGCGGGCATCAGCCAGGCGACCTGCTCCAGGCCGGGCTTGCTGAAGATCTGGAAGAGGCAGCCGGTGAAGACGACCTGGACGATGGCGAACATGACCAGCAGCGGCATGGTCTTCTCGGAGGTCTTGACCAGGGCCGAGATCATCAGACCGAACATCATCGCGGTGAAGCTGAGCAGGATCATGCCGATGGTCATCTCGATCAGCGGCGTGTTCTTCACCAGCAGGCCCCCGTGCTCGGGCAGCTTGCGCGGCAGGAAGCCGACGGCGGAGATGATCGCGCCCTGGATCACGCTGAACACGCCCAGCACGATGACCTTGGACATCATGTACGCGGAGCGGGAGAGCCCGGTGGCTCGTTCTCGCTCGTAGATCGCGCGTTCCTTGATGAGTTCGCGTACCGAGTTGGCCGCTCCGGAGAAGCAGGCTCCGATGGCGAGGATCATGAGGATCGTCGCGGCGCCGCTGTTGAGGTGCAGCTGCGTCTTGGGGTTGGGCGCGAGCCCGGCCTCGTTGGGCACGAGGACGCTGACGGCGCCGATGACGGCGGGCAGCAGGACGGACAGGGCGAGGAAGCCCCGGTCGGCGGCGAGCACCGACATGTAGCGGCGCATCAGCGTCCACAGCTGGGAGCCCCAGCTCTGGGGCTTGACCGGCTTGACGGCCTCCTGGGCGACCTGCACGTGCTGCACCGCGTCGCCCGCCTCGACGGTCGGGGCGGAGTACTGCTGGTAGTGCACCGAGCCGCGGTAGCGGCCGGCCCAGTCGTGCTCCGGGTAGTTCTCGAACGCCTGGAAGACGTCGGCCCAGGTCTCGTACCCGAAGAAGTGCAGCGCCTCGTCCGGCGGGCCGAAGTAGGCCACCGAGCCGCCGGGCGCCATGACCAGCAGCCGGTCGCAGAGCGCGAGTTCGGCCACCGAGTGGGTGACGACCAGGATGGTGCGGCCGTCGTCGGCGTCGGCGAGGCTGCGCAGCATCTGCATGACCTCGCGGTCCATGCCCGGGTCGAGGCCGGAGGTGGGCTCGTCCAGGAAGATCAGCGAGGGCTTGGTCAGCAGCTCCAGCGCGACGGAGACGCGCTTCTGCTGGCCGCCGGAGAGCGCGGTGATCCTGTTGTCGGCGCGCTTGTCGAGGCGCAGCTCGTACAGCACCTCGTCGATGCGGGCGTTGCGCTCGGCGGCCTCGGTGTCGCCGGGGAAGCGCAGCTGGGCCGCGTACTTGAGGCCCTTACGGACGGTGAGTTCGCGGTGCAGGATCTCCGACTGCGGCACCAGGCCGATGCGGGAGCGCAGTTCGGCGAACTGCTTGTAGAGGTTGCGGCCGTCGTACAGGACCTCGCCGCGGTCGGCCGGGCGGTAGCCGGTGAGGGCGCGCAGCAGCGTGGACTTGCCGGAGCCTGAGGGGCCGATGACGGCGACCAGGGACTTCTCCGGGACGCCGAAGCTGACGTCGTTGAGGAGGATCTTCTTGCCGCCCTTGTGCTCGACCTCGACGGTCAGGTGGCGGGCGGAGAAGGAGACGGCGCCGGTGTCGACGAACTCCTGGAGCTGGTCCCCGACGAGGACGAAGCTGGAGTGGCCGACGGTCAGGCGGTCCTGCGCGCCGACGAGCTGACGCTGCACCCGCTGGCCGTTGAGGAAGATGCCGTTGTGGCTGCCGAGGTCGACGAACTCGAAGCGGCCGTCGGGCAGCTGGCGCAGCTCGGCGTGGTGGCGGGAGACCTGGAGGTCGGAGACCACGATGTCGTTGTCGAGCGCGCGGCCGATGCGGATGGTGCGCATGGCCGACGTCAGGTTGCGGATGATGGTCGGCTGCGGGCCTCCGCTGCCGCCCACCGGCTGCTGCGGGAACCCCTGGTGCGGGATGCCCGGCGGCGGGAACTGGTCCTGCGGCTGCGGGTAGTTCGGCGGCTGGTAGTGCGGGGCCTGCGGCGTGGGCACGGGCCCGCGGTTGGTGGTGGCCTCGTGCACGGGGACGGCCTGCGGGGCCGCGACCTGGGCGGGGGCGGAGAAGCCGAGCCGGGGGCCGTTCTCCGGGTTGCCCAGGTTGACCACCGCTCCGGGGTACAGCTGGGCCTGGAGGGTGCGGGCCCCGGCGACGTACGTGCCGTTGGTGCTCCCGTGGTCGTCCAGCTGCCAGCCGTTGCCGTTGAAGCTCATGGTCCCGTGCTGCCAGGAGACCCTGGCGTCGTCGAACGTGAAGTCCGACTGCGGGTTGCGCCCGATGGTGTAGGACCGCCCCGGCTCTAGAGTCCGCTGCTGTCCGTTGATCTCGATGACGAGTTGCGGCACTGCTCGCCTGCCCCGCTCTCTCGGTTCCCCCGATTTGGCCCCCGGCCGGGGGTGCGATGTCCTGAAACTGACGGGGGAATCATTCCAGCCTGCGGACCTCGGATGAAAGTCACCCCCGGTGACTGTGACCAGCCTGCTACCCAGCCGGTCGCCTTCACGTCCGCGAGGTGGGACGGGTGCCCTGGGGTCGTCCGCCGACGGGTAGCGTGGGAGGCACCATGAACGCATCGCCCCTGGCCGCTGAGCCCCTCCCCGCCGCCCAGCCCCGGACCGCGGACGAGCGCACCCTGCTCGTCAAGGTGTTCGGCAAGGACCGCCCCGGCATCACCTCCGGCCTCTTCGCGACGCTGGCAGGCTTCGGCGTCGACGTGATCGACATCGAGCAGGTCGTGACCCGAGGCCGCATCACGCTGTGCGCCCTGGTCACCCCGCCGTCCGCGCCCGGTGCCGAGGGGGGCCTGCGGGCCACCGTGCACCGCTGGGCGGACGAGCAGAAGCTCCAGGCCGAGATCCTCTCCGGCATCGGCGACAACCGGCCGCGCCGGGAGGGCCGTTCGCACGTGACGGTGCTCGGCAGCCCGCTGACCTCGGCCGCCGTCTCCGCGCTGACCTCGCGGATCACCGCCTCGGGCGGCAACATCGACCGTGTCTTCCGCCTGGCCAAGTACCCGGTGACGGCCGTGGAGTTGGCCGTCTCCGGTGTGGCGACGGACGAGCTGCGGGCCGAGCTGGCCGCGGAGGCGGCGACCCAGCGGGTGGACGTGGCGGTGGTGTCGGCGGGGCTGGAGCGCCGGGCCAAGCGGCTGGTGGTGATGGACGTGGACTCCACGCTCATCCAGGACGAGGTGATCGAGCTGTTCGCCGCCCACGCGGGCTGCGAGGCGGAGGTCGCCCGGGTGACGGCCTCGGCGATGGCCGGCGAGCTGGACTTCGCCGAGTCGCTGCGGGCCCGGGTGGCACTGCTGGCGGGGCTGGACGCCTCGGTGACCGAAAAGGTGCGCGAGGAGGTCCGCTTCACGCCGGGGGCGCGCACCCTGATCCGTACGCTGCAGCGCCTGGGCTTCCAGGTGGCGGTGGTGTCGGGCGGGTTCACCCAGGTCACCGACCACCTGGTGGAGGAGCTGGGGCTGGACTACGCGGCGGCGAACACCCTGGAGGTGGTGAACGGGAAGTTCACCGGCCGGGTGGTCGGCGAGATCGTGGACCGGGCGGGCAAGGCCCGCTGGCTGGCGCGCTTCGCCGAGCAGGCGAAGGTGCCGCTGTCGCAGACGGTGGCGATCGGCGACGGCGCCAACGACCTGGACATGCTGAACGCGGCGGGCCTGGGAGTGGCGTTCAACGCCAAGCCGGTGGTGCGGGAGGCGGCCGACACGGCGGTGAACGTGCCGTTCCTGGACACGGTGCTCTACGGGGGGGGCAGCCCCGGGGGGTGGGGGGGGGGGGGGGCCCCCGGGGGGGCCCCCCGGGGGGGGTGCGGGGGGGTGCAGCCGCCGGGGGGGGGGGGGGCCGCCCCCCCACGCCCCTCGCTCCGTCAGATCGCTCCGTCAGAGTGCTGCGTCGGATCTCAGTCCTGCGGCGTGTAGTACGAGACCAGCGCGGCCACGCCCGGTTCGACGCCCTTCCAGGAGCCCTCGAAGCTGAGCACGGCGATCGCCGAGGTCGGGAAGCCGCCCAGGCGCAGGCGCTCCAGCGCGTCACGGTCGCCCTCGTCCCCCGCGAGGACCTGGGTCAGGCCGAGCACGCCGGGGTTGTGGCCGACGAGCACCACGTCCGCGTACTCCTCCGGGACCTCCTGGAGGACGGCGATGATCTCGCCCGGGCTGGCCTCGTAGATCCGGTCCTCGTAGACGGTCTTTCGGGTGCGCTTGGGCAGCTCGTGCGCGGCCAGCTTCCAGGTCTCCCGGGTGCGCAGGGCGGTGGAGCAGAGCACGAAGTCGGGGTTGATGCCCGAGTCGACCAGCCAGCGGCCGGCTTCCGGGGCCTGGTGACGGCCCCGGTCGGCCAGCGGCCGCTCGTGGTCGTCCACGCCGTTCGGCCAGTCGGCCTTGGCGTGGCGGAGAACGATGATCCTGCGGGGCGTGTCGGCGCTCATACCCAGCAAGCTTGGCAGAAAAGAGGGCGCTCAGCCCATCGCGGCGGCGACGGAGGCGATGATCGCCACCAGCACCGCGATGCCGGCGAAGGCGAGGGCGATCCGGCCGAGCTGCTTACGGCCGTCGGTGGGGTTCGGGTCGAGAACGGGCATGCCGGGAATTCTCGCACCCCGAACACGCCCGCCCTCGCCCGCCCCCACCGCCTTGGCGACGCCTTGGTCAGGCCTTGACCTGCTCCGCCGCCGGGGCCGGGTGCACGGCCTCGTCCTCGATGTGCCGGGCCCTCGCCGCGCGCAGGCCGAAGAGCATCTGGGGCACCAGGAGCAGCGCCAGGAAGCCCAGCGGGCCGTACCACTCGCCGGTGACGTCGTAGATCCGGCCGATCAGGATCGGGCCGGGGATGGAGATCAGGTAGCCGATGCCCTGGGCGAAGGCGGACAGTTGGGCCACCCCGCCGGCCGTGCGGGCGCGCAGGCCGATCATCGTCAGCACCAGCGGGAAGGCGCAGTTGGACAGGCCCACCAGGACGCACCACAGCCAGGACGCCCCGGCCGGGGCGATCGCGAGGCCCGCGTACCCGGCGATGCCGCAGGCGGCGAGCACCACGACGAACAGCCGCTGGTCGCCGCGCCGGGCGGCCAGGTTGGGCAGCACGAAGGAGACGGGCACGCCGATCACCATGGTGACGGCGAGCAGCACCCCGGAGGTGCCCTTGTCGATGCCCGCGTCCTGGAAGATCTTCGGCAGCCAGCCCATCACCACGTACGCGCCGGTGGCCTGGAGGCCGAAGAAGCAGGCCAGGGCCCAGGCGGTGCGGCTGCGGGTGATCGGCAGCTTGACGGGGGCGGCCGAGCCGGCGGCCTTCTCGCCGCGCTCGCGGCGGGAGAGCAGCACGGGCAGCCAGAGCAGCAGGGCCACGGCGCCGAGGGCCGCCCAGACGCCGAGGCCGTAGCGCCAGTCCCCGCCGAGGGAGCCGGTCAGCGGGACGGTGACGGCGGCGGCCAGCGCGGTGCCGGCGGACAGCGCCATCGAGTACAGGCCGATCATCGGCCCGACCTTCTCGGGGAAGTACCGCTTGATCACCACGGGCAGCAGCACGTTGGAGACGGCCACGCCCGCCAGGGCCAGCGCGGTGAGCAGCAGGAAGACGGCCGTGCCACCGGCGAAGGAGCGGGCCAGCACGCCGGCGGTGATCGCCCCCATGCCGGCGGTGATCACGGCGATCGGGCCGACGCGCCGGGCGATGGTGGGCGCCGCGAAGCCGAAGACGCCGAAGCAGAGCGAGGGGACGGCGGTGAGCAGCCCGGCGAGGGTCGGGTTCATCCCGAGGTCGGCGCGGACCTGGTCGAGCAGCGGTCCGAGGCTGGTGACGACGGGGCGCAGGTTGAACGCGGCGGCGGCGATGGCGATCGCGAAGAGCCAGACGCCGTACGTCCCGGCGGGCTTGGAGGGCCGCTCGGTCCGTGGTGGCGCCTCGTGGCGGGAGGTGGCTGTGGTGTCTGCTGCGGGTGGCATGAGCGCCATCATAGAATGATGGGATGAATTGCCGCACCTCGGTATTGACATGATGTGCCGACCGTTCATCCTCCGGACACACAGACACGGACACACGGACACACGGACACACGGACATACCCGCCCCGGACCCCGCCCCCGGCGCGGACCCACACCCAGACCCACGCCCAGACCCACGCCCAGACCCACGCCGTAGAGCCGCAAGGAGACCCCCGTGGCGCTGTCCTCTCCGAGGCGCACCCCGCTGTCCGACCAGGTGATCGCGCAGCTGCGCGCCCAGATCACCTCCGGCGAGTGGCCCGTCGGCTCACGCATCCCGACCGAGGCGGCCCTGGTCGACCAGCTGGGCGTGGCCCGCAACACCGTCCGTGAGGCCGTCCGCGCCCTCGCGCACAACGGGCTGCTGGACATCCGCCAGGGCTCCGGCACGTACGTCCTCGCCACCAGCGAGCTCGCCGGGGTGATGCACCGCCGCTTCGCCGACGCTCCCCAGGCCCAGGTCGCCGAGCTGCGGGCCGCCCTGGAGACCTCCGCGGCCGGGCTCGCCGCCGAGCGGCGCACCGAGCGCGACCTCGCGCTGCTGGACGCCGCCCTCGGCCGCCGCGAGGACGCCTGGCACTCGGGGGACGCCGAGGCGTTCGTCCAGGCCGACGCCGCCTTCCACCAGGCGGTGGTGGCCGCCTCCCACAACGACGTGCTGCTCGCCGTCTACGCCGACCTCGGCGAGGTCACCCGCGAGCACCTGCGCAACGACGTCGGCCCCGAGCTGATCGCCGACCGCTACATCGGGCACGACGCCATCCTGGACGCCATCCGCGGCCGGGACGCCCAGCGCGCCTCCGTCGAGGCGGGCCGGGCCATCGGCGCCTGCTCCGCCGCCGAAGCGGCCGGGGCTGCCGGAGCTGCCGGAGCTGCCGGAGCTGCCGGGGCGGCCTGAGAACACCTGAGGACGACAAACGCCCGGCACCCCTCCTCGGGGGTGCCGGGCGTCCGTACGTACGCGGGCGCGGGCCTCAGGCGCCGATGGCGTGCAGGCCGCCGTCCACGTGGATGATCTCGCCGGTGGTCTTCGGGAACCAGTCCGACAGCAGCGCGACGATGCCGCGACCGGCCGGCTCCGGGTCGGCCAGGTCCCACTTCAGCGGGGAGCGCTGGTTCCAGGTGTCGGCCAGCTCGGTGAAGCCCGGGATGGACTTGGCGGCCATCGAGCCGATCGGGCCCGCCGAGATCAGGTTGCAGCGGATGTCCCGCTCGCCCAGGTAGCGCGCCAGGTAGCGGTTGGTCGCCTCCAGCGCGGCCTTGGCCGGGCCCATCCAGTCGTACTGCGGCCACGCGAACTGCGCGTCGAAGGTCAGGCCGACGACGGAGCCACCGTCCTGCATCAGCGGCAGCAGCGCCGTGGTGAGCGACTTCAGCGAGTACGCCGAGACGTGCATCGCGGTGGCCACGGACTCCCACGGGGTGTCCAGGAAGCCGCCGCCCAGCGCGTCCGCCGGGGCGAAGCCGATGGAGTGGACGATGCCGTCCAGGGTCGGCAGCTCCTCGCGGACCTTGTCCGCCAGGCCGGCCAGGTGCTCCGGGTTGGAGACGTCCAGCTCCAGCACCTTGACGGGCTTCGGCAGCTTCTTCGCGACGCGCTCGGTCAGGCTGGGGCGCGGCCAGGCGGTGAGGATGATCTCCGCGCCCTGCTCCTGCGCCAGCTTGGCGGTGTGGAAGGCGATGGACGACTCCAGCAGCACGCCCGTGATCAGGATGCGCTTGCCTTCGAGGATTCCGCTCATGCTCAGTGACCCATGCCCAATCCGCCGTCCACGGGGATGACGGCTCCGGTGATGTACGCGGCCTCCTCCGACCCGAGGAACCGCACCGTCGAGGCGACCTCGGCCGGCGCGGCGTAGCGGCCCAGCGGCACGCCCGAGACGATCTCCGCGCGGCGCTCGTCGCTGAGCACGGCGGTCATGTCGGTGTCCACGAAGCCGGGGGCGACCACGTTGACCGTGATGTTGCGCGGGCCCAGCTCGCGCGCCAGCGACCGGGCGAAGCCCACCAGGCCGGCCTTGGAGGCGGCGTAGTTCGCCTGGCCCGGCGAGCCGGACAGGCCCACGACGGACGAGATCAGGACGACGCGGCCCTTCTTCGCCCGCATCATCAGCTTGGAGGCGCGCTTGACCACCCGGAACGTGCCGGTCAGGTTGGTGTCCAGGACGGAGGTGAAGTCCTCCTCGGACATGCGCAGCAGCAGGGTGTCGTTGGTGATGCCCGCGTTGGCGACCAGCACCTCGACCGCGCCGTGCTTCTCCTCGATCTCGGTGAAGGCGGCGTTGACCTGCTCGGCGTCCGTGATGTCGCAGCGCACCGCGAGGACGTCGAACTTGGCCAGCGCCTCCGGCACCTCACCCGAGCGGCTGGTGATGGCGACCTTGTCGCCGCCCTCGGCGAAGGCCAGGGCGATCGCGAGGCCGATGCCCCGGTTTCCTCCGGTGACGAGAACCGAGCGGCTCAACGATCCACCTCTTCCCGTGTCAGCGCGTACGTCGGAATGCGTACGCCCTGTGACGCTATCGGGCGCCCGGCGGCGTCAGCGCATCGGGCTCCGACAGCGCCACACCTGCGGAACTGTCGCAATCCGACAATCCGAGGCCGCCCGGCGGCCCCTCGAAAAGCCGTCCCGGCCGAAGCGGCCGCCCGGGAACAACACGGCCGGGACGCCCGTTGCCCCCGTGGTGCGGAACGACCCGGGACCGGCCGTACCGTCCCCGAGGCGTCCCGGCGAGCGATGAAGGCAGCGCCCATGAGCAAGGCACGGCCCGGCGGCACCCACCGGCGCGGAGGACGACTGGCCCTGGCCGCCCTGGCGGCGGGCCTCGGCGCGGCCGCATGGTCGCTGCGCGACCTGCCGGCGGCGTTCGGGCGGCGCCCGGACGCCGAGCACGAGGACCGGGTCCGCGAGTCGCCGCAGTTCCGCGACGGCGTCTTCCACAACGCGCCCTCCACGCTCGCCCGCGCCTCCGAGGCCCCCGGGTTCGACGCCGGCACCGCCCGCCGGATGATGTTCGAGCGCGGCGGCCGCGTCCCCGCCCACCCGGTGCCCACCGTCCGCCCCGCCCCCGAGGACGGCCCGGTCGGCGAGGGCGTACGGATCACCTGGTACGGGCACGCCTCCGCGCTGGTGGAGCTGGAGGGCTTCCGGGTCCTGCTCGACCCGATCTGGAGCGACCGCTGCTCGCCCGCCGCCCACGTCGGCCCCAAGCGGCTGCACCCGGTGCCCGTCGAGCTGGAGGAGCTGCCGCCGGTCGACGCCGTGCTCATCTCGCACGACCACTACGACCACCTCGACATGGCCACCGTCAAGCGCCTGGTGCGCAGCCAGTCCGCGCCCTTCGCGGTGCCGCTGGGCATCGGCGGCCACCTGCGGCGCTGGGGCGTGCCCGAGCACCGGATCATCGAGCTGGACTGGGACGAGACCTGCACCCTCGGCGACCTCGTCCTCACCCTCACCTCCGCGCACCACTTCTCCGGCCGCGGCCTGACCCGCAACACCACCCTGTGGGGCTCCTGGGTCATCGCCGGCCCCACCCGCAGGGTCTTCTACACGGGCGACTCCGGCTACTTCGAGGGCTACGCCCGCATCGGCGAGCAGCACGGCCCCTTCGACGCCTCGCTGGTGCAGATCGGCGCGTACGACGCCGCCTGGGCCGACATCCACATGACCCCCGAGGACGCCGTCCTCGCCCACCGCGACCTGCGCGGGGGCCTGCTCGTCCCCGTGCACTGGTGCACCTTCAACCTGGGCCTGCACCCGTGGGCCGAGCCGGTGGAGCGCCTCCTGAAGGAGGCCAAGGCGCAGGCCGTCCCGCTGACCGTGCCCCGCCCGGGCGAGCGGGTCGACGTCGACAACCCGCCGGAGCTGGACGGCTGGTGGGAGATCGTCTCCTGAGGCACACCCTGGCGACGGTGACACCGGCCGAAATGCGCTGGCCGGAAACCCCGTGGACGGGAAATGATGCGGTGCGGCGCGCCCTGTGCGCCGCCGCACCGCCACCCTCCGCGACCTGGGAGCCCGATTGCCTCCGATCCCTCCGGCCGACCGCGCCGGCGCCCCTGACGGGCGCGCCGTCGACGAGCTGTTCCTCGCCCTCCCCCTGCGCACCCTCGCCGACGCGGCCCTCACCCGGGCCCGGGAGCTCGGCGTCACCCACGCCGACTTCCGGCTGGAGCGGGTCCGCAGCGCCTCCTGGCGGCTGCGCGACGCCCGCCCGGCCGGCACCTCCGACAGCGTCCAGCTCGGCTTCGCCGTCCGGGTGCTGCTGGACGGCGCCTGGGGCTTCGCCGCCGGCGTGGACCTCACCCCCGGCGCGGCCGTGCGGGTCGCCGAGCAGGCCGTCGCCGTGGCCCGCCTCTCGGGCGGGATCAGCCGGGCGGCCGGCTCCACCGAGCGGGTCGAGCTGGCGGAGGAGCCCGTCCACCGGGACGTCACCTGGGTCTCCTCCTACGAGGTGAACCCCTTCGAGGTGCCGGACGCCGAGAAGACGGCGCTGCTCGCCGAGTGGAGCTCGCGGCTGCTGGCCGCCGAGGGCGTCTCCCACGTCCAGGCGAGCCTGCTGACCGTCCAGGAGAACAAGTTCTACGCGGACACCGCGGGCACGGTCACCACCCAGCAGCGCATCCGGCTCCACCCCGGCCTGGAGGCCACCTCCGTCGACGAGCGCACCGGCGCCTTCGACACCATGGCCACCCTGGCCCCGCCGGTCGGGCGCGGCTTCGAATATCTCACGGGGGTCCGGGGGTCGTCCCCCGATGGACAGAGCCTGCGGGGCACGGGCTGGGACTGGGACGCCGAGCTCGCCGAGCTCCCCACCCTGCTGGCCGAGAAGATGAAGGCCCCCAGCGTCGAGGCCGGCCGCTACGACCTGGTCATCGACCCGTCCAACCTCTGGCTCACCATCCACGAGTCCATCGGCCACGCCACCGAGCTGGACCGCGCCCTCGGCTACGAGGCCGCCTACGCCGGCACCTCCTTCGCCACCTTCGACCAGCTCGGCTCGCTGAAGTACGGCTCCGAGCTGATGCACGTCACCGGTGACCGCACCGCCGAGCACGGCCTGTCCACCATCGGCTACGACGACGAGGGCGTGGCCACCCAGTCCTGGGACCTCATCAAGGACGGCACCCTGGTCGGCTACCAACTCGACCGCGGCATGGCCAAGTTGAAGGGCTTCGAGCGCTCCAACGGCTGCGCCTTCGCCGACTCCCCGGCGCACGTGCCCGTCCAGCGCATGGCCAACGTCTCGCTGCAGCCCGCCGCCGGCGGCCCGGACACCGCCGGGCTGATCTCCCAGGTGGAGAACGGCCTCTACATCGTCGGCGACCGCTCCTGGTCCATCGACATGCAGCGCTACAACTTCCAGTTCACCGGCCAGCGCGCCTACGCCGTGAAGAACGGCGAACTCGCGGGCCAGGTCAAGGACTTCGCCTACCAGGCCACCACCACCGACTTCTGGGGCTCGATGACGGCCGTCGGCGGCCCGCAGACCTACGTCCTCGGCGGCGCCTTCAACTGCGGCAAGGCGCAGCCCGGCCAGGTCGCGGCGGTCAGCCACGGCTGCCCCTCGGCGCTGTTCCGCAACGTCAACGTGCTCAACACCCAGCAGGAGGCGGGTCACTGATGACCGACCTGACCACGACCCGGCCCCACGAGCTCGTCGAGCTGGCGCTGAGCCTCTCCCGCGCCGACGGCTGCGTGGTGATCGCCGACGAGGAGTCCACCGCCAACCTGCGCTGGGCCGCCAACGCCCTGACCACCAACGGCGTCACCCGGGGCCGGCGCCTCACCGTGATCGCCACCGTCGACGGCGCCGAGGGCACCGCCTCCGGCGTGGTCTCCCGCGAGGCCGTCACCGCCGAGGACGTCGAGTCCCTGGTCCGCGCCGCCGAGGACGCCGCCCGCGCGGCCGGCCCCGCCGAGGACGCCCAGCCGCTGGCCTCCGGCCTGCCGGTCTCCCCGGGCTTCACCGAGCCCCCGGCGGAGACCTCCATCGCCGTGTTCGACGCCTTCGGGCCGGCCCTGGGCGAGGCCTTCGCCCGCGCCGCCGCCCAGGGCGAGCTGCTGTACGGCTTCGCCCGGCACGAGATCGTCACCAGCTACCTCGGCAGCTCCACGGGCCTGCGGCTGCGCCACGACCAGCCCACCGGCATGGTCGAGATCAACGCCAAGACGGCCGACCTGTCCGGCTCGGCCTGGGCCGGCGCCGCCACCCGGGACTTCACGGACGTCGACCTGCCCGCCCTGCACGCCGAGCTGACCAAGCGCCTGGGCTGGGGCGCGCGCAAGGTCGACCTGCCGGCCGGCCGCTACGAGACGCTGCTGCCGCCCTCGGCCGTCGCCGACCTGATGATCTATCTCAACTGGTCCTCGGGCGGCCGCGACGCCCACGAGGGCCGCACGGTCTTCTCCAAGGCCGGCGGGGGCACCCGCGTCGGCGAGAAGCTCAGCCCGCTGCCGCTGACCCTGCGCTCCGACCCGCACGAGGAGGGGCTCGAGGCCGCGCCGTTCGTCCTCACCCACTCCAGCGGCGGGGACGTCTCGGTCTTCGACGACGGCCTGCCGATCACCGCCACCCAGTGGCTGCGCGAGGGCGTGCTCAACGACCTGGTCACCAGCCGCCACGGGGCCGACCTCACGGGCCTGCCGCTGCGCCCGGCCGTGGACAACCTGGTGCTGGAGACGGCCGACCAGGCGTCCGCGCCCACGCTGGACGAGATGATCGCCCGCACCGAGCGCGGCCTCCTGCTCACCTGCCTCTGGTACATCCGCGAGGTGGACCCGGCCACGCTGCTGCTCACGGGCCTGACCCGGGACGGCGTCTACCTCGTCGAGAACGGCGAGGTCGTCGGCGCGGTCAACAACTTCCGGTTCAACGAGTCCCCGGTGGACCTGCTGGGCCGGATCACCGAGGTGGGCCGCACCGAGCGCTGCCTGCCCCGCGAGTGGAACGACTACTTCACCCGCACCGCGATGCCACCCGTGCGTGTCGCGGACTTCAACATGAGTTCGGTCAGCCAGGCTTCGTAGCCGCTGGCCGACGGGGGGATACGAGAGACATGGACGAGAAGCGCACGGTCAGGACGAGCAAGATGCTCTCCCGCATCCTGCGGCACGACCCCGGGCGGGTCGGCGTCGAGCTCGACGAGGCCGGCTGGGTCCGGATCGACGTGCTGCTCGCGGCGCTGGCGGCCAAGGGCAACCGGCTGAGCAGGGCGGAGCTGGACCACGTCGTGGCCACCAACAACAAGCGCCGCTTCGGCTACTCGGCCGACGGTCTCTCGATCCGCGCGAACCAGGGCCACACGGTGGCGGTCGACCTCGGTCTGGCCGCCGCCGTGCCGCCCCCGGTGCTCTACCACGGCACCGCCGACCGCCACCTGGCGGCGATCTTCCACGAGGGCCTGCGCCCGATGGCCCGCCAGGACGTCCACCTGTCGGCGGACACCGAGACCGCGACCAGGGTCGGCGCCCGGCACGGCCGCCCGGTGGTGCTGACGGTCAACGCCGCCGCGATGGCGGCGGCGGGGCACGAGTTCCGCGTCAGCGAGAACGGCGTCTGGCTCACCGACGCCGTCCCCCCGCAGTACCTCTCCCGCCGCTCCTAGCACGGGGCCTGCCCCAGCACGGGGCCTGCCCCAGCACCGACCCGTCCGGCGCACCCGCCCTCGTCGCGGCCACCCCCCGGGCGTACCGTGAGAAGGTCGTGCGGCGAGGCGCGCGGGCGCGTGGACGAGGGCGGTTGGACACATGGGCAAGAGCGGCGACGAAGTCTTCCGGATCACCGGGGCGCGCAGCAGCCTCAGCGAGGACGTCAGGGGCCGTCAGCGCCGCTACGTCGCCTCGATGCTGCTGCGCACCGTGTGCGTACTGCTGGCCGTGGTGCTGTGGGACGTCCAGCGCTGGCTGGCGTTCGGCGCCCTGGCGGGCGCGGTGCTGCTGCCGTACTTCGCGGTGCTGGTCGCCAACGCGGGCCGGGAGCGGGCCCCGGGCCTGCCGAGCACCTTCGACATCCCAGCCGGCACCCCGCTGATGCTGGGCCCCGGTGGTAGCGGTGGTGCGGGTGCGACGGCCGGGGCAGGCGGTGCGGGCGGTGCGGGCGGTGCGAAGAAGGACGCCACCGAATCTTCACAGGACGTGAACTGACTGCCCGTTCTGTACGTTTCCGTTCGGAAATGGCGACCGGAAAGCTCAAAAGAACCTCAGATTAATCTTGCAGGACCTCCCCAACCGAGCCCCTCCACGTGACATACTGCGTACGCGCTCCGCATCCCCCGTCGGAGCGACGGACCGACGCCGGGCGGCTCCCCCCGTGGCTGCCCGGCGTCGCCATGCCCGCTCCCCCGGCGGCCGGGCCCGCGTGACAGATCGCGCGTGAAAGACTGGCGGTGCGGAACCACCCGCCAAGCTCCGAGGACGGCCCGATGGACACCCCGATCTGCTCCGCCAAGGGCTGCCGGGCCGACGCCCTGTGGGTGCTGGTGTGGAACAACCCCAAGCTGCACACCCCGGACCGCCGCAAGACCTGGCTCGCCTGCGACGAGCACCGCGAGCACCTCTCGCAGTTCCTGAGCGTGCGCGGCTTCCTCAAGGAGGTCGTCGCCTTCGCCGACTGGACCCCCGAGGCTGCCGAGAGTTAGCCGCCGGCGGCTAACCGCCGATCGCGGACATCGGCCGCTCCGGCTGGTGGAACTCGGGGTCGTCGATTCCGGCCCCGGCCTTCTTCCCCCACATCGCCGCCCGCCACAGCGCCGCCAGTTCGGCGTCGTCGGCCCCCGAGCGCAGCGCCGCGCGCAGGTCGCTCTCCTCGGTGGCGAACAGGCAGTTGCGCACCTGCCCGTCCGCGGTGAGCCTGGTCCGGTCGCAGGCCCGGCAGAACGGCCGGGTGACGGAGGCGATCACGCCCACCCGCCCGGCCCCGCCGTCCACGATCCAGCGTTCGGCGGGCGCCGCGCCCCGGCGGGCGGAGGGCTCCGGGGTGAGCGAGAACCGGGCGCCGAGCCGCTCGAGGATCTCCTCGGCGGTGATCATCGCCGAGCGGTCCCAGCCGTGCTGGGCGTCCAGCGGCATCTGCTCGATGAAGCGCAGCTCGTAGCCGCGCTCCAGGCACCAGGCCAGCAGGTCGAGCGCCTCGTGGTCGTTGACCCCGCGCATCAGTACCGCGTTGAGCTTGACCGGCGTCAGCCCGGCCTCCTCGGCGGCGGCGAGCCCGTCCAGCACGTCCTGGAGGCGCCGGCGGCGGGTGAGGGTGTGGAACACCTCGGGGTCGAGGGTGTCCAGGGAGACGTTGACCCGGTTCAGCCCGGCCTCGCGCAGCGCCGCGGCGGTGCGGCCCAGGCCGATGCCGTTGGTGGTCAGCGACAGCTCCGGTCTCGGCTCCAGCTCGGCGCAGGCCGCGACGATGCCGACCAGCCCGGGGCGCAGCATCGGCTCGCCGCCGGTGAAGCGCACCTCGCGCACGCCCAGGTCGCGCACGGCGATCCCGACCAGCCGGACGATCTCCTCGTCGGTGAGCAGCTCGGGCTTGGCGAGCCAGCTGAGGCCCTCCTCCGGCATGCAGTAGGTGCAGCGCAGGTTGCACCGGTCGGTGAGGGAGACCCGCAGGTCGACGGCCTGTCGTCCGAAGCTGTCGAGCAGCATGTGGCGCCCCTTCCCGAGTGTGCGGCCGGTGAACGCACCGACCCGGCCCACGCCGCACGGGCGGGGCCGGGCCAGCATAGTCACGTGGAACGATCAGTGGGCGCCCAGTCCGGTCAGTGAGCGGACCTCCAGTTCAGCGTACTTCGCCTCGTCGGCGGGTTCGCCGGACAGCAGGGTGCCGATCCAGCCCGCCAGGAAGCCGACCGGGATGGACACCAGCCCGGGGTTCTCCAGCGGGAACCAGTGGAAGTCCACGCCCTGGAACAGGGAGTTCTTGCCCCCGGAGAGCACCGGGGAGAAGATCACCAGCACCACGGAGGTGACCAGCCCGGCGTAGACGGAGCTGACGGCGCCCGCGGTGTTGAAGCGCTTCCAGAACAGCGAGTAGAGCAGGGTCGGCAGGTTCGCCGAGGCGGCCACCGCGAAGGCCAGGGCGACGAGGGCGGCGGTGCTGAGCTTGCCCGCGTAGAGGCTGAGCACGATGGCGACCGCGCCGATCGCCACGGCCGCCCACTTCGCGGACCGCACCTCCTCCTTCTCGCTGGCCTTGCCGCGCCGGATCACGTTGGCGTAGAGGTCGTGGGCGAAGGAGGCGGAGGAGGCGAGGGTGAGCCCGGCGACGACGGCCAGGATGGTGGCGAAGGCGACGGCCGAGATCACGGCGAGCATCACCGCCCCGCCGGTGGTGCCGCTGCCGCCGCCGAGCTGCTCGGCGAGCAGCGGGGCCGCGGTGTTGCCGGAGACGGTCTTGCCCTCGACGGCCGCCATGCCCTTCCTGCCGACCAGCGCGGCCGCGCCGAAGCCGAGGGCGAGGGTCATCAGGTAGAAGACGCCGATGATGCCGATCGCCCAGAGCACCGACTTCCGGGCGGTCTTGGCGGTGGGCACGGTGTAGAAGCGCACGAGGATGTGCGGCAGGCCCGCGGTGCCGAGGACCAGGGCGATCCCCAGGCTGATGAAGTCCAGTTTGGAGGTGTCGTTCGCCCCGTACTTGAGCCCCGGTTCGAGGAACTGCGCGCCCTTCCCGCTGGCGTCGGCGGCGGCGCCGAGCAGCTCGGAGGGGTTGAAGTGGTACTTGGCGAGGACGAGGACGGTCATCAGGGCGGCGCCGGCGATCAGCAGCACCGCCTTGACGATCTGCACCCAGGTGGTGCCCTTCATGCCCCCTATCACCACGTAGATGATCATCAGGGCGCCGACGGCGAGGATGGTCCAGCGCTTGGCGCCCTCCCCGGTGACGCCGAGCAGCAGGGCCACCAGGGCCCCGGCGCCGACCATCTGGGCGAGCAGGTAGAAGATCGACACCACGATGGTGGAGACGCCCGCCGCGGTGCGCACCGGCCGCTGGCGCATCCGGAAGGCGAGCACGTCGGCCATGGTGAACCGGCCGGAGTTGCGCAGCGGTTCGGCGATCAGCAGCAGGGCGACCAGCCAGGCGACCAGGAAGCCGATCGAGTAGAGGAACCCGTCGTAGCCGTTGAGGGCGATGATGCCGGCGATGCCCAGGAAGGACGCGGCGGACATGTAGTCACCCGAGATGGCCAGGCCGTTCTGGAATCCGGTGAAGCCGCGGCCGCCGGCGTAGAAGTCGGCGGCGCTGCGGTTCTGGCGCCCGGCCCAGACGGTGATGACCAGGGTGGCCGCCACGAACAGCCCGAAGAGGGACATCGTCAGGCCGCGGTGCTCGGTGGCGGAGCTGGCGAGCAAGATCATTCGGCGGCCTCCCGGGGGGCGTGGACGACGGCGCCGTACGCCTCGCGGATCGCGGCGGCGGGCGGGTCGATCCGCCGGTCGGCGTAGCGGGCGTACCAGGCGGCGATGGCGAAGGTGGACGCGAACTGCAGGAGCCCGAACACCATCGCGAGGTTGACGTGGCCGGCGACCTTCGTGCCCATCAGCCCGGGCGCGTAGCAGGAGAGCAGCACGTAGAGCAGGTACCAGAGGACGAAAGCGATGGTGACGGGGAAGGCGAAGCTCCGGAACGAGCGCCGCAGGCTCCTGAACTCCTCGCTGTCGTCGATGAGTTGGACTTCCGTGGGGGACGTGGTGATCGGCGGGGAATCCACCCTTACTCCTCACTCCTTCGGCGTAGCGTCGCACGTGGGGAACGATCGAACGTGAGGGGCGTCACAGTTCTCGTGCGCGCCGCGCAATGCTAGGAGCGTGGTGCCCACCCCGGAAGGGGTTGACCGCGATCAGCCAGCCGTTCACCCCTGCGCACTATCCGAATGGCCGAAAACCACCACCGTCTCCACATGCGGAAGGGGTGACACCGCCCAGGCGGTGCCACCCCTTCCGATGTCGGACCGGCCGACGCCGTGTCAGAACGCGATACGGACCTTCAGCGCCGAGCGGTCGTCCATGGCCCGGTAACCGTCCGGAACGCCGTCCAGGTCCACGGTGCGGTCGAAGACCAGGCCCGGCTCGATCGCGCCCGAGAGCACGTCCGGCAGCAGCTCGGGGATGTACGCGCGGGCCGGGGCCACACCTCCGTTGAGGGAAACGTTTCGGCCGAACATCTGACCGATGTCGACGCCGGCGCTGCCGCCGTGCGGCACCCCGACGTACCCGACGGCGCCGCCGTCGCGGGCGATCGAGACGGCCGTACGCATCGACTCCTCCGTCCCCACCGCCTCCAGCACCGCGTGCGCGCCCAGCCCGCCGGTCAGCTCCCGCACCGCCTCGATCGCCGCATCGCCGCGCTCGGCCACCACGTCCGTCGCCCCGAAGCGCCGGGCCAGGTCCGTGCGCGCCGTGTGCCGGCCCAGCGCGATGATCCGGCCCGCGCCCAGCCGGTGCGCCGCCAGCACCCCGCACAGGCCCACCGCGCCGTCGCCGACCACCGCGACCGTGGCGCCCTCGCGCACCCCCGCCGAGACGGCCGCGTGGTGGCCGGTGGCCATCACGTCCGACAGCGCCAGCAGCCCGGGCAGCAGCTTCTCGTCCCCGGCCGCCTCCTTCGGCAGCTTCACCAGCGTGCCGTCCGCGAACGGCACCCGCACGGCCTCGCCCTGCCCGCCGTCCGAGCCGACCTGACCCCAGAAGCCGCCGTGCGGGCAGGAGGTCTGCAGCCCCTCGAGACAGAACTCACACACGCCGTCCGACCAGACGAACGGCGCCACCACGAGATCGCCCACCGCGAACCCGCGCACCTCGGCGCCCGCCTCCTCGACCACACCGAGGAACTCGTGGCCGATCCGCTGCCCGGCGACCCGCTGCGCCACCCCGCGGTAGGCCCACAGATCACTGCCGCAGATACAGGCGTTCAGCACACGCACGACCACGTCGGTCGGCTGCTGGATCACCGGATCCGGGACCTCTTCGATCCGGATGTCGTTCGGGCCGTGGATCACGGTGGCGCGCATGGAATCGTCCTTACGAAAGAGATGTACGAAGCCCCCCGGCTGATGTACGAATCCCCTCGTCGCCCACTCTATTCCGGCCGGTCCGCCCGAACATTTCGACCGGCCCCTTATCCTGTTGGACCATGCAACCGATCCAGCCCGAGACGTTCGGCGCACCGCGGACCGCCGCGGTCCCCGCCCAGCGCTCCGCCGCACCCTTCGCGGTGGTCGACGTCGAGACCACGGGCCTCGGCCGCTCGGACCGCGTCATCTCCGCGGGCGTCTACCAGCTGGACCACGACGGCGAGGTCACCGACCACTGGTACACCCTGGTCAACCCCGAGCGGGACCCGGGCCCGGTGTGGATCCACGGCCTCACCTCGGAGCTGCTCTCCGGCGCGCCCACCTTCCCGCAGATCGCCGAGGAGTTCGCCGAGAGGCTGCGCGGGCGCGTCCTGGTCGCCCACAACGCGCTCTTCGACTGGAACATGATCTCCCGCGAGTTCTCCCGGGCCGGCCTGCACGCCCCCGTCGAGCAGCGGCTGTGCACCATGGTCCTCTCCCGCGACCTGCGGCTGCCGCTGCCCAACGGCAAGCTCTCCTCGCTCGCCGCCCACTTCGGCGTCCAGCAGCGCCAGGCCCACAACGCCCTCGACGACGCCCGCGTCCTCGCCGAGGCGTTCCGCCCCAGCCTGCACCTGGCCCGCGACGGCGGCGTCCCCCTGCCCCTGCAGACCTGCGTGGCGGTCACCGACCTCGGCGAGGACGAACCCGCCGCCCCCGGCCGCGGCGGCTGGACCGGCTCCCAGTACCGCCAGGCCAAGAAGCGCCCGCCCTGCCCGTACCCCAACCCGGGGCGCTGGGAGGACGGCAAGCCGCTCGTCCAGGGCATGCGGATCGCCTTCACCGGCGACACCGCCACCGACCGGGAGCTCCTGGAGGACCGCGCCACCGAGGCGGGCCTGCACATCGCCACCTCCGTGAGCCGCCTCACCAGCCTGCTCGTCACCAACGAGCCGACCAGTTGGAGCGGCAAGGCGCGCAGGGCCCGCGAGGTCGGCACCCCCGTCGTCGGAGAGGACGCCTTCCTCCAGCTCCTGCGCGAGGTCGCCCCGCACCCCGGTGCGTGAGCCGGGTGTGAGGTCGGCGTACCGTTCCGGTGTGTACCGATTCCTGCTGACCCGCCAGTGGCTGATCACCGTCCTGATCGCGCTGCTGCTGATCCCCGCGACGATCGAGCTGGGATTCTGGCAGCTGCACCGCCACGAGGCGCGGGTGGCCCGGAACGAGCTGATCGGCAAGGCCCTCACCGCCGCGCCCGTCCCCTTCCACACCCTCTCCGGCGCCCCCGGAGCGACCGTCCCCAAGGACCTCACCTGGCGCACGGTGACGGCCACCGGGCAGTACGACACGGCACACGAGTTCGTCGTCCGCAAGCGCACCGACTCCAGCGGCAGCATCGGCTACTTCGTGGTGACCCCGCTCAAGCTCGCCGACGGCAAGGGCACCCTCCTGGTCAACCGCGGCTGGGTCGCCTCCGCCGCCACCGCCACCGAGTACCCGCCCGTCCCCGCCGCCCCGGCCGGCGAGGTCACCCTCACCGGCCGGCTGCGCGCCGACGAGACGTACGGCGACAGCGGCATCAAGGACCGCGCGGGCCTGCCCGACCGCCAGTTCAACCTGATCAACACCGAGGAGCAGTCCAAGGAGGGCGGCTCCCCCCTCCTCGGCGGCTACCTCGAACTCGCCGCCACCACCCCGGCCCCCGCCGACCAGCCCCAGCTCGTCCCCGAGCCCAACCACTCCGACATCGGGCCGCACATGGCCTACGCCATCCAGTGGTGGCTGTTCACCGCGATGATCCCGGTCGGCGTCGTGATCCTCGCCCGCCGGGAGGCCAAGGACCGCGCCCGGCAGGCCGCCGAGGCCGAGGTGTCCGCCGAAGCCGTCCCGGCCCAGGCCTAAAGCACCTCCTCCAGCTCGCGCAGCAGCCGGGCCTTCGCCCGCGCCCCCACCACCGAGCGCACGGGCTCCCCGCCCTTGAACACCATCAGCGTCGGCATCGACAGCACGCCGTACGCCGCCTGCGTCTCCGGGTTCACGTCCACGTCCAGGCTCACCACCCGCAGCCGGTGCGCCTCCTCCCGGGCGATGTCGGCCAGCACCGGCGCCATCATCCGGCACGGCGGGCACCAGTCCGCCGTGAAGTCCACCAGCACCGGCCCCTCCGCCTCCAGCACCTCCGCCGCGAACGTCGCGTCCGTCACCGCCGGCACCCCTGCGATCTCCATCGACTACTCCTCCTCGGTCAGTCCTCGGTCAGTCCTCGGTCAGTCCTCGGTCAGTTCACACAACGGCGGCTGCACGGAGGCCGCCAGCTCGTCCCGCGCCTGCACCGCCCGCTCGAACTGCCCCGCCACCTGCCGCCGGACGTCCTCCAGCCGGGCGATGCAGTCGTCCAGCTCCGCGAGCTTGCGCCGGTACACCTCCAGCGAGGCCGGGCAGGAATCCCCTTCCGGGTGCCCCGCCCGCAGGCACTCCACGAACGGCCGGGTCTCCTCCAGCCCGAACCCGAAGTCCTGGAGCATGCGGATCTCCCGCAGCAACCGGACGTCCGCGTCGTCGTACGCCCGGTACCCGTTGCCCGCCCGACGGGCCGGCAGCAGCCCCAGCTGCTCGTAGTACCGCAGCGTGCGCGTGGTCGTCCCCGCCAGCTCCGCCAGTTCCCCGATCCTCATGGCCGACCTCCCGTGCTCTCGAGTGACGACCGTAAACCTTCCCCCGGACGTCAACGCCAGCCCCGGGCGGCAAGATGGTCCCCATGGATCTCGGACTCAAGAACAAGGCGTACGTCGTCACCGGCGCCACCCGGGGCCTCGGCCTCGCCACCGCCCGCGAACTCGCCGCCGACGGCGCCCACGTGCTGATCACCGGCCGCACCCAGGCCGCCGTCGACTCCGCCGTCGCCGAACTGTCCGCCCTCGGCAGCGCCCAGGGCCTGGTCGCCGACAACGCCGACCCCGCCACCGCCGAACGTCTCGTCACCGAGGCCGGCGACCGCTTCGGCCGCTTCGACGGCGTCCTGATCAGCGTCGGCGGCCCCCAGGCCGGCACCGTCGGGACCACCCCCGAATCCGCCTGGCGCGACGCCTTCGAGTCCGTCTTCCTCGGCGCCCTGCGCATCGCCCGCACCGCCGCCGCCGAACTCCCCGAAGGCGGCGTGATCGGCTTCGTCCTCTCCAGCTCCGTCCGCC
The DNA here is from genome assembly GCF_044455705.1 of Kitasatospora sp. NPDC051170. Classification (NCBI taxonomy): domain Bacteria; kingdom Bacillati; phylum Actinomycetota; class Actinomycetes; order Kitasatosporales; family Streptomycetaceae; genus Kitasatospora; species Kitasatospora sp. NPDC051170. The sequence goes on along the minus strand of NZ_JBITFA010000027.1, from coordinate 39,253 downwards.
AGCCCGTCCCCGGCCTCGCCGTCTCCAACGGCCTGCGCCCCGGCCTCGCCATGGCCGCCAAGGCCCTCGCCGACGAACTCGGCCCGCGCGGCATCCGCGTCATCGGCCTCCTCCCCGCCCGCATCGACACCGACCGCGTCCGCGAACTCGACGGCCTCGCCCCCGACCCCGACGCCGCCCGCGAACAGGCGTGCGCCGCCATCCCCCTGCGCAGGTACGGCACCCCGGAGGAGTTCGGCAAGGTCGCGGCCTTCGCGCTGTCGCCCGCGGCGTCGTACCTGACCGGCGTGATGATCCCGGTGGACGGCGGGGCCCTGCGCACCCTCTAGGTGCGTGCCCCGGCGGCGACCGCCCGGCGGGAATCGTCAGACACGCCCTAGACCACGCGCGGGTGCTGCTTGCGCCGGCGCCTCGGCCACCGGTGCCGGTGCTCGACGGGGGCCGCCTGCAGCACCCGCACCCTCAGCTCGGCGGGCAGCTCGGGCAGCCCCAGGCTCGCCAGGGCGTCCGCCCGAGGCCCGTCCTCGAAGTGCGCCACCAGCCCCGCCGGGTCCCCGCCCGGCGTCAGCCGTACGGCGCCGCGCAGCCGGGGGTGCCGGGGCGCCCGCACCAGGCGCACCCCGGCCCGCTCCACCTCCGGCAGCACCGCCGTCCCGCTCTCCAACACCTCCTCCAGCGCCCGCGCCGCGACCCTCAGCTTGAGGCCCCCGGCCCCCGGAGTCGGCACCGCGATGCTGGAGAGCCCGCTGCGCCGCAGCTGCGCCACCAGCCACCAGACCGTGCCCACCACCAGCACCGACAGCCCGGAGATCACGGCGGGCCACCACCAGTCCTCCGCGACCCACCGCATCCGCGAGCGCTCACTCACCACCGGCTGGTCGGGCGAGGTCAACGGCCACCAGGACGGCGGCGCCACCCCCAGATGCCGGTACAGGTTCAACCCGCCCGCCAGCACCAGCACCCCCACCCCGAGCAGCACCATCCCCACCAGCCCCAGCACCACCCGGTTCACCACGCCGCGTCTCACACCGCCACCCGCTCCCGCTCAGGCCCGTCAGCCGCACCGGCGCCGCGTGCGGCGCGGACGTCCAGCCGCAGCTCCCGGGCCAGGCCGACCCTGGCCAGCTCGTCCCGCAGCTGCCGCTGAACCGACGCGGGATCGGCCGGGCCGGTCAGGCGCACCCGGACTCGCCTCCGGCGCACGCGGATGCGCAGGTCCTCGATGCCCGTCAGCCCTGCCGCCCGGTCGGCCAGCAGGTGGCCGACGCCGGCGCGGTCGATGGCCGCAGTGGTGTCGCCGTACGGGCGCAGCTGCAGCCACTTCCGCAGTCCGGGTGCGAGGGCCAGCCAGAGCAGCCAGCCGCCCAGCAGCACGGCCGCCCCGGCGCCGACCAGCACCCACAGGTCGTCGAGGTGACGGGTGGCCAGCTCGTCCGCGAGCTGCGCCCGCCACCGGCGGGCGGGCTGCCCGGCCCGGACCGCCACGACGTCGTAGAGCAGCGCCCCCGCCGCCACCAGCAGCGCGGTGGCGACCAGCGCCGCGGCGGCCGTTCGGGGCGCCCGCAGTCGCCGCACCTTCGCCGGCGGCGGCTCCTCGATGCCCTCGGCAGAACCCTCGGGGTCCTCGCTCACGAGGCCCCCCGGGGGATCAACTTCTCGACCACGACCACCACTTCCGACACCCGCGTCCCCGTCAGCCCCAGGACCTGCGCCGCCACCCGCTCCCGTACGCCCCGCGCCAGTGCGCCGAGGTCCGCGGGGAAGGGCAGTTCCACGCCCACCCGCACGGTCACCGTGCTGCCCGGGACGTGCACGGACACCGTGGGCGGCTTCCCTGCGACAGCGCGTCCGGCCCAGGCGGCGGCCAGGGCCTCGCGGGCGGCGGTGGCCGCGATCCGGGTGTAGACCCGGTCGGCGATTCTCAGGCGGCCTCGGGTGGCGGCGGCGCGGGAGGGGAGGGCGGCTGTGCCGCCGGCCGGGGGGGTCAACGACGCCGGTCCCGCCCGCGCAGCAGGTCACCGAGGTCGCCCAGCTCGATGTCCCCTTCCAGTACGCGCCCGAGCACGAAGCCGACCAGTCCGAGCGCCGCCACGAGCAGGAACGCCGCGAAGCCGCCGAAGTACCCGGCGAAACCGAGGGCCATGCCCACCACCAGGCCGACGATGGCCAGGTTCATCCGTTCCTCCTCGTGCTGTGGGTCCGTCCGGGGCTACCGTCCGGGTCTACCGGAGCCTCGGGCGCTGTCCCGGGGAGAGCGCCTGCTCTTCCTCCTCCTCGACATCCGCCTCGTCGGGCAGGTGGACGTCGTTGACGGCGATGTTGACCTCGACGACCTCGAGGCCCGTCATGCGTTCCACGGCGTCGATGATGTTCTCCCGCACCTGGTGGGCGAGTTCGGGGATGACCACGCCGTATTCGACGACCAGTGCGATGTCGATGGCGGTCTGCTTCTCGCCGACCTCGGCCTTGATGCCCCGCCCGATGCTGGACTTCCCGCCGGGTACCCGGTCGCGCATGGCGCCGAAGGTGCGGGAGAGGCCGGAGCCGAGGGCGTGGATTCCGGAGACTTCACGGGCGGCCATTCCGGCGATCTTCTCGACCACCCCCACGGCCAGTGCCGTCCGCCCGCGCTCCCCGACGGGCCGGCCGCCGTCGCCTCCGCCCGCGCCGGTGGGGCCGGGCTTGGGGGTGGACGGCGCTGCGCCCGGGTTGGGGGCGTGGCCGGGGTTCTTGTGCAGGCTCGCAGGCGTCGGAGTGTCAGGCATGGGGTGTTCTCCCGTCGTAACGGCACCAGCTGTATCGCAAACCATCCCAACTGTGACATTCCGCCACGAACCCCGCCCGCCGGAACGGCGAGGGCCCGACCCCGGATGCTCCCCGGGGCCGGGCCCTTCGCCCGATGTGTACGGCGGTCAGTCGCCGATGCCGGCGAGCTCCCGCAGGCGACGGGCCTGCGCCACCCGTTCGGCGGAGCGCTGCTCGTCGAGGGTGCGCCGGGAGGCGCCCTGGAGGAGGGCCTTGGTCTCGATGACGGCTCCGCGCGGGGCGGCCAGCAGCGCGGCGGCGAGGTCGCGGGCGGCGGCGTCCAGTTCGGTGCCGGGCACGGCCAGGTTGGCGAGGCCGATGGTGGTGGCCTCCTCGGCGCCGACCCAGCGGCCGGTGGCGCAGATCTCGAGCGCCCGGGCGTAGCCGACGAGGTCGGTGAGCGGCTTGGTGCCGGCGAGGTCGGGGACCAGTCCGAGCGAGGTCTCCTTCATGGCGAACCGCACGTCCTCGGCGACGACGCGCAGGTCGCAGCCCAGGGCGAGCTGGAAGCCGGCGCCCACGGCGTGGCCCTGGACGGCGGCGATGGAGATCAGGTCGGCCCGGTGCCACCAGGTGAAAGCGTCCTGGTAGGAGGCGATGGTCTCGTCGAGTTCGCGGTCGTCGGCGGCGGCGAGCTGAAGGAAGGTGGGCTCGCCGGGGATGCCTTCGGGGGTGAACATCGCACGGTCGAGACCGGCGGAGAAGGAGAGGCCCTCGGCGCGCAGCAGCACGACCCGGACACTGCCGGGGAGGTCGCGGCCGGCGTCGACGAGGGCGCGCCAGAGGGCGGGCGACTGGGCGTTGCGGCGCGCGGGCTGACAGAGGGTGACGACGGCGAGTTCGCCCTCGATCTCCAGGCGGACGCCGTCGCGCTCCCAGCTCGGGGCCTGCGGGTCGATGGCGGGGGCGGTCATGCGGGAACCTCCGGTGGCGAGGGATTCGGCTACCGGAGAGTAACAAAAGCGGGCGCTCAGCGGCAGAGCCGCACCCAGGAAAGATCCACGCGGGGCGATTGCGCCGAACGGGTGAAGGATCGGGACATGACGATCGGCGGCCGGTCCGCTCGGTCCGAGGACGGACGATCAGTCGGCGGTGGACCGCCGCGCCCTCGGCCGGCGCCCTGCCGCCGCGCCATTCAGCTGTGGCTGACGAGCCGTCAGGAACCGGCTCCGGCAGTCGCCTTGCTCTTGCCTCGCGTGGCACCGCCGCGGCCCCGGAGCACCACTCCGGACTCGCTGAGCATCCGGTGCACGAAGCCGTAGGAACGGCCGGTCTCGTCAGCGAGGGCGCGAATGCTCGCCCCGGCGTCGTACTTCTTCTTGAGATCGGCCGCGAGCTTCTCACGCGCGGCACCGGTCACCCGGCTGCCCTTTTTCAGAGTCTCGGCCACCCGTGCCTCCTCATAGCGTTGCTCGGTCAGATTCCCATGATCACCCATCCACCGCCTCCTGGCCACCCATTCGGCAAGTCCGATGTCGGGAATGTGCAGTCCTGCGGTGGTGATCCGAGCGCGTCGGGGCGCTCACTCAGAGTGCGCGCCCCCAGGTGGAATCCGCCGCCCGCCGCGAAAGGGCTGATCAGCAGCGTCGGCCCGACCACGATCGAGTGGCGGGCCGACGGGAAGTTCTTAAACGGAATCGGGAGCTACTTCATTCCCGGACACGCCGTAGGGACTAGTTTTTCTGGTCCGATCGGTGGACGAATGTCCACGTCCGGTCAGGCCAGGTTGACCAGGTCGGCGTACGCCGGGCTCCACAGGTCCTCCACCCCGTCCGGCAGCAGGATGATCCGCTCCGGCTGGAGCGCGTCGACCGCGCCCTCGTCGTGGGTGACCAGCACGACCGCGCCCGAGAAGTCGCGCAGCGCCCCGAGGATCTCCTCGCGGCTGGCCGGGTCGAGGTTGTTGGTGGGCTCGTCGAGCAGCAGGACGTTGGCGGAGGAGACCACCAGGGAGGCCAGCGCCAGACGGGTCTTCTCACCGCCGGAGAGCACCCCGGCCGGCTTGTCCACGTCGTCGCCGGAGAAGAGGAAGGAGCCGAGGATCTTGCGGATCTGCACCAGGTCGGTGTCCGGCGCGGACGAGCGCATGTTCTCCAGGACGGTGCGGTCCGGGTCCAGGGTCTCGTGCTCCTGGGCGTAGTAGCCGATCTTCAGGCCGTGGCCCGGGATCACCTCGCCGGTGTCGGGCTTCTCCACCCCGGCCAGCATCCGCAGCAGGGTGGTCTTGCCGGCGCCGTTGAGGCCGAGCACGACGACGCGGGAGCCGCGGTCGATCGCCAGGTCGACGTCGGTGAAGATCTCCAGGGAGCCGTACGACTTGGACAGGCCCTCGGCCGTCAGCGGGGTCTTGCCGCAGGGGGCCGGGTCCGGGAAGCGCAGCTTGGCGACCTTGTCGTTGACCCGGACCTGCTCCAGGCCGGCGAGCAGCTTGTCGGCGCGGCGGGCCATGTTCTGCGCGGCCACGGTCTTGGTCGCCTTGGCGCGCATCTTGTCGGCCTGCGCGTTCAGCGTCGCGGCCTTCTTCTCGGCGTTGGCGCGCTCGCGCTTGCGGCGCTTCTCGTCGTCCTCGCGCTGCTGCTGGTACTGCTTCCAGCCCATGTTGTAGACGTCGATGGCGGAGCGGTTGGCGTCCAGGTAGAAGACCTTGTTGACGACCGTCTCGACCAGTTCGACGTCGTGGGAGATGACGATGAAGCCACCCTTGTACGTCTTCAGGAAGTCCCGCAGCCAGACGATGGAGTCGGCGTCGAGGTGGTTGGTGGGCTCGTCGAGCAGCAGCACGTCCGAGTCCGAGAACAGGATGCGGGCCAGCTCGACGCGACGGCGCTGACCACCGGAGAGGGTGTGCAGGGGCTGGCCCAGGATGCGGTCGGGCAGACCGAGCGCGGCGGCGATGGTGGCGGCCTCGGCCTCGGCGGCGTACCCGCCCTTGGTGAGGAACTCCGTCTCCAGGCGGGAGTACTTCTTCATCGCCTGGTCGCGGGTGGCGCCCTTGCCGTTGGCCATCCGCTCCTCGTTCTCGCGCATCTTCCTGAGCACGGTGTCGAGGCCGCGGGCGGACAGGATGCGGTCCTTGGCGAGCACGTCGAGGTCGCCGGTGCGCGGGTCCTGCGGGAGGTAGCCGACCTCGCCCGAGCGGGTCACCGTCCCGGCGGCGGGGATGCCCTCGCCGGCCAGGACCTTGGTGAGGGTGGTCTTGCCGGCGCCGTTGCGGCCGACCAGGCCGATCCGGTCGCCCGCGGCGACCTTGAAGCTGGCGGACTCGATGAGGACGCGGGCACCGGCGCGCAGTTCGAGGGCGGTGGCGGAGATCATGGCTGGGAACTGCTCCTGGGACGTGGCGGGCGAACGGGCGGGGGCTTCGACGGCGGTCGGCGCTGCGGATAGGGCGCCGCGGCCCGCTAGTGCCCGGAGTAGATAGCCATGACGGCAAGTCTACCGGGCCGCGCGAAACGCCCGACGGGTACCTCCCCGGGGTACGCCCGGGGAGGCGGTGACTACGCCGACAGTGGCACTACTTCCGTAGTGCTCCGCCGTGGGACCACTGACGTAGTGCCACTACTGCGGTAGTGCGCCCGGGGTGGCGGAGGGGTCCGCGCAGTTCAGCGGGCGGATGGCCGCGAACGGGGCCGCCGGGTTGCCGCAGGGCGTCTCGGGGGCGGCCGTCTTGGTGTCGATGACCTTCGGCGGCAGGATCGGCCCGTCCGAGACCTGCACCCGGCGCGCGTCCAGCACCTTGACGACCGGGTTCGGCCCGGTGCCCGTCGCCCAGCCGTTGCTGTCCAGCCGGTAGCCGGTGACGGCCCCGGAGACGACCTGGCCGGAGCCGTTGGTGCAGGTGCGCGGGATCAGCACCGCGTAGTCGGTGTGGACGGTGCGCAGTGGGTCGAAGGCGCAGCCGCTCGGGGGCTTGTCGTTGTAGCGCAGGTCGCCGTCGGCGTCGCGCAGGCCCATGGTCAGGCTCGGGGTCACCACGGCCAGCCAGGGCGAGCCGTCCCGCTGGACGGTGTGCAGCGCGCCGGCGGCCCGCTCCTTGGCGAGCTGCTTGCGCTGGTCCGGGGTGCGCTTGTCGGCGCCCGGCTCGTCGGAGCCGCGCAGCCAGTCCACCAGGCCGGGGACGGCGCGGTGCCAGCGCACCTCGTGGTCGCCCGGGCGCACCGAGGTGACGAGGCCGTCGTCCCAGACCACGATCGCGTTCTCCCCGGCCATCGCCAGGTGGAGCGCCTCGGCGCCCTCGCGGTTGTACGTCCACGCCGAGGCGCCGCTCTGGCGGTGGAACGCCTCCACGCCGCCGCCGACCACCCGCAGGTCGAGGTCGGCGGTGCTGAGGGACTGGGAGTTGACGGGCGTGGCGTCCGCGTTGCCCGGCCCGGCCACCCGGTCGCCGAACGGCACCGGCTTGTTGGCGTGTGCCGCCGCACCGGCCGCAAGGACCAGCATCACCGCCAGGGCAGGCAGGACCGAGCGGGGGGTCAGTACACGCAGAGGCTTCCGGGACACGGCCGGAGCGTACCTTTCGGCGGGCGGGCGAGTCAGCTCGTAATCGGGTGCCGCGGCCGCCCGCGGTCGCGCGCCCGGCCGGGTGCGCCGCCCCCGCGCGCCCACCCGCCGACCTGCGCCGTCGGGGCCGGGGCCGGGCGCCGGCGCGGTCCGGCGCGGCCCGGGATCGGCTCGCCGGACCGTTACAGACCTGATACACGGCCCGCACGACGTCCACCGGTCGGCGCATTGCGGCAGACGGCGTTCGAATATCGCCCACTTTAGAGTGACATTCGGCTTTTCCGACGCCCTCCGGCCCTACTGTCGGCAAGCGGGTCATCACGGTCCGTCCGCACCGTCGCCCGTCCACCCTCACTGCGCCGCCCGGAGGAGAGACCATGCGCATCGGCCGTCTGACGCTGGCCGCCGCCGCCCTGCTGCTGATGGCCACGGCCAGCGTCCCGGCCGGGACGCCGCTCAGCGCACCGGAGCGGCGCAGCCTCTCCTCCGACGCCTTCGAGCCGCGCGGGGCCGCCGCCCGCCCGACCGTGCAGCGGCCGAACCACGAGCCGCCGTTCGGCGCCTTCGTCGGCTCCTGGGACAACTACATCCCCCAGATCGACCGGTACGCGCAGTGGCTCGGCGACGCCAACCTCCAGGTGGGCCACACCTACCTGGCGGGCAACGGCTGGAGCGACGTCGAGGGCGATCCGGTGGTCCTCGGCATGTGGGCGCAGTGGCGGCTGAGCGATCCCTCCCGGCAGCTGGTCCTGGGCGTGCCGATGCTGGTGCCCAACGAGGCGAACGTGCCGGACGGCGAGGTCGCCAGGCTGCTCGCCCAGGGCGCGCGCGGGGACTTCGACCGGCACTTCCTCAGGCTCGCGCACCGGCTGGTGGCCCTCGGCGGGGCCGACACCGTGCTCACCATGGGCTGGGAGATGAACGGCGTCACCTACACCCACCGCTGCAAGCCCGACCCCTCCGCCTGGAAGGCGTACTGGCGGCGGATCGTCGGGGTGATGCGCTCGGTGCCCGGGCAGCGGTTCCGCTTCGACTTCACCCCCAACCGGGGCCTGGACGCCATCCCGTGGACGCGGTGCTACCCCGGGGACGACGTGGTCGACATCATCGGCATGGACAGCTACGACCAGCCGGCCGGGGCCACCTTCGACGACTACGTGCGCGAGCCGTACGGCCTGCAGGACCAGGTGGAGTTCGCGGCGAAGCGCGGCAAGCAGATCTCGTACCCGGAGTGGGGGCTGTTCCGCAACGGCGACAACCCGGAGTTCGTGCAGCGGATGGTCGAGTGGATGCGCACCCACGACACCGCCTACCAGACCGTCACCGACTACTGCCCGCACGGCTTCTTCCAGTGCGAGCGCAACCCGCGCTCGGCGGCGCGGTTCCGGCAGCTGATGTCCGGCTCCAAGGGCGCCCCCGTGCCCGTCCCCACCGCTCCCCCGGCACCCACCGCTCCCCCGGCCACTTCTCCGGCGCCGAGCGCACCGGCGGCCCCGAGTGCTCCCGCCACGCCCACCACGCCCACCACGCCCGCCACGCCGACCGCACCAGTCGCGCCGGGCAGCTCGCCCGGCGCGACCGCGACCTCCAAGCCCGCCCGGCGCTGAGCGGGGGCGCCCTCAGCCGAGGCGGCGGGCCAGGAGGGCCTGCTTGAGGCGGGGGAAGCGGGTGCGCAGCTGGTGCACCGCCGCGATCCGGGTGCGGATCGCGGCGGCCCTGGCGGTGGCGGCGGGAGCCGGTCCGGCGGGGCCCAGCAGGAGGCGCTGGTTGGGGAGCTGGTCCGGACGCCAGCGCTGCTTGTACGGCTCCTGGCCGCGCAGCAGTCCGAACACCGGGATGCCCGCGCCGACCGTCTCGTCCAGGGCCGCGCTGAACAGCAGCCCCGCGATGTCGAGGCGGTCCCGCAGCACCGGGTGGGCGCCGTACATGTAGAGCCCGCTGCGGGCCGGGCAGAGCAGCAGCAGGTTCACGGCGACCAGCTGGCCGTCGAGGTGGAACTGGTGGACGGCGGCCTTGCCGCTGCCGACCATGGCGATCGTGGACTCCGTCAGATGGCGGGCGAAGCGCTCCGTGCGGTGCTCGGGGGTGACGCCGCGTTCGCTCCACTGCAGGATGTGCAGCCGCAGCAGCCCCTCGAGGGCCTCGGGCACCTCCTCCACCGGTGTGGAGCGGACCTTCACCCCGGCCTCGGCGATCTTGCGCAGCTTCACCCGGCTGCGCTGGGCGGTCTTGCCGGGCACCCGCTTGAGCAGCCGGTCCATCGGGACGGCCGGGAGGTACTGGCAGAGCGAGTCCTCGTAGCGGCGCCGACGCCCGCGCCAGTGCGCGTAGACCCGCTGCACGGCCGCCTCGGGGTGCACCTCGCGCAGCTCCAGGAACTGCCAGGGGCGGGTGATCGGCAGGGCGGCGGCGAGTTCGGCGGCGGCCCGGTCGGCACAGTCGTCGTCGAGCAGCACGTCGCTGTAGTCGACCAGGCCGTCGCCGAGGCCCGTGAGGCCGCCGAGCGGCCCGCCGCGCCGCTGGAAGGCGCCGGCGCCGACCAGCCGGCCGTCGCGGCGGACCAGCACCAGGAGCAGCTCGCCGGGGCGGCCGTAGTGGTGCCACCAGGAGCGCAGCCAGTCGGCGGCCTGGAAGAAGGTGGCCGTGCGGCAGCGGGCGGCGAGGTCGTCCCACTCCTCGGCGAGGGTGTCGAGGGCGTCGTCCTCGCGGCGCAGCTCGGTGGTCCAGGCCGGGGAGGGGGCGGTGGACCGGGCGGGCACGCGGGCCGCCGCCCGGCGGGTCTCGGTGCTGCTCATCGCGCGCTCCCCGCCGGGGCCTTCTCCTTGGCGGGCTTCGCCTTCGGGTCGGCCTTCGGGTCTGCCTTCGCCTCGCCCTTCGCCTCGCCCTTCGGGGCACCCTTCGCCCCGGCCTCCGGCTCCGCCTTCGCCTCGTCCGCGGCCTTCGCGGCCGGCTGCTCCTCGGAGCGCGGGCGCGGGGTGCTCGGCGCCGCGGCGACCTCGGGCGTCCCGGGCGTCCCGGGCGTCTGCGTCGTGTCCTCCGCGAGGACGCCCTCCGCCCCCGGGCGGCGGCGCGTCATCATCACCAGCGCCCCGATCAGCACCCCGGCCGCGCCGCCCACCGCGACGTCCAGCTTGCCGGAGGGCGTGGTCGGCTTGTCCGGCTCGGCGGCCGGGGCGAGCGTCACCAGGCGGACGTTGGTGTCCTTGCTGCTGGCGTTGGCGAAGGAGACCAGCGAGCGGGCCACCGCGTCGGCCGTCCGGGCAGCCTCCTGGGGGTGGCCGCCGGTGCCGGTGATCTCGATCATCGGGGCGTCCGGGGAGGTGGTGCCGTGGACCAGGCTCTCCATCTCGGCGCGGCTGTGGCCGGTCTCGGCCGCCGCGACCGCGAGCACCTGCGGCTGCCCGGCCAGCCGGCCGTACGCCTGGGCGAAGTTGGTCGCGGTGGCGGCCTCGCCCGGGTTCTGCGCCACGACGAGCACGTAGGCGCTGGCGGCGTAGGAGGGGTGCGAGACGGCGGCGTACCCGGCGCCGGCCGCGGCGCCCAGCGGCACCGCGAGCGCCACCGGCCACCAGCGGCGGACCAGGCGGCGGGCGCTTCGGCGCGGTGTGGTCATGGGTGTGGCTCCTTGACTATGGATCGGCGGAACCGGCGGGGCCGGGCGGTGAGGACCGCCCGGCACATGGGGTCGGCGTCGCGACCCCCATGTGCCGGGGGTTCAAGCGCGGGCCAGCCGGTCGTAGAGGGCGCCCAGGTCGGCGGCGACCCGGGCGATGTCGTAGTGGCCGACGGCCGGCGGGGTGGGCAGCGGGTCGGCGCTGTGGTCGTTCACGTGCCGCAGGTCGCGCAGCGCGGCGGCGTACGCGGCGGGCTCGGAGGGGATGCGGCGGGCCTGCGGGGCGGCGCTGGGCGGCAGTTCGTCGAGCGCGGGGCAGGCGCTGTGGCGTACGGGCAGGCCCGCGGCCAGGCCCTCGAGGACGCCGAGGCCGAAGGTCTCCCGCGTGGAGGGCGCGGCCAGCACGTCCAGGGCGGTGAGCAGTTCGGGCACGTCGTCGCGCTCGCCGGTGAGCACCAGCCGGTCCCGGACGCCGAGTTCGGCGGCCCGGCGCTCCAGGGCGGCGCGTGCGGGGCCCTCGCCGATCAGCACCAGCCGGCTGGCCGGGTCGAGTGCGGCCAGGGCCTCGACCAGCACCTCGAAGCGCTTGCCCGGCACCAGCCGTCCGACCCCGCCGATCGCCCAACTCCCCTGCGGCAGGCCGAGTTCGGCCCTGAGGCGGCGGCGGGCGGCGGCCCGCTCGGCGGGCGGGCGGGAGAAACGGGCGGTGTCGATGCCGTTGGGGATCAGCTCGACGCGGGCGGGCGGGACGCCCCAGGAGTGCAGGGTCTGGGCGACCTGCCGGGAGACGGCCACGGTGGTGCTGCCGAGGCGTTCGGCCGCCAGGTAGAGGCCCTTGACACCCCGGGTGACGGGCCGGCCCTCGATCACCCCGGCGTGCAGCGAGTGCTCGGTGGAGACCACGGCGCGCACCCCGGCGAGGCGGGCGGCCAGCCGGCCGTACAGCTGCGCCCGGTAGAGGTGGGTGTGGACCAGGTCGTAGCGGCCCTCGCGGACGAGGCGTACGAGCCGGGGCAGGGCGCCGAGGTCGCGGTTGCCGCGCATGTCGAGGTGGTGGACGCTCACGCCGTCGGCGCGCAGGGCGGCGGCGACGGTGCCGGGGTTGGTCAGGGCGAGCACCTCGCACCGCTGGTGGGCGGGCAGGTGCCGCAGCAGCAGGTGGAGCTGGCGCTCGGCGCCGCCGGAGGCGAGGCCCGTGACGATGTGCAGGACCCTCACCGCCCGACCCTCCGGCGCAGCCCGGTCATCAGGTCCCGCACGCGCTGGCGGCCCCTCTTGGCGCGCAGCCGCAGGCCCCCGTCGCGGTCGCCGACGTAGCAGCGCGGCAGGGCGAAGGGGCCGGTGAGCGCGGAGTGCTCGATGGCGCAGGCGTAGTCGTAGCCGGCGTCGCGCACGGCCAGGGTGGCGGGCAGGTCGACGGCGCCGTACGGGTAGCAGAAGCCGGTGACGGGGCCGCCGACGACCTCCTCCAGCAGTCGGCGGCTCTCCCGGGTCTGCACGGCGAGTTCCTCGGCGGGCAGGCCCGGCAGGGCCTTGTGGCCGAGGCCGTGGGAGCCGATCTCCCAGCCGGCGGCGGCGAGTTCGGTGACCTCCTCGACCGTGAGGAGCTGTTTGCGGGGGCCGTCGGCGTCCCAGCCGTTGTCGCGGCCGAGCAGGTCGGCGACGACGTAGGCGGTGGCGGTGAAGCCGTAGGCGTGCAGGATCGGTACGGCATAGCGCCCGAAGTCGGCGTAGCCGTCGTCGAAGGTCAGGCCGACGAGCTTGTCGTCGCGGCCGAGGGCGCGGGCCCGGATCAGTTCGCGGACGGAGACGCCGCGCCGCCCGTGCCGGTGCAGCCAGGCGATCTGTTCGGCGAACCGCTCGGGGCTGACGGTGAGCCGGTACGGGTCCTCGCGTTCGACGGCGACGGAGTGGTACATCAGGATCCACGGCGAGCCGGCGCCCCTGACGGCCGGTTCGCCGAGGGGGCGGCGGCTGCGGGGCAGGTGCGCCCGGGGGTTCCGGGCGTCGGCGGTACCCGTCCGGGCCGAACGGACTGTTCCCCGTTCAGTGTCCATGGGGAGGCTTCCCTTCGTCGGCGGTTGGCGGGGTCCTCAGGGTCGGGGCCTTCTGGGGGCTGACGACGCGCAGGGCGGCGAGCACGGGGCCGCGCACCTCGCGGGCGCCGAGGCCGGCGCCGAGGGCGGCGAAGGCCAGCACCACGGTGAGGCCCCCGAGAAGGGTGGCGAGCAACGGGTCGGCGCTCAGGCCGGCGGTGGCCGTGCCGAGGACGGTGGCCCCGGCGGCGGCGCCCACCAGCCGGCCGTGGCCGCCGAGCACCCGGCGCAGCCGCAGCGGGATGCCGCGCAGCACGAGCCCGTGCAGCAGCAGCGCGGCGGTGGTGGTGATCCCGGCGGCGTTGCCGGCGGCGATGCCGAGGGCGCCGAAGCGGCCGGTGGTGAGCAGGCCCACGGCGACGGTGACGGCGAGGCCGAGCAGCATCGCGCCGACGGGGTACCAGTCGAGCAGCCGCCGCCCGCCGGGCTCGGTGCCCGGTTCGTCGGCTCTGCGGACGACCGGGCGCAGCGAGAAGTACGGGCGGATCATCACCCCGATGAGCGCCTGGGCGGGCAGGCCGAAGCTGTAGACCCGGATGACCTCGGCGGTGGCCTCGGTGTCCTGCGGGCCGAAGGCGCCGCGCTGGAAGAGCAGGGCGACGACGGAGGGGGCGCAGGCCATCAGGAAGGAGGTGCCGAGCAGGACGACGGCGGCGGCCTGGCCGAGGTCCTTCTCGACCCGGTCCCGGGCGGCGGTGAGGTCTCCGGCGGCGAGCGCCCTGGCGACCAGGGGGAAGGTGACGGTGACGATCAGGATGCCCGCGGTCATGGCGAGTTGGGAGACCTTGGCCGCGTAGTTGAGGTGCGAGATGGTGCCGGGTGGCAGGGCCGAGCCGAGGTAGCGCTCGACGAAGACCTGGGACTGCCGGGTGAGGGTGAAGGAGGCGATCGGCAGCAGGGCCAGCGGCATCAGCACGAGGGCCTTGGGCGTGTCCGACGATTCACGTCGGATCAGCGCGCGGCGTTGGGGTGCGTGCATCGCAAGGCGGAGGAGGGAGCCACTGCGGAGCATTGGCGACCGACGACAACGCGGCGAGGTGCGTGCCCCGGCGCCGCGCGCCCGGCGGGAATCGTCGGACACGCCCTCCGGCGAGCGGCGGCCGCGGCCCGTACCGGTGGAGCCCTCGCGCAGGCGGCGCAGGAAGGGGAGGACGAGCAGGCCCGCCATCAGGAGGCTGCCGACGGCGACGCCGAGGGCGGCGGAGCGCACGCCCAGGTACGCCTGGCCGGCGAGGAGGACGGCGAGGATGCCGAGGTTGTAGGCGACGTAGATGCCGGCGGGGGCGGTGAAGCGGTGGTGGGCGCGCAGGGCGGCGGCGAGGTAGCCGGCGACGCCGAAGGGCAGCACGGTGACGGCGGTGATCCGGGTGCAGGTGACGGCCAGGGCCGGGTCGTGCAGGCCGGGGGCGAGCAGGGTGACGAGCTGCGGGGCGCCGAGGGCGACGGTCAGGGAGAGGCCGCTGAGGGCGAGGAGCAGCCAGGGCAGGGTGGCGCGGACGACCTGGCGGACGGGGTCGGGGGCGTCCGGGTCCTCCTCGCGCAGCACCAGGGCGAGGGCGAAGGCGGGCACCATGAGGAAGGACATGGCGTCCTCGATCAGCAGCGGTGCGGCCGTCTCCGGGACGGTCCAGGCGACGAGGAAGGCGTCGGTGCCCTGGTTGGCGCCGAAGTAGCGGGCGAGCAGCAGGTCGCGCAGCAGGCCGAGGCCGGAGCCGGCGGCGCTGAGGACGGCGGTGACGCCGAACGCCTTGGCGAGGAAGCCGCCGCGGGGGGCCCGGCCGGGGCCGGGGGGCGGTTCGGGTGCGCTGCGCGGGGCCGGCAGGGAGGCGGCGAGGGCGGTGGGCCCTTCGGTGTTCACGGGTTCACCTCGCGGACGGCGGCCGACCCGGCGGCCGACCTGGCGGCCAGGCCGAAGACGATGGAGGTCAGGACGGTGGTGGTGCCACCGATGTCGGCGTACAGGAAGTCGATCAGCTGCCAGGTGAGCAGGGCGAGGGCGGCGAGTCCGATCCCGGCGCGGGAGCGCAGGCAGCCGAGGAGCAGGCCGAGGAAGAGGGCGGCGTAGGCGGTGATGCCGATCAGGCCCTGCTCGCTGAGCACCAGGAGGTACATGTTGTGCGGGGAGAGCAGCGGTTCGCGCTGGAATCCGCCGGTGGAGTCGGAGGTGTCGCTGCCGGAGGAGAGCCTCAGCGGGGCGTGGGAGTCGCGCAGTTGCTGGAAGGCCTTGGGGCCGGCGCCGTGCACGGGGTGGTCCTGCCAGATCCGGCCGGCGGTGGACCACAGGTCGTAGCGGTCGGAGACGGACTGGTCGGGGGCGGCGGAGACGGAGCCGATGGAGCTGATCCGCGCGGTGACGCCGGAGGCGCCGAGGCCGATCCCGCCGACGAGGACGACGGCGGCGGCGAGGCCGAGGACGGCGCTGCGCACCAGCAGCCGGGCGTCGGCGCGCAGCAGCAGGGCGGTGGCGGCGACGCCGGTGGCGATCCAGCTGCCCCGGCTGAAGGAGACGGCGAGGGGGAAGGCGAGGAAGGCGGCGGCGGCGAACATCGCCCGGCGCAGCCGCGCGTCCCCTCCGGGCCGCCGTTCGCCGAGGGCTAGGGCGAGGGCGGCGAGCAGGCCGTAGCTGACGACGGTGGACATCGCCATGACGTCCAGGGCGCCGAAGGTGCCGACGGCGCGGATCGGCTGGCCGGTGTAGGAGGCGCCGGTGCGGGTGAGGTACTGGTGGGCGCCGACGGCGCCCTCGACGAGGGCGGCGAGGACGAAGGAGCCGAGGACGAGCCGCTGGTCGGTGCGGTCGCGCAGCGCGCACAGCACCGAGGCGGGCACGAGGACGAAGACCTGGGTGAGCCGGACGAAGCCGGTGACGCTGGTGGCCGGGTCGATCGAGCCGACGGTGGCGACGGCGGCGGCGGCCACGATCCCGCCGAACAGCACGCAGGTGCCGCGGCCGACGGCGGGCAGCCGCCCGCGCAGCAGGTTGAGGGCGGTGAGCGCGACCAGCGCCAGCGACGCGAGGTCGGCGGCGGTGACGTGGACGGCGGCCGTGACGTCCTTCTCGCCGGTGGGCACGCAGACCAGCAGCACGGTCGCGGCGGCCAGCAGGCTGGGCCGGTCGGCGGCCGCCGCGAGGGTCCTCCGTAACGACGCCGGGCTCGGTACTGCGGGAAGGGTCAGGGCCACGCGGGTCAGCTCCCGTCCGGGTGGAGCATCAACGCCGCGGTGCGGCACAGGATCTTGACGTCCTGCCAGAGGCTCCAGCTCTCGATGTAGCGGTTGTCGAAGCGCGCCCGGTCCTCGATGGAGGTGTCCCCGCGCAGGCCGTTGACCTGGGCGAGGCCAGTGAGGCCGACGGGGACGCGGTGGCGGTCGGCGTACTCGGGGTAGGCCTGGCTGAACCGCATGACGAAGTACGGGCGTTCGGGGCGCGGGCCGACCAGGCTCATGTCGCCGCGCAGGACGTTCCACAGCTGCGGGAGCTCGTCCAGGGAGCTCTTGCGCATGACGCGGCCCACGGCGCCCATGCGGTGGTCCTGGGAGATGTTCCAGCGGGTGGCCGACTCGTGCTCGTTGCTGGGGCGCAGGGTGCGGAACTTGAGGACGGTGAAGACGCGGCCGTCCAGGCCGGTGCGCTGCTGGCGGAAGAGCACGCCGGGGCCGGTGTCGAAGCGGACGGCGAGCGCGCACAGGGCGAGGACGGGGGCGAGGAGCAGCAGGCCGAAGGCGGCGGCGCAGATGTCGAGGGCGCGTTTGCCGACCCAGCCGGGGCGGCGCATGGCGGCGCGGCCGACGCGCAGACAGGGGAACCCCCACAGGTGGTCGCCGCCGGCGATGGGGGCGGTGGGCAGGGAGCCGTACTCGCGCAGGGCGGGGACGAGCCAGACCTGGCAGCCGAGCCGGGCGGCCTCGCGCAGGGTGGCGGCGGTCTCGGCCTCGTCGGCGGCGCCGGCGGTGGCGATGACGTGGTGGACGCGGTGGCGGCGGACCTCGCGTTCCAGGACCTCGCCGCCGCCGAGGACGGGCAGGTCGGTGTCGCCGGGCAGCAGCGGCGGGTCGGCGTCGAGGAAGCCGACGGGGCGCATCCCGTACTCGCCGTGCTCGTCGAGGGCGGCGGCGACGCGGCGGCCGAGGCGGCCGGCGCCGAGCACCAGGACGGGGTTGGGCCGGCTGCGGCGGATGCGGCGCACGAGGTGGTAGAGGACGGCGCGGCCGAGGGTGGCGATGAGCAGCTGGGCACCGAGCAGGACGGTGAGCCGGGCGGGGGTGGCCGGTCCGCAGTCGGGCCAGCGGCCGTCCAGGCAGCCGGCGAGGGTGACGGCGAAGGCGGTGGCGACGACGGCCCGGACGGCGAGTGCGGGTAGTTCGTCGAGGACGGAGAGGGTGAGCCGGGTGCGGTAGAGGCCGCCGGTGAGGTTGAGCAGGAGCAGGAGCGGGAGGACGGCGGCGACGCCCAGGAGGGGGGTGAGCCGGGTGGCCGGGTCGATGGCCCGGTTGGCGACGGCCGTGGCGGTGCACAGGGCGATGGCGTCGACCTGGAGCAGGGTGAGCGGCAGGGCGTAGCGGGAGGGGGCCGGGCGGTGGCGGCGGGGCGGGGCGACGGCGCGGGTCCGCACGGCTCCGGCCGGACGGTCGAGAAGTCCGGTGGCGGGCCGGTGGGGGGCGGGCAGGGGCCCGCCTGAGCGCGGCAAGCTGTCGTGGTCAATGGTCATCAGCGCACGAACTCCCCTGCTGTGTGCCCGGGGCGACGGCGCCCCGTCGCCGGTTGGCGGGGGGCGGCCGTCCCGGCCCGGTGGGCGCGGTCCTGACGGCACCTGCTGCCGTTGTCGGCTTTCGCGAATTGCCGGTGAGAAATCGAAACGAAGCAGGCAAAATCAGACAATACAGAACCGGGCGTTATCGGCTGGAAGTTGACTTGCCGTTTCATTCCAGCCGCCCATTAATAGGTATTTCTGATTGCCACCTCGCCCGAATATCCGGTCGAGGGTGCGAATACGACCACGCCGTCACGGCGGGCATTCACAGCAGGTGAAACGATCAGATCCGCTCCGGGACACGGGCCCGGCGCCGCCCCACGACCCCTCCGGCCCCCAGCAGATGGCGGTAGAGCGCGTCCACCTGTTCGACCACGGTCCGCACGTCGTGCCGCGCCACCACGTGCTCGCGCAGCCGGGAACCGCGTCGCTCGCACTCGATCGGATCGGACAACGCCTCCGCCATCCGGGTGGCGAGCGCGCCCGGATCCTCCGGCGCGACCACCGACTGCGCGCGCTCCGCCGGGGGCAGGCACTCGCGGGCCCCCGGCACATCCGTCAGCAGCACCGGACGGGCCGCCGCCATCGCCTCCAGCGGGGCCAGCGCCATGCCCTCCCAGCGCGAGGGCAGCACCACCAGGTCGGCCGCCGCCAGCCAGGGGCGCGGGTCCGGCACGTCGCCCGTCAGCCGGACGCGGGAGGGCTCGGCCGTCTCCCGCACCAGCTCCGCGACCCGCTGCTCCTCCGGCCCGCCGCCCACCAGCGCCAGCCGGGCCTGCGGCACTCGGCGCAGCGCCTCCGGCCAGGCGGCCAGCAGCACGTCCTGGCCCTTCTGCCGGCACAGGCGGCCCACGCAGACGGCGAGCGGGGCGTCGAGGTCCAGGCCGAGGGCGATCCGCGCGGCGCGGCGGTCGGCGGGCGCGTAGTGGCGCACGTCCACGCCGTTGGGCACCACCGCCCAGTCGGCGTGCACCCCGGCGGCCACGCCATCCGCGCGTTCCTGGACGCTGACGCAGAGCAGGCGGTGCGCCCAGCGGGTCGCGCAGCGCTCCCAGCGCAGGGTGGCGGCGGCCATGGCGCCGTCCACGGCGGCGAAGGACCAGGCGTGCGGCTGGAAGACGGTGGGCACCGCGCCGCGCACGGCCAGCCGGCCGGCGAGACCGGCCTTGGCGCTGTGCAGGTGGACCACGTCGGGCCCGGCGGTCCGGACGATCCGGCGCAGCCGCCAGGCTTCGGCGGCGGTCGAGGGGCCCGGGGAGCGCTCGGCGGGCCAGTCGCGGACCAGCGCGCCCACCGAGGCCGCCTCCTCGGCCAGCCGGCCCCCGCGCGGGCAGGCGACCAGGACCCGGTGGCCCGCCTCCCGCTGCCCGCGGACCAGATCGGCGACGACGCGGGCGACTCCGCCGTCCACCGGCTGCGAAACGTGAAGGATCGTCATATGCACGGCGGCGAGCCTAGGGTCGCTCCCCCGTGCCGGACGGGTCCCGTCACCCGGAGGTGGCGGGCCGTCCACCCGTACGGCTTTCGGCTCGTACGGGTGGACGGGTCACTCGAATTCCCGGGCGAATTCCCCGGCCTCGAATGCTTGTCGGATCGGTCGGATCAACGGACCTCGGCGGCGAGGTTCTCCAGCACCTGGTCGTGAATGCGGTTCAGGCCCTTGGGGGCGAAGGTGCGCTCGAAGAAGCCGCCGATGCCGGTGGCGCCCTGCCAGGTGGCGGAGACGGTGACCTTGGAGCGGCCCTCGCCCGCGGCCGCGACCGTCCAGGTGATCACCATGGTGGAGTTGGCGTCCTTCTCCACCAGCTGGTCCGGCGCGGGCGCCGACACGGTGAACAGGCAGTCGCGCACCCGCTTCTCGGTGGCCTGCAGCCGCCAGTGCACCTGGGTGCCGGCACCGGTGCCGCCGGCCCGCACCTCGTACTCGCTGTACTGCGCCGGCAGCAGCTTCGGGCGGGTCACCTGGTAGTCGGCCAGCGCCTCGTACACCCGCTCGGGGGCCGCGTCGTAGACCCGCTCGGTGGTGGCCTGCACCTGTCCCATGACCTTGTGCTCCTCGTGTGGTGGGGTACCGCCGGGTACCGCTGTCCGTACCGCTGTGGCGGCAAGCCAATCACAGCGGCGCCCGTGCGACGCGCCGGGATAGGGTGGCCGGTGTGCTCGATCAGGTGACAGCGGTGCGCTACGTCGATCCACTGAGGGCCGGGGGTTCGGTGCCCGGGGTGGTGGAGACCGACGACCTGGGCACGTACGTGGTCAAGTTCACCGGGGCCGCGCAGGGGCGCAAGGCGCTGGTGGCCGAGGTGATCGTCGGCGAGCTGGCGCGGCGGCTGGGGCTGCGGGTGCCGGAGCTGCGGCTGGTGGACTTCGACCCGGCGGTGGCGGCGGAGGAGCCGGACACCGAGATCCAGGACATGCTCAAGGCCAGCGCCGGGCTCAACCTCGGGATGGACCTGCTGCCGGGGGCCCGGGACTACCGGCCGGGCCTGGCGGCGGTGGACTCCGCCGAGGCCGGGCGGGTGGTGTGGCTGGACGCGCTCACCGGCAACGTCGACCGCACGGTGCACAACCCCAACCTGATGGTCTGGCACGGGCGGCTCTGGCTGATCGACAACGGCGCCGCGCTGATCTTCCACCACCGCTGGGCCTCCGCCGACGCGGCGGTCGGGCGGCGCTACGACCTGAGCGCCCACGCGCTGGGCGCCTCGGCTCCGGACGTCCGGCTGGCCGACGAGGACCTCGGGCCGCTGGTGACCGTGGAGCTGCTGGAGGAGGTGCTGGCGCTGGTGCCCGACGAGTGGCTGGCCGGGGAGCCGGGCTTCGACTCGGTGGCCGCCGTCCGCCGCGCCTACGTCGAGCACCTGGCCGCCCGGGTGGTGCTCTCCGGGGAGTGGCTGCCGGAGGGGTTCTCCACGCCCGAGCAGCTGCGCGAGGCCGAGCGGCGCCAGGCGGCCCGCACCCGGGCCGGCCGGCCCGCCTGGCTGCGGGAGGTGCCGGACCTGCACGGCAAGCCCTCGGTGGAGACGGTGTGGGAGCACCACTTCGACGAGGACGTCTGAACGGGACGACGGAGAAACGGAACCGGGGAGCGGGGCCGAAGCCCCGCTCCCCGGTTCAGCGGTGATCAGGTGTCACAGCGGTTGTCACAGCGGTTTCACTGCGGTCGTCACAGCGGTTTCACTGCGGTTTTCACTGCGGCGGGCGCGTCAGCGCCACCACTGGACCGCCTTCTCGGCGTTGATGATGCCCGCGCCGTAGAAGCCGTTGTCGTCCGCGCCGCCCTCGCACTTGGCCTTCCAGTCGCCGGCGCCGCCCGGGTTGAAGTCCCCGGTCGGGCAGGCGTGGGACTCGGCCTGGTTGGTCAGCATCTCGGTCAGCTCCTCCGGGCTCGCCCACGGGAAGGTGCTGGCCAGCAGCGCGAGCACACCGGCGGCGTGCGGGGACGCCATCGAGGTGCCCTGCATGTAGCCGTACTTGCCACCGGGGATGGTGGACAGGGTGCGGCCGTTCTTGTCCGGGGTGTCCGGGATCTGGTAGCGGCGGTCGCCACCCGGCGCGGCGACGGTGACGACGCCCTTGCCGTAGCTGGAGTAGTACGCCTTGTCGCCGTTGACACCGACCGACGAGACGACCACGACGCCCGGCAGCTCGGTCGGCAGCGAGAGGCAGTCGTTGGTGATCGGGCGGGTGGTCTTGGTGGTGTCGTCCGGGCTGGAGACGTCAACCGTCTTGTGCGCCAGGTCGATGTTCT
The DNA here is from genome assembly GCF_044455705.1 of Kitasatospora sp. NPDC051170. NCBI lineage: Bacteria > Bacillati > Actinomycetota > Actinomycetes > Kitasatosporales > Streptomycetaceae > Kitasatospora > Kitasatospora sp. NPDC051170. Next base: position 17,737 of record NZ_JBITFA010000027.1, on the reverse strand, counting down.
CGTTGCCCGCGGCGGCGACGTTGAGGACGCCCTTGCGCTGCGAGAACGCGACGGCCTTGCGGACGGCGTCGGTGATCGCCGCCTGGTCCTTGTCGTTCGTGCAGTTGAACATCCACGGGTCGATGTAGTAGCTGTTGTTCGTCACGTTGAAGTGGTGCTCACCGGCCCACACGAAGCCGCAGATCGCGTACTCCGGGTAGATGAACTGGTTGTCGTCGACGACGCGGACGGCGGCCAGCTTGACGTTCGGCGCGATGCCGACGATGCCCTTGCCGTTCTTGGCGGCGGCGATGGTGCCGGCCACGTGGGTGCCGTGGTCGCCGTCGACGCCCGGCTGCCAGGCCTTCCAGTCGGTGTTCGGCTTGCCGCCGTCGATGCAGGAGACCGACTGCGAGGCGTCGACGTTGGCCGCCAGGTCCTCGTGGGTGGCGTCGATGCCGGAGTCCAGCACGCCGACGGTGACGTTGCGGCTGCCGAGCGAGATCTTGTGCGCCTTGTCGACGCCGATCTGGCGCATGTCCCACTGGTTGGGCTCGTACGGCTCCTGGCCGGGGGCCGCGGCGTTGGCACCGGACGGCGCCTCGGCGACCTCCGCCTTGCCCTGGTCCGCGGCGGTGATGCCCTTGGTGCGGCTGGCACCGACCGAGTCGACGCCCTTGGCCAGGCGCAGCTTCTCGGCGAACTTGGTGTCGTTCGAGCGGGCTATGACGACGCCGATCTGCTCGTACGAGTAGACGACGGTGCCGCCGAGGTTCTTGACGGCGTTCTCGACCTTCTGCACCTGGCCGTGGTTGGCCTTGGTGTTGACGACGTAGCTGAGCAGCGGACCGGTCGTCGAGTCGCCCACGGGGGCGGCGACGGCGGTGCCGGCCGGCAGCGCGAGTGCGCCGGCGGTGGCGAGCACGAGGCCCACCGCCGCGTACCGGGTCCGGCTGATCCGAGGAACTCTCATAGGGGTTGGCCCTCCCGAGTCGTCATGCGGCAGCTGCGGCGAGGCAGGTGCACAGGGAATGACCGGGACGCTAATGAAGATTGGCTTAATTGCGCAAGAGGCAGTCATCTAATCGTCACATCTTCGCCAACTGCGGAGGGCAGGACTCCGCAGGTCAAGGCAGGCAACAGAAAAGATGATTGTTAAAAAGTGATGGTTTGCCGACGAGCGATGCGGTGGGCGTTCGGGCCCGCTGGAGCGCGTACGGCCGGTGGCCGATCGGCGTTTTCCGTCAGTAGCGCCAGCGGGTGGCGGCCACCAACTCCTCGGGGCCGGCGGCCTCGTACCGCTCGGCCTCGGCGCGGCGCACGGCTGCCACGGCCCGGTACAGCGGCTCGCCGAGGGCCTCGCGCAGCACCGCCGACGCCTCGTACGCGGCCAGCGCCTCGGCGGGGCCGGTGGGCAGCCGGGGCACCGTGCCGGGCTCGGCGGCGGCCGGGTCCCCGGTGAACTCCGGTGGCAGGCGGCGGCCATCCGCCAGGCCCGCGAGACCCGCCGCGATGACGCCGCCGACGGCGAGGTACGGGTTGGCGCTGGCGTCGAAGCACTTGACCTCGGCGTTGGCGGCCGAGGCCCGCTCGCCGGTGGAGCCGGTGACCAGCCGCAGCGCGGCCTCGCGGTTCTCCAGGCCCCAGCACCGGTAGGCGCCGGCCCAGTGCTGGGGCACCAGGCGCAGGTACCCGGCGGGGCTGGAGCAGCCGAGCACCAGCAGGGCGGGCAGTTCGTCGAGGACGCCGGCGAGGAAGCCCTCGGCCTCGGGCGTGAGCCCGTGCGGGCCGGGGCCGCCGTGGCCGAGGTTGCGGCCCTCGCGCCACAGGCTCAGGTGCAGGTGGCCGCCGTTGCCGACGCCGTCGGTCTCGACGACGGGCGCGAAGGAGACCCGCAGGCCGTGGCGGGCGGAGACGGCGCGGATCGTGTGGCGCACGAGGACGGAGGTGTCGGCGGCGCCGACCGGGCCCTCGGGGGCGACAGAGACCTCGAACTGGCCCGGGGCGTACTCGGGGTGGATCTGCAGCACCGCCAGCCCCTGCTCGCCGAGGGCGCGCAGGACGTCGCGCAGGTAGTCGGAGAGGTCGGTGAGCCGGTGCATCCCGTACGCGGGGCCGTGCGTCGGGTAGCGCGGCTCCTCGGCCGGGGGGCCGTCCAGGGCGACGACCCACTCGACCTCGATGCCGGCCTTGAGGCTGAGGCCGAGCGCGGCGGCGGCGGCCGTCGTCCGGCGGGCGAACAGGCGCTGGCAGCCGGGGTGCGGGGTGCCGTCCTGGGTGTAGCGCTCGCCGGGGGCCCAGGCCCAGCCGGGCTGGGCAGCGAGGGGGACGGCCCGGTCGAGGTCGGGGTAGAGGCGCAGGTCCCCGGTGGGGCCGCCGATGAGGGGGCTGGTGGTGATCGCGTCGTCGGCGAGGAACACGTCGAAGCAGGGGGCCGTGCCGACGCCCCACTCGGCGGTGTGCCGCAGGCCCCCGAGCGGGACGGCCTTGACCCGGGTGATGCCCGCGTTGTCCACCCAGGTGACGGCGAGGGCGTCGACGGCGGCGGTGCGCAGCCGGTCGGTCGCCGCCTCGGCCCGGGCGGCGCGCTCGGCGCGCGGGGGCAGCGCGACGGAAGCCTCGGCGGCTTTCCGGGCCTCGGCGGTGTGGACGGTGGCTCCCGTGGTCATGCCACCATGCTGCCCCGCCCACCCGGGAGCCGTAACTCCCCCTACGGGTGGTCCGGCTGGACTCCCTTCCGCCCGTTCACCCGTTCGGGGCGAAGCGGGCCGTCCACTCCCCCGCGGTGAGCCGCTCCACGGTGTCGGGGGCGGCGTCGGTCGGGCCCGGGTAGAGGCGGTAGAGCGCGCCGTCCGTCTCGCCCGGGGCGGGGACGTCGGCGTGCACCAGGGCGGTGAACGCCCGTACGCCGGTGAGGCGTTCGGCGATCTGCCGGGCGATGTCGTCCGGGGCCTGCTCGATCCGCCGGTCGCTGACGTGCAGGCCGCGCAGGCGCTCGGCGAACGCGGTCACCGGCTCCTTGGCACCCCGGCGGTAGTGGTCGAGCGTGCGACCGGTGCGGTCGCGCACCAGCACCTCGGGGCTGCCGGCCGCGGCGGTGGCGCAGGCGAGGTCCCAGAGGGTGGCGCGGGTGCCGGCGCCGAAGTGCCGCAGGACGTCCGAGGCGAGGGAGCCGATCTTCTCGTGGTGGCGGTACAGGTTGTGGAAGCCGGGGTCGGCGGCGACGTTGAGGTCCGTCCAGGTGTGGGTGCGCTCCTGGAGGTCGACGATCATCGGCACGCAGATGCGGGCGTCCCCGGCGAGGTCGAGGCGCTGGCGCAGCTCCTTGGGGTGGAAGGCGCCCTTGCGGACGCGGGCCGCCTCGGCGGGGGTGAGGGTCATGAAGCCGGCGAAGGCGTCGGTGAGGTCCTCGAACGGAATGTCGTTGTAGCTGAACACGACGACCACCGCGTACCGCGCACCCGCCTTGCCGAGGGCGGGCAGGTCGAGGTCAACGAACTCGGTGGCGCCGCGCGGCGGCGGGGCGGTGGTGAAGTCGCCGGAGTGGACGGCGGCCCGCGGGCCGAGGACGAGGTTGGTGTAGTCGCAGAGGCCGACGAACCGCCAGTCCTCGTCGTAGAAGGCGACGGACAGGTCGAGGTCGACGCGCTGGTGCACCCGCTGCATCCAGTGCACGAACAGCCGTACGTGCTCCCCGTCCGGGAGCGGCTGCACGCTGCCGCGCGGCAGGGCGACGAGCGTCTTGGCGCTGGCGCGCTCGGCGAAGGGGACGACCAGGTCGGCGAGCCCGGCGTCGATCACGGCGAGCTCGCAGGGCTCGGACCGCCCGGCGCGGCGCAGCAGTTCGGCCTCGATCAGTGCGCAGACGGGCGCGCTGAGCTCGGCCGGGACGGCGGTGCCCCAGTCGAAGCGGGCGTGCGCGGAGGCGACCCGGCCGCGCGGGAAGTACAGCCGGCGCTCACCCTCCTCGCGCGGGCCGCGCAGCCGCCCGTACGCGCCGAGCAGCGGGCCGGGGGCGACGGCGCGCAGTGCGCCCGGCAGGACGTCGAGCAGTTCGGCCGGCGTCGGCTCGCCGGGCATCCAGTCGGCGTGCACCCGCAGCAGGTGGTGCAGCCGGCGCGCCAGCTCGCCGGGGCGGGTGGCCAGCAGCTCCACGGCTTCGGGCACCTCACCCCGCAGCAGGGCGTACTCGACCCGGGCCGCGAAGGTCTCGACGGTGAGCCGGGCGCGGCCGCGGCGCGTCTCGCGCACCCGCAGCGGGGCGGGTGCCTCGCGCAGTTCGGGGCTCTTGTCCAGGTCCGTCCCGCGCAGGACGGCGAAGGCCGCCGCCACGTACGGGAAGCGGGCCCGGTGCTCGTACGGGTGCAGCAGCTCGCCGGCGCGCAGCCAGGCCTGGCGGTGGCGGCGCAGGTCCTCGGCGAGGGTGCCGACCGGGAGCGCGTCGAGGACGGCGAGCAGGTCGCGGCGCAGCGGGCGGGGCAGGGTGTGCAGGCGGAACGTGCGGGCGGTGTCCGCCAGCAGGTCGGGCTCGGCGCCGGACCAGGCCCAGATCAGCCGCAGCACGTCGGTGGCGGTGGTGAGGTGGGCGGCCAGCACCGGGCGGGCGGCCTCGCGGTCGCGGTGCAGCAGGGCGGCGAGGACGGTGGCTCGGCTCTCGCGGACGGGGATCTCGGCGGGCAGCCAGGCCGCCGGGTCGGCCGGGGCGTGGTCGAGCAGCATCGCGAGGTCCTCGCGGTCCTGCGGGGAGAGCGGGGTCTGCCGGGCGAGCAGCGCGGCGAGTTCGGCGGCCGCGGCCTCCTCGGTGGTGGCGGTGCCGGCCAGGCGCAGCGGCTTGAGCAGGCTGCCCGGCTGGAGCCCGCGGGCCGCGTTGCGGACGGACTTCGCGTCGAGGGAGAGGTAGCGCTCCTCCAGGCCGAGCGGGGTCCCGCAGTACGGGCACGCGTGGCCGCCGCCCTCGACGACCAGGTCGTCGTAGCAGTCGCCGCAGAGCAGGTGGGCGCAGGGGGCGAGGGCGCCGATGCCGGTCTCCAGGCTGCTGCGCTCGCAGGTGAAGCAGATCTGGGACGCCTGGCAGAGCAGGTAGGCCCGGACCGTCGCGGAGTAGGTGGCGTGGGCGTGCCGGGGCACGCCGTCGGGGAAGCCCCGGAAGAGCGGCTTGTGGCGGCGGTCGGCGCCGAGCATCGCGTCGAGCCGGGCGAGCAGCAGGGCTCCGGCCGCGCCGAGGCCGGCGGGGCGCAGCCGGGCGAGGGCGGTGCGCAGGCCGCGGGTGAGGACGTAGCCGCGCTGGGCGAGGTCGGCCTCCAGGACGACGAGGCCCTCGGCCGTCCACGGCTGCGGTTCCTCGGGGGCTGCTCCGGGCTCGACCCGTACGGCGCCGTGGCGGCGCAGCAGGTAGGCGTCCAGCGGGTTGTCGGGCACGGCGGTGCCCGTCTTCTTCTTCACGGCTCCCCCGGGTGGATATGACGAAGCGGGGGCGGAGAGTGGGCGCACTCGGATTCATTTTGGAGATGAGTGAGAAGGAAGCACGCCGCGGAGCCGCCCCCGCGTCGATCACCCTAGCGAACGGCGGCCGTCGGGCCCGAACGGTTTTCCGGTGGCTGTTCCCGGCCGCCCTCTTCCTACTCGCCGGTAGCTTCGCTACAGTGGCCGCACGCATCACCGCCGGGCTTCGGGAGCCGCACCGGCGGGTTTCGCGGCGCCGTGTCCTTTCGGCGTTCGCGCGGTGCCTTCACCGGCCGGTGCCGCGATCCGCGGCGGGGCCGGATGCGCCCCCCTTCCAGCTTCAGCTTTCAGCGTCGCTTCCTTCACCTCTGAGCGCCTGAGCACCTGCAGCACCACGGCACACCCGCAGTTCGGCCGGAGCGGACCGGCCGCGGACCGGTGTCGCCGGAACCCGTCACCTCCCCAAAGCCCCCGCGCGTGAACCCTCCTCCGGCGGCGGCCGCCCCCGTCCCCGTCGACGGGCGCGGCGGCCCGCCCGCCGGTGCACGCGCGGGCCCTTCATGACTAGGAGTCAGGACATGGAGCGTCCCTACCCCACCGTGGCCGTCGTCGGCCTCGGCACGATGGGCGCCGGCATCGCCGTCGCCGTCGCCAGGAGCGGCCGCCGGGTGATCGGCATCGAGGCCGGCGAGGACTCGGCGGCCCGGGCGCTGGCCCGGATCGAGGAGAGGACCGCCCACGCCGTGGAGCGGGAGCGGATCACCGCCGAGGAGCGCACCGCGCTGCTGGCCCTGATCGAGGTCGGGCACGAGCTGACGGCCGCCGCCGGGGCGGACCTGGTGATCGAGGAGGTGCCCGAGCAGCTGGAGCTGAAGCGGGAGCTCTTCGCCGAGCTGGACCGGATCTGCCCGCCGGAGACGGTGCTGGCCACCGGTACCACCGCGCTGTCGGTCACCCGCATCGCCGCGGCCACGGCCCGTCCGGAGCGGGTGCTGGGCCTGCACTTCTTCAACCCGGTGCACAGCATGAAGCTGGTCGAGGTCGTCCGCACGGTGCTGACCTCCCCGCAGACCGCCGAGGACGCGGCCGCCTTCGCCCGGGACCTCGGCAAGGAGCCCGTGGCAGCGGGCGACCGGGCCGGGTTCGTGGTCAACGGCCTGCTGTTCGCGTACCTGAACCAGGCCGCCGCGATGTACGAGTCCCGGTACGCCTCGCGCGAGGACATCGACGCCGCGATGCGCCTGGGCTGCGGTCTGCCGATGGGCCCGCTGGCGCTGCTCGACCTGATCGGGATCGACACCGCGCGCACCGTGCTGGAGGCGATGTACGAGCAGTCGCGCGACCGGCTGCACGCGCCCGCGCCGATCCTCGGCCAGCTGGTCTCGGCGGGGCTGCTGGGCCGCAAGTCCGGGCGGGGCTTCTACACCTACGAGGCGCCGGGCTCGTCCAGGGCCGTGGACGCGGCGACCGGGCCCGCCCTGCCCAAGGTGCCGGGGCGCACCGTGCACACCGTCGGCGTCTGCGGCTCGGGGACGATGGCGACCGGGATCGTCGAGGTGTTCGCCAAGGCCGGGCACCCGGTGCTGCTGGCCGCCCGCAGCCTGGAGAAGGCCGAGCGGGCGAAGGCCCAGCTGGCGAAGTCGCTGGAGCGCTCGGTGACCAGGGGCCGGATGAGCGCGGAGCAGCGGGACGCGGCGATGGCGCTGGTCACCCCGGTCGGGGAGTACGCGCAGCTGGCCGAGGTGGACCTGGTGGTCGAGGCGGTGGCCGAGGACCTCGCGGTGAAGCGGGAGCTGTTCGCCGCCCTGGACAAGGTCGTCCGCCCGGGCGCGGTGCTCGCCACCACCACCTCCTCGCTGCCGGTGATCAGCTGCGCGACCGCGACCTCGCGGCCGCAGGACGTGATCGGCATGCACTTCTTCAACCCGGCCCCGGCGATGAAGCTGGTCGAGGTGGTCTCCACGGTGCTGACCGCGCCGGAGGTCACCGCGACGGTGCTGGAGCTGACGGCGAAGGTGCGCAAGCACCCGGTGGAGTGCGGCGACCGGGCCGGGTTCATCGTCAACGCGCTGCTGTTCCCCTACCTGAACGACGCGGTGCGGATGCTCCAGGAGCACTACGCGACGGTGGACGACATCGACACCGCGATGAAGCTGGGCTGCGGCTACCCGATGGGCCCCTTCGAGCTGCTGGACGTCGTCGGGCTGGACGTCTCGCTGGCCATCGAGCGGGTGCTGCACCAGGAGTTCCGCGAGCCGGGCCTGGCCGCGGCGCCGCTGCTGGAGCACCTGGTCGCGGCGGGCTGCCTGGGCCGCAAGACCGGCCGCGGCTTCCGCGACCACGCGCGCCGGTGACCGGCCGACCGGACGGCGGCCCGGCCCCGTACGGCAGCGGCCCGGCGCCCGTCGGCGGGCCTGGGGCGCACGGGGCCGGGCCGGGGGCGCACGGCGCCGGACCGGGCTGGGCGCCGGGTTCCGTCGCCTCGCGCTGGCCGCGCCCGGCGGTCACGGGCCCGGTGACGCCGGTACGCCGGGGAAGGGCCGCGGGCGCCGAGCCGGGGCCGTGTAGCGTTCCGGCCATGGATCGGGTTCAGTCAGCCACCCCGCAGCACCCCGCAGGCCCGCGCGGCACCGACCGGACGGCCACCTCGACCGGGGGCACCGGTCCGGAGGGCGGGCCCGGCAGCCGCAGGGCGGCCGCGCAGCGCCAGCAGATGCGCCAGGACCTGGCCACGGCCGCGATGGACCTGTTCGCCACGCAGGGGTACGAGGAGACGACCGTCGACCAGATCGCGGCGGCCGCCGGGGTCGCCCGGCGCACCTTCTTCCGGTACTTCCGGTCGAAGGAGGAGGCGATCTTCCCCGACCACGACGACACCCTGATCCGGGTGGCGGACCTGCTGGCCAGCGCCGAGCCGGAGGAGCACCCGCTGGACGTGGTCTGCCGGGGCATCAAGGAGGTGCTGCGGATGTACGCCTCCACCCCGGGGGTGTCCGTGGCGCGCTACCAGCTGATCCGTCAGGTCCCGGCGCTGCGCGAGCGGGAGATCGCCGTGGTGGCCCGCTACGAGCGGCTGTTCACCCGCTACCTGCTGGGCCGCTTCGACACCGGCGAGCCGATCCCCTCGGGCTGGCAGCGCGGCGGCGAGGACGACTCGATGCTGGCCGAGGTGTCGGCGGCGGCGGTCGTCGCGGCGCACAACCACGTGCTGCGGCGCTGGCTGCGGGCCGGCGGCCGGGGTGACGTGGAGGCGCAGCTGGACCACTCCTTCGAGGTGATCCGGCGCACCTTCTGGGCGGCCAGCGAACCGGGGGCCAGACGCCGCGGATCGGTGGTGGCACCCGGTGCCAATGGGGCGCCCGGGGAGGTAGTGGCGGAGAGCGCACTGAGTGCCAGCCCCCAAGGTGAGGTGCTCATCACAGTCGCCCGGACGGACGCTCCGCTGGACGTGGTGGTGGACAGCATCCGGGCCGCACTGAGTGGCGCCCGGGAGTCCTGAGCCGGGAATCTTCGCAGGTCAGAGCAGTACGAGAGGCCCGCGCCGAACAGTCGGCGCGGGCCTTTCGCGTACGCGGTCAACGCGCGTCACGCCCGTTTTGCCGCCTTTCCAGGCTGTCCAAAATCGTGACACCCGGTGTCTTTACGCCTGGCACAGGGTGCCACTACCTTGTTACTCACCAGTCGCGGCGCCGCGGCTCCCCACCTCGGCGCGCCGTCGTCCGGCGTTCCCACACCCCGGGAGCAGTGCCAGTCCCCGCCCGATCCACCCCGGGCACCGAACTGACAAGCCCACCACCACCCGTACCAGCGAAGCCGGTGTCCGCTCCCGGCTCCCCCAGACGCCCTGTGCCCTCACACAGGTACGCCTTCGGAGGCAGCCATGCAGGAAATCCTCGACGCGATCCTCAGCCCCGACACCACGTCGGCCGACTACGCGGCGATCGCACTGCCCGAGTCCTACCGGGCGGTCACGCTCCACAAGGACGAGGAGCAGATGTTCGCGGGCCTCGACAGCCGCGACAAGGACCCTCGCAAGTCCCTTCACCTCGACGAGGTCGCCCTGCCCGAGCTGGGCCCGGGCGAGGCCCTGGTGGCCGTCATGGCCAGCGCGGTCAACTACAACACCGTCTGGAGCTCGATCTTCGAGCCGGTCTCCACCTTCGGCTTCCTGGAGCGCTACGGGCGGCTCTCGCCGCTGACCAAGCGCCACGACCTGCCGTACCACGTGCTCGGCTCGGACCTCGCGGGCGTGGTGCTGCGCACCGGCGCCGGGGTCAACGCCTGGAAGCCGGGCGACGAGGTCGTCGCCCACTGCCTCTCCGTCGAGCTGGAGTCCTCGGACGGCCACAACGACACGATGATGGACCCGGAGCAGCGCATCTGGGGCTTCGAGACCAACTTCGGCGGCCTGGCCCAGATCGCCCTGGTCAAGACCAACCAGCTGATGCCCAAGCCGAAGCACCTCACCTGGGAGGAGGCCGCCTCCCCGGGCCTGGTCAACTCCACCGCGTACCGCCAGCTGGTCTCGCGCAACGGCGCGGGCATGAAGCAGGGCGACAACGTGCTGATCTGGGGCGCCAGCGGGGGCCTCGGCTCGTACGCCACCCAGTACGCGCTGGCCGGCGGCGCCACCCCGATCTGCGTGGTCTCCAGCCCCGAGAAGGCCGAGATCTGCCGGGCCATGGGCGCCGAGGCGATCATCGACCGCTCCGCCGAGGGCTACCGGTTCTGGAAGGACGAGAACAACCAGGACCCGCGCGAGTGGAAGCGCCTGGGCTCCAGGATCCGCGAGTTCACCGGCGGCGAGGACGTGGACATCGTCTTCGAGCACCCGGGCCGCGAGACCTTCGGCGCCTCGGTGTACGTCACCCGCAAGGGCGGCACCATCGTCACCTGCGCCTCCACCTCCGGCTACATGCACCAGTACGACAACCGGTACCTGTGGATGTCGCTCAAGCGGATCGTCGGCTCGCACTTCGCCAACTACCGCGAGGCGTTCGAGGCCAACCGTCTGGTCGCCAAGGGCAAGATCCACCCGACCGTCTCCAAGGTCTACTCCCTGGAGGAGACCGGCCAGGCCGCCCTGGACGTGCACCAGAACAGGCACCAGGGCAAGGTCGGCGTGCTCTGCCTGGCCCCCGAGGAGGGCCTGGGCGTCACGGACCACGAGCTGCGCGCGAAGCACCTGCCTGCCATCAACCGCTTCCGGAACGTGTGAGACGGACCCGATGACCGAGCCTCAGAAGCGCGACCGCCCCTGGCTGATGCGCACCTACGCCGGGCACTCCACCGCGAGCGACTCCAACGCGCTCTACCGGCGGAACCTGGCGAAGGGCCAGACGGGCCTGTCCGTCGCCTTCGACCTGCCGACCCAGACCGGCTACGACTCCGACCACATCCTCGCCCGCGGCGAGGTCGGCCGCGTCGGCGTCCCGGTCGGCCACGTCGGGGACATGCGCACCCTGTTCGACGGCATCCCGCTCGAGCAGACCAACACCTCGATGACGATCAACGCCACCGCCATGTGGCTGCTGGCGCTCTACCAGGTGGTCGCCGAGGAGCAGGGCGCCGACGTCTCCAAGCTCACCGGCACCACCCAGAACGACATCGTCAAGGAGTACCTGTCGCGCGGGACGCACGTCTTCCCGCCCGGCCCCTCGGTGCGCCTGATCACCGACATGATCGCCTACACGGTCGGCAACATCCCCAAGTGGAACCCGATCAACATCTGCAGCTACCACCTGCAGGAGGCCGGGGCCACGCCCGTCCAGGAGATCGCGTACTCGATGTGCACCGCCATCTCGGTGCTCGACGCGGTGCGCGACTCCGGCCAGGTGCCCGCCGAGCGGATGGGCGAGGTCGTCGCCCGGATCTCCTTCTTCGTCAACGCCGGGGTGCGCTTCGTCGAGGAGATGTGCAAGATGCGCGCCTTCGGCCGGCTCTGGGAGAAGGTGACCCGGGAGCGCTACGGCGTCACCGACCCCAAGCAGCGCCGCTTCCGCTACGGCGTGCAGGTCAACTCCCTCGGCCTGACCGAGGCGCAGCCGGAGAACAACGTCCAGCGGATCGTGCTGGAGATGCTCGCCGTCACCCTCTCCAAGGACGCCCGCGCCCGCGCCGTCCAACTCCCGGCCTGGAACGAGGCGCTGGGCCTGCCCCGGCCCTGGGACCAGCAGTGGTCGCTGCGCATCCAGCAGGTGCTGGCCTTCGAGTCGGACCTGCTGGAGTACGGGGACCTCTTCAACGGCTCCGAGGTCGTCGAGGCCAAGACCGCCGAGCTGCTGGCCGGCGCCGAGGCGGAGATCGCCAAGGTCATGGAGATGGGCGGGGTGATTCCCGCCGTCGAGTCCGGCTACCTCAAGTCCAACCTGGTCGCCTCGCACGCCGCGCGCCGCGCCCGGATCGAGTCCGGCGAGGACAAGATCATCGGCGTGAACTGCTTCGACACCACCGAGGAGAACCCGCTCACGGCCGACCTCGACACCGCCATCATGGTCGTCGACCCGGCCTCCGAGCAGTCCGTCCTCGCCGCCCTGGAGGCCTGGCGCGGCCGGCGCGACGAGGCTTCCGCCCAGGAGGCGCTGGCGGAGCTCAAGGCCGTCGCCGCCACCAGCGACAACCTGATGCCGGCCACCCTCGCCTGCGCCCGCGCCGGGGTCACCACCGGCGAGTGGTCCTTCGCCCTGCGCGAGGTGTTCGGCGAGTACCGCGCCCCCACCGGCGTGGGCGGCGCCCCGGTCGCCGTGGCCGCCGAGCCCGGCGGGGAGCTGGAGCAGGTCCGCGCCGCCGTGGCCGCCACCGCCGAGGAGCTGGGCTCCGGCCGGCTGCGCCTGCTGGTCGGCAAGCCCGGCCTGGACGGGCACTCCAACGGCGCCGAGCAGATCGCCGTCCGCGCCCGCGACGCCGGGTTCGAGGTGGTCTACCAGGGCATCCGGCTCACGCCCGAGCAGATCGTCTCCGCCGCCGTCGCGGAGGACGTGCACTGCGTGGGCCTGTCCATCCTCTCCGGCGCGCACACCGAACTGGTGCCCGACGTGCTCAGGCGGCTGCGCCGGGCCGGGGTGCAGGATGTTCCGGTGATCGTGGGTGGCATCATCCCGGCAGCGGACGGCGAGGCCCTCAAGGCCGCCGGCGTCGCCGCCGTGTTCACCCCGAAAGACTTCGGCATCACGACCATCATCGGCCGGATCGTGGATGAGATCCGGCTGGCCAACAAGCTCCAGCCGTGGACGCCCGCACCGACCGCGGCCACCAGCTGACCAGCTGACCACTGGGAAGGAACCCTCGAAAGACATGACCCCTGTCAACCGCCTGCGCCCGCGCCGCTCCTGCCTCGCCGTACCGGGCAGCAACCCGCGCTTCCTGGAGAAGGCCCAGAGCCTGCCGGCCGACCAGGTCTTCCTCGACCTCGAGGACGCCTGCGCCCCGCTGGTCAAGGAGAGCGCCCGCCACCACATCGTCGACGCCCTCAACAACGGCGACTGGAGCGGCAAGACCCGCGTCGTGCGCGTCAACGACTGGACCACGCACTGGACCTACCGCGACGTGATCACCGTGGTCGAGGGCGCGGGCCCCAACCTCGACTGCATCATGCTGCCGAAGGTCCAGGACGCCGAGCAGGTCAAGGCGCTCGACCTCCTGCTCACCCAGATCGAGAAGACCATGGGCTTCGAGGTCGGCCGCATCGGCATCGAGGCGCAGATCGAGAACGCCAAGGGCCTGATCAACGTCGACGCCATCGCCGAGGCGTCGCCCCGGCTGGAGACCATCATCTTCGGCCCGGCCGACTTCATGGCCTCGATCAACATGAAGTCCCTGGTGGTCGGCGAGCAGCCGCCCGGCTACGGCGCCGACGCCTACCACTACATCCTGATGCGCATCCTGATGGCCGCCCGCGCCAACGACCTCCAGGCGATCGACGGCCCGTACCTGCAGATCCGCAACCCGGAGGGCTACCGCGAGGTCGCCCGCCGTTCGGCCGCCCTCGGCTTCGACGGCAAGTGGGTGCTGCACCCGGACCAGGTCGGCGCCGCGAACGAGATCTACTCGCCCTCGCAGGAGGACTACGACCACGCCGAGCTGATCCTCGACGCGTACGACTACTGCACCTCCGAGGCGGGCGGCGCCAAGGGCTCCGCGATGCTCGGCGACGAGATGATCGACGAGGCCAGCCGCAAGATGGCCCTGGTCATCTCCGGCAAGGGCCGGGCCGCCGGCATGCAGCGCACCACCAAGTTCGAACTGCCCGACACCGAGAAGAAGGCGGAGGCGTGACCATGCAGTTCGGACGCACCTACGAGGAGTTCGAGGTCGGCGCGGTCTACAAGCACTGGCCCGGCAAGACGGTCACCGAGTACGACGACCACCTCTTCTGCCTGCTCACCATGAACCACCACCCCCTCCACATGGACACCAACTACGCGGAGAAGACGACCGACTTCGGCCGCAACGTGGTGGTGGGCAACTACATCTACTCGCTGCTGCTCGGCATGTCCGTCCCGGACGTCTCCGGCAAGGCGATCGCCAACCTGGAGATCGAGTCGCTGCGCCACATCGCGCCGACCTTCCACGGCGACACGATCTACGGCGAGACGACCGTCCTCGACAAGTGGCCCTCCAAGTCCAAGGACGACCGGGGCATCGTCTACGTCGAGACCAAGGGGTACAAGCAGGACGGCACGGTCGTCTGCATCTTCCGCCGCAAGGTGATGGTGCCGACCGAGACGTACACCAAGGCGCGCGGCGGCGAGCAGCCCGGCCGCCCGGAGCCCCTCTCCTAGTCCTCTCTCCCACAGACCCCGGAGGGGAAGGCCGCCGTCATCGGCCGACCCCCACCCGGTCGGGGGCCCTGCTGCCGCAGCCACGCCGGCAGGGCCCCCGGAAATACCCCCCCCCCGCCCTCTTTCAGACATTCCGGAGCCGCACGATGGGACGCCTCGCACAGACCGACGGCCTCACCGAGATCCAGCGGGACATCCTCGCCACCGTGCGGGATTTCGTCGACAAGGAGATCATCCCGGTCGCGACCGAGCTGGAACACAAGGACGAGTACCCGACCGCCATCGTCGAGGGGATGAAGCAGCTCGGCCTCTTCGGCCTCACCATCCCCGAGGAGTACGGGGGCCTCGGCGAGTCCCTGCTCACCTACGCCCTGGTGGTCGAGGAGATCGCCCGCGGCTGGATGTCCGTCTCCGGCATCGTGAACACCCACTTCATCGTGGCCCACATGATCAACGCCCACGGCACCCAGGAGCAGAAGGACTACTTCCTGCCGAAGATGGCCGCGGGGGAGATCCGCGGCGCCTTCTCGATGTCCGAGCCGGGCCTGGGCTCCGACGTTTCGGCCATCTCCACCAAGGGCGTCAAGGACGGCGACTTCTACGTCCTCAACGGCCAGAAGATGTGGCTCACCAACGGCGGCACCTCCACCCTCGTCGCGGTCCTGTGCAAGACCGACGAGGGCGGCAGCTCCCCGTACAAGAACATGACCACCTTCCTGATCGAGAAGACGGCCGGCTTCGGCCCGAACCCGACCGTGCCCGGCCTGACCGTGCCCGGGAAGATCGAGAAGATGGGCTACAAGGGCGTCGACACCACCGAGCTGGTGCTCCAGGACGTCCGGATCCCCGCGAACCGCGTCCTCGGCGGCGTCCCGGGCAAGGGCTTCTACCAGATGATGGACGGCGTCGAGGTCGGCCGCGTCAACGTCGCCGCCCGCGGCTGCGGCGTCGCCCGGCGCGCCTTCGAGCTCGGCATCTCCTACGCCCAGCAGCGCTCCACCTTCGGCAAGAAGATCGCCGAGCACCAGGCCATCCAGTTCAAGCTCGCCGAGATGGCCACCAAGGTCGAGGCCGCGCACCAGATGATGGTCATGGCCGCCCGCAAGAAGGACGGCGGCGAGCGCAACGACCTCGAGGCCGGCATGGCCAAGTACCTGGCCTCCGAGTACTGCAAGGAGGTCGTCGAGGACGCCTTCCGCATCCACGGCGGCTACGGCTTCTCCAAGGAGTACGAGATCGAGCGCCTCTACCGCGAGGCCCCGATGCTGCTCATCGGTGAAGGTACTGCGGAGATCCAGAAGATGATCGTCGGACGCCGGCTCCTGGAGGAGTACCGGATCGCCGAGTGACCGACGGTCCCCCGCCCTTCGCGGGGGACCCTTCGAACCGCCGGTCGACGGGCGTGCGGGCCCGTCCCGGCACCCCGCCGTGCCACCAGCGGCCCCAGCCTGGTCCGCCGGGCGCCGGGCACGGCCCGTGGAAGCGGCCGTAGGGCGCGCAGCTGCAGCGAGCGCCCCGCGGCCGCTTCCGCGCACCTTCCTCCGGCCCCCCGGGCCGTTTCCCGGGCGCCCGGCGCTCGTACGAACGCCCCGGGTTCACCGCGTGCCACCGCTGAGACAAGAGTCACCAGCCGTGTCGGGTCCCTTGGGAACCGGACCGGCGCGAGCTACGGTCGTATGAGTGGGTGCGCGGACGTGCTCCCACCGGACACATGAACGAGCAGGCGGGTTGCCCACCCACCGTGTGCTCCCGATAGCATCCACCGGGACAGCAAGCCGTCCCTCTTATTACCGATCCCGCGGTGGCCCCCGTCCAGCGGCCATGATCCCCCGCGACAAAGGTCTTCGATGCCCATCAGCCCGTCCCCTCACACCTCCGTCACGGACCGCGATGCCCTCGCAGCCCCGGCGGCCGGTCGGCGACCCCGCGTGACCATCGCGCGCGGAGCCACCCCCTGGTTCGTCCCCACCCTCGCCACGGCCGCCGTGACCACCGCCCTCACCCGGCGCAGCGGCAAGTGGGCCCTGGCGGCGGTACCCGCCTGCGCGCTGAGCGCCGGCATGCTGTGGTTCTTCCGCGACCCCGAGCGTGAGATCGGCACGGGCAGAGTGATCTCCCCGGCGGACGGCGTGGTGCAGAGCATCGACGCCTGGCCGGACGGGCGCACCCGGGTCGCGATCTTCATGAGCCCCCTGAACGTCCACGTCAACCGCGCGCCCCTGCCGGGCACGGTGACGTCCGTCGAGCACGTCGCGGGCGGCTTCGTGCCCGCGTTCAACAAGGACAGCGACCAGAACGAGCGGGTCGTCTGGCACTTCGACACCGAAATCGGCGACATCGAGATGGTCCAGATCGCGGGGGCCGTGGCCCGCCGCATCGTGCCGTACGTGGACGCCGGTACCAAGGTCGAGCAGGGCGAGCGGATCGGTCTGATCCGGTTCGGGTCCCGGGTCGACACCTACCTGCCGGCCGGCGTCGAGGTCGGCGTCGAGGTCGGCCAGAAGACCACCGCCGGGGTGACGCGCCTTGACCGTGACTGATCCTGAGACAATCGTCGGCCTGGACGACGAGGAGACGGCCCTGCGCCGCCGCCGCTGGGCGCGCGACCGCGAGCTGCGCGCCCCGCGCTCTCCTCAGCACCTGTCCACCGCGGACTTCCTGACCCTCGGGAACGCCGTCTGCGGCTTCCTGGCGATCTACTCGATCACCACCGGGGTCCTGGTCCCGCACATCACCAACCCGGACGCCGCTCCGGACCGGCACAGCGCCGCGACGGCGGTCACGCTGCTGCTGATCGGCTCGATGTGCGACCTCTTCGACGGCCTGGTGGCGCGCAAGCTGCGCTCCTCGGCCCTCGGGGCGGAACTGGACAACCTGGCCGACCTGATCAGCTTCGGCATCGCCCCGGCCTACTTCGTGGCCGTCTGGGGCATGGTCTCCAAGGACTCCAACACCAAGCTGTCGGCGCTGATCGCGCTGACGGTGCTGCTCGCGGTCGTGCTCCGGCTGGCCCGCTTCTCGGCCGTCAAGATGCGGCCCGGGGTGTTCCAGGGCATGCCCTGCCCGATGGGCGCGATGACGGTCATCGCCATCGTGCTGCTCGACCCGCCGTTCCTGCCCGGTCTGCTCGCCATCTTCGGCGCCGCGTACCTGATGGTCAGCCGGATCGAGTACCCGAAGCCGCAGGGCCTGCTGGCCACCGCGACTCTCTGCTGGGTCGTCGTGGCCATCGGCTGCCTGGCGGCCTGGGCGACCGGGCTGCCCGGCGGCGACACGCTGATGCACGTCGGCGCGTTCGCGCAGATCACCCTGGCGGCCATGGCGCCGATGCTGGTGATCCGGCGCAAGGTCGGCCAGAAGGTCGGCGACGTCCGCGCCCGGCGGGCTGAGTCGCGGCTCGGCTGAGCCTGCTCGTACGTACGAGGAAGGGCCCGGAACCATCGGCGGTTTCTAGTGGTCGTTGCAACACGTGGTCGGCTGTCTAGGCCGCGATGAGTTTATGCAGACGCTCGGCTGGGGTTTCCCAGCCGAGCGTT
>NZ_JBITFA010000026.1:0-84215 GCF_044455705.1 Kitasatospora sp. NPDC051170 | reverse complement strand
GGAACGGACGCTTCCTTCGAGCCGCCTTCCAGCGGGCCCTCCGGGCGCTTCGTTCTTTCGTGTTTCCAGCTTACCAGATGTTTTCCGCTCCGTTTACCGGCGCTTTTCGCATCTGAAATCTGGTGTTAACCGCGAAGTCGCGGCGACTCGACCAACCATAGCGGGTCGTCCGCCGGAGTGCGAATCGAGGCGCGCCCGGTGTCACCCGGGCGGCGGCATGATTTGTTGCTCTCGCGAGCATATACAGCAATGGCCTCGATTCGCCAAGATGCCTGTAGAGTGCGGCGCATCGGCCAAGAGGACTAGACCACTAGCAGCCGGTGGAACGCCCGGCCGACAGAGCGGGCGGGGCGTGGGGCTTCGCCCGGGAATGTCAGCAGTTGTCCGAAGTTGACATCAATTAGGCTTCTGTTGATCGTCGCGCCGCTGCTCTGCGGCTGCTCGTTCGTACTTGCGCACTTGGGAGGCACAACCATGACCACTGTGACGTCGCCGCTGACCGGACAGGTCGTCGGGCTCGCCAACGTTCCTGACCCGGTCTTCTCCGGCGCGATGGTCGGCCCTGGCACTGCGGTCGACCCGGTGCGCGAGCCCACCGAGGCGGTGGCTCCGGTGGACGGTGTCGTCGTCTCCATGCACCCGCACGCGTTCGTGGTCGTCGACGGCGAGGGTCACGGTGTGCTGACCCACCTCGGGATCGACACGGTGCAGCTGAACGGCGAGGGCTTCGAGCTCCTCGTGAACAAGGGTGACACCGTGACCCGCGGTCAGGCCGTCATCAAGTGGAACCCGGCCGCGGTCGAGGCCGCCGGCAAGTCGCCGATCTCCCCGATCGTGGCGCTGGAGGCGACCCCCGACGCCCTCACCCACGTGCGCGAGAGCGGCGCGGTCGTGGCCGACGAGAAGCTGTTCGGCTGGAACTGAGCTCAGCCCCTCCCCCCACATCCCCCACACCCGCCCCGCAGGAGAGCCGGGGCGGCCCGGCACTGCGGAGACAGGTAGATGGAGAAGACACTGCGCGGCGTGGGTGTCAGCCACGGGGTCGCGATCGGCCAGGTGCGGCACATGGGCACGGCGGTCCTGGAGCCCCCGGCCACCCAGATCCCGACCGAGGACGCCCCGCGTGAGCAGGCTCGCGCCCAGGCCGCGGTGGAGGCCGTCGCCGCGGACCTGATCGCGCGCGGCAACCTCGCCGGTGGCGAGGCCCAGGCCGTGCTCGAGGCCCAGGCGCTGATGGCGCAGGACCCGGAGCTGATGGCCGACGTGGCCCGCCGGATCGCCGTGGGCAGCAGCGCCGAGCGCGGTGTGTACGACGCCTTCGCCGCGTACCGGGCGCTGCTCGCCTCCGCCGGGGAGTACCTGGCCGGGCGGGTCGCGGACCTGGACGACGTGCGCAACCGGATCGTGGCGCGGCTGCTGGGCGTGCCGATGCCGGGTGTGCCGGACAGCGACGAGCCGTACGTGCTGTTCGCGCGGGACCTCGCGCCGGCCGACACCGCTCTGCTGAACCCGACGCTGGTGCTCGGCTTCGTGACCGAGGAGGGCGGGCCGACCAGCCACAGCGCCATCCTGGCGCGGGCGATGGGCGTGCCGGCCGTGGTCGCGCTGCCGGGGGCGACGGACGTCGCCGAGGGCACCGTCGTCGCGGTGGACGGCAGTTCGGGCGACGTGCTGCTGGAGCCGTCCCAGGAGAAGCAGGACGAGCTGCGGGCGGCCGCCGCCGAGCGCAAGGCGGCGCTGGCCGCCTCCTCCGGCCCGGGGCGGACCTCGGACGGTCACCTGGTGCCGCTGCTGGCCAACGTGGGCGGACCGGCGGACGTGCCGGCGGCGCTGGAGAACGGCGCGGAGGGCGTGGGCCTGTTCCGTACCGAGTTCCTGTTCCTGGACGACTCGGCGAAGGCTCCCAGCGAGGAGAAGCAGGTCGAGGCGTACCGCAAGGTGCTGGAGGCGTTCCCGGAGGGCCGGGTCGTCGTGCGCGTGCTGGACGCGGGCGCGGACAAGCCGCTGGACTTCCTGACGCCGGCGGACGAGCCGAACCCGGCGCTGGGCGTGCGCGGTCTGCGCACGCTGCTGGAGCACCCGGAGGTGCTGCGCACGCAGCTGCGGGCGCTGGCGACGGCGGCCGAGGGCCTGCCGGTGCACCTCGAGGTGATGGCCCCGATGGTGGCCGACCGCAAGGACGCCAGGGACTTCGCGGACGCGTGCCGGGAGGCCGGGCTGGCCGCCAAGTTCGGTGCGATGGTGGAGATCCCCTCGGCCGCGCTGCGCGCTCGCTCGATCCTCGAGGAGGTCGAGTTCCTCTCGCTGGGGACCAACGACCTCGCCCAGTACGCCTTCGCGGCCGACCGCCAGGTCGGCGCCCTGGCGCGGCTGCAGGACCCGTGGCAGCCGGCTCTGCTGGACCTGATCGCCGCGGCCGCCGACGCGGCGCAGGCGGCGGGCAAGAGCTGCGGCGTCTGCGGCGAGGCGGCCTCCGACCCGCTGCTGGCGGTCGTGCTGACGGGTCTGGGCGTCACCAGCCTGTCGATGGGCTCGGCGTCGATCCCGTACGTGCGCAGCGCGCTCGCCAAGTACAGCCTGGCGCAGTGCCGTCGGGCCGCCGAGGCCGCGCGGGCGGCGGACGGTGCCGAGGAGGCGCGGGCCGCGGCTCAGCAGGTGCTCTCCGGCGAGTGAGCAGGTAAGCAGACGGACGAAGGGGCGCTCCCACCACGGCGGTGGGGGCGCCCCTTCGCTGTCGGCTCAGGAGGACTGGCGCTCCTGGCGCAGCTGCTCGAAGAAGCGCAGGTGGTCGAGGTGGTCGACGGAGCCGGGGTTGACGGCCTGCTCCAGGGGGGTGCCGGAGAGGATGCGCTTGACGGGGACCTCGATGCGCTTGCCGGTGAGGGTGTGCGGCAGGCCCCGGACGGCGATGACCTCGTCGGGGACGTGGCGCGGGGAGAGTTCGGTGCGCAGCGAGGTGCGGATGCGGCCGATGAGGTCGTCGTTCAGTTCGGCGCCGGGGGCGAGGACGACGAAGAGCGGCATCCAGTAGCCGCCGTCGGGCTCCTCCAGACCGATGACCAGGGATTCGGCGATCTCGGGGAGGCGTTCGACGACCTCGTAGATGTCCGAGGAGCCCATGCGGACGCCCTGGCGGTTGAGGGTGGAGTCGGAGCGGCCGTGGATGACGACGGTGCCGCGGGAGGTGACGGTGATCCAGTCGCCGTGGCGCCAGACGCCGGGGTACACGTCGAAGTAGCTGTCGTGGTAGCGGGTGCCCTCGGGGTCGTTCCAGAAGCCGGTGGGCATGGACGGGAGGGGTTCGGTGACGACGAGTTCGCCGACCTCGTCGGTGTGGGGGTGGCCCTGGACGTCCCAGGACTCGACGGCGGCGCCGAGGCAGGGGGCCTGGATCTCGCCGAGGTAGACCGGGAGGGTGGGGACGCCGCCGACGAAGCAGGAGCAGACGTCGGTGCCGCCGCTGACGGAGGCGAGCCAGACGTCCTGCTTGACCTCGTCGTAGATCCAGCGGAAGCCGTCGGGCGGGAGCGGGGAGCCGGTGGTGCCGACGCAGCGGACGGCGGAGAGGTCGAGGTCGGTGCCGGGGCGGAGGCCGGCCTTGCGGCTGGCGATGACGTAGGCGGCGGAGGTCCCGAGGACGGTGGCGCCGGTGCGGGCGGCGACGGACCAGAGGGCGCCGGTGTCGGGGTGGCCGGGGCTGCCGTCGTAGGTGACGATCGTGGACCCGACGAGCAGGCCCGCCAGCAGGAAGTTCCACATCATCCAGCCGGTGGAGGTGTACCAGAGGAAGCGGTCCTGCGGGCCGAGGTCGAGGTGGAGGCCGACCTGCTTGAGGTGTTCGAGCAGGATGCCGCCCTGGCTCTGGACGATGGCCTTGGGCAGGCCCGTGGTGCCGGAGGAGTAGAGGACCCAGAGCGGGTGGTCGAAGGGGACGGGCTCGAAGACGGGCTCGACGTCGGCGGCGACCAGGTCGTCCCAGGCGAGGGCGCCCTCGGGGGCGGGCGCGCCGAGCAGGGGGACGTGGACGACGGTGTGGAGGGTGGGGAGTTCTCGGCGCAGTTCGGCGACGACCTCGGTGCGGTCGTGGTCCTTGCCGCCGTAGTGGTAGCCGTCGATGGCGAAGAGGACGGCGGGCTCGATCTGCTGGAGGCGGTCGAGGACGCTGCGGGCGCCGAAGTCGGGGGCGCAGCTGGTCCAGACGGCGCCGACGGCGGCGGTGGCGAGGAGGGCGACGGCGGCCTGGGGGATGTTGGGCAGGTAGGCGCTGACGCGGTCGCCGGGGCGGACGCCGCGCTCGCGCAGGGCGGCGGCCAGCGAGGCGACCTGGCGGCGCAGTTCGGCCCAGGTGAGGACGGCGGGCTGCTCGGTGGTCTCGTCGAGGTGGAGGATGGCCGGGCGGTCGGCGTTGGCTGCGTCCTCGGCGGCGCGCAGGGCGTGCTCGGCGTAGTTGAGGCGGGCGCCGGGGAACCAGCGGGCGCCGGGCATGGTGGCGTCGGCGAGGACGGCCTCGGGGGCCTCGGTGAAGCGGACGTCGAACCACTGGGTGACGGCCGTCCAGAAGCGGTCGAGGTCGGCGGTGGACCAGGCGTGCAGGTCGGCGTAGCGGCGGGCGGCCTGGTCGTCGTCCTCGGCGGGGGCGAGCGGGGCGGACGGGGCGCCGTGGTGTTCGGCGGCCCAGGCCTGGAAGGCCACCAGGGTGGTCTCGGCGGCGCGAGCGGGGTTGGGGCGCCAGAGGGGCTGGTCCTGGGGTGGGGTGCTCACGGTGGTGGTCTCCCGGCCGGTGGTGGGGACGGGATTGCTGGTCGCGTCCCGTCCGGTTGGGGTGTCGGTGCAGACCATGCCATGTGATCGCCCGGCGCGCCAGGGTCGGCCGGTCGGCCGGCGGGGTCGGTGGGCGGGGGCTCGGTGGGGGGCTCGGTGGGGGGCTCAGCGGGAGGTGAACTCGCCGTCGAACCAGGCGCTCTTGATGTGGTTGTGGAAGTCCCAGACGAGGGCGGTTTCGGGGGTGGCGAGGAGCCAGCCGGTGGTCTCGTCGGTGGGGCGGGAGGGGGGAAGGTCGGCGAGGGGGCGCGGCGGGAGGAGGCCGCAGAGCATGACGAAGCGGCCGTGGGGGTCGGAGGCGGTGTGGATGAGGGTGACGTCGGCGGCGTCGGCGGGGATACCGGTCTCCTCGTGGAGTTCGCGCACGCAGGCCTGCTGCCAGCTCTCGCCGAAGTCCATGTAGCCGCCGGGGAAGGCGAGTTCGCCGTAGCCGGGTTCGATGGTGCGGCGGATGACGACGAGAGCGGGGTCGTCGTCGGGGCGGGTGACGGGCAGGACGGTGACGGCGACGGGCAGGGGGTTGCGGTAGCTGATCTCGGCGCAGCCGGGGCAGGTGCGGGGCCAGGCTTCGGTGCCGGGCGGGTAGGGCGTGCCGCAGAAGTGGCAGTGGGAGAAGGGCCGGTGGGCCGTCTGGACTGCGTCGGTGGTCATGGCCGGATGGTAGCCCGAGGGGGCGGGCGGTCGTGGCCGTGGTGGTCGAACGACCGGGTGGTCAGCGGGAGTCGGGGCCGTGTCCGGTGCTGGGGCCGGCGCTCTGGTCGCTCTCGCGGGCGGGGCGCAGCAGGGCGGGGTGGAGGAGGCGGGCGCCGCCGGCGTGGTAGGTGCGGGCGCGGGGGCCTCCGCGGGTGCCGCCGCGGGGGGTGGTGGTGCCGGTGCTCTCGACGAATCCGGGGACGGAGAGCACCTTGCGGTGGAAGTTGCCGGGGTGGAGCTTCTCGTCCCAGACGGCCTCGTAGACGGCGCGCAGGTCGGGGATGGTGAAGTCGTACGGGAGGAAGGCCGTGGCGAGGGGGCTGTACTCGAGTTTGGCGCGCACCCGGTCGAGGCCGTCGGCGAGTATGCGGGCGTGGTCGAAGGCCAGGGCGAGGGGGCCGGGGGGCCCGTCGACACCACCCCCGTGGGTGTCGACGGGCCCACCGGCCGGTGTGGAGTGGCCGTGGGGGCGCGCGGGCAGGTCGAGGTCGCGGACGGGGTGCCAGGCGGCACTCGCGGCGTCCGTTCCGGCCTGCGGGTCGGGCAGGTCGGGGGCGAAGGCGAGGTAGGCGACGGAGACGACGTGCATCCGCGGGTCCCGGTCGGGGGCGCCGTAGGTGCCGAGCTGTTCGAGGTGGAGGCGGTGGAGCGCGGTCTCCGTCCCGGAGGCGCCGTGCAGGCCCGTCTCCTCGGCGAGCTCGCGGGCGGCGGCCTGGTCGAGGCTCTCCTCGCCGGCGCGCAGGAAGCCGCCGGGCAGGGCCCAGTGGCCCTGGTAGGGCGGGGCGCCGCGCTCGACGAGGAGGACGTGGAGGCGGCCGTCGCGCAGCGTCAGGGCGACCACGTCGACGGTGACGGCGACGGGGGTGTAGGCGCGGGGGTCGTACGCGGCGAGCCACTGGGCCTCGGACTGGGGCTCGGACCGGGCTCCGGACTGGGCCTCGGACCGGGGCGCGCGCGTGGACTCGGGGGCGTACGGGGGCGCCGGGGAGCCGGTGGGCGCGGGCTGTTCGTCCGCTGTCATCCTCGGCTCCTCTCCGCGCTGGCAGGGGGTGGCGGGTGCCGTCGTTCTCCGGGTGAGCACAACGTAGCGACCGCTCTCCCGGACGGCAAATGGTTTTCCCGACCGGCGAGGGGCCCTTCCTTCTAGGCTGGGAGCGGGAACGACCGCGTCCGAGGAGACCCGCCATGCCCGCTGCTCCCCCGCTGGATCTCGCGTCGGCCCTGGCGGCCGGTCCGCTGGTGCTGGACGGCGGGATGTCGAACCAGCTGGCGGCGGCGGGGCACGACCTGTCGGACGAGCTGTGGTCGGCGCGGCTGCTGTCGGACGCGCCGGAGGCGGTGGTGGCGGCGCACCGGGCGTACTTCGAGGCCGGGGCGGATGTGGCGATCACCGCGAGCTACCAGGCGGGTTTCGAGGGGTTCGCGCGGCGCGGGATCGGTCACACGGAGGCGGCGCACCTCATGGCGAGCAGCGTGGACCTGGCCCGGGAGGCGGCGCGGGCGCTGCCGGGCGGTCGGCGGCGGTTCGTGGCGGCCTCGGTGGGCCCGTACGGGGCGGTGCTGGCGGACGGTTCGGAGTACCGGGGCCGGTACGGGCTGAGCGTGGCGGAGCTGGCGGCCTTCCACCGGCCGCGGCTGGAGGTGCTGGCGGCGGCGCGCCCGGACGTGCTGGCGCTGGAGACGATCCCGGACACGGACGAGGCGCGGGCGCTGCTGGGCCTGGTGCGGGGCCTGGAGGTGCCGGCCTGGCTGTCGTACAGCGTGACGGGCGGGCGGACGCGGGCCGGGCAGCCGCTGGAGGAGGCGTTCGCGCTGGCGGCGGAGGTGGACGAGGTGCTGGCGGTGGGGGTGAACTGCTGCACGCCCGAGGACGCGGACCGGGCGGTGGCGCTGGCTGCGGAGGTGACGGGCAAGCCGGTGGTGGTGTACCCGAACAGCGGCGAGGAGTGGGACGCGGGCCGGCGGGGCTGGCACGGGGAGCCGACGTTCCGTTCGGCGCGGGTGGACGGCTGGCTGGCGGACGGGGCGCGGCTGGTCGGCGGCTGCTGCCGGGTGGGGACGGACGGGATCGCCGCGCTGGCGGCGGCGGTGACGGTGCTGAGGACCCAGCGGGCGGGCACGTAAGGGCCGGCGTGCGCGGGGCGGGCGCGGGGCGGGCGCGCGAGGTTAACAAACGGCCGATCACGGGTTACCGAGGGGGAAGGTGCACGGACGGGATCCGGCCTGGCAGACTCGTCCCGTCAACCCTGCGGTCGACATTGTCGACCGCCTTCAGCGCGGAGGTACCCATGCCCGGCCCGATCCAGTCGCTCTCCCGGGCCGCCGCGATCATGCGCCTGCTGGCCGGCGGCGAGCGCCGGCTGGGCCTGTCCGAGGTCGCGACGGCGCTGGACCTCGCCAAGGGCACCGCGCACGGCATCCTGCGCACGCTGCAGCAGGAGGGGTTCGTCGAGCAGGACCCGGAGAGCGGCAAGTACCAGCTGGGCGCCGAGCTGTTGCGGCTGGGGCAGAGCTACCTGGACGTGCACGAGCTGCGGGCGCGGGCCCTGGTGTGGGCGGACGACCTGGCCCGGGCGGCCGGGGAGACGGTCTACCTGGGGGTGCTGCACCAGCAGGGCGTGCTGATCGTGCACCACGTGTTCCGGCCGGACGACACCCGCCAGGTGCTGGAGGTGGGCTCGATGCAGCCGCTGCACAGCACCGCGATCGGCAAGGTGCTGGTGGCCTACGACCCGGTGGCGCGAGGGGAGTTGGGCGACGGGCCGTACGAGTCGTACACCCTGCGCACGCTCACCGCGGCGGCGGACGTGGACGCGGAGTGCGCGCTGATCCGCGAGCGCGGCTGGGCGGACTCGGTGGAGGAGACCTGGGATGGCGTGGCCTCGATCGCCGCGCTGATCCAGGACCGGCGGCGCAACCCGGTGGGCGCGGTGTGTGTCAACGGGCCGGTGGAGCGGATCTGCGAGGACGGCTTCGTGAAGCCCTCGCTGGTGGCCTCGGTGCGCAGCGCGGCGCGGGCGATCTCGCGGGACCTGGGCGCCGGGCGGTTCTGAGCAGGCACCTGAGCACATAGTTGTCCTCGTCACAGGCGGGCGGCCTTCGGGCGCGTCCGCCTGTGGCGTTTTGCCCTGTTTCGGGGCCTGCGGCTCGGTAACGTCGGGGGATCTCCGGAGGGAAGGGTCACAGCTGCGTAACCCCGCCTTGACGCGAGGGTGACCTGCGGAGGAAGCTTCCGCATGACGGTCGACATTGTCGAACGATGGCCGCGAAGATCACTCCCACGATGCGCTCACCCGCACAGCGATCGAGCGGCCGCCCACCCTCACCCCCACCTCCGGGCCATATGGACAAGGGAGTCTTTGTGTCCGCGTTCTCCACGGGCGACGTCTTCGTCGGCGAAACCCTCGGCACCGCCGCCCTGATAACCCTCGGTGGCGGCGTCTGCGCCGCCGTGACCCTCAAGCGGTCGAAGGCCCTCAACGCCGGCTGGCTGGCGATCACCTTCGGCTGGGGCTTCGCCGTCCTGACCGCCGCCTACATGACCGGCGAGAAGTCCGGCGCGCACCTCAACCCGGCCGTCACCCTCGCGCTCGCAGTCAAGAGCGGCGACTGGAGCCAGGTCCCGCTCTACATCGGCTCCCAGATGCTCGGCGCGATGATCGGTGCCGTGATGGTCTGGCTCGCCTACCTCGGCCAGTTCCAGGCCAACGAGGAGCCCACGCTCGGCATCTTCTCGACCGGTCCCGAGATCCGGAACCCGATCCAGAACGTGATGACCGAGGTCATCGGCACCTTCGTGCTCTGCATGGGGATCCTCACCCTGAGCCCCAAGCTCGGCGCCGGCGGCACCGCGATCGTCGCGCTCATCGTGGTCAGCATCGGCCTCTCGCTCGGCGGCCCGACCGGCTACGCGATCAACCCGGCCCGCGACCTCGGCCCGCGCATCGTGCACGCGCTGCTGCCGATCCCCAACAAGGGCGGCTCCGACTGGTCCTACGCCTGGGTCCCGGTCGTCGGCCCGATCATCGGTGGCCTCCTGGCCGGCGGCGTCTACAACGCCCTGTACTAGAGCGCGGGTTCGACCCCGCCGCACACGGGGACTGACCGGACGGGCAGCCCACCGCCCGTACGCGCCAGGCCCACCCACCCCGTAGTCCCCCGAACCCGAGCCGAGGACCCTCCCCATGACGACCTCCACCGGCAACTACATCGCCGCGATCGACCAGGGCACCACCTCCAGCCGCTGCATCATCTTCGGCGCCGACGGCCGCATCGTCTCCGTCGACCAGCAGGAGCACCGCCAGATCTTCCCCCAGCCCGGCTACGTCGAGCACGACGCCGCCGAGATCTGGACCCGCGTGCAGTCCGTCGTGCGCGGCGCGCTGGAGAAGGCCGGCCTCACCAAGGACGACATCCGCGCCATCGGCATCACCAACCAGCGCGAGACCACCGTCCTGTGGGACAGGAACACCGGCGAGCCGGTCCACAACGCGCTGGTGTGGCAGGACACCCGCACCGAGGGCCTCTGCCGCGAGCTCGGCCGCAACGTCGGCCAGGACCGCTTCCGCCGCGAGACGGGCCTGCCGCTGGCCAGCTACTTCGCCGGCCCGAAGATCCGCTGGCTGCTGGACAACGTCGAGGGCCTGCGCGAGCGCGCCGAGGCCGGCGACATCCTGTTCGGCACCATGGACACCTGGGTCATCTGGAACCTCACCGGCGGTGTGAACGGCGGCAAGCACGTCACCGACGTGACCAACGCCAGCCGCACCATGCTGATGAACCTCAAGACCCTCGCCTGGGACGAGGCCATCGCCGAGTCGATGGGCGTGCCGCTGGCCGTCCTCCCGGAGATCCGCTCCTCCGCCGAGGTGTACGGCGAGGCCGTCGGCGACCTGGCCGGCGTGCCCGTCGCCTCCGCGCTCGGCGACCAGCAGGCCGCGCTGTTCGGCCAGACCTGCTTCAACGAGGGCGAGGCCAAGTCCACCTACGGCACCGGCACCTTCCTGCTGCTCAACACCGGCGAGAAGATCGTCAACTCGTACCACGGCCTGCTGACCACCGTCGGCTACCGCATCGGCGACCAGGCCCCGGTGTACGCCCTGGAAGGCTCCATCGCCGTCACCGGCTCGCTCGTCCAGTGGCTGCGCGACCAGCTCGGCATCATCTCCACCGCCGCCGAGATCGAGACCCTCGCCAACACCGTCGAGGACAACGGCGGCGCCTACTTCGTCCCGGCCTTCTCCGGCCTGTTCGCCCCGTACTGGCGCTCCGACGCCCGCGGTGTGATCGCCGGCCTCACCCGGTACGTCACCAAGGGCCACCTGGCCCGGGCCGTCCTGGAGGCCACCGCCTGGCAGACCCGCGAGGTCGTCGACGCCATGGAGAAGGACTCCGGGGTCGAGCTCACCGCCCTCAAGGTCGACGGCGGCATGACCAGCAACAACCTGCTCATGCAGAACATCGCCGACGTCCTGAACGCCCCGGTCGAGCGCCCGTACGTGGCCGAGACCACCGCCCTCGGCGCCGCCTACGCGGCCGGCCTGGCCGTCGGCTTCTGGAACGACCTCGACACCCTGCGGGCCAACTGGCACCGCGCCGCGGAGTGGACGCCGCGGATGGACGAGGACACCCGGGAGCGCGAGTACAAGAAGTGGCTCAAGGCCGTGGAGCGCACCATGGGCTGGGTGGAAGAGGAAGAGACCAACTGACCGACCCGCCGGCCGGGGCATCGCGCCCCGGCCGGCCGGTCCCGTTTCAGGCCCGCCGCACCGGGCCGACCGGTCCCTCCCGCAGGGGCCGCACCGCACACGAGAGGAGTAACGGCCCGCCTGCGCCGGGGGCCGTACACAACCACCATGGCAACCATCCCGACCCTGGGCGCCGAGCGCACCGCCGGCCGCACCGCCTCCCGCGCCGAGACCCGCGAACTGCTCGGCAAGGCCACCTACGACCTGCTGGTGATCGGGGGCGGCATCCTCGGCACGGCCGTCGCCTGGACCGCCTCCCAGGCCGGCCTCAAGGTCGCCATGGTGGACGCGGGCGACTTCGCCGGCGCCACCTCCAGCGCCTCCTCCAAGCTCGTCCACGGCGGCCTGCGCTACCTGCAGACCGGCGCGGTCAAGCTCGTCGCCGAGAACCACAAGGAGCGCCGCGCGCTCGCCACCGACGTGGCCCCGCACCTGGTCAACCCGCTGACCTTCTTCGTGCCGGTCTACAAGGGCGGCCCGCACGGCGCGGCCAAGCTCGGCGCCGGCGTCTTCCTGTACTCCGCGCTCTCCGCCTTCCGCGACGGCATGGGCCGGGTCTCCACCGCCGCCCACGCCGCCCAGCAGGTGCCCGCGCTGCGCACCGAGGGCCTGCGCTCGGTGGCCGTCTACGGCGACCACCAGATGAACGACTCCCGGGTCGCGGTCATGACCGTGCGCGCCGCCGTCGACGCCGGCGCCGTGGTGCTCAACCACGCCGAGGTCACGGGCCTGCGCTTCACCGGCGGCCGGGTCACCGGCGCCGAGCTGCGCGACCGCCTCGACGGCACCGAGTTCGGCGTCGACGCCCGCCTGGTGCTCAACGCCACCGGCCCGTGGGTCGACCACCTGCGCAAGATGGAGGACGCCGGCGCCGCGCCGTCGATCCGCCTCTCCAAGGGCGCGCACGTCGTCGTCAAGCGCCGCTCGCCGTGGCGCGCCGCGCTGACCATCCCGATCGACAAGTACCGCGTCTCC
The DNA here is from genome assembly GCF_044455705.1 of Kitasatospora sp. NPDC051170. Lineage (NCBI taxonomy): Bacteria > Bacillati > Actinomycetota > Actinomycetes > Kitasatosporales > Streptomycetaceae > Kitasatospora > Kitasatospora sp. NPDC051170. The sequence goes on along the minus strand of NZ_JBITFA010000026.1, from coordinate 71,979 downwards.
TTCGCCATCCCGTGGGAGGACCACGTCCTGCTCGGGACCACCGACGAGGAGTACACCGGCGACCCGACGGACGTGCGGGCCACCCAGGCCGACATCGACCAGATCATGGGCGAGGCCGGCCACGCGATCCGCGACGAGCACCTCGACCGCGACCTGATCACCTACGCCTTCGCGGGCCTGCGGGTGCTGCCCGGCGGCCCCGGCGACACCGCCGCCGCCAAGCGCGAGACCGTCGTCACCGAGGGCAAGGGCGGCATGCTGTCCGTCGCCGGCGGCAAGTGGACCACCTACCGCCACATCGGCCGCACCGTGCTGGAGAAGCTGGCCCACGTGCCCGGCACCACCCTCGGCGAGGACATGTCCCCCATCGCCGCGACCGTCCCGCTGCCGGGCGTCGGCGCGCCGAACGCGGTGGCGCACCGCCTGCTGATCGACCGCGAGCCCGGCTCCCGGATGGAGCCGCTCGTCGCCAAGCACCTGGCCAGCCACTACGGCACCCTGTCCTTCGAGATCGCCCGCATGATCGACGAGAACCCGGAGCTCGGCCGGCCGATCCACGAGGACGGGCCGGACGTGTGGGCCCAGGTCGCGTACGCCGCCGACAACGAGTGGGCGTACACGGCGGACGACGTGCTGCGCCGCCGCACCACCATGACGGTGCGCGGGCTGGACACGCCGGAGATCAAGGCCGAGGTCGAGGCCTTCCTGGCGAAGCGCGACGGCAAGTAGTCCCGTCCCGGCTCAGGGCGGGCGTCCGGGTGCTACCCGGGCGCCCGCCCTTTTGTTGCACTCATCCGTGCACGATGCGTCACGATCTCATCAACTTCTTAAGGAAAGATTCAGATTCTGGGATTATTTGTCCGACTTATCATGATCATCTCCCCGGGTGATCTTGCCTATGCTCCGGTTCGCTCAACCAAGAGTGAGTCAAGGAGTTCCCATGCACGTACCAAGGCGGGCCCTCGTCGGCCCGCTGTCGCTCGCGGTGGCGTTGTCGCTGTCGCTGGCCGGCGCGGCCCCCGTCGCGTTCGCGGCCAAGCCCGAGAACAAGCCCTCCCCCGGCAAGGCGCCGACCGCGGCCGCCCTCGACCCCACCGGCAGCATCGCCGCCGCCCGCGTCGCCGCGCGCAACGGCGGCAAGCGCGTCGAGGCGGTGTCCGAGCGCAGCGAGGTGTCCACCACCTGGGCCAACCCGGACGGCACCCTCAGCACCGAGCTCGCCGCCGGACCGGTGCGCTTCCTGCGCGACGGCGCCTGGACCGACGTGGACCTGACGCTGCGCCGGAACGCGGACGGCTCGGTGGCCCCCGTCGGCCACCCGCACGGCATGAAGCTGGCCGCCCCCGGCGGCAAGCGGCCCCGCACCCTCGCCGAGTCCCAGGCCGCCACCGCCCCTGCCGCCGCGGAGCCCTCCCGCACCCTGGTGTCCCTCGGCTCCGGCGAGGACGAGCTGGCGCTCGAGTGGCGCGGCGGCCTGCCCCAGCCCCTGCTCGACGGCCCGCGCGCCGTCTACCCGGACGCCATCGGCGACGGCGCCGGGGACCTCGTCGTCGAGGCGAACCGAACCGGCTTCGAGCAGTTCGTCGTGCTCAAGCAGCGCCCGGCGAACGGCGGTTACTCGTACACCATGCCGCTGCGGGCCAAGGGCCTGAAGGCCGAGCCGCAGCCGGACGGCGGGGTGCTGTTCACCGACCGGAAGAACGGGCACAAGCGGGCCCTGCTGCCCGCCCCCGTGATGTGGGACGCCACCACCGAGGCCGGCTCGCGCGAGCACCCGCGGCAGGCGAAGGTCGGCCTGGAGGTCGTCCAGCACGGCGACAGCGTCGACCTGGTCTTCACCCCGGACTCCGCCTTCCTCGCCGACCCGGCCACCAAGTACCCGGTCACCGTCGACCCGTCCACCACCGGGCTCGGCAACGCCCTGGACACCCGCGTCCAGAAGGGCGAGAGCGTCGACTGGTCGGCCGACGTCGAGCTCTACTGGGGCAACTCCGGCACCAAGAACGCCGACGGCAGCTCCCGCGAGGCCCGTTCGCTGATCAACTGGAACACCGCGTCGATCGCGGACTCCCTCGTCCAGAGCGCCACGCTGTCGCTGTACAACATCCACTCCGGCAACAGCGACTGCCTCCCGTACACCTGGGAGGTCTGGGACACCGGCCTCGCCTCCACCGCCTCGCGCTGGACCAACCAGCCGCTCTGGAACGCGAGGAAGGCGACCTCCACCGAGACCAAGGGCCGCGACCTCTGCGGCGGCGACGGCTGGATCAACGCCGACGTCACCAACCTCGTGCAGACCTGGGCCTCGGCGAAGAACCAGGTCTCCGGGATGGGCCTGCGGGCGCCCGACGAGGTCAGCACCAAGTACTGGAAGGAGGTCAACTCCGCCAACGCCGCCACCAACGTGCCGAAGCTGACGGTCAACTACAACTACCGGCCGCGCACCGGCACCAACCAGCAGGCCGGCCCGCCGTTCAAGCAGGACGGCACCGGCACCTGGCGGGTGGACACCACCACCCCGGTGCTGCGGGACACCTTCGTCGACCCGGACGGCGACAAGGTCACCGGCACCTTCCAGCTGGTCGACGCCATCTCCGGTGCGCAGGTCGGCAACGTCAACGTCTCCGGCTACGTGCCCAGCGGCACCCCCGCCGAGGTCACCGTCCCGGCGGGCCTGCTCCAGTACGGGCACACCTACCGGTTCCGCACCTCGCCCTACGACGGGCTGCACTACAACCTCGGCTGGTCCGCCTGGGCGACCTTCAGCGTCTCCCCGCTGCCCGATGTGCCGAGCGCCCTGCAGACCGGCGCCCAGCAGACCCTCACCCCCGTGTTCTCCGCGCTGGTGACCAACCCCAACCAGGGCCGGGTGCGTACCGAGTTCGCGCTCAAGGGCGCCAACGGGCAGCCGTTGCCGACCGTGCTGCCGCCCGCCTGGGTGGACAGCGGCACCCGGGCCTCCGTCCAGGTGCCGGACGGCGCGCTGACCGACGGCGGAACCTACAGCTGGGCGGCCCGCGCCTGCGCCGCGGTCGGCTGCTCGGCCTGGAGCGCCGACCAGCCGCTGACCGTCGCCGTGGTCAAGCCGCCGGCGCCGCCGACGCCCACCACCGTCGTCCTCACCGGCCCGACCCTGGCCGACGCCTCGGTGGCCGCGCTCTGCCCGGCCGCCGGCTGCCCCGCCGCCGACCCGGCCGGGCTGCGCGTCGGCAACACCACCGACGCCGGCAGCTGGAGCAGCTGGCTCAAGCCCGACCTGACCGTGGTGCCGGCCGGCTCCCGGATCGTCGGCGCCCGGCTGGCACTGACCCGCTCGGACTGCCCGACGGGCTGCGCCGAGACCGCCGTCGACCTCTTCCAGCTGAGCTCGGCCTGGACTCCCGCCCAGGACGGCGCCGCGCTGACCGCCGCCGTGGGCGCCGAGAGCTTCGCCTCGGGGGCCAAGCTCTCCGAGGTGGACCTGGCGCCGATGGCCGGCTCCTGGATGGAGAAGGGCGAGGCGTACGGTCTGGCGCTGCGCCCGCCGGCCGGATCGACGGACACCGCCCGCTACTTCCCGGCCGCCGCGGCCGACCCGGCGCAGCGTCCGAAGCTGACCCTCGACTACCTGGCGCCGACCGCGCCCGGCCCCGCCGAGCTGGTCACCGCCACCCCGGGTGACGCCGGACTGGTCGTCACCTGGAACGCCCCGACCGACCGGGGGTCGGTGGGCGAGGTCGGCTACGCCGTCCGGGTGGAGACCTCGGCGGGCGCGCTCGTCCAGGAGCAGAGCACCGGGGACGTGCGCGCCACGTTCACCGGGCTGGACAACAGCCGGTCCTACCGCGTGCTGGTCACCGCCCGCAGCAGCTACGGCAGCGCCGCCCCGGCCGCCTCTCCGGTCGTCCAGGGCGCGCCCACCGCGGGCGGGCCGGACCAGTACCGCGGCTACGTGCAGGAGTACCTGGACGCCCGCAACAAGATCAAGATGAGGCCGGGCTTCACCGCGCCGGACGCCGCCGCCGAGGCCGCGCACGGCACCGTCTTCGTCGACCTGCTGGCCACCCAGGAGGCTTCGCTCGTCGCCAACCGCGAGGCGCTGGCCACGCAGAACGAGCAGTACACCGCGGCGGCGGTCTCGCTGACCGATGTCGTGGTCGACCAGCAGACGGCCGGGAAGGTCGTGGTGCGGGCCACCGTCAAGGACTCGGTGATGATCCGCGCCGGCGGCGTGGACTCGCCCAGCGAGAGCGTCGGCGCCAAGCGGTTCGAGTTCAACGTCGGCACCGCCGCGCTGCTCGCCACGGAGGCCGACGACCTCGCCGCCCAGCAGAAGCTGTCCGCCTCGGCGAGCGCCCAGGCCCAGGTGGAGGTGGCCGACGCCGGCCAGCCCGACCCGGCCGACGCGCAGAAGGCGGTGCCGCTCGACGCCGACGGTTTCCCCGTCAAGCCGGCCACGCCGGCCGGCGGCGCCGTCCCCGCCGGGTACAACTACAACGGCACCGCCGACTGGGCCCGCCGCAACGTCGGGATCAAGTGGGACTACAAGCAGGACTGCACCAACTTCGTCTCCAAGGCGCTCTACTACGGTGGCGGCATGCGCTACCGGTACGGCTGGAAGTGGACCGACGGCGCGTGGTGGCAGAACGACCAGTGGTTCTTCGGCTGGCACCTCAACCGCAGCTACACCTGGGCCGGCGCCGCCAACCTGCAACGGCACCTGCTCAACCACCGGTACTCGACCTGGCTCCGGTGGACGTCCGAGGCGCGGCCCGGCGACGTGGTGTTCTTCAAGTGGCGCAACGAGAAGGTGATCAACCACGCCGCGGTGGTGGTCAGTTGGGGAGCGCGCATGGAACTGCGCCAGCACGGGCGCCAGGGCGTCACCACGCTGGACGAGGTGCTGTCCTACTACCGGCAGAAGGGTGACCCGATCGAGTGGTTCGTCGTCGTCCGCCCGCTCGGAACCAGCTGATGACCCGTCCCCGTTCCCGCACGGCCGCGCTCGCGGTGCTGCTCGCCTCCGCCGCCCTGGCGGGCTGCGGCGGCCCCTCGGACGCCGAGCTGGAGTACGCGGGCGACTACGCCGGCCATCCGCACCTGAAGGTCGCCGGCTATCCGACGACCGACACGCTGGGCCTCGTCCAGCAGGTGGTCTGGCGGCTCGCCGACGGCTCCTCGGACCGGCTGACGAAGCTCGCCGCCTCGGAGGGCACCGCCGACCAGCGCAAGGACGCCTCGGCGGCCTGGGTCCGCGACTACGGGAAGGGCGCCCAGGGAGCGGTCACCGCCGAGTTCGGGGACGACCCGACCGGCCGGCAGGCCGTGGTGCTCACCTTCCACGACACCGGCCAGGTCAAGGAGATCCAGCTGCGCCAGGACGGACACGCAGGTGAGGACGGCTGGAAGGTCCTGCTGAAGTAGCGGCCGTCCGACACGACGAAGGGGCGGCACCCGTACGAGTACGGGTGCCGCCCCTTCGTCGCGCGTCGGCCGTGCGCTAGATGATCAGGCTGAGCGGCATGATCAGGGCGATCGCCACCACCGAGATCACCGTCTCCATCACCGACCACGACTTGAGCGTCTGCCCGACGCTCATCCCGAAGTACTCCTTCACCAGCCAGAAGCCCGCGTCGTTGACGTGCGACAGGAACAGCGAGCCCGCGCCGATGGCGAGCACCAGCAGCGCCGCGTGGGTGGAGGACATGTTCGCCGCGAGCGGGGAGACGATGCCCGCCGCGGTGATGGTGGCGACCGTGGCCGAGCCGGTGGCCAGGCGGATCAGGACGGCGATCAGCCAGCCCAGCAGCAGGGCGGAGATGTGCCACTTGCCGGACCACTCGCTGACCGCGTTGCCGACGCCCACGTCGATCAGGGTCTGCTTGAAGCCGCCGCCCGCGCCGACGATGAAGACGATGCCGGCGATCGGGCCCAGGGACTTGCCGACCGTGTCGGAGATCCGCGCCTTGTCGAAGCCCGCCGCCTTGCCGAGGGTCAGCATGCCGAGCAGGGTCGCGGCGAGCAGGGCGATCAGCGGGGAGCCGATGAAGTCGAACACCCGCTGGCCGAGCGCCTTCGGGTCGTCGATCACCACGTCGGCCAGGGCCTTGCCGAGCATCAGCACGACCGGCAGCAGGATGGTCGCCATCACCGCGCCGAAGGACGGGGTGCGCTCGGGGCGGTCGCTCTCCTCGGGGGCGGTGGCGGCCGGGATCTCCAGCGGGCCGACCCAGCGCTCGGCGAGGCGGGAGAACAGCGGCCCGGCGATGATCAGCGTCGGGACGGCGATCAGCAGGCCCAGGGCCAGGGTGACGCCGAGGTCGGCCTTGAGCGCGTCCACGGCCACCAGCGGGCCCGGGTGCGGGGGCACCAGGCCGTGCAGCACCGACAGGCCCGCCAGGGCCGGGATGCCGACCCGCATCAGCGGCACGTTGCCGCGGCGGGCGACCAGCAGCACGATCGGGATCAGCAGGACGACGCCGACCTCGAAGAACAGCGGCAGGCCCAGGACCGCCGCGATCAGCGCCATCGCCCAGGGCAGCGCCTTGTTACCCGTACGGGACAGGACGGTGTCCGCGATGATGTTGGCGCCGCCGGAGTCGGCCAGCAGCTTGCCGAGCATCGCGCCCAGGCCGATCAGCAGGCCGACGCTGGCCACGGTGGAGCCGAAGCCCGTGGAGAAGCTGCTGAGCAGCTTGTCGAAGGGCGCGCCCGCGACGGCGGCCAGCAGCCCGGAGCCCAGGGTGAGGGCGAGGAAGGGGTGCAGCTTGAGCTTGGTGATCAGCAGGACGATCGCGCCGATGCTGAGCAGGACCGCGACGAGCAGCTGGGAGTCGCTGCTGGTGTGCGGCAGGGCCGGTGGGGCGGCCGCGAGGAGGGTGGGGGCAATCACGCGAGGTCTCCATTGACCGGCCGCAGCAGGGCCGCGGCCTTCTCGACGAGTTCTTCGGGGGACGGGCCGACGTCCAGGACGGCGCCGAGCTCGTCCGTGCCCAGGGCCTCCAAGGTGGCGTACTGGGAGTCGAGCAGCGACGGCGGCATGAAGTGGCCGGTGCGGTGCGACATGCGGTCCTGGACCAGGTCGTGACCACCGCTGAGGTGCAGGAAGAAGGCGCCCGGGGCGGCCGCGCGCAGGATGTCGCGGTAGCCGTGCTTCAGTGCCGAGCAGGTGACGACGCCGCCGGTGCCGTCCTCGGTGCGCTCCTTGAGCCAGGCGCCGATGGCGCGCAGCCAGGGGGCGCGGTCCTCGTCGTCCAGGGGGACGCCGGCGGACATCTTGGCGATGTTGGCCGGGGGGTGGAACTCGTCCGCCTCGGCGAAGGGGAGATCGAGGCGGTCGGCCAGGAGGCGGGCCAGGGTGGTCTTGCCGACCCCTGAGACGCCCATCACCACGACGGTGAGGGGGGTGGTCCCGGGGAGGGCACGGATCTCGGCGCTGAGAGCCATGGGTGGTGCTCCTTCGTTGCAGGCCGCCACTATCGCTTCAAAGATATGACGTATTCAAGTGGCGGAAACCAAATCGTCATACTTTTGGACTGTGGGGTGCATCGCAGGGGTGCATCGCAGGGCTCCGGAGCGGGCCCAGGGCAGGGGCGGGCCGGGGGTGTGAGGCGCGCGGGCGGGGGCGGCGTCTAGGCTGGGCGGATGGAGATCCAGGGGCTGCCCGGCCGGCTGCTTGCCGAGCTCGGGCCGGCGATCGCGTCGGGGGAGATCCCCGAGGGGGCGGTGCTGCGCGGGGAGGAGCTGGAGATCCGGTTCGGGGTGTCCCGGACGGTCGTGCGCGAGGCGGTGCGGGTCCTGGAGGGGATGCGCCTGGTGGCCTCCCGGCGCAGGGTCGGGATCACCGTGCAGCCCAAGTCGCTCTGGGACGTCTTCGACCCGATGGTCATCCGCTGGCGCCTGGCCGGCTCCGACCGCTCCGCCCAGCTGCGCTCGCTCGGCTCGCTGCGCGTCGCCGTGGAACCGGCCGCGGCCGCGCTCGCCGCCGTCCACGCCAGCGACGACGAGCGGCGCGAACTCAGCTCACTCGCCGTCGAGTTGACGGTCTCGGCGCGGGCGGCGGACCTCGCCACCTTCCTGCGGCACGACATCGCCTACCACGCGCTGATCCTGCGCGCCTCGGGCAACGAGATGTTCGCCCACCTCGGGGACACCGTGGGGGCGGTGCTCACCGGGCGGACCGAGTACCACCTGATGCCCCATCAGCCCGAGTCGTACGCGATCCGGCTGCACCGGGAGGTCGCCGAGGCGATCTGGGCCGGCGAGGCCGAGCGGGCCGAGCAGGCGATGCGCACGATCGTGTCCGGCGCGCTGGAGGAGCTGAACCAGCAGCTGGACTGACGGGCCGTCCCCCTCCTCCGCCGGAATGACGCGGTTTCGGGATGACACGGTTTGGCGACAGTTCCGTCATTTCCGCCGAATCGGCCGTTTACGGACGCATAGTCCTGGTTCGACGGGGCAGAGTGGGTCGAGGGGGCGTGTTTCGTGTGCGCCCGTCCCGTGTTCGCCTTGGAATCCGCGCCTGGGGGTCGCTCGATGTCCGTGCCACGCCGCCGTCGCCGCCTGCCGGACGAGGTGCGCGCCGCCGCCGTCCGAGCGGTCCTCTCCTTCTCCTTCACGCTCGTGGGCATGGTGGTCGCGACGCTGGCCTCCTACGCGGGCAGCGGGCTGCTGACGCCCGCTCTGATGGCGATGGGGCTGGGGGTGTTCGGCACGGCGTGGTGCCTGCTGGAGATCCTGATCTCCCGCCAGGTGGCCGCCCAGCGGCTGCGGGCGCCGGCGGCGCCGCGTCCGCAGCCGTACCGGGCGCCGGAGCCGCTGGCCCCCCGGCCGCTTCCCCGCCCCGGACAGCAGGCCAGGCCCGGACAGCAGACCCGGCCCGGACAGCAGGCACAGCCCGGGCAGCAGGCCAGGCCGCCCGGGCAGCAGCAGGTCCGTTCCGAACAGCAGCCGTGGCCGGGGCAGCAGGCCCGCGGTGCGCAGAACCCGGGTGGGCGTCAGCAGACCGCCCGGTAGTGGGTGGTGACCCGGCCGTCGTCGTCCAGGACGTGGAAGGCGAGCATCGGCGGGTGGTCCGAGCTGGCGCCGGGGCCGCCCTCGCAGGGCAGGGTGACGGTGTAGACCACGCCGGGGGCGACCAGCAGCGGCCGGCCGGCGAAGGTGGTCGCGGCGGGGGTGTGGGCGTGGCCGCACAGCAGGGCCGCCACCCGGGGGTGACGGCGGACCACCTCCGCCAGCCGCTCCTCCTCGAACTGGCGGATCCGGTCGACCGTCGGTATGGACAGCTCGACGGGCGGGTGGTGGAAGCCCACCAGGGCGGGCACGTCGCCGCGGCCGGCGGCCAGTCGCCCGTCCAGCCACTCCAGGGTCGCGTCCTCGAGCAGGCCGTCGTTGCGCCCGGGGATCGAGGAGTCGAGCATCAGCACGTCGACGCCGGGCAGGTGGTGCGCCCGGTTGACGGGGCCCTGCGCGGGCGCCTCGCCGAGCAGCAGCTCGCGGTAGGGCTCCCGGCGGTCGTGGTTGCCGGGGCAGATGAGCACCGGGTGCCGGGACTGGAGCACCTTGGCGACCTGCCGGTACTCCTCCGGCAGGCCGTGGTCGGCGAGGTCCCCGGTGACGAGCACCGCGTCCAGCGGGCCGGGCAGGGCGTCGAGGTACGCCATCACCTGCTCGGCCCGCCTCCTGGCGCGGCGCCCGCCGTCGCCCCGGTGGACCTGTCCGAGATGGATGTCACTGAGCTGCGCGATCGTCACCATGACGACCACGCTAGGACTTCGGGGAAGCCTCCGCCGGGCGCTTGAACATCCTGGTCGCGGTGATCTCGCCGTGGACGGCCGGGCCGTCCGGGTCCTGCGGGGCGGGCAGGCCCGGGCGCAGGTGCTCCTCCACCGAGATGTACTTGAGGCCCGCGCGCAGGTCGGCGTCGTTGCGCAGGCGGATCACCAGCGGGAACTCGGCGAGCGCGGTGGTGTCGAACAGGCCCGTGGTGTAGATCAGTTGGACGCCGAGCGCGTCGGCGACGGCCCGCTGGAGCTCCAACAGGTAGGTGGCGTTGGCGCGTCCGATCGGGTTGTCGAGGAACAGCGTTCCGGCGTGCCGGAGTTGGGACTGCCCGCGGTCGTTGGCGCGCAGCGCGGCCATGGTGCAGTAGAGCGCGATGGCGGCGGTGAGCAGCTGGCCGCCGGAGAAGACGTCGGACATCTGGCCGACACTGACGCGCTCGGCGCGCAGCACCGCGTCGGGCTTGAGGATCTCGACGCCGACGCCCTTGGGGCCGATCGCGGCGGCGACGCCGCGCAGCAGCAGGGACATGCCGTCGCGGCGCAGGTCGCTGTTCTTGCGGACGGCGGCGCGGGTGGCCTCGTCGATGACCTCGCCGAGGCGTTCGACCAGGGTGGCGTGGTCCGGGTCCTCGAAGCGGATGCGCAGGAACTCCTGGCCGGACCACTCCCCCAGCCCCTCGGGCAGCCGGGACAGGCGCTGGGCGGCGCGCAGGGTGGTGAGGGAGGACTCGACGAGGCCCCGCAGCCGGTCGACGATCGAGCCGCGGTTGCGCTCCAGCTGGGTGAGCTCGTCGGTGAGCACCCGCAGCCGGGGGGCGAAGGCGGCGGCCCAGTTGGCGGCGTGCTCGGGCAGCGCGGAGGCGGGCAGCTCGCGGATCTGCTGGCGGGCGGGGGTGCGGACGGCCTCGAAGCGGGCGGCGTTGGCGTGCCGGACGAGGGCGTCGGAGGCGTCGCGGACGGCGAGTTCGGCGGAGGACAGCTCGCCGGCGGCGGTGCGCAGGGCGCGGCGGGCGTCGGTGGCGGCCGTACGGGCGTCGGGCAGCGGGCCGAGGTAGGGCTCGGCGCTGTGGCCGTCGTCCTCCTGGTGGTCGCGCAGGCCGTCGCGCAGCTGGCCGGCGAGTTCGTCGAAGTCGGCGGCGGCCGACTGGGCGGTGTTGAAGGTGCGCTGGAGGTCGGCGTGGGCGGTGCGGGCGGCGTCCAGGGCCTCGCGGCGTTCGGCGAGGCTGCCGGTGGCGGTGCGCAGCAGGACCTGGGCGTGCTCGGGGTCGGTGGGGACGAGCTCCTCGGGCAGCTCGGTGTGGGCCTCGCCGTTCGCGGGCGCGGAGCGTTCGGCCTCGCCGCGCAGGCGGCCGAGCTGTTCGCTGGCGGCGGCGGAGCGGGCCTCGATGGTGGCGACGAGTTCCTCGGCGCGGGCGGCGGCGGCCTGGCGGGCGGGGCCGTCGGCGCCGTCGGGGCTGCCGAGGAGTTCCTCGGCGCGGGTGCGGACCTTGTTGGTGAGGCGGTCGAGTTCGGTGGCGGCCGCGGCCTCGTCGCCCTCGGCGCGGGCCTGTTCGGCGCGCAGGTCGGCGCCGACGCCGACCTTCTCGTACAGCTGGGAGGCGGCGCGGTAGGCCTCGCGCAGGGCGGGCAGGGCGGCGGGGGCGCTGTCGGCCTCGGCGTCGGTCTGCTCGGCGGCGGGGATCTCGGCGCGTTCGGCGCGCAGGGCGCGGGCGGTGCGGCGGGCGTCGTCGGCGGCGCGCTGGGCGGCGCGGCGGTCCTCGTCGCAGGTGCGGGCGCGATCGGCGCACAGGCTCTGGCGGCGGTCGCACTCGGTGGCGTCCTCGGCCAGTTCGCGCCGGCGGCGGGCCCAGTTGGCGCGTTCGCGCAGGCGGAAGGCGAGGCCGGAGAGGGCGTCGGCGCGGCGGCGGGCGCGCTGGGCGCTCTCGCGGTGCTCCTCGTGGGCGGAGGCGGCGGCGGCGTGGTCGGTCTCGGCCTCGTCGTGGTCGGCGCGCAGGGTGGCCAGGGCGGCGGCGGCCTGTTCGGCGTGTTCGCGGGCGGTGTCGGCGGCGGCGGCGAGTTCGGCGAGGGTGCCGGGCGGGCAACTGGCGTGCCAGGAGGCGAGGCGGGCGGCGAGGGCGCGGTCGGCGCCGAGGCGGGCGGCGAGTTCGCGGATGTGCTCCTCGCGGGCGGCGGCGCGGGTGCGCAGCTCGCGGCGTTCGCCGTCGGCGGCGGACTCGTCGTGCATGGCCGGGTTCGGCGGCACGAGGAAGAAGGCGGGCTCGTCGGTGATCGGGGCGATCAGGGAGGCGGCGGCGCCGACGGCGACGGTGGAGCGGGGCAGCAGGGCGGCGGACTGCAGGGCCTCGCGGGCGCGCTCCAGCGAGGCGGGGTCGGTGACGACGACGCCGTCGACGAGTTCGGGGCGGGCGGCGAGGATCGCCTCGTGGTCGGCCGGGTCGACGGACTGGGCGAGGTAGCGCCAGCCGGGCAGGGCGGGGATGCCGTGCTCGGCGAGGTACTCGACGGTGGCGAGCACGTCCGGGCCGGGCGGCAGCAGGCCCCCGTCGCCGAGGGCGGCGAGGATGCGGGAGTCGTCGGCGGCGGCGGTGCGCAGCTCGAAGAGGGTGCGCTCCGCCGTGGCGATGGCCTCGTCGAGGAGTTCGCGCAGGTACTCGGCGTTGCGGTCGAGGACGGCGGGGGTGAGGAAGCCGGCGTCCTCCTCGGCGCCCGACCCGTCTTCTGCCCAATCGGTAGGGGTGGGGGTGAGGGAGAGCAGGTCGGCGAGGCGTTCCTCGGTGGCGAGCAGGGCGGCGGTGCGCTGCTCGGCGGCGAGGGCCTGGGCGGCGGCCTTGCGGGCGTCGCCGGCGCGTTCGGCGGCGAGTTCGGCGCGCCCGGTCGCGGCGGACGCCTCGCGCAGCCGGGCGGCGGCGCTCTCGGCGGCCGTACGGGCCTGGGCGAGGGCGGCGGCAGCGCTCTTCTCCACGTCGGCGGCGTGCAGGGCGGCGCGGGCCGGGTCGATGTCGCCGTCCGCGTCGATGAACCCGGCCGCGACGGCGGCTTCGGTCTCCTGCTCGACCTCGGCGAGGCGCTGGCGCAGGTGCTCGGCCTCGCTGCGGGCCTTCTGGGCGGCGGTGGCGGCCTCGGTGGCGTCGGACTGCGCCTTGGCGCCGTCCTCCTGGAGTTCGCTCGCGCGCTGCTCCTCGGTGTCGGCGCGCGTCTCGGCGGCCGAGGCGGCCGTTTCGAGGGCACGGGCGAGGGCGGTGGCGGCCAGCGCCCGGGCGGCGAGGGCGGGGGCGGCGTCGAGTTCGGCCTCGCGGATGGCGGCGGCGACGCGGGTGACGCGGTCGGCGGCGGCGCGGTGGCGCAGCACGGCCTCGGCGGCCTGCCAGGCGGAGTGCAGGGTGCGGGCGTCGGTGAGTTCGCGGCGCAGGGCGGCGGCCTCGGCGGTGGCGGCGGCCAGGCCCAGCGAGGCGTGGCGGTAGGTGAGTTCGTCGACGATGAGGTGGTGCCGGGTGCGGTCGGTCTCGGCGGCGGTGACGGCGCTCGCGGCGGCGGCGACCTCGACGGCGAGGTCGTGGGCGCGGTCGCGTTCGGCGGCGGCGCGGGTGGCGAGGGCCTGGGCGAGGCGGCGGGTGCGGCGTTCGGCGGTGCGGTGGGCCTCGCGGACGCCCTCGCGGGCGGCGGTGGACTCGGCGATGCGCTCCAGGAGGTCCAACGAGCCTGCGGTGAAGTCGCGTTCGGCGGTGAGTTCGGAGCGCAGGCCGAGCTTGGCGGCGAAGCCGTGGACGAGGTCGGCGAGGCCGTCGGTGTCGCGGGTGTCGGTGACGGCGCGCAGCAGGAGGTCGGTGAAGTCGCTGTCGTGCTTGACCGCGAAGAGGCCGGCGGCCTCGCCCTCGTCGGCGTTCATCTCCCGCTGGTAGCGGAAGAGTTCGGGGTCGAGGCCGAGTTCGCCGAGGTGTTCGGTCCAGCGGTCGTGGCCGTCCTCGAAGACGAGGTCGAGGTGGGGGTGGGCCTTGCCGGCCTCGGCCATCGCGTCGCGGAAGCCCTTCATGGTGCGGCGGCGGCCGCGGGCCTTCTGGTCGCCGGCGAGGCTGACGCGCTCGGCCACGGGCAGGGAGTCGAGGGTGAGGCCCGGGCCGGGGCGGAAGGAGTACCAGGTCTCGGCGAACTTGCGCGGGTCGGAGGAGACCTGGCGGCCGCGCCACTCGCTGACCTTGCCGACGACGACGGGTTCGCCGGTGACGGTGTGCTGCCACTCGAGCGCGACGTGACCGCAGTCGTCGGCGAGCAGGAACTTGCGCAGCACGCCGGAGCTGGCGCCGCCGAGGGTGTTGCGGTGGCCGGGGAGCATGACCGAGAAGATCAGCTTGAGCAGGACGGACTTGCCGCCGCCGTTCTCCAGGAAGAGCACGCCGGCCGGGGCGGGGCGGCGCACGGGGCCCTCGGGCTCCTCGCCGAACAGGCCGATCTGCTGGGGGGCCGGGTCGGCGACGGGCTCGCCGACGCCGCGCAGGTCGAGCACCGTGTCGGCGTAGCGGGCGCCGGCCGGTCCGATCGAGTAGAGGCGGACCCGGTTCAGCTCGTACATGTGCGGCGGTTCTCCGTGGCTTGCGTGACTGGGGCGGGGGTGGTCAGAGCGAGTGGAAGGGCAGGCCCGCGTCGGCGACCAGGTCGTCGGTGGTGTCGGGCGGCAGCAGGCTGGCGGTGCCGTCGGAGACGGGGACGACGCCGAGGTCGAGCAGTTCGGCCATGGCGGCGCTGCCGGCCAGGTCGCGGACCTGGAGCTGGTAGCGGGCGGTGGTGCGGTAGGTGCCGCCGGAGTCGTCGGAGACCTTCTGCAGGAAGCCGGAGTCGACGAGGAAGAGCACGGCCTTGGCGACGATGCCGATGGTGGAGCCGGACAGGCGCCGGGCGTCCTTGGTGGCGCCGGTGGCGGTGCGGCGGGACCAGACGCGCCAGGCGGCCTCCAGGCCGGGGGCGTCGGTGCTCGGGTCGGTGTTGGCGCCCTCGGCGTCGGCCTGCTCCTCGAGGCGGCGGCACGCCTGGCGGACGAAGGCGTCGACGCCGTTGACGGTGATCCGGCCGAGGTAGGTGTCGTCGGCGAGGTCCTCGGGGCGGGGGAAGGCCATCGCGGCGGCGGCGAGGTGGGCCAGGCCGTGCAGGAAGCGGTCGGTGGACTCGGAGGCGGCGCGGCGCGAGTAGTCGCCCATCCGGACGGCGAACAGCGAGTCCTCGGCGGCGGCGACGGCCATGCCGGCGCGCGGGGAGACCTCGAGGACGACCAGGCCCATGCCGGTGGCGATGGCGTCGGCGAGGCGGGCGAAGGGCGGGTCCTCGCGGTGGCGGCGCACCAGCTCGGCGTACTCGGCGTCGCGGGCGGGCAGCAGCTTGGCCTGGAGGCCGAAGGAGACCAGGCGGGCGGCGTCGGCGACGTCGGCGGGGGTGATCGGCGCGGGGGCCGCGGGTTCGCTCTCGCCCGCCCAGGACGTGTCGTGGTGGGTCGTCACGGGCGGTGCTCCTCGGTGCTGTTACGGGTGTTCTGGGTGTCTGAGGGGGCCGGGTGTCTGAGGGGGCCGGGTGTCTGGGAGGGCCGGTTGCCTGAGGGGCCGCGCTCAGCCGGCGTCCTTGCGCTCGGCGGCCATGCCGGCCGCGTCGAGCAGGGCGCTGCCGACGATGAGGTCGGCGCCGCCGAACTCCCGGTCGTGCAGCGGGGTTCCGTCGTCGACGGCGAAGAGCAGCCGCTCCTCGCCCTGGCGGTAGGCGGTGCCCACCGGCGGGCTGGCGGCGTGCACGGCGAGCAGGGCGACGAGGTAGGGCAGGTCCGGGTCCTGCTTTCGGGCCTCGGCGAGCAGGCCGGACAGGCGCCGGGGGGCGTCCGGGGGCAGGTCGAGCAGCAGCAGGGCGGCTTCGAGCTGCGCCTCGGAGAAGCGGCTGTCGTCCGGGGTGGCGACGAGGTCAGGGTCGGGCAGTTCGGCGCCGAGGTGCTCGCGCTCGACGGGCGGGGTGAGCAGCAGGTCGACGAGGTCGGTGACGCGGACGGAGACGGGGGTGCGCAGGCCCGTGCCGAGGGCGAAGAAGGCGTCGGTGGGGCGGACGGCCTGTTCGACGGGCAGCCGCAGGACGGGGGCGAGCAGCTGCCCGTACAGGTCGATGCCGCTGCGGGCGCCGGGGGTGGCGAACGCCTGACGGTCCTGTTCGGCGCGGAAGAGCGGGCCGGCCTCCAGCAGGCGGGTCTGGAGCTGGGTGTGGCGGCGGATGCAGTCCTTGACGATGTCGACGAGTTCGGCGGCGCGGCGCTTGTGCTCGGCGTCCTCGGCCTCGTCGCGGGCCTTGCGGATGTTGGTGAGGATCGCGTTCTCGTGCCGGTAGCGGTCGGCGATGTGGTCGAGCGCCTCGTCGATGAGGTCGGGGACGGCCTGCATCCAGTCGACGGCGCGGACGTTGCGGCGGGTGGCCTCCAGGGCGCGGCGCAGCGTCTCGGCGTACTGGACGGTGCGGTAGCGGGCCTGTTCGGCGGCGAGCTGGGCGTCGGCAAGGCGGCCGCGGCGGATGAGCACCTCGAGCTTGACCTCGGCGGCGATCTGGGCCGAGGTGACGTCGGTGTCGAGGGCGCCGACCAGGACGTTGACGGCCTCGTCGGTGGTGCGCAGGTAGACGCCGCCGTCGGGGCCGGGGACCTCTTCGATCAGCTTGAAGTCGTAGTCCCGGCGCACGTAGGCGCCGTCGGCGCCGAAGGTGCCGTAGACGGCGCGGAAGCCGCGGTCGACGCTGCCGACGTTGATCAGCGACTCGAGCACCCAGCGGGCGACGCGCTCGTGCTCGGCGGCGTGCCGGGCGGGGGCCTGGGCGGCGACGCGGGGCAGCATCCGGGCGAGGACTATGTCGCGGTCGGCGCCGGTGTCGAAGTCCATGTGGAGGGTGACCAGGTCGATCGCGGCGAGGCCGACCTCGGCCATCGCGTAGCCGCCGTACTCGCCGGCCAGGTTGACCTTGCGGTTGTCCAGGTCGTGCAGCGGGGCGGTGCAGGCCAGCGCCTTGAGCCGGCGGGCGAGGCCCTCGTCGGCGGCGGGCCCGGGCGCGGGGCGCGCGGCGGGCACGGCGGCGGCGCCGGCGACGGCGGGCCGGAGTCCGGGCTCGGTGGGCGGGTCTGCGATGGCGGTCACGGTGGACAAGATTAGGGGTTCGCACCGACATCGACCGAAACGGACCTCCAGGCCAGGGCATGTTGAACACGTTCAAATATAGGGTCTAGAGTCGTGCCGTGCAGGCGGGACAAGGCCCGGCCTGCGATTTCGGCGGGCCCGGCCATGCCCGGGCCCGCCCTGCACGGAGGTGTGTGCGATGGACGGCCGACCCGCGAATGTCCCGCCTGCGGATGTCCCGCCCGCGGCTGCCCTGCCAGCGGTTGTCATGCCCGCATCCGTCCTGCCTGCGGATGTCCTGCCCGCGGATGTCCTGCGACGTGTCCGGCGCTGGCTCTGGTTCTTCCTGGTCTGCCTCGTCCTCAGCGGACTGACCGCCTTCCCCCTGGAGACCGAGACCCGGCTGGTGGTCGACCTCCTCCACGGGCCCTTCGCCCCGGTCGCCGACCTCATGCCCGGCGCCACGGCCTGGTTCGAGCACGTCCACCAGGGCATCGTCGAGACCGACGAGCACTACCCCTTCCTCCGGTACGGCACCGACTGGCTCGCCTTCGCCCACCTGGTGATCGCCGCCGCCTTCTGGGGGCCGCTCAAGGACCCGGTCCGCAACATCTGGGTGATCCGCTGGGCCGTCCTCGCCTGCGGGGCCGTCATCCCACTGGCCCTGTTCTGCGGGCCGGTGCGAGGGATCCCCGTGGTGTGGCGATTCATCGACATGTCGTTCGGGGTCTTCGGCGTCATCCCCCTGCTGATCGTGCTGCGGGCCCTGCGACCGCTGGAACGTTCCTTCGTGGGAGGACCGGCCGAGAGCTGAGCGGGCCGCGCCCCGGCGCAGCCCCCGGGCGCGCGCCGGGGCGCCGCGCGCCCGTACGTGCGCCGGGGGTCGGGTCACGGAACACGGGCGTCATCCGCAGGCCCTACCATCTGGCTCAACAGCAGCTGGGAGGCGGACTGCGTGGCCGATGCGGTGATCGATCTCAATGCGGACCTCGGCGAGGGATTCGGGCGCTGGACCCTGACCGACGACGAGGCGCTGCTGTCCGTCGTGACCAGCGCCAACGTCGCCTGCGGCTTCCACGCCGGCGACCCGTCGACGATGCGCCGGGTCTGCGCGCTCGCCGCCGAGCGGGGCGTGCGGATCGGCGCCCAGGTCTCCTACCGCGACCTCGCCGGCTTCGGCCGCCGCCCCATGGACGTCCCGCCGGAGGAGCTGGCCGACGAGATCGCCTACCAGATCGGCGCCCTCCAGGTCTTCGCGCTCGCCGCCGGCTCCCGGGTCTCGTACGTCAAACCGCACGGCGCGCTCTACAACCGGGTCGTCGACGACTCCGAACAGGCCGAGGCCGTCGTCGCGGGCGTGCTGCGGGCGGGCGCGATCTGCGGCGGGCCGCTGCCCGTCCTCGGGCTGCCCTCCTCCCGGCTGCTCGCGGTGGCCGAGGGCGTCGGGCTGCCGGTCGTCACCGAAGCCTTCGCCGACCGCGCCTACACCCGGACCGGCACGCTCGTGCCGCGCCGCGAACCCGACGCGGTGGTGCACGACCCCGAGTCGGTGATCACCCGGGCGGTGGGCATCGCCCGGGACGGGTCCGTCGAGTCCTCGGGCGGCGAGCGCATCGGCGTCGCCGCCCGCTCCCTGTGCGTCCACGGGGACACCCCGGGGGCCGCGCAGCTGGCCTGGCGCATCCGGGGGGCGCTGGCCTCGGCGGGCATCCGGGTGGAGGCGTTCACGTGACGGCGGGGGCGGGGCCCGGGGCTCGGCCCGACGAGGGTCGGGCCCTGGGTCACGTCGCGCGTCGCGTCGTGCGTCGCGTCGGTGAGCGGGCGCTGCTGGTCGAGCTCGCCGACACGGACGAGGTCTCCGCCCTGTACGCCTGGGCACGAGATGCGCGGGCGGCGGGCGCGCTGGGCGAGGTCGAGGAACTGGTACCCGCGGCCCGCACCCTCCTCCTGGACGGCGTCGCGGACCTCGACGCCGTCGCCGCCCTGCTGCGCACCGCCCGTCCACGCGGGGCCACGGCGGCGGGCGGGGCGCTGGTGGAGGTGCCGACGGTGTACGACGGCGCCGACCTGGCCGAGGTCGCCGCGCTGTGGGGCGTCTCCGAGGAAGCGGCCGTGCGCATCCACACCGCGCCCGAGTACGTGGTCGCCTTCTGCGGGTTCGCCCCCGGCTTCGGCTATCTGACGGGCCTGCCCCCGCAGTACCACCCGCCGCGCCGGGCCACCCCGCGCAGCGCCGTCCCCGCCGGCTCGGTCGCCCTGGCCGGCGCGTTCACCGGCGTCTACCCGCGCTCCTCCCCCGGCGGCTGGCAGCTGCTCGGCCGTACGGCGCTGCTCCTGTGGGACGCGGCGCGGCGGCCGGCGGCGCTGCTGGAGCCGGGGGTTCGGGTGCGGTTCGTCGCGGTACGGGCCCCAGGTGCGCCTTCGGGTCTCGCCGGGGGCGCGGCACTACGTATGTAGTGGCACTACTCGCGTAGTGACACTACAGATGTCGTGGCCGTCCGGCCCCTCCGCCCGGCAGAGGAGAACGAGTTGAGCGAGCTGCTGACAGTGCGGCCAGGGCCGCTGACCACCGTGCAGGACCTCGGGCGGCGCGGCGTCGCGCACCTCGGGGTGCCCAGAGCCGGGGCGCTGGACGAACCGGCGCTGCGGGCGGCGAACCGGCTGGTCGGCAACGAGCCCGGGGCGGCCGCCCTGGAGACCACGCTCGGCGGGGTCGCCCTGCGGGTGGTCGGGCGCCCCGCGGTGATCGCGGTGACCGGCGCGCCCGCGCCCGTCCTGGTGGACGGCCGACCGGCGGCCTGGGGAGCGGCGGTCACGGTACCGGCCGGGGCCGTGCTGGAGGTCGGGACGGCGACCGCCGGGGTGCGCAGCGTGGTGGCCGTGGCGGGCGGCATCGCCGTCGCGCCCGTGCTCGGCAGCCGCTCGACGGACCTGCTCGCGGGCCTGGGCCCCGCCCCGCTCGCCGCCGGCGACCGCCTGCCGGTCGGCCCTCCTCCCCCGCACGCGCCCCGGCCCGACCTGGTGCCGCTGCCCGGCCCCGGGGCCGAACTGGTCCTGCGGCTGCGCCTGGGCCCGCACGCGCACTGGTTCACGCCCGGGGCGCTCGCCCGGCTCGGCCACGACCGGTACGCCGTCTCCCCCGCGAGCAACCGCATCGGCCTGCGCACCCAGGGCCCGCCGGTGGAGCGCGCCCGGGCGGGCGAACTGCCCAGCGAGGGCATGGTGCTGGGAGCGGTCCAGATCCCGCCGGACGGCCAGCCGGTGGTCTTCCTCGCCGACCACCCGACGACGGGCGGCTACCCGGTGATCGGCGTCGTCCCGGCCACCGACCTCGCCGCCGCGGCCCAGGCCCGCCCGGGGACCCCCGTACGCTTCACGCCCCTGCCGGAAAGGTAGGCCCGCGGCCGAGCAGGACCTCGGCGATCAGCCGCGGCGCCGGGTCGAGCGCGGTGCGCCCGCCGTCGACGACCGACCAGCGGGTGTTCTGGAGCACCCGGCCGAGGGTCCAGGCCGTCGCCTCCGCGCGGTCGAGGTCCAGCGCCTCGGTGAGCAGGTCGAAGCGGCGGCGCAGCGCGCGGGCGGTGTCGCCGGTGGCGCGCAGGTCGTCCCAGCGGTTGGTGAGCGCGGGCAGGAGTTCGAAGCCGGGGTGCCCGGCGAGGGGTTTGGGGTCGATGGCGAGCCAGGGTGCGCGGCCGTCGCCGTCCGGGAGCGGGGCGAGGACGTTGCCGTAGTGGAGGTCCCAGTGGAGGAGGCGGTCGCCGGGTCGGGTGCGGACCTCCGTCAGGGCGCGGGCGCAGGCGGCGATCAGCCGCCGTTCGTCCGGGTCGGCGAGCCGGCCGTGGATCCCGGGGGCGTCGAGGAGCAGGTCGTGCGTGATCTCGCCCAACTGCCGCATTCCCGGCGGCGCCTGGTGTCGCGTCAGTTCGCTCAGCAGTTCGGCGATGGCGCGCAGCGCCTCCTCCTCGGGCACGTCGAGCAGGGTGCGGGTGGCGTCGAGGCGCTCCAACAGCATGGCGCCGGTGGCCGGTTCGTGGTCGAGGAGCCGGACGGCGCCGCGCCCGTGCCAGGTCCGCAGGGCGAGCGGTTCGCCCTGTGTCTCCTCGTCCACCGGCTGGAGCTTGAGCGCGGCCCGCGAACCGTCCGCGCGCCGTACGGGCAGGACCAGCGCGACCACCCCGTGTGCGGCCGGGCCGTCCGGGCGCAGCTCCCAGCGCTCCAGCGACTCCCGCGCCAGCGCGGGCAGTCCGCGCACCCAGGCGAGCCCGCCCGGGCCGAGGTTCTCCTCCAGGGACACCGCCAGCGCGGGCGGGATCTCGACGGCCGTCACGGGAACGCTCCTCTCGGTTCCGGTCAGCGTAGAGGAGGAGCCGCGAGGGCCGCGGCGGCGGCCTCGGCGAAGCCGTCCGGGTTGTCGATCATGAGATTGTGCCCGCTGTCCGGCACCGCCACCACCCGTACGCCCGCCGCGCGCAGGGCGTCGGCGCCGGCCGGTTCGCCGTCGGCGGCGGGATGGAGGAAGGTGCGCGGGTGGTCGAGGGCGAGCAGCATCTCGCGCATGGTCGGCACGCTCGCCCGGGCGAGGTGGACGGCGCTGCGGTGGAGCGCCTCGGGGCCGGCCAGCCGCATCGTGGACCACCAGAACGGGCCCACGCGCTCGGCGACCTCCTCACGCCCGCCGTTCAGGAACTGCTCCTCGGTGTAGCTCGCGATGCCGCTGCTGCCCGGCCGCAGTGGCGTGGGGGCGATCGGGTCGAGGTTGGCGTCGGCCAGGAGGAGCCGGGTGACCAGCCGGGGGTGCCGGTGGGCGAGGACGATCGCGACCGCCCCGCCCATGCTGTGGCCGATCACCTCGACGCTGTCGAGTCCGGCCGCGCCGACCGCCGCCGCGACGGCGTCCGCGTGTTCCTCCAGGGTGTACGCGCGGTCGGCGGGCCGGTCGCTGAGGCCGAAGCCGAGCAGGTCGAGCAGCAGCGAGCGGCGCCCGGCGAGCAGCGGGTGGGTGGCGGCGGCCGCGAAGTAGGCGGGCGAGCTGGAGCCGAGGCCGTGGAGGTAGAGCCGGGCGGGTTCGGCGCCGGGCAGTTCGACCCAGCGGATGCGGTCGCCGTTCGGGGTGACGGGGGCTTCGAGCATGGCGGGGCTCCTTCCGGAGCGGTACGTCTCGGGCGGGTGGCGGGGTGACGGGGTGTCTGGAGCACCGCAACCATACCTCGCCATCGAGGTATCTCAACAGCGATATACCCGCACCCCGAGGGACGGATCTGCGACAGTGGCCCCATGCTCACGCTCGCCATCCTCGGATTCCTCCACGACCGGCCGCTGCACGGCTACGAGCTGCGCCGCCACCTCAGCGCGCTCACCGGCCACGTCCGCCCGATCAGCGACGGCACGCTCTACCCCGCGATCAAGCGCCTGGAGACCGCCGGCCTGCTCGTCCGCGAGACCGAGCCCGGCAGCGCCGCCGCCCCCCGGCACACCCTGCACCTCACCGAGGCCGGGCGCGCCGCCCTGCTCGACCGCCTGCGCGAGCCCGAGCCGCTGGACATCAGCGACGAGAACCGCTGGTTCACCGTGCTCGCCTTCCTGCGCCACCTCGCCGACCCGGCCGCGCAGGCCGTGGTGCTGCGCCGCAGGCTGGCCTTCCTCAGCGAGCCGGCGAGCTTCTTCTACGAGGGCCGGCGCCCGCTCGGCGCCGAGGACTTCGAGGACCCGTTCCGCCGGGGCCTGCTCCTGGTCGCCCGCGCCACCAGCGAGGCCGAACTCGGCTGGCTGCGGGCGACCTTGGCGGAGCTGGAGGGCCGCCCGCGAGACTGACCGGATTCCGCCGGTCAGCTGCCTTCCGCCCCCACGGAACGCGTGTTCCGATGGTCGGCATGAGCGACGACACGTACACGAGCAATGAGCGGCGCCCCGGCTACGAGGGCACGGGACCGGGGGCGATCACCCCGGACGGCTGCGCGGTCGAGATGTGGACGCGCCTGCCGGTGGGCGACGGCCCGGACGTGATCGAGGCATCCGTTCCGGCCGGGGCCACCATCCTCGAACTCGGCTGCGGCGTGGGCCGGATGACCCACCCGCTTGCCGACAAGGGCTTCACCGTGACGGCCGTCGACGAGTCCCCGGACATGCTGGCGCGGGTGCGCCCCGAGGTCCGCAAGGTCCGCAGTCCCATCGAGAGGCTGGACCTCGGCGAGCGCTTCGACGTCGTCCTGCTCGCCTCCTTCCTGGTCCACGCCGGGGACGAGAAGGTCCGCCAGGGCCTGCTGGAGACCTGCCGCCGCCACGTCGCCGACGACGGCTGCGTGCTGATCCAGCGCGAGGGCGGCCAGGCGCACAAGGACGTGCCCCGTGAGGTCATGGTCGGCCCGGACATGCTCGCCCGGGTCGTCTCCTCCACCCCGATCGGCGACGGCGTCAACTCCGTCTTCGTCGAGTACGAGTTCCCGGACGGGAACTGGACGCAGACCTTCCTGTCCCGCCCGCTGACGCCCGAGCGGTTCGAGCGCGCGCTGACGGAGGCCGGGCTGCGGATCGAGACCGTCCTGAGCGGCGACGGCACCTGGGTGCGGGCCCGTCCGATCGTCTGACGCAGCCCGCACCCACAGCCCGCGGCCCGCAGCCGCGTACGAGCCCGGTGCGCAAAGTCCGATTAAAGGGTGAACCAAGTACTGTCATCTTCACCCCGTACCATCGGCCGCGCGCCGGGCTCGTGCGCGGCCGTGGGCCGTGGGGGTCGCGGCGCCCCGCACCGCCCGCCAACGACCCGCGAGGAACCGCTCATGCCGCACCCGCACGACCGCCGCCCGATACCCCTGGCGGGTGCCCGGTGAGCGAATGGTTCCACGGAGCCGTCCTCGGCCTGATCCAGGGGCTCACCGAGTTCCTGCCCGTCTCCTCCAGCGCCCATCTGCGGGTCTTCTCCGCCCTGTTGGGCTGGGACGACCCCGGCGCGGCCTTCACCGCGGTGACGCAGCTCGGCACCGAGACGGCCGTGCTGATCTACTTCCGCAAGGACATCGTCTCGATCATCCGGACCTGGGCGCTGTCCCTGTTCCGTCCGGCGCTGCGCTCCGAACCGGACGCCCGGATGGGCTGGTTCGTCATCATCGGCACCCTGCCGATCGGCATCCTCGGCAAGCTGTTCCAGGACACCATCGAGACGCATCTGCGCGATCTGCGGATCGTCGGCACGACCCTGATCGTGTTCGGCCTGGTCCTGGCCTTCGCCGACCGGACGCGGGCGATCCGGCACGCGAAGCCGATCACCGAGCTGACCCTGCCGCACGCGGGCCTGTACGGCCTGGCCCAGGCGCTGGCGCTGATCCCGGGCGTCTCGCGCTCCGGCGGCACGATCAGCGCGGGCCTGCTGCTCGGCTACAGCCGGGAGGCGGCGGCCCGCTACTCCTTCCTCCTCGCGATCCCGGCGGTGCTCGCCTCAGGAGTGCTGGAGCTGTTCAAGATCGGCGAGGGCCCGGCACCGGCCTGGGGGCCGACCGTCCTGGCGACGGGGATCGCCTTCGTGGTCGGCTACGCGGCGATCGCCTGGTTCCTCAAGTACATCTCGCACAACAGCTTCCTGCCGTTCGTCGTCTACCGGGTGCTCCTCGGCATGCTGATCATCGGTCTGGTCGCGGGCGGGGTCCTGACGGCCGACGCGGGCTCGGTGAAGTAGAACGGCGTTTCAGATCCGAGCTCTCCCGCTCAGTCGTCCGAGCGCTCCCGCTCAGTCGAACGGGGAAGCTCGAACAGCGAAAGACCGTGGGCCGGGACTCCGAGGAGTCCCGGCCCACGGCCGTGTCTGTGGTGGGAGGTGCGCGCCTGACGCGGTGCGGGCCTGACGCGGCCGTACCCTAACGCCGGAACTCCCGGGCGGCGGCGGTCAGCCTGCCCCGGACGGCGGCGTGGACCTCGGCCTCCTCGGCCGGGTCGGCGGCGAGCCTACGCAGCCGCTCCAGCACACGCGCGTCGCCCGTGGTGGCGACATGGCGCGCGGCGAGCTCGCGCGTGGACTCCTCGCAGTCCCAGAGGCACTCGACGGCGGGCCCCTCGGGGAAGTGCACGTCGGTGGCGGCGAGCGCCCGGGCTGCGCGGCCGCGCAGCTCCGAGGAGACGGCCTCCCCGTAGATGTGGCGCAGGACGGGCACGGCGTCGGCGGCGGCCAGCCGCCCCGCACCGTCCACCAACGACCCCAGACCGCAGCCGCTCACGCCCCGCACGGACACCCACCGGCGCAGGCCCGCGACGACCAGCGGACCGTCGTCCGGTTCGCCGGCGTCGGCGAGCAGGCGCACGGCGGCCTCGCCCAGCGCGCTGTCGGCGGCGCCGCCGACCGGGTCGGCCCAGCGGCGGGCGTGCGCCAGCACCTCGGGGCCGCGCATCCGGCCGAGCAGTTCCAGGGCGGCGCGCACCACGCGGTCGTCCACGTCGGCGGCGGCGGCCTCGATCAGCCCGATGGCGGCCGGATCGCGCTGGTCGACGAGGTGGCGCAGCGCCGCTCTGCGGGCGCCGGGCAGTCCGTCCCTGGCGGCCTCCAGCAGCAGCGGGCGGTCCTCGGGGCGGACGACGGCGGTCAGGCAGCGGGCGGCCGCGGCGGCGCGGCGGTCCACGGCGTCGGGCGCGTCCGGGTCCTCGTCGGCGCGCGGCGCGGCGCCGCGGCCGAGGAAGTCGCCGGCGCCGAGGCCGCCCAGGTCGCCCTGGTCGGCCCAGGCCAGCACGTCGGCCGTGGACCAGCCCGGGGTGACGCCGCTGCGGTTGAGCTGGCGCTGCCACAGGTCGAAGGGTGAGTGCTCGGAGGCGGCCGCGACCCTCGGGTGGTAGGCGGCCCACAGGCGCCAGGGCCGGGGCTCGTAGGCGTTGCGGATGAACTCGCGCAGCTCGGCGTCCCCTTCGGGACCGGGCGCGAAGTGGTCCAGCACGGCGGTTCCGAGCAGCAGCAGGCCCCGGTCGTCGTCCCGCAGGGCGAGCTCGTCCAGGGCCCAGGCCCAGTTGGCGCCCGTGGCGGCGTACTCGCGCAGCATCAGCAGCGCGTCGCGACGGCCGTAGGCGGCGAGGTGCCCGAGGACGGACAGGGCGAGGCCGGTACGGCACTCGTCGTCGCTGACCAGGTCCTCGGCGGAGTGGAGGTGGTCCTCGATCCCGTCGAGGGGGGCTTCCAGCTCCATGTAGAGGCGGGCGTAGTAGAGGGAGCGGCCCTCGACCTGCCAGTCGGCGCGCGGATCTCTGGTGACGCATTCCTCGAGGGCGGCGATGGCCTCGGTGCGGTCGGCGGCCAGCGCGTGGAGCTGCCCGTCACCGCGGCCTCGCTGCAGGAGGCCGAGGAGGCTGGCACTAGGTGCTATCACTGGCTCGAACATGAGGTCAGCATCCGTTGCGGCGGTCGTAGTGGCAACGGGATTTCCGTCGCCGGGGTCTCTGGTCGGTACTGCGGCGGGCGCCCGGGCGCCGGAATCACCGAAGGTTACCGCCTCGGGCACCCTTCCGCACACAGGGCGACGGAGGGCGGCGCCACAGTGGCATATGCCACGGGAATTTTGCGTGCGTTCTGTCCAAATCGCCCGCACGGGTGAGGACGCTGTGCGACAGTCGTCCCGTCACCCCCACGGCCCGCATCCGGCGGACCGCACCCGACCGATGGACCCGTCATGACCATGCCGTTACGCCCCACCACCGCCACCCGCCCGCCCGGCGACGCCACGGCGGACGGCGCGCGGACGGGCACGGCGGACGGGGCCGCGAGGGGCCGCCCGCAGCCGGACGGGGCGGACGGCGGAACGGACGGCGGCAGAGTGACCGGCGGCGCGGAGAGCGGCGCGGGAACCGGCGCGGACAGCAGCGTGGACAGCGGCATCGGCGTCGGCTCCGCCGAGTGGGACCTCCTCACCGACGAGGTCCGCTGGAACGCCGAGACCTACCTCCTCCTCGGCTGCGAACCGGGCACGGCCCCACTCAGCCTCGACCGCCTCCCCGACCGCCTGCCCGAGGCGGACCGGCCGCTGCTGCGCCGCATGATGACCGACGCCCTGGTCCACGGCCGCCCCTCCGCCGGAACGGTCCGCGTCCGCCGCGCCGGCGGCCGCCACGACGGCGTCGAGTGCGCGGGCGAACCCGTCCTCGGTCCTGACGGCACCGTCACCGCCCTGCGCATGCGCCTGCGGCCCGCTCCGGTCGACTAGGACCTCGGCGTGGCACTACTCCGGTAGTGGAACTACTGCAGTAGTGGCACTACGGGAGTAGTTCCGGACCCTCCGGCCGCCCCGCCCCGGACGCCGCCCGCCTCAGACGCCGCCCGCCGACCGCGGCCGGTTCTTCGCGTCCGCGATGCGCAGCTGCCGCCCCAGGTCCTCCCGCAGCTCGTCCACCACCGGCAGGCCCCGGTAGCGCGCCGTCAGCCGGTACATCTCCCGCAGCCGGTCCCACGTGCGGTGCGAGGAGTTCTGGGCGATCCCGTTCAGCGCCATCCGCGCCTGGAACGCCGCCGCGTCCGGCTGCCCGGTGATCCAGTGCACCGAGGCCAGGGTGATCCGGTCGAACAGCGCCGAGCGCAGCTGCCCGGTGCCCTCCCGCAGGGCGATCACCCGCTCCGCGTGCCGCTGCGCCTGCGGGGCCGCCGAGGCGTCGTGCTCGGCCAGCGTGCGCAGCACCAGCGCCTGCATGCCGCGCAGTTCGGCCTCGTCGAACACCTGCATCCAGGTCGGCGCCGGCTCCGACGCCTCGTCGGCGAACAGCTCCTCGGCCTCACCGAGCAGGCGGTAGGTGTCCTGGGCGTGCCCGACCGAGGCGTGCGCCCACGCCTCGACGGTGTTGAACATGGCGCGCGTTCTGGGCAGCAGCCGGCCGCCGGTCGTCTTCGCCGCCGCCATCAGGTCGATCGCGTCGTCGGCCCGGCCCAGGTGGACCATCTGCCGAGCGGCGCGCGAGACCGCCTCCCCGGCGCGCGGACGGTCGTCCGCCTCCTTGGCCGCGTCCGCCGCGATCATGAAGTACCGCTGGGCGGTGGGCTCCAGGCCCACGTCGTGCGACATCCAGCCGGCCAGCACCGCGAGGTTGGCCGCGACCAGCCACAACCGCTGCTCCACGGCCGTGCCGTGGCGGTGGGTCAGCAGCCCGCCGACCTCGTTGAGCTGGCCGACCACCGCCTTGCGCTGCAGCCCGCCGCCGCGCGCCGCGTCCCAGGCGCGGAACACCTGCACGGAGCGCTCCAGCGACTCCACCTCGTCGAGCCCGATCGGGCCCGCGTCGTACGTGTCCACCGCGGGGCGCGCCCCGCCCGCGGTGACCACCTGTCGGGGCCCGGGCACGGAGGCCGCGTAGGCGACGGCGTCCCCTCCCAGCCAGCCCTTGAGCGAGTCGGCGATGACAGCCCCGGCCGTGAGCGCGGCGCCCGCGCCCACCAATCCACGTCGGTTCAGCATGAGGTCCATTCCCGTGAACTCGGTGAGGACCGCGGCTGTTCGATCCGGCGACCACGGGACTGGTGCGGAGGCTGACGACGCCCCTTGGGACCTGGTGGGCCGGTGTCGTTCCAGACCGAGGTCCTCAGTGGTGACGACACGGCCGAGCCGCTCCGTGAACACGGCTGCCAGCACCCGCGGAACCGGATCGCGGGGGATCTCCCCCTGTTCGATCCAGCGCCGTACCCTCGAGGTGTCCGTGGACAGCTGCTGCTGGCCCAGCGCGGCACCCCGGCGGTTGACCAGCCGGGCCAGTTCGCCCTTGGACCATCCGGTCAGGACGAACAGGTCGGCGAGTCGGGTGTTGGGTTCCCTGCTCAAGTGAAGCCCCCAGGTTTCCTCGGCACCTCCGAGGCTAGAGCGTCCGGCAAGTGCCGGGCGAGCATTCGCCACGGTTCGCCAGGGCCCGCCAGACTACTAAGCCAGTGCGCCGCGGGTGTGTTGTAGGGGTGCGCCACCTCGCCTCCGGGTCGGGCGGCGTCCCACCGGTGTCGGGGCCGTCCCCCGACCGTGGCACGGGACGCCTCCGGTCCTCACCCGAGGGGGTGGCGCGGCCGGGTGGCGCGGGGGCGCCGGGCACGGCCACGGCTCTCCGGCCGACCGCATTCCCCAGGGTGCGGCCGGCCGACAGCCGAACAGGGGTTCCTGACCCCGCGTCCGTGCCCGGCGCCCGCGCACCACCCGGTCCGACCGAAGAGCAGGGCCGCCGCGCGCAACCCCCCTGGAGCGCACGGCACCGGCCCTCCCCCGCACCGCGGGGCCGCACCCGCAGCCGGACCGGAAGGGACCACCCTCACCCCATGCACTCCTCAGCGACGACCCCGACGCCCACCGCGACCCGCACCGCGCTGCGTCCCCCCACCGCAGCCACCGGCCGCCCCGGCCCCAAGCAGGTGCCGCCGGGCACGCGGCCGATCGCCCCGCGCGGCGTCGAGGGCCGGACGGCCACGGGCCGGACCGCCGAGGGCCGGGTCGTCCCGGCCGACCGTACGGCGCTGGGGCTGCGCGCCCCCGAGGCCGTCCCCGCGCCCGGCCAGCGCCTCCCGCTCGCCCGCCAGGCCGACAGCCAGGTGCTGCGCCGCCCGCACCGGCCGGGCGCCCCCCTCGGACCCGAGCGGGTCGACCCCTCCGCCCTGCAGACCCCGGCCGTACGGGCCGCGCTGGCGAGCGTCTCGCGGATATGTCCCGCGTTCACCCCGCGCCAGGTCCTGCGCGAGGGCAGCCGCCACATCCTGGTGGCGGGCACCATCGGGCGGGCGCCGGTGGTCGCCAAGTGCCTGGCGCCGCAGGCGGTGCGGAGTGAGTACTTCGAGCAGCTGGTGGCCGACTTCCACCACGAGGTCGCGGTCTACCGGGCGTTCGTCCGCCACCGCCCGCCGGTGCGGCTGCCCCGGCTGGTGGCCGCCGACCACGACCGCTGCGTGCTCGTCATGGAGCGCGTGCCCGGACGCCCGGCCGCCCGCGAGCGCCACCCCGTCAACGCGCCCACCCCGGGCGAGGTGCGGGCGCTCCTGGGGGCCGTGCGGACGCTGAACCTCTGGCGGCCGCCGAGCGACGTGTTCCAGCCGCGCCTGGACTACCAGTTGGAGATCTCCCGCTACCACTCGGTGGGCCAGCTCACCGACCGGGACGCGGGCGACCTGCGGGGCCTGCTGCACGGCCTGGGCCACACCCCGATGCAGCTGTGCCACGGCGACGCGCTGCTCAGCAACATGCTGCTGGCGCCCTCCGGACCGGTCCTGGTCGACTGGGAGCAGGCCGGCTGGTACCTGCCGGGCTACGACCTGGCGGTGCTGTGGAGCGTGCTCTCCGGGGACACCGCGGCCCGCCGCCAGATCAGCCAACTCGCCCAGAGCGGCGGCACGATGGCCCGGGACGCGTTCCTGGTGAACCTGGTGCTGGTGCTGATGCGCGAGATCCGGCTGTACGACGTGCCCGGCGCCGGCGAGGAGCAGCGGATCATGATCCGCCGGCTCTACGACGACGCCGCGCTCGCCCGCCGCGCCGTCCGGGCGGCGGTCGGCACCCGCTGAGCCTCCGGACCGCCGGATCGCTGGACCGCTGGACCGCTGGACCGCGATGCTCCGCTACGGCCGGGCGCCCCGCTCGAGGGCGACCCGGCCGGCGGCGTCCAGGACGGCCTCCTCGGGGGCCAGGTGCACCCGGCTGCTGAGCACGTCCCGCAGGTACCGCTCCAGGGGGTGACGCCGGCTCAGGCCGGGGCTGCCGGTGAGGGCGACGGCCTGCTGGACGGCGGTGGTGGCGGCCCGGATCGCCAGCAGGTGCGCCGGGCCCGTCCGGGCGACGGCCTCCGGATCGCCCCGGTCCACCCGGGGGGCGAGCCCCTCCACCAGTTCCTCGGCGCCGATCAGGTGGGCCTCGATCTCGCCGAGGGCGCAGCGGTAGCGGGGCAGGGTGCCGAGCGGCTCGGTCAGATTGGCCGGGGTTCGCTGGTTGAGGAAACGAATCAGCCAGTCTTCGGCGGCGCGGGCGACGCCGATCGCGACGGCGGCGAGGGCCAGGTCGTGCCAGGCACGGGCGAGCCGGGCCTCGGTGTCCTCGACGGCGAGCCCGGACGCGGGGGTCGCGGTGAGGCCGAGCGCCAGGTCGGCGGGGACGCGGACGCCGTCCAGCACCACGTCGTGGCTGGCACTGGCGCGCAGGCCCAGCTGGTCCCAGGTGGGGTCGATCTCCAGGCCCTCGCTCTCGCCGCGCACGAGGAACGTCCCGGTCCTGGGCTCGGGTTCGTCGGTCCGGGCGGTCACGGCCATCCAGGCCAGGGCCTCGGCGCCGGTGCAGTACGTCTTGCGGCCGGTGAGCAGCCAGCCGCCCTCGCCGTCCGGTCGGGCCACGGTCGCGGGCGGGGTGCCGGGTTCCCGCCCGCCGGGTTCGGCGTCCAGGGTGTTGACGAGGGCGGGCCCGCGCCGGGACTCGGTGAGCAGCCGCCGGTAGCCGGCCGCGGGCCAGCCGGGGCGGCGGGCCTCTCCGGCGTGCCGGAGCAGGGTGAAGGCGGTGACCACGGCGACGGAGGCGTCGCCGCGCCCGAGCCGGGCGAGCACCCGGACGGTGTCGGCGAGCGTGCCGCCCGGCCCGCCGTGGCGCGGGGAGACGGTCAGGGTGAGCAGTCCGGCCTCGTGGACGGCCTCGATGCCCTGGTACGGGAAGGTGGCGTCGCGGTCGTGCTCCTCGGCACGGGCGGCGAGCAGGTCGACCACCCGGGGCAGCCGGGCCAGCGCCGCCTCGACGGCCTCCCGGTCGGGCGCCGGGCCGGGTTCGGCGGACCGCTCGCCCGCCGAACGAGCGTCCCGGGGCTGCGTGGTTCGGCTCTGGGCCGTTCGCGGCTGTGCGGTTCGCGGCTGTGCGGCGCGGGAGCGGCCGCGGGCCGGGCGCGCCTCCGCGGCCGGTTCACCGGAGGAACGCTCGTCCGTCGGACGATCGTCGGTGGAACGATCCTCGCTGGAACGATCACTGCGCGGACGGTCGGCTGCGGCGATGGTCGTCATGATGCTGGTGCCTCCGGGCGGCGGCGTGGGCTCGGCCCGTACGGCCCGCCCGTCGGGCGGGGGCGTCGTACGGAGGGCGCGGAGCGGCACGCGGGACGGACACGTCGGACGGGCGTGCGGAGAGCGGTCGGCGGCCCCGGAGTCCGGCCGGTGCACGGCCCGCCCCCGGTCTCGGCGCGTGGACCGCCTTCCGGTCCGGCCGCGCCCGCCGCCACGGGGACGAATCCCCTCAGCGGCCCGGACACGCCGCGCTGGCGGTGCGTCGCAGGTCGAGGTGCCTACGACGGGTCAGCAACGGGAGACGGCACGGCATGTTCGCGACTGTACGAACCGTTGATCGATACCGTCAAGCAGCGTCCGGCCCCCGGGCGGGGCCGCTCCGGCCGGCCGCCGTGACCGGCCACCGGGACCGGCCGGCCCGACCGGGCGTCAGCCCTGCTGGAACATGTCCGACGGGAGCGGCTTCAGCAGCTGATAAAGGTCGTCCGAAATCGGTCGGTCCCAGGAGGCGATCGTCACCTGGACGCCGTCGCTGCGGCCGAACTGGGCGCAGAACACGCGCTCCTCGCTGACCTTGACCTTCTTCACGATCAGCAGGTCGTCCCCGAGCATGACCGGGAAGTCCTCGACCGAGACGAAGTCGACCGACTCGTCGTTCTCCAGCGCCGCGAGCAGCTGCCGCACCTCGAAGGGCACGTTGTCGCCGGTGTCCCGGGCGGGCGAGCCCTCGGGGAGGTTGCCGATGAACATCGCCGGGCCTCTGCCGCCGAACAGGTCGTAGCGCAGGAAAATCCCCTGGCAGGAGCCGTCCGGGCCGGTCATCATGGCCGCACCGAAGTCACCGGGCCAGTCGCCCGGGTCCATCGCGAGCACGTCGAAGTCCGGGCCGGCGGGCTGTCCGGAGCGACGGCGGAGAAAAGACATGGGACCATCGTACGTGCCCGGCACACCAGGCTCGCGGGGTGGGTGGGGCATCTTCCGGACCCGTGCGGGGGCAGGCGGGAGATCGACGCTCAGAGACCAATGTTGACTCTGAGCAACCGTCCGGGCTACGTTCGGTTCTGCACGACAGCCGTTCCGGGTTTCACCCTCCGGGGGGACGGCATGTCGCAACGCGGCCCTACCCGCGTATCCCTCACTGTGCACCTGTCGTGCCGAACCGCCGAGCACCCAGCTTCGTCGTCCGCACACAGCACCACACACAAGCCAACAGTTCCATCACCACAAGCCAGATTCGCGGGGCCCCGGCCTGTCGCTCCGTGGATCTGCTCGGGACGCCGCCGCGTGGGGGCGTGCGGGTCCCGAGCGTTTGGGTGCCGTCCGTCGAGTCGCTCTCGGCGTCGGCGCCAGCCTCCCGGCGACTGCCGGCCCCTTGTGGGCCGGGACCGGCCGACGCACCCCGGTGCGCAGGGGATGACTGGGAGGATGGCCTGGCAGGCATGCCGGGCCGCACAGCAGGCGCCGTGTCTGGCCGCGTGGGGGCGGTGGGCACGGCGTCTGCCTGTGCTCATACTCTGAGCTGCGTTTGTCTAACAGTCAACAGAAATTCTGACGGGGCACGCTCAATAGATCATCAGTTGTGATGTTCGTGCCCGGAGTCCCTCGCGGAGTGATCCCGTACCGGACGGGACCACTCCGCTTCGAGGTCGTCCGGCCGAGGCGCCCGGACGCGGGATCAGGTCAGGTCGAACTCGCCGTCCCTGGCACCGAGCACGAAGGCCCGCCACTCGGCCGGCGTGAAGACCAGGACCGGACCGTCCTCCTGACGGCCGTCCCGCATCCCGATGTAGCCGTCCACGAACGCGATCTGGACGTCCCCGACACCCTGGCTGCTGCAGAGCCACTCCGCGCCGGTGAAGTCCACCTTCGGCTTCCCGCTGGGGGCCAGCTCCGGCTGGGCGCCCCCGGCCTGCACGTCCGTCCCGCTGTTGACTGTCACTGATCGATCTCCTCCCGACGGCATTCCGGGGCCAGCCTAGCCACAGGCCCGCGGCCCGGTCAGCGGGTTCGCGAGGTCTCCCCCCGGGAGGGTGGCGGCCCCCGGGAGGCGCCGGGGCGTGTCCCGACCGGCGGCGGGCTCCGGCAACTGCCACAGTGGCGCCAGGGCGCGCGGCGGGCCCCGCCGGGGCCTCGGCCCGCAGAGCCCTGCCCGAGGGATCACCGACCGGCCCCAGCCGCCTTCAGACCACCTCGCGATCGGAACCGACCGGGCCGGACCGAATGGGACCGGACTCGACCGGCGCCGGCCGCGATCCACCGCAAGCGCCCAAGGGAGCAGCCGATGAGCCGCCGGGAAGCCACCCGCGCCGACGTCATCCCCATCTCCGACGCCCCCTCGGCCCACCCCCCGGCGCCCCGGACGCCCACCACGCTGCCCCGGCCCACCCCGGCCCGGGCGGGGACGCACGGGCGGGTCGGGATCGTCCTGGTCTCGCACAGCCGGGAACTGGCCACCGCCGTACGGGCCCTGGCGCTCGCTCTGGCCGGTTCCGACTCCCCCGCCCCGATCGCCGCCACGGGCGGGGACCCGTCGGACGGACCGGGCATCAGCGCGGTGCTGGTGGCCGCCGCCACCCGCCGGGTCGACCAGGGCCACGGCGTGGTCGTGCTCGCCGACCTGGGCGGCGCCGTCACCACCGTGCGGGCGCTGCTGGCCCAGGCGGACGAGCACGGGCTGCCGTTCCCGGTGCGCTTCGCCAACGCCCCCTTCGTCGAGGGCGCAGTGGCCGCCACGGCGACGGCCACGGCCGGCGGGGACCTCACGGCCGTCCTGGACGCGGCCGAGGAGGCGTACCGGCAGCGGAAGGGATAGGGCCTCTCCTTCGGATCTTGCCGGGCGACAACATCCGAGAGAGGCCCCAGAGGCTTCCTCAGGGCCGCCGGGCGCCGTCCAGGGTGAAGAAGGCCGGGCCGGTGGACTCCAGGGCGTCGCGCAGCCGCTGGTGCTCGGCCTCGATCATCGGCGGCAGCCCGTCCAGCGGGAACCAGCCGACCTCCAGGGACTCGTCGTCGTTCACCCGGGCCTCGCCGCCGACGGCGCGGCAGCGGAAGGTCAGCACCAGGTACTGCGTCACGTCGCCGTTCGGGTACGTCACCTCGGGCGTGACGCTCGCCGAGGCGAGCAGCTCCGGCACGACCTCCACGCCCGTCTCCTCCAGGCACTCGCGCACCACGCCGTCGGCCGGCTGCTCGCCGGGGTCGAGGATGCCGCCGACCGACGCCCAGCGCCCGTCGTCGGAGCGGCGGGCGAGCAGCACCCGCCCGTCGTCGTCCCGGACGACGGCGACGACGGCGCTCAGCCAGAGGGGGCGGTGGCCCACGACGGCGCGGAGTTCGGCGAGGAAGTCAGGGATGGCCATGGGCGGCAGACTACGGGTACGCCCGGACGCCCACGCGCATTCGCGGGAGCGGGAAGATGAAGCCGATGCCGGGAATTGGTGAAAAAAGAGCGAAGAGTATTGCGGGACGATGGGGAATTCGGTCGCGGTGACTGAATTCGATCGTTGTCGTACCGACTTCGATCAAGCCCCGATCGCCCCCGGAGCGGGTGGCTCCGGGCCCGTCAGAGCGCCGCGCGGCGGCGGTCGCGCAGCACGCCGAAGGCGATCCGTCCGAGCAGCAGGACCCCGGCGGCCAGGCATCCGGCCACTGCCATCGCCCAGGCCGGACCGTCACTGTCCGGAACGACCACGGCCACGACGATGCCCAGCGCCAGGCAGGCCAGCCCGGCCAGGGTGAGCGGAATCTGGTGCGTGACCAGCGCTCCGCCGCTGCAGGCGCGCGCCAGCCGGGTCGCACCGTGCAGGTGGAGGGGATCACGGTCCGCATCTGCCATGAGGCCAAGGTACCCCGGGCGGGCGGCGAAGGCAGCCCGCGGAACGTAGGGAACCGGCCACCCTGCGCCACCGCCCCGAACGGCACGGACGGTCGCTTTCCAGCTCCACAATCAGTCCACGGAAAATCCCCATCCCCCCGGTACAACCATCCATGCGGTGCAGCGGTCTCATGGGCATCGAGTGATCCGGGAGCCGCTCGCGGGACGGTTGTGCACCCCCTGTACACCCCCACCGCGAACCGGAATTCCCAGGGGGCGGAGCCGCCGCGCCCTGGGGCCGGGGGACGGGCTCCGCCCCCCGGCGGTACCACCACGCCGCTCGGCAACCGAGGGGGAACCGTGCCGCAGTCCCAGTCCACGACGTCGATCTCCCGGGCCCCGACCGGGCCCCCGTCCCCGCTCCGCGCACTGCCGCCCCCGGCGGCGGGCGCCCGCGAGGCCGACCGCCACGGGGGCGGTCCGCACGCGGGCGCCGACTCGAACAGGATGACCGTGCTCCCGTCCGGGACGGCGGAGCAGCAGGACGCACGGGGCGAATGGCTGCGGTTCGCCCCCGTCCAGCCGCTCTTCCGGGCCCGGGCCGCCCAGCGCCTCGCCGTGCTCGCCTACCACGGGGTGACCGACCACCGGACGTTCGGCGCCCAGCTCGACCGCCTGCGCAGGCTGGCCACCCCGGTCTCGCTCGGCGCCGTGCTCAAGGCCGTCACCGAACGCCGCCCGCTGCCCCCGCGCAGCGTGCTGGTCACCTTCGACGACGCCGACCGGAGCGTCCTCACCCACGCCCTGCCCGCACTCGACGCCCGGAGGATCCCGGCCACCGCCTTCGTCATCTCCGAACTCATCGGCACCGAGCGCCCGTTCTGGTGGCACGAGGCCGACTTCCTCGCCCGCAACGGCGGCCGGGCCCGCTCGCTGGACTGCGGGCACCCCTCCCAGTTGCTCCCCCGGCTCAAGGCCATGCCCGACCCGGACCGCCGGCGCAGCCTGCACGAGCTGCGGGTCAGCGCCGACCGGCGGCCGCCGAGCCAGGAGCAGCTCACCCCGGAGGACCTGCTGGCCCTGCGGGACGGCGGCGTCGCCATCGGCAACCACACCCAGGGGCACCCGTGCCTGGGCCGGTGCGACGACGCGACGGTGCGCGCGGAGATCACGGGCGCGCACGAGGCGCTCACCCGCTGGCTGGGTGAGGCGCCCACCGCGTTCGCGTACCCGGACGGGGGTCATGATCCACGTGCTGAAACCGTTTTGCAGGAGCTCGGGTACCGGCTCGGGTTCCTCTCCGACCACCGCCTCGGCCCGCGGCTGCCGTCCAACCCCCTGCAGATCAGCCGCCTCCAGGTCGACTCGTCGACCACCACCCGCCGCTTCGACACCATCCTGTCGGGCCTCGAGCCCGCCTACCGCCGCTGGCGCGGCCAGGCGGTGGCCTGAGAACACGCGGGTCTGAGGAGGCGCGTACGGGAACGCGCCCCCGGGAGGAGACGATGCGCGGGAAGTCGGCCGAACCGACTTCCCGCGCATCCGTGCGTCGTGGCGCCCTTCGCGGCGTTCCTTCGCCGTTCCGCAGCCGCGCCTTCGCCGTCCCTCAGCCGCGCCTCAGCCGGCGAGGGCCGCCGTCAGACCGCGGCCCTGCGGGTAGAGGGCGGCGGCGGCCGGGAGGACGGTGGGTGCGCCGGCGTGCAGCACGGTGAGGGTGCCGGTGCCGGGCGCGCCGGGGGCGGCGGCGCGGCGCAGCGCCTGGGCGGCGACGGCCTCGGCGGAGCCGTGGTAGGTGACGGCCGGGGAGACGACGGGGGCGAGGGCCTCGCGGATGCGGTCGTCCACCAGTTCGTAGTGGGTGCAGCCGAGCACCAGCTCGTCCGTGCCGGCGGGCGTGCGGGAGGCGGCGTCGGCGACGGCGGCGGTGATCGCCTCCTCGTCCCCGTGCTCGATCGCGTCGGCCAGGCCCGGGCAGGCGACCTCGGTGACCTCGGCGGCGCCGCCGAACTCCCGGATCAGGCCCCGCTGGTAGGCGCTGCCGGTGGTGGCCGGGGTCGCCCAGATGGCGACGCGGCCGCCGCGGGCGGCGGCGGGCTTGATCGCCGGGACGGTGCCGATCACGGGGATCCGCGGCTCCAGCTCGGCGCGCAGCGCGGCCAGCGCGTGGACGGAGGCCGTGTTGCAGGCGACGATCAGGGCGTCCGGCCGCTCGGCGGCGGCGGCCCGGGCGCAGCCCAGGGCGAGCTCGGTGATCTCCTCAGCGGTGCGCGGCCCCCAGGGCATCGAGGCCGGGTCGGAGGACAGCACCAGATCGGCGTCCGGGCGCAGCTTCCGAAGGGCGGCGGCGGCGGCCAGGAGGCCGATCCCGGAATCCATCAGTGCGATCTTCACGGGTCAAGACTCTAGTCGATCCGCCTCTCGGGGCCGGTTGTGCGGCAGACTGCCGGGGTGACCGTCCTGCTGTGGATCGCCGCATCGTCCCTGCTGATCTGGCTCTGGCTGGCGTGCTGCCACGGCCTGTTCTGGCGCACCGACGTCCGGTTGCCGGCGCGCCGCCCGCCCGCGCGCTGGCCGGTGGCGGCGATCGTGGTGCCGGCGCGGGACGAGGCGGCGGTGCTGCCCGCGAGCCTGCCCTCGCTGCTGGCGCAGCGGTACCCGGGGCGGGCGCGGGTGATCCTGGTGGACGACCACAGCTCGGACGGGACGGGCGCGCTGGCGGCCGAGCTGCGTACGGTCGGCGGGCTGGACCTGACGGTGACCACTCCTCCCCCGCTGCCGCCGGGCTGGACGGGCAAGCTGTGGGCGCTGCGCCACGGGGTGGAGCTGGCCGGGCCGGAGGCGGAGTACCTGCTGCTGACGGACGCGGACATCGCCCACGGCCCGGATTCGCTGGCCGACCTGGTGGCGGCGGCGGAGTCGAACGGCCTGGACCTGGTCTCGCAGATGGCGCGGCTGCGGGTGGAGACGGCCTGGGAGCGGCTGATCGTGCCGGCGTTCGTCTACTTCTTCGCGCAGCTGTACCCGTTCCGGCGCAGCAACCGGCCCGGTGCGCGGACGGCGGCCGCGGCGGGAGGCTGTTCGCTGGTGCGGCGGGAGGCGCTGGAGCGGGCGGGCGGGGTGGCGGGGATCAGGGGGGCGGTGATCGACGACGTGTCGCTGGCCCGGGCGGTGAAGTCCTCGGGCGGGCGGACGTGGCTGGGCCTGGCGGAGCAGGTGGACAGCGTGCGCCCGTATCCGCGGCTGGAGCAGCTGTGGCGGATGGTGTCGCGCAGCGCGTACGCCCAACTTCGGTATTCGCCGGTGCTGTTGGCGGGGACGGTGGCGGGGCTGGCGCTGGTGTACCTGGTGCCGCCGGTGGCGGTGGTGGCCGGGGTGGCGGCGGGGTCCTGGGCGGTGGCGGCGGTGGGCGGGGCGGCCTGGGCGCTGATGGCGGGGACGTTCGTCCCGATGGTGCGCTACTACGGGCGGCCGGCGCCGGCCGCGCTGCTGCTGCCGTTCACCGCCGGGCTGTACCTGCTGATGACGGTGGATTCGGCGGTGCAGCACTGGCGCGGCCGGGGCGCGGCGTGGAAGGGGCGCACGTACCCGGCGCCCTCGCATTCCGAGGACGGCTGAACGGGCTTCAGTGGGTGCGCAGTTGCTCCTGCTGGACGAGGTAGTCGAGCACCTCGGGCATGGCGTCGACGCCGCCGGCCTTGGTCGGCGAGGTGCGGTACTCGCCCTGGATGACGACGGTGGGCAGCTCGTTGACGCCGTAGCGCACGAACTCGGCGGCGGCCTGGTCGATCCGGTGCTGCACGTCGGCCGAGCGGTAGGCGGTGCGGAAGCTCTCGGCGTCGACGCCGTGGCGCACGGCCCAGTCGGTGGCGGCGGTCTCGGTGGTGAGGTCGGCGCGGTCGGTGTGGATGGAGCGGAAGGCGGAGGACTGCAGCCGTTCGACCAGGCCGAGGCGGTCGAGGGTGTAGAAGAGCCGGGCGTGGGCGCGCTGGGTGTTCTCGTCCGGACTGCCCTGCCAGATGGCGGGGACGCGGCGCAGCGCGACGTCGGCGCGGTGCTTCTCCTCCCAGCCCTGGAGGGGCTGTTCGAGCTGCTGGGAGTGACTGCAGTCATACCAGAAGAACTCGAGGGCCTCGGTGCGGGTGCTCTCGCGCACCGGCTGGGGCTGGTCGAGTTTGACGTACTGGGTTCCCTCGGCGGGGGTTTGGTGGGTCGCCGCGCCGGCCTGGACGGGGGACGCGGCGATCCCGGCGGCGAGGGCGAGCAGGGCGGCGGAGCGCAGCAGCTTCGAGTTCACACCGGGCAGTGTGCTGGTGACGACCCGTTACCGGCGAGTCGGTGCGGTGCGCCCGCGCGCGGTTTCGCCCGATCGGCCCAAGCCCCGGCGGCAAGATCCGAAAGAGAGGGCCGCCTAGCTTCGCGGGGTCGTGCTGTCCTCCCACACCTCGGTGACGAGCCGCTGCCAGTCGTCGACCACGGCGCCGAGTTCGAAGTGCTCCAGCGCGTGCGCCCGGGCGGCCGCGCCGAGGCCCGCGCGGTTGCAGGCGAGCACCTTGCCGAGCGCCTCGGCGAGGGCGAGCGGGTCCCCGGGGGCGACGAGCGCGCCGGTGGCGCCGTCGCGGACGACCTCGCGGACCCAGCCGACGTCGGTGGCCACGGCGGGCACGCCGGCGAGGGCGGCCTCGATCAGCGCGCCGGGCACGCCCTCGCTGTCGCTGGTGAGCAGCAGCGCGTCGGCGGCGCGGTAGAGGGGGGCCGGGTCGGGCAGGGCGCCGAGGAAGTGGGCGCGGGCGGCGGCGGGGTGGCGGGCGAGGACGTCGCGCAGCGGGCCGTCACCGGCGACGGCGAGGCGGACGTCGGGCAGGCGGTCGAGCACGTCGAGGGCGAGGTCGAGCCGCTTCTCGGGGGCGATGGCACCGATCCAGGCGACCAGGAGGACGTCGGCGGGCAGGCCCAGCTCGTGGCGGGCGGCGCGGCGGTCGTCGCGGCCGTCGGCGGGCGGATAGCTTTCGGCAGCGCGGGAGTTGGGGATGACGTGGACCTTGCCGTCGGGCAGGTGGAACTGCTCCTCGAGGACGGCGCGGGCCTCGTCGGTGAGGGTGGTGACGGCGGCGGCGCGGTGCATCAGGGTGCCGCCGCGGGCGCGGCGCAGCCGGGTGGCCGTCCAGTAGCGGGGGTGGCCGACGCTGACGTAGACGAAGGGGGTGCGGGTTCCGGCCAGGGCGAGGGCGCAGGCGGCGAGGGTGTCGGAGCCGTGGGCGAGGACGACGTCGGCGGAGCGGGCGGCGGAGCGCAGGGCGCGCAGGGTGCCGGGGCGCAGGCGGCCCGCGCCGAGGACGGCGGCGCGCAGGGCGGCGGTGGGCTCCTCGTCCCGGCCAGGTGACGCCTCGGATGACGCCTCGGATGACGTCGCGGATGACGTCGCGGATGACGCCTCGGCCTCGGCCGAGGGGTCGCAGGCGCGGTCCGCGGAGAGGTCGGTGCGGCGGCCGTGGTGGGTGTCGACGGCGGGCCGGCCGGCGGGTTGCGGTGCGAGGGCGCAGAGCGCGGAGGCCTGTCCGCGGCGGCGCAGTTCCCGGTGGAGGTCACGGGCGAAGTTCTGAGCGCCGGCGCGGCGTTGGTCGCTGATCAGGTGCAGCACGCGAGGGCGGGTTCCGGCCGGATCGGCCGCCGTATGGTCGGGCATGGAGAGACCTTGGCACAGGTCAACGCGCGTTACATCCCCTTCGCGCAACCTGGTGGTGGCCCGATCGCCAGCGTTCGTACACCAGACGTGCGCCGATCGGCCGCCGTCGTGCGCGGGTTGCGACCTCCGTGCGCCCCCTTTCGCCCCTTGCCGCGCCCGGGCGCCTCCGGGGGTGTCTGAGTGCGCCGCGTCAAGGACCGGCTCAAGTACCGGCTCACACTGACGAGTTACCAGGGCGGGCGGGCGCTGATACGCCCGTACGCGGAGGGCCCGGGCGGGGAGCGGCCCGGGGCGCGTCGGTGCGCAGGGGGTTACGCGGATCGGGTGAACGCGGTTGGACCTCGGCCCGGCCGCCTCGGCAGGATGTCCGGCCGGGGCGCGCGTCAGGCGGCCCCGCCTCACCCTCCCCCGTACGGATATTGGAGTCACCTGGTGCTCAAGGGATTCCGCAGCTTCCTGCTGCGCGGAAACGTGGTGGACCTCGCGGTCGGCATCGTGATCGGCGCGGCCTTCACCGCCGTCGTCACCGGGTTCGTCAGCGCCTTCCTCACCCCGCTGATCGGCGTCGCCTCCGGGGCCGTCGGCGACTTCTCCCAGAAGACCTTCGACGTGGCGGGCACCCGCTTCCCGTACGGCGTCTTCGTCAACGCGCTGATCAGCTTCGTGCTGGTCGCGGCGGTGATCTACTTCGCCGTGGTCGTGCCGGTCACCAAGCTGCAGGCGCGCATGGACCGGGACAAGCCGGCCCCCGTCGCCAAGACCGAGTGCCCCGAGTGCCTCAGTTCGATTCCGGCCGCGGCCAGCCGCTGCTCCTTCTGCACCACGGAGCTCACCGCCCGGCCGGGCCTGCCCGCACAGGCCCAGGCGCTTCAGGCCGGCTGACGCCTCCCGGGAACGCCGCCCGCGGAGGCCGGCGAGGCCCCGTCGCGCGCTGACGGGGGCCTTATCCCCGAAACATTCACGAGCCCCCGTCGCGAGGTCGGCGGGGGCTCGAACGCGCCGGCGCACGCCCCGTCCGCAAAAGTTTCTCCGGCGGACCCCCGGACGGCTACCGGCCGGTCACCGCAAGGGCTCCGCCGGTGGGGTTCGGACGCTGTTCGATCACTGACAGAGCGTCGGAGTTGTCCGGAACCGATCGCCGGTTTGTCCGTTCTTCCCACTTTCGAAACCTTTGTGCGAGCGAAGACTGTGTAAACACTCGAACTGCTCCCCCTCCCGCTCTCCTCAGCAGGCGCATTGTGGGCTTACCGTATGCCCCATGACCTCGCCCCGCTCCTACGACGGAGTCGGCTACCCCCCTCCGTCCTTCTCCTCCGGCACGCCGATCTACGACAGCCTCGTGGCTGAGCGCGGCGTCCCCCAGATCGCGCCCATCAACGTGCCGGCGGCCCTGCCGCCCGCACTGTCGTCCGGTTACGGGAGCGGGCTCGGCCCCAACCCCTACGACAACCGCTACGGCACCGGGTACGACACCCCCGGCAGCAACCTCCCCGCGCTGCCCCCCGCGCGCCTCGCCCTGGGCCCCGGCCCGAGCAGCGCGCCCTCCTCCTCCGGCCCCGCGACCGCGTACATCCCCCCGCAGTCCGCGTACGCCGCCGCGCCGCAGCCGCCCCTCCCCGGGTACGGCGGCCAGCAGCAGTACCAGCGGCCGCAGCCCGCCCCCGCCTTCCCCCAGGGCAACGGCGCCCCCCAGCCGTTCGGCGCGCAGCCCAGCGGCGGGCAGAGCTTCGGCGGCCAGAACACCTTCGTCGGCGGCCAGGCCGGGCAGCAGACCTTCGGTGCGCAGCCGGCCGGCGGCCCGGGCGGTTTCGGCCACGGGCAGGGCGGCGGCCAGCCCCAGGGCTTCGGCGCCCCGCAGGCGTTCGGCGGCCAGAACCAGGCCGGCCCCGGATTCACGGGCCCCGGCGGCGACCAGAGCTTCGGCGGCGGGCAGCTGCGCCCGGCCATGGCTCCGGTGCGCCCCATGCAGCCGCAGCGGCCGGGCCCCTACGGCGAGCACGGCCAGTTCCAGAGCAACGGCTACCAGCCGCAGGCCCAGGGCTACTAGCCCCGGCCGCCAGGACCGCCCGCGAGCGGTCCGCACCCGCACCACCTGAGCACCACCCGGCGATCCCCCCTGTACGCCGGGCGAACGGAGAAACGGGTCATCCACGGACCGCCCGGTGCGCCTCACGGCGACCGGGCGGTCCGTGCGCGTTCGGGGCCCTGTTCAGGGCGGCTCACAGCGCGTGTTCAGGGTGTGTTCAGAGGTGTGTTCAGGGGCAACCGGGCTGAGACGGCTGACAAGGAGCCTGGCAGGATGGGGGGATGCAGCTCACCGGACTCCACGTCTACCCCGTCAAGTCGATGTACCGCCTGAGCCCCGACACCGCCGAGGTCCAGCCCTGGGGCCTGGCCGGAGACCGTCGCTGGATGCTCGCCGACCCCACCGGACGCTTCGTCAGCCAGCGCGAGAACGCCGCCCTCGGCCAGATCCGCCCCGGCCTGCTGCCCGGCGGGGCCCTCGCCCTCACCGCCCCCGACGGCTCCCGGATCGAGATCGCCGCCCCCACCCCCGCGGCCGGCGACCCCGTCGCCGACGTCGAGGTCTGGGGCACCCGCTTCCGCGCCACCGAGGCCGCGAAGGAGGCGCACCTGTGGATCGAGGAACACCTCGGCGACTACCGCCTCGTGCACCTCGACGACCCGCGCGCCCGGCCCGTCGAGCCCGAGTACAGCGAGCCCGGCGACACCGTCTCCATGGCCGACGGCTTCCCGCTGCTGCTCACCACCACCGCCTCCCTGGACCGGCTCAACGAACTCATCGCCGCCGAGCACCCCGAGGAGTACGAGCCGCTGCCGATGACCCGCTTCCG
The DNA here is from genome assembly GCF_044455705.1 of Kitasatospora sp. NPDC051170. Classification (NCBI taxonomy): domain Bacteria; kingdom Bacillati; phylum Actinomycetota; class Actinomycetes; order Kitasatosporales; family Streptomycetaceae; genus Kitasatospora; species Kitasatospora sp. NPDC051170. The sequence continues at coordinate 27,795 of NZ_JBITFA010000026.1, read as the reverse complement.
CCCCAACGTCGTCGTCGGCGGCGCCGAGGCGTGGGCCGAGGACGGCTGGCGGCGCGTGCGCATCGGCGAGCTGACCTTCAAGGTGGTCAAGCCCTGCGGCCGCTGCGTCGTCACCACCACCGACCAGGAGACCGGCGAGCGCGGCGGCAAGGAGCCGCTGCGCACCCTCGCCAAGCACCACCGCCTGCTGCGCAAGGCCGCGTTCGGGCAGAACCTGATCCCCGAGCGCCCGGCCGGCGTCGAGGGCGACGTGCTCGGCACCCTGCGCCTGGGCGACGACGTCGAGGTGCTGGAGGACGGGGCGCACTGGCCCGCCGACGGGCGCTGACGCCTCCCGCGTGCCCCGGGCGGACCCTCCCGTCCGGAACCCGGGGCGTGCGCGCTCGTTGAAACAGAACCGACGGAACGCGTGGCCGGGCCGTGTGCCGGAGGTGTGCGCACGTCGGCGGACGGGCGGGAGCACTCGTGCGGGCGCGCTACGGTGGGCGGACGGCCCGCGCAGCCCCGCGCGTACGGCCCGTTGGACGCCGGCACGACGAAGGTGGGGACGACAGACCGTCATGGCTGAGCACAGGGTCAGGGTCACCCAGGACAGCGCATCCCGCTGGCGTCGCCGCGCGGGCGAGTACGACACCCTCGCGGAGGCGCTCGCGGCCGCCGAGGCGGGCGACACCGTGACCGTCCGGCCGGGCACGTTCCGGGAGAACGTGGTGCTGGACAAGGCGGTGACGATCGTCCCCGCGCAGGGCCCCGGCACCGTGCGGATCGAACCGGCCACCGGGGTGGCGCTCACCGTCACCGCCGCCGCCACCGTCCGCGACCTGGTCATCGAGGCCGGCGACAGCTCCGCCCCCGCCGTCCTCGTCACCGGGCCCGACGCCACGCCCTCCCTCGGCGGCTGCCGGATCGAGACCCGCTCCGCCACCGGCGTCGAGATCACCGGCGGCGCCCGGCCGACGCTGCGCGGCTGCGTCGTCGCCAACCCGGCGGGCCTGGGCCTGCGGCTGCGCGGCGAGGGCACCGCCGCCGCCTTCGAGGACTGCGAGGTGGCCGCCGCCGGACAGGCCGGACTCGCCGTCCTCGGCGGCGCCACCGCCGTCCTCGACCGCTGCCGCCTCCACCACGCCTCCGGCGCCGGCGTCCTGCTCTCCGACCCGGGCAGCGCCGCCGAACTGACCGGCTGTGAGATCTACGAGATCCGCGGCAGCGGCGTGCAGGCCGACTCCCAGGCCGGCGGGCGGCTCATCGACTGCGAGATCCACCGCGTCACCGGCAACGGGCTCACCCTGGACGGCGAGGCCGTGCTCTCCCTCACCGGCTGCCGCATCCACGACGTGCCCGAGAACGCCGCCGACCTGCGCGGACGCGCCCGGCTCACCCTCGCCAACAGCACCGTGCGCGACTTCGGGCGCGGGGCGCTGTCCGTCTGGGACCAGGGCACCGAGGCCGTCGCCGAGTCCTGCCAGATCCACGGCTCCACCGGCGAGTACCCGGCCCTGTGGGTCAGCGACGGCGCGCGGCTCACCCTCACCGACTGCTCGCTGCACGACCTGCCCGACGCCCTCTTCGTCCTCGACCGGGACTCCGCCGCCACCGCCGAGGGCTGCTCCTTCAGCCGCATCCGCAGCTCGGCCGTCTCCGTCAGCGGCGGCGCGAACGTCAACCTCACCGGCTGCCGGGTCCAGGAGGCGGGCACCGGGCTCTGGTTCCGCGACCACGGCAGCGGTGGACTGCTCACCGGCTGCGAGATCTCGGACGTGGCCACCGGGGTCATCGTCACCAAGGGCGCCGACCCGGTGCTGCGCGACTGCACCGTCCGGGCCAGCACCGACGCCGGGGTGTACGTCTCGGCGCAGGGGCGCGGCACCTTCGAGGAGTGCCGGGTCTCGCACGGCAAGGGCTTCGGGTTCCACATCATCGACGGCTGCCGCACCCAGCTCACCCGGTGCCGGGCCGAGCAGAACGAGCGGGCCGGGTTCGAGTTCTCCGAGCCCGGGCCGGTCGCGGAGGGCTGCACCTCGGACGACGTCCTGCCCGCCGGCGGCGACCTCCCGGCGCCTCGCACCGCCCAACTCACCGCCGCCGCAGCGCCGTTGGCTTCCGCCGCTCCGACCTCGGCGATCGCGCCGATCCCCGACTGCCGCCCCGCCGACGAGGCGCTCGCCGAGCTGGACACGCTCGTCGGGCTCGCCACCGTCAAACAGGAGGTGCGCACCCTGATCGACCTGATCTCCGTCGGGCGCAGGCGGCGCCAGGCCGGGCTCAAGGCGCCCTCGCTGCGCCGCCACCTGGTCTTCACCGGCGCCCCCGGCACCGGCAAGACCACCGTCGCCCGGCTGTACGGGGAGATCCTCGCCTCCCTCGGGGTCCTCCAGCGCGGGCACCTGGTCGAGGTCGCCCGCGTGGACCTCGTCGGCGAGCACATCGGCTCCACCGCCATCCGCACCGCCGCCGCCTTCGACCGGGCCCGCGGCGGGGTGCTCTTCATCGACGAGGCGTACGCCCTCGCCCCCGAGGACGGCGCCCGGGACTTCGGGCGCGAGGCCATCGACACCCTGGTCAAGCTGATGGAGGACCACCGCGACGAGGTGGTCGTCATCGTCGCCGGCTACACCGCCGAGATGGAACGCTTCCTCTCCGCCAACCCCGGTGTCTCCTCGCGCTTCTCCCGCACCATCGGCTTCCCGGACTACACGGCCGACGAGCTCCTGGAGATCGCCAGGTCGCAGTGCGCGGAACACGAGTACGCCCTCACGGACGCGGCCGAACTGGCCCTGCTCGACCACTTCGGCCGCCTGGAGCGCGGCCCCAACTTCGGCAACGGGCGCACGGCGCGGCAGGTGTTCGAGACGATGGTCGAGCGCCACGCCGTCCGGGTGGCGCACCTGGCCGACCCGTCGACGGAGGAACTGCAGCTCCTCGTCCCGGAGGACCTGCCGGCCGGCCGGCTGCCCTGACGGCGGGGCGGGTGGGGCGGATCGTGATCCGGCGGCCGGCAGGCGGGTGACGGCGGACGACTGACAACTGCCAACTGCCAACTGCCAACTGCCGGCGAACGGATGACAGCTGACGGATTTCATCATCCGTCAGCTGTCATCCGTCATCTGTTTTCCGTCCGCCGTCAGCTGTTCGCCGTCAGCCCGTCCAGGCGCCGCCCGCCAGGAAGGACTCCAGGGCCGCCCGGTACGGCGCGATGTCGATCCGCTCCCCGGCCAGCCAGTCGTCCGAGTAGTACTTGTCGAGGTAGCGGTCCCCCGGGTCGCAGATCAGGGTGACCACGCTGCCCCGGCGCCCCTGCGTGCGCATCTCGGCGACGATGCGCAGCGCGCCCCACAGGCCCGTGCCCGTCGAGGCGCCCGCCTTCTTGCCGAGCACCTGCTCCAGCACCCGGACCGTCGCGATCGAGGCGGCGTCGGGCACCTTCATCATCCGGTCGACGGCGCCCGGCACGAAGCTGGGCTCCATCCGGGGGCGGCCGATGCCCTCGATCCGCGAGCCGCTCTCGCAGACCTCCTCCGGGTCGTGGCGCACCCAGCCGTTGAAGAAACAGGAGTTCTCCGGGTCCGCGACGCAGATCCGGGTGTCGTACTGCATGTAGTGCACGTACCGGGCGATGGTCGCCGAGGTGCCGCCCGTGCCCGCGGTGGCCACGATCCAGGCCGGTTCGGGGTGCGGCTCCAGGCGCAGCTGGGCGAAGACCGACTCGGCGATGTTGTTGTTGCCGCGCCAGTCGGTGGCCCGCTCGGCGTAGGTGAACTGGTCCATGTAGTGCCCGCCGGTCTCCTCGGCGAGCCGGGCGGACACCTCGTAGACCTCGTCGGAGCGCTCGACCAGGTGGCATTCGCCGCCGTGGAACTCGATCAGGTCGATCTTGGCCTGGCTGGTGCTCTTGGCCATGACGGCGATGAACGGCACCCCGATGAGCTGCGCGAAGTACGCCTCGGAGACGGCCGTCGAGCCGCTGGATGCCTCGATCACGGGCTTGCCCGGCCGGATCCAGCCGTTGCAGAGCCCGTAGAGGAACAGCGAGCGGGCGAGGCGGTGCTTGAGCGAGCCGGTCGGGTGGGTGGACTCGTCCTTGAGGTAGAGGTCGATGCCCCACTCCGGCGGCAGCGGGAAGCGCAGCAGGTGGGTGTCGGCGGAGCGGTTGGCGTCGGCCTGGACCTTGCGCACGGCCTCCTTGAGCCAGGCCCGGTACTGCGGGTCGGTGCGGTCGACGTCGAGGGTCGGCTCCAGGCCGACCGCCCCGTCGTCCGTACCGTGCTGGCCACCCGGCTGCGTGCTCATGGTCACTCTCCTCGTCGACTCCCCCCGTTGCTCACTACGAGTGTACGAGAGTCACGATAAGTGACGGTTTTCGCCGGTCCAGCTTCCGCTTATCGCCTCCGGGGCGACCGGCCCCCGCCCTACGCCTGCACCGACTGCGGGTCCGCGAGGTACGGCCGCCAGCCCAGCTCGGCCGCGCCGGCCAGCGCGCCGTGGGCCAGTTCCGCGCCGACGATCGGCACCCGGCCGCTGCGCCCCCACAGGCAGCGCTCGGCGACGACCGCGCGCAGCCGCTCGGGGGCGGCCTCGAGCAGGTCGAGGTGGAGGCCGCTGAGGACCACGCGGTCGGGGTTGAGGATGTTGGCGACGCCGGCCAGGCCGAGCCCGAGGCGGTCGATGACGTGCTCGACCGCCGCGCGCGCCCGCTCGTCGGTGGCGGCGGCCCGGCAGAGTTCGCGGGCCTGGTCGAGAAGGGGGCGGCCCGGTTCGGGGGTGAGGCCGGCGGCGGCGAACAGGGCGTCCGGGTCGGTCTCGGAGTTGAGGCAGCCGCGGTTGCCGCACATGCAGGGGCGGCCCTGCGGGTCGACGGTGAGGTGGCCGACCTCCAGGGCCAGCCCGGCGCTGCCGGTGTGCAGCCGCCCGTCGATCACCAGCGCGCCACCGACGCCGCGGTGGCCGGAGGTGACGAGGAGCAGGTGGCGCGCGCCGCGCCCGGCGCCGTGGCGGTACTCGGCGAGGGCGGCCAGGTTGGCGTCGTTGGCCAGGGCCGTGGGCAGCGGGTTCAGCGCGTTGGGGCCGTGGTCGGCGCGGCCGACCTCCACGTCGTACAGGTCGGCGACCGGCGTGCCGCTGGGCCAGGCGAAGTGCAGGGCGGCGAGCGCGGTGCCGTCCGGCTCGGTGACCGGGTTGGCCAGCGCGAGGGCCGCGCCCAGGCAGCGGCGGCTGGAGGCGCGGGCGAGTTCGGCGCCCGCCTGGGCGACGGCGCGCAGCATCCGCACCGGGTCGGTGGCGGCGGGCAGCGGCAGGTGGACGGGCGGGTCGAGCAGTCCGCCCAGGCCCGCGAGGGTGACGCTCAGTCCGTCGGCGTGGATCTGTCCGGCGACGATGACCGGGCCCTCGGGGTCGATCGCCAGCCGGTGCGAGGGGCGTCCGCGCCCTCCGCCGGCCGGACGGGAGTCGACGGTGATCAGCCCGAGCGCCTCGAGTTCGGCGGTGACGGCGCCGGCGGTGGCCCGGGTGACGTCCAGCGCGCGGGTGAGCGCCGAGCGGGTCGGCGTCTGGCCGGTGTGGATGAGCGAGAGTGCGGGGCCGAGCAGCGTCCGCCCTCGGTCGGGGGCCGCGCGGCGGTGGGCGTCGCGCTGGGCGTCGGGTCCGGTCGCGGCACTGGGCCGAGGGCTTGAAGGTGAGAGCTGCACGACCCTATTGTGACTTTGTGCCGCTTCGAAACAAAATTCGTTCGTTCGCCCGACCCGGTCAACCCTCACCCCAGTCTCTCAGCCCGACCCCCGCCACCGACAGCCCCTGGAGCGCCGCACGTCTCGCGCTCACCGTCATCTTCGCCGTCGACGGATTCCTCTTCGCCGCCTGGGTCGTCCGCATCCCCGACGTCCGCAGCCAGGTCAGCGCCTCGCACAGCGCGCTCGGACTCGCCCTGCTCTGCCTGTCCGTCGGCGCCGTCCTGGCCATGCCCCTCGTCGGACGGCTCTGCCTACGGTACGGCTCGCGCCCGGTGACGGTCGGCTCGCTCACCCTCCTCAGCCTCGCGGTGCCGCTGCCCGCCCACGCCCACTCCGTCACCGCGCTCGGCGCGGTGCTGCTGCTCTTCGGCGCCGGGTACGGCGGCGCCAACGTCGCGATGAACAGCGCCGCCGTCGACCTGGTGGCGCAGCTGCGCCGGCCCGTCATGCCGAGCTTCCACGCCGGGTACAGCCTCGGCGGGCTGCTCGGCGCGGGGCTCGGCGGACTGCTCGCGGGGCGGCTCAGCGCCGCCTGGGCATTGGCGAGCAGCGGACTGCTGGGGCTGGCGGTGACGGCGGGCGCGGGTGTCGTCCTGCTGCGCAGCCCGGCGGCCCCGATGATCGCCCCGGAGCGGTCGGGCGGGCGGACGGGAGCGGGCCCGCGCCCGAACGCCGGGCACGTGCGGCTGCTGGTGCTGCTGTTCGGGCTCACGGCACTGTGCACCGCGTACGGCGAGGGCGCGGTCGCGGACTGGACCACCCTGCACCTCACCGACGACGTGCACGCGGGCGCCGGGACGGCGGCGGTCGGGTACGCCGCGTACGCCTTCGCGATGACCACCGGGCGGTTCTGCGGCACCTGGCTGTCCATCCGGCTCGGCCAGAACCGGGTGATGCTGCTCGGCGGGGTGCTCGCGGGGGCGGGGATGCTGGTCGCCGCGCTGGCACCGGCGGTGCCGGTGGCGATCGGCGGGTTCGTGCTGGTGGGCCTCGGGCTCGCGAACCTCTTCCCGCTCGCCATCGCCCAGGCCGGGGTGGCGGGCGGCCCGCAGGGCGTCGCGCTCGCCTCGACGCTCGGGTACGGCGGGATGCTGATCGGGCCGGTGGTGATCGGCTTCCTCGCGGACGCGATCGGGCTGCCGCTGGCCCTGACCACCGTCGCGGTCGCGGCCTCGGCGGCCGCACTGCTGCCGCTGGCGACGCGGCGGCACACGGGCGGCGGCACGACGGCGGTGGCGAGCAGCGAGCGGCTGACGGATCACGGCTGACAGCTGACAGCTGTCAGATGACGAGTTTCATCGAACAGATGTCACCTGGCAGTTTTCGTCATCTGTTCGCCGTCATCCGTCATCCGCTCCCCGTTCCCGCCCCCGCCCCCGTCTCCCGCTGTGGCAGGATGCGGCCCCATGACGACCAGCGGACGCATCCAGGTACTGCGGGCCAGTGAGCGCCCGGCCACCGCGTGGCTCAACGGTGGCGGGGTGACCAGGGAGGTCGCCGGGTTCCCGGCCGGGGCCGGGCTGGACGGCTTCGACTGGCGGGTCAGCCTCGCGGACGTCGCCTCCGCCGGGCCGTTCTCCGTGTTCCCCGGCATCGACCGGGTGATCACCCTGGTCGAGGGCGCCGGGATGGTCCTCACCGTGGACGGCGCCGAGCAGGCGGTCGACGCCCCGTACCGGCCGTTCCCCTTCTCCGGTGACGCCTTCACGGACTGCCGGCTGCTGGGCGGCCCGGTGGTCGACTTCAACGTGATGACGCGGCGCGGCCGGGTCGAGGCGTCCGTCGACATCGTCACCGCGCCCGCCGACCTCCACGTCCCGACGGGCGGCACCACGCTGCTCGTCTGCCTGGCCGGTACGGCCCGCCTGGACGAGACCGAACTCGCCCGCTACGACGCCGTGTCGCTCACCACGCCCGGCCCGTACGGCCTGCGGCCCGACGCCGCCGTCGCGGTCGTCACCTTCCGGACGTCCGGCTGAACTCCCCGGCCCCGCAAGGGAACCGGCCTCAGCCCTGCTCCCCCGGCAGCCGCAGGTCCCACCCGACCAGCGCGCGCAGCTGCTCCGCCGTCACCCCGTCCGGCACGGGCGGGGGCGCGTCGTGGCGGAACGGCGGCTGCCAGCCGTCCTCCTCCGTCCAGCTGCGCACCACCTTGGCGGGCGCCCCGGCCACCACGCAGTGGTCGGGCACCTCGCCGCGCACCACCGCGCCGGCCGCGACGACCACGTTGCGTCCGATCCGCGCCCCCGGCAGGATCACCGCGCCGGTGCCGATCCAGCTGCCCGCGCCGATCTCCACCGGCTCGTTGCGCGGCCACTGCTTGCCGATCGGCAGGTCCGTCGCGCGGTACTCGTGCGCCTGGTCGGAGATGTAGACGCCGGGGCCGGTCCACACGTCGTCGCCGAGCACGATCGACTGGTGCCCGACGATGTGGCTGTCCCGGCCGATCACACAGCCGCCGCCGATCCGCACGATCGGCTCGGGCCCGAGGTCGAGGCCGGGCAGGAAGCCCGCGCTGATCGTGACGCGCTCGCCGATGATCGAGAACGGCCCGATGGTGATCCACTGCTCGTTGAACACCGCCCCGAGCGGGAAGGCGAGCGTCGTGCCGTCCCCCAACTCCCCGAACCGGTACGGGCCGGGGCTCCGGTTGGTGACCGCGCCGGTCCGCTGCACCCAGCGCCAACCCCGGTGGACGAGGCGCCCGGCGGCCCGGCGACCACCGGCCCGGGCGGCGGAGAGGAGGGAACGGGATATCGGCATGCGCTCACGCTACCGGCCCGTAGCGTCGGCCCGGAGACCGGGCGGCCAAGATCACACCCACCCGACGGACCCGCCCGTTCACCGAAGGTCCGAAACCCGCGACCGCCGGCGCGGCGCCCTGGCAGACTCCCTCCCGTGGAGATCACCGAACACCTCGACGCCCTGCGCCGCGAGGGCGCCCTGCTGGCCGAGGCCGCCGCCGCGACCGACCTGTCCGCGCCCGTCCCCACCTGCCCCGACTGGCGGCTGGCCGACCTGCTGCGCCACACCGGCCGGGTCCACCTCTGGGCCGCCGCCCACCCCGCCCGGGGCCTTCACAAGCCACTCGACGAGGCGGGCGAGCGGGAGGTGTTCGGACCGGATCCGTCCGACGCCGCGCTGCTCGACTGGTACCGCGAGAGCCACGCCGCCCTGGTGGACACCCTCGCCACCGCCCCAGCCGATCTCGAGTGCTGGACCTTCCTGCCCGCGCCCAGCGCGCTCGCCTTCTGGACGCGGCGCCAGGCGCACGAGACCGCCGTCCACCGGATCGACGCCGACGCGGCGGCGGGCCGCCCCGGCCCGGAGGTGGAGGCTCCGCTCGCCCTCGACGGAGTGGACGAACTGCTGCGCGGCTTCCTGCGCCGCGACCGCTCCCGGCTGCACAGCGACGTGCCCCGCACCCTCCTGATCCAGGACGCGGACGGCCCCACCTCCTGGCACGTGACCGTCGGCCCGGGGCCGCTCGAGGTCGTCACCGGTGAGGAGGCCTCCGCCGGACCGGCCGAGCTCACGGTCACCGGCCCGGCCCACGATCTCTACCTGCTGCTGTGGAACCGCCTGCCCGCCGGGCCGACGGCGGCCCGCGTACGCCTCGACGGCGACGAGGGCCTGCTCGACCTCTGGCGCTCCAAGGCCAGGGTCGGCTGACCGCCCGGTGACCGGACTACGCCGGTGGTGCCACGACCGGCGTAGTCGGTGCCGCCCCCCAGATAGCGGGCGAACCGCTCAGCGCACCCAGCGCGCCGGCCGCTTCTCCAGGAACGACCGCATCCCCTCCTGCGCCTCCTCCGAGCCGAACAGCCGCGCCGACAGCTGCACCAGCTCGTCCGCGTCCCGCGCGAAGGAGCGCACCACCTCGGCGTTCGCCAGCCGCTTCGACTCCGCCAGCCCCTGCGGCGAGCCCTGGCGCAGCGCGTCCAGCAGCTCCTTGAGCGCGGTCTCCCGGCCCTCGGCGGAGTCCACGGCCCGGGTGATCAGCCCGATCCGGGCGGCCTCGACCGCGTCGAACACCTCGCCGGTGAGGTAGTAGCGCGAGGCCGCGCGCGGGTCGAGCTTGGGCCGCAGCGGCAGGGAGATGACGGCGGGCGCCAGGCCCAGCCGGACCTCGGTGAAGGCGAAGGTGGCGGCCGGCCCGGCGATGGCCAGGTCCGCCGCGCCGATCAGGCCGAGGCCCCCGGCGCGGGCGTGCCCGTCGACCACGGCGATGACCGGCTTCGAGCAGTCCACGATCGCCTTCTGCAGCTCGACCAGCCCGCGCGGCCCGACCGTGGGGTCGGCCCCGGTGGCCTCGGAGAGGTCCGCGCCCGCGCAGAACACCTTGCCGACGTGGGTGAGCACGACCGCCCGCACGTCCCGGTTCGCGGCGGCGACGGCCAGCCCGGCGTGCAGCTCGGACATCAGGCGGCTGGAGAGCGCGTTGCGGTTGTGGGGCGAGTCGAGGGTGAGGGTGGTGACGGCGTCGGCGGTGCTGACGTGGACGAGGGGCGCTGCGCTGGTCATCGGTGTGGCCTGCTTTCCGGCTGAGGGTGGGTCGGACCGCTGGCGCCGTCCGGGGTGCCCGCACGGCGCCCGGACGACTCTGGCACGCCCACCCGCCCCCCGACCAGACCAGCCCGCCCCCACCTGCTCCCGAACCCACCGGCTCCCAAACCCACCTGCACCGAAACCCGCCTGCACCGAAACCCACTGGCCGCCCACCTCGCCCCACGGCACCATCACCCCATGACCACCACCGGATCCGCCGTCCTCCTCCTCGCCCCGCGCGTCACCGAGACGGGCCACCAGCTGCGCGTGGCCGCCGGCCTGCGCGGCCTGAGGGCGTTCACCGCGCCGTCCTGGCGGGCGCCCGAGGAGCTGGTCGGCGAGCCGGTGCACCTGTACGGCGGGCCGATCTTCGCGGACGCGGTCGGGCGCGCCCTGGACCTGGCGCTGCTGGAGCCGCCCGCCGACTGGCTGGCCCGGCTGCCGCTGGCCGTGACCGGGCGGCAGGTGGCGTTCAGCACGCTCGACGAGACCCGCCGCATGCGCGGCCCGGCCTTCGTCAAGCCCCCGGCGGACAAGCTGTTCGCGGCCCGCGTCTACCCGGACAGCAGCCACCTGCCCGGCCCGGAACTGGTGGACGGCGACACGCCGGTGCTGGTGAGCCAGGTGGTGCACTTCCGCCGGGAATACCGGCTGTTCGTGCTCGACGGCGAGGTCACGGCCGGTTCGCGCTACGCCGTCGACGGCGAGCTCTCCGTCGCGCCGCTCGCCCCGGAGGACGGCGTCACCTCCGAGGTGCTCGCCTTCACCCGCGAGGTGCTGGCCGCCTCCGCCTCCACCCCGGACGCGCCGCTGCCGAGCGCCTGCGTGGTGGACATCGGCCTGACCTCGGAGGGGAGTTGGGCCGTGGTGGAGGCCAACGCGGCCTGGGCGAGCGGGGGTTACGCCGCCGACCCCGCCGGCGTGCTCGACGCGGTGCTGCGCTCCGCCGGTCCCACCGCCTCGCTCCACACCGACGACCGCCCGTTCCTGCGCGAGCTGCCCGAAGTCACGGACTGAGAACCACCGAGAGCCACCTGCGAAGGCGCGCAGTCCACAGGGGCCCGGTCTCCCCGCGCGGGGAGGCCGGGCCGCTGTGCAGTCAACTCCCCAGTGGTACAGACCTGTTGACGCATTGGTCCAGTCCTCCTACAGTGCCCATGCCCCGTCTCCCCACGGCGCGGGCACCGATCGCACGCGCACCACAACTCCGGTTCTACGCACCCCTGTTCAACCCCCACGACCACAGGGAGAACCATGTCCGCTCGTTCCCGGGCGGGACGCCCCCGCATGCGCAGCAGAGTGCTCGCGCTGCTCTCCGTCCTGCTCCTTCCGCTCGCCGTGCTGACCGCGCTCGCGGCCCCCGCGAACGCCGCCGGCAAGCTCACCGCCACCTTCACCACCGCCGACAACGGCTCCTGGTGGCAGGGCACGTACATCGTCCACAACGACAACGCCGCCGCCGTGTCCGGCTGGACGCTGGAGTTCGACCTCCCCTCCGGCGTCACCATGGGCAACACCTACAACGGCACCGCCACGGTCAGCGGCAGCCATGTCACGGCCGTCGCCGCCTTCTACAACTCCACCGTCAACGCCCACAGCACCACCGAGCCGTACAGCTTCTGGTTCGTGGGCAACGGCCCGGTCTCCGCGCCGCTCAACTGCCGTATCAACGGCGACAAGTGCGACGGCACGCCCGACGTCCCGCCGGGCGCCCCGGGCGCGCCGACGGTCACCGAGTCGACGGCGCACACGCTCGCGCTGAGCTGGCCGGCCGCCAAGGGCGGGGACTTCCCGGTCGCCTCCTACGACGTCCTGAACGGCGCCGCGGTGGTGGCCTCCGCCACCGGCACCTCCACCGTGGTCACGGGCCTCACCCCGGCGACCTCGTACACGCTGACCGTCCGGGCCAAGGACGGCCGGGGCAACACCGGGCCGCTCAGCGCACCCGTCACGGCCTCCACCTTCGACCCGTCCTCGGACAAGGTCCCGCCGACGGCGCCGCCCAACCTCCGTGCCACGAAGGTCGGTTCCTCGGACGTGACGCTCGCCTGGGACGCCGCGACGGACAACGTCCGCGTCGCCGCGTACGACGTCTACCAGGGGTCCGCGCTCGTCGCGACCGTCACGGGCGGCACGCTGACCGCGAGCGTCGGCAGCCTGTCGCCGTCCACCACCTACACGTTCACCGTGCAGGCCCGCGACCCCGCCGACAACACCTCCCCCGCCTCCGCCCCGCTCTCCGTCACCACCGGCGACATCGTGGGCGCCGGGAAGTACGCCCGTGTCGGCTACTTCGTCCAGTGGGGCATCTACGGCCGCCAGTTCTTCGTCAAGAACCTCGAGACCTCGGGCACCGCCGCCAAGCTCGACGTCATCAACTACGCCTTCGAGAACATCGATCCGACCAACCTCACCTGCCTCGCGGGCGTCACCAAGGGCACCACCTCCAACCCGCAGGACCCGGACCAGGGCACCGGCGCCGGTGACGCCGACGCCGACTACGCCCGGCCGATGAGCGCCGACCAGTCCGTGGACGGCGTGGCCGACGACGGCTGGGGCAAACTGCGCGGCAACTTCAACCAGTTGAAGAAGCTCAAGGCCAAGCACCCCAACCTCAAGGTGGTCGTCTCCCTCGGCGGCTGGACGTACTCCAAGTACTTCTCGGACGTGGCCGCCACCGACGCCTCCCGCCAGAAGTTCGTCAAGTCCTGCGTGGACACCTGGATCAAGGGCAACCTGCCTGCCTACAACGGCGCCGGCGGCGACGGCACGGCCGCCGGGATCTTCGACGGCATCGACCTCGACTGGGAGTGGCCCGGCTCCGGCGACGGCCACGCGGGAAACCACTGGAGCCCCAACGACAAGGCCAACCTGACGGCCCTGATCGCCGAATTCCGCAAGCAGCTCGACGCGTTGGGCGGCTCGCACAAGCTGCTCACCGCCTTCACCCCGGCCGACCCGGCGAAGGTCGCCGCCGGCTGGGACCTCGGGAAGATCTTCACGGGCCTGGACATCGCCAACGTCCAGGGCTACGACTTCCACGGCTCCGGCAGCGACAACTCCTGGGAGCCCAACCGCACCGGCCAGGCCAGCAACCTCTACCAGGACCCGAAGGACCCCTACCCGTTCCACTTCAGCATCGACGCGGCCGTCCAGACCTACCTGTCCGCCGGCGTCAACCCGCGCAAGCTCACCATCGGCTTCCCGTTCTACGGCCGCGGCTGGCAGGGCGTGGCGGCGGGCGACGCCGGGGCGAACGGCGCCTGGCAGTCCGCGAACGGCGCGGCGCCCGGCCAGTTCGCCGAGGAGGCCGGGACGCGCGGCTACAACAACCTGATCACCGGCGTCCCCAACCTGACCGTCTACCACGACCCCAAGTCCGTGTCCACGTACGCCTACACGGGCGCGGGCGGCCAGTGGTGGACCTTCGACGACGCCTGGTCGATCGCCCAGAAGACCGCCTACCTCAGGTCCAAGGGCCTGCTGGGCGGCATGATCTGGGAACTGTCCGGTGACACCCCCTCCGGCACCCTGATGGGCGCCCTCGACGGCGGGCTCAAGTAGCGGCGCCGGCATGCGAGAAGGCGCCCCCGCCCGTCCACGTAGGACGGGCGGGGGCGCCCCTGCCCAACCGGCTGCCTCAGCGCGCGGCCGTCGCCGCCAGCCTGCGCGCCGCCCGGTACTGCCGCAGCACCTGGGCGAAGGTCGTGTGCCCCTGCGTCGCCCGGGCGAAGGCCCGCCAGGCCGCCGGCACCAGGCAGACCGCCGCGTGGAACAGGTACGGCCGCCGCTCGAACGCCCCGAGCAGCTGCTTGCCCGCCCGCATCTCCACGCCCAGCCCGGCCTTGACCGCGAACGAGTAGTTCAGCGCCTCGCGCCGCACCGACTCCGCGTCCCCGGCCTCCGCGACCTGCACCGCCCACTCCCCGGCCAGCCGGCCCGAGCGCAGCGCGTACGAGATGCCCTCGCGCGTCCACGGCTCCAGCAGCCCGGCCGCGTCCCCGGCGACCAGCACCCGGCCGCGCGACAGCGGCGAGTCCTCGGTGCGGCAGCGGGTCAGATGCCCGGACTCCATACTCGGGGTGAAGCCCGACAGACCCAGGCGCCGGATGTAGTCGGCGAGGTACTGCTTCGTCGCCTCCCCGTCGCCGCGCGCCGAGATGACGCCCACGGTCAGGCTGCTGCTCTCGGTCTTGGGGAACACCCAGCCGTAACTGCCGGGCAGCGGGCCCCAGTCGAGGTGGATGCGGCCCGCCCAGTCGGCGACGACCTGCGGCGGCACCGGGATCTCCGCCTCCAGGCCCAGGTCGATCTGGTCGAAGGTCACGCCGACGTGCCGGGCGATCCGGCTGGCGCTGCCGTCCGCGCCGACCACCGCGCGCGCCTCGAAGCTCTGCCCGTCCGCCGCCGTCACCAGCGCCGTCCGGTGCCCGCCGCCGCGCTGCTCCACGCCCGTGACGGTCACTCCGGTGGCGAGCACCGCGCCCGCCTGCTCGGCCGCCTGCACCAGGCGCAGGTCGAACTCGTCCCGGTTGACCAGGCCGAACAGCATCCGCTCGTTGCGGCGGGTGCGGGTGTAGCGGCCGTTGTAGGCGAAGGTGACGGCGTGGATCCGGTCCTGCAACGGCAGCTTGAAGTCCGGCGGCAGGCTGTCCCGGGAGGGGCCGATGATGCCGCCGCCGCAGGTCTTGTAACGGGGGTGCTCGGCCTTGTCGAGCAGCAGCACCCGGCGGCCCTGGACGGCGGCGGCGTGCGCGGCCGACGCCCCGGCCGGTCCGGCGCCGACCACCACGACGTCCCAGACGCCGCCCAGCCGTTCGGCCTCGGCAGCGGGTTCGTCGAGCGGGCTGGGGGAATCGGGGCTTCCGGAGTCAGTCACGACCAGCAATCCTATGCGTCCGTCCGACCCGGCGGTGGCCGCAGCACCCCGAACCGGGCCGATCGGCTCCCGCCTATGATCGTCGGTACCCCGATCGACCGCGCCGCCCGCACCCCCAGGGCGGCACCCGCCCCCACGGAGCACCGATGTCACAGCCCCTGGCCGACGCCGTCCGGTCCCTGATGGACCGTGCCCGCACCGACCTCGCCGAACTGGTCGCCTTCCCCTCGGTCGCCGACCCCCGCCAGTTCCCCGTCGAGGAGTGCGAGAAGGCGGCCCGCTGGGTGGCCGACGCCTTCGCCGCCGAGGGCCTGACCGGCATCCGCTTCCTCGACACCCCGGACGGCACGCAGTCCGTCTACGGCGAACTGCCCGGCCCCGAGGGCGCCCCGACCGTCCTGCTCTACTCGCACTACGACGTGCAGCCGCCGCTCGACGAATCCGCCTGGCTCAGCCCCGCGTTCGAGCTGACCGAGCGCGACGGCCGCTGGTACGGGCGCGGCGCCGCCGACTGCAAGGGCAACATCCTGATGCACCTGACGGCCCTGCGGGCGCTGCGCCAGGTGTACGGCGACGCCTACCCGGTCGGCCTGAAGATCATCGTCGAGGGCTCGGAGGAGCAGGGCACCGGCGGCCTGGAGCGCTACGCCGAGGCCCACCCCGAACTCCTCGCCGCCGACGCCATCGTCATCGGCGACACCGGCAACTTCGCCGCCGGCCTGCCCACCGTCACCGCCTCCCTGCGCGGCATGACGGCGATCGAGGTCGGCATCACCACCCTGGCCGGCAACCTGCACTCCGGCGCCTTCGGCGGCGCCGCCCCCGACGCGTTGCAGACCCTGGTGCGCATCCTCGCCTCCCTGCACGACGAGCACGGCGACGTCGCCGTCGACGGCCTGGCCGCCGACCAGACCTGGGAGGGCGTGCAGTACCCGGAGGAGCAGTTCCGCGCCGACGCCAAGGTGCTCGACGGCGTCGCCCTGACCGGCACCGGCACCGTCGCGGACCGCCTCTGGGCCCGCCCCTCCCTCACCGTCCTCGGCATCGACGCCCCGCCGGTGATCGGCGCCACCTCCTCCGTCCAGGCCGCCGCCAAGGCCCTGGTCAGCCTGCGCGTCCCGCCGGGCACCGACCCGGCCGCCGCCCAGCGGGCCCTCGTCGCCCACCTCGAGGCCCGCACCCCGCTCGGCGCCCACCTCACCGTCGAGCGCCAGGGCAACGGCGCCCCCTTCCTCGCCGACACCACCGGCCCGGCGTACGAGGCGATGGGCGAGGCCATGCAGGCGGCCTTCGGCACCCCGATGGTCGCCTCCGGCGAGGGCGGCTCGATCCCCCTCTGCAACACCCTGCGCACGCTCTACCCGCAGGCCGAGATCGTGCTGATCGGCGTCGAGGAGCCGACCACCCAGATCCACGCCGTCAACGAGAGCGTCGACCCGCTCGAACTGGAGCGCATGGCCCTCACCGAGGCCCTCTTCCTGCGCCGCTACGCCGAACTGCGCTCCGCCTGACGGACGCTGCGACCCGCAGGCCGCCCGCCGCGCCGCCACCGGCGGGAGGCCGCGAGCAGCGCCGCGTACCCGACCGCGCCCACGGCCAGGCCCGCCCCGGCGCCGAAGCACACCTCGGGGACGAGGTTGCGCCGCAGCGGGACGATCCGGTGCACCACCCCGGCCGCCGTCGCCGCGCCCAGCGCCGCGACGGCGGCCCGCCGCGTCCGGGGCGCGAGCCGCACGGCGGACGGCACGACGGACGGCACGACGGACGGCACGACGGACGGCACGGCGCGCGCGGACCGTACGGCGCTCGCCGCCCAGCCGCCCATCGCGGCCAGCGCGAGCGCCGAACTCCCGTACTGCGCCGCCTCGTAGAGCGGCACCCCGGCCACCCGCCGCTCCAGGACGGGCAGCAGCCGCACGCCCAGCCGGCCACCGTGGGTGAACGCGTCCCAGCCGACGTGAGTGGCGGCGCCGATCGCCGCCGAGGCCGCGAACCACGCCACGCCCGCCCCCGGCCCCGGCCCCGCTCCGGGCCGCCGAGCCGTCAGTGCCTCGGCGCCGCCGGCCCACCGCTCGGGCAGCAGCGCGACCATCGGCCCCCGCAGCAGGCCGTGCCAGCCGGCCACCAGCGCCGCGGCGATCGCCACGTCCACCGTCGGCACGGCCCACCAGCGGTGCGTCAGCCCGCCGTGCCCGTACACCCCCGGCAGCAGCGACTCCGCGAAGAACGGCACATCGGGCGCCATCGACCCCGCCACCAGCGCCGAGGCCACCAACGGCCCACGCTCCCCGGCGACACGCAGCAACGGCAGGACGGCGGCGGGATGGCTCAACGTGAACGGCATCCCCCCATCCTGCCGCCCCGAGGCCGAGGCCGGCACCGGCAGGCAAGCGGCGGGCGGCGGGCGGCGGGGGGCGGGCGGCGGAGCCAGTACGGCGGGACGGCTCGGCGGGAGCGACATGCCCCCGCCGAGCCGCCCTCGTCAGGCCGCGTCCGCCGTACGTGCCGCCATCCCCTGGGCGACCCGCGCACCCGCCTCCAGGTAGCGCAGTTCCCCGCAGCGCCGGGCCTCCAGCGCTGCGGCGAGCCGACGGTAGCGGCTGGGCGGCAGCAGGTCGGCGGCCTCGTCCAGGGTGACGAAGCGCCAGCCGCGCAGTTCCTCCTGCTGGAGGAGCAGGTTCTCCCGGCCCTCCTCGTCCAGCAGCCCACCGTCGTACATCAGCCGCAGGCCGCCCCGGCGCGGGCCGGTCCGCGGTTCCCAGTCGACGGCGAGCAGCCGCAGCAGGGAGGGGTCGAGGCGCAGGCCCAGTTCCTCGGCGGTCTCGCGCAGGGCGGCGTCCGTCGGGGCCTCGCCGCGTTCGACGACGCCGCCCGGGAAGTCCCAGTCGGGCTTGTAGACCGGGTCGACGAGGAGCACCCGGTCCTGCTCGTCGAAGAAGAGCACCGCGGAGGCGACGGTGTCGCCGGTCGCCTCCGGGGTCTGGACGATCGGGCAGCGCGCGGCGCCGACGCGGAAGAGGTCGGCGATCCGGTGCGCGGTCTCGCGCGGGGTGAGGGCGCCGGTGTCGATCATCCGGGCGTCCTGGACGAGCCAGCGGCGGGCGGCCCGGTAGCGCGGCAGGTGGTCCAGGCACCACCGGCGGACGCGTTCGCTGGCCTGCGGATCTCCCGGGCACTCCTCTCTATGGGCGATGCGGTCGCGAAGGATCGTTTCTTCTGGGTCCAGCACGAAGTGGTGCACGGCGATGCCGTGCTGGGCGAGGTCACCGAAGATCTCGTCGCGGTAGTCCTCCCTGAGCAACGTCATCGGGACGATCAGCGGCCCACCGACCTCGCCCAGCAGCGCCGCCGCCGTCTCGGGGACCAGCCGGCGCCAGGCCGGGAGGTCCTGGAAGTCGGACACCGTCGCCAGCCGGTCGGCCGGGAGCATCCGGCGCAGGCCGAAGCCCACCAGCTCGGGATCGAAGAGCACGCTCCCGGGCAGCAGTTCCACCAGCTCGCGGCAGGCACTCGTCTTGCCCGCCCCGAACGTGCCATTGACCCAGACGATCACAAGGCCCCCTGCGCTCGACTCACCCCGGTGCCGTTCTGCAACCGCACCGGCAGTCGCACTACGGATGTAGTGCCACTACCGGCGTAGTCTGACTACGCCCGTAGTCGCACCGGGCGGCGCCCGCCCACCGACCGGCGCCACCCGTGGTGGTACCCGCGCCACGCCGCTCCCCATGCCTCCCCGACGCACCCTGCGCCGGGCTTCCGCGCGCCCCTTGACAGGGGCATGTGCCCAGGCCAGACGCCTGGCGTGCGCGCACCCGGGCCGACCGGCCCCAAAGCTGCACGCCGCCCCCACCGCTCGCGCACACCCGCCCCGGCGTGCACACCTGTCCCACGCGCCCCTCCCGTGAGCCCTCACCTTGCGCCACCGGCGCCCCAGCGCCTACGAAGGGACCGTGAAGCTGCTTCCCGCCGGTCGTGTGATCGTCATCGGTTCGGTCAACGCCGACCGCATCCTGCGCTGCCCCGTACTCCCCGCCCCCGGCGAGACCGTGCTCGCGGCCGAGGCCGCCCACGGCTTCGGCGGCAAGGGCGCCAACCAGGCGGTGGCCGCGGCCCGGCTCGGCGCGGCGACGCACCTGGTCGCCCGGGTCGGGCGCGACGCGGAGGGCCGGGCGGCGCTCGCCGATCTGCACGGCGCGCAGGTGGAGACGGGCTCCGTGCTCGTGCACCCGGACGCGCCCACCGGGCAGGCGATCGTGATGGTCGACCCGGCGGGCGAGAACAGCATCGTCGTCCTCCCCGGCGCCAACGCCCACCTCACCCCCGAGGACGTCGAGGCCGCCCTGGCCCGCCTGCACCTGCTGCCCGTCGACGTGGTCCTGACCAGCAACGAGGTCCCCGAGGACTGCGTGCGCGCCGCCGCGGCCGCCCTGCCGCCCCCGGACTCGGTGGGCCGCACCACCCGCTGGGTGCACAACGCCGCCCCCGCCGGCCCGCTGCCCGACACCGGCCCGGGCGGACACCGCCCGCTGCTGGTGGTGAACGCGGTCGAGGCCCGGCAGCTCGCCGGCGCCGAGGACACGCAGGAGGCGGCCCGGGCCCTGGCCCCGCGCACCGAGGGGGTGGTGATCACCCTCGGCGGCGAGGGCGCGCTGGTCGCCACCGGGGGCGCGCCGCTCCTGCTGCCCGCCCCCGCCGTCCGGGTGGTCGACACCACCGGCGCCGGGGACGTCTTCTGCGGAGCGCTCGCCGCCGGGCTCGCCCGGGGCGCCGACCTGCCCGGCGCGGCGGCCACCGCCGTGGCCGCGGGCACCTTCGCCGTCACGGCCCTCGGCGCCCGCGGCGCCCTCCCCCGGCCCTCCGACCTCTGAACGGTCCGGGGGCCGGGGGCGGGAACAACGACCGGCGCAGCGACGACAGGACGGGCCCTACGGCCGGCCCATGTACGACGGGTAGTAGCCGCTGCTGATCCGCGAGATCCGGATCAGCGTCCCGGGCCGCGCGGCCTCGACGTACTGGTTGTCGCCCAGGTAGATCGCCACGTGCTGGATGCCGCGCTTGGTGCCGTTCGGCGACCAGAACAGCAGGTCCCCCCGGCGCAGCTGGCCGGCGCTGATCGGCGTGGTCGCCGCGTACTGGTCGTTGGCCACCCGTGGCAGGTCGATGCCGCCGCGGCGGAAGGACTGCTGCACCAGGCCCGAGCAGTCGTACCCGTCCGGCCCGTTGCCCCCCGTGCGGAACGGCTTGCCGAGCTGGGCGAGGGCGTACTCGATGGCCGTCTCCACGTCCCGGTCCACGGCCACCGAACCCGAGGAGCCCGAGGAGCCCGAGCCGGAGGAACCCGAGGAGCCCGAGGAGGAGCCGCCCCCGGTGCGCGCCAGGTAGACGTCGTAGTGGGTGGTCCAGCGCCACTGCCCCTGGCTGTTCCTGAACCAGTACCGGGAGCCGTCCCACCCCTGGGTGATGCCGCCGGAGCGCACCGCCGTGGAGGAGGACGACGACCCGCCGCCCGTGCGCGCGACGTACACGTCGTAGTGGGTGGTCCAGCGCCACTGCCCCTGGCCGTTCTTGAACCAGTACTTGGAGCCGTCCCACCCGGCGTGCGCCGGGGCCGGCTCGGCGGCGGCGGGGGTCACCCCCGTGCCGAGGCCGATCACGCCCGCACCGGCCACGATCACGGCCACCATGCCTATCCCCCGCCGCACCCTCGCCGCCCGGGAGGGACGGGCCTGGGCGGAGGGAGCGGTCGGGCGGGCGGGACGCTGAGGGGTCCCGGGGGCATCCGGTGCGCCGGTGTTGACGGTGGTCATGGTGCTGACTTCCTCACTGCTGCGATCTGCCGCCGTGTCAGCGGCTGCGGGAACGACTGCGGACTCGAGGCGTCGCCCCGTGGGGCTCGGCCTGCGTGTCACGGTAGGCACGCGTCCGCTCACCGTGCGCAGTGGAGTGAGCCAAAGGAAGGGTTCTCGGGTGGTGGGCGTCGACGGCGCATCAGGGTGAGGGCCCGTCACCGGACGGCTGGCACCGCGCACCCGACACGCCGACGGGTCACCGTCCGGCGTCCTCCGAGAGCAGCTGCTTCTTGAGCACCTTTCCCAGGGCGTTCCTGGGCAGTTCGGGCACCAGCACCACCCGCCGGGGTCGCTTGTGCACCGAGAGCCGCTCCGCCACGAAGGCCGTCAGCTGGTCCCCCGTCACGGAACCCTCCGGGACGACGTACGCGACGATCGCCTGTCCGAGGTCCGCGTCCGGCGCGCCGATCACCGCCGCGTCGGCCACCGCCGGGTGGTCGCGCAGGGCGGCCTCGACCTCGCCGGCGCCGATCCGGTAGCCGCCGCTCTTGATCAGGTCGACGGAGGCGCGGCCGACGATCCGGTGGAAGCCGTCCTCGCCGATCACGGCGACGTCCCCGGTGCGGAACCAGCCGTCCGCCGTCCAGGCTTCGGCGTCGGCGTCCGGCCGGTTGAGGTAACCGCTGAACAGCGTCGGCCCGCTGACCTGCAGTTCGCCCACGCTCTCCCCGTCGTACGGCACGGGCTCGCCGTCCTCGCCGACCAGCCGGGTGCGCACGCCCTCCACCGGCAGGCCGACGCTGCCGGGCCGGCGCTCGCCGTCCGCCCGGGTGCTGACGGTGATCAGCGACTCCGTCATCCCGTAGCGCTCGATCGGGGCGTGCCCGGTGAGCGCCGCCAGCTTCTCGAACACCGGGACGGGCAGCGGCGCGCTGCCGGAGACCAGCAGCCGGGCCGGTGCCAGCCGGGCGGCCGCCGCAGGGTCGGCGGCGAGGCGGGACCAGACGGTGGGCACGCCGAAGTACAGGCTGCCGCCCGCCGCCGCGTACGCGTCCGGGGTGGGCCGCCCGGTGTGCACCAGGCGGCCGCCGGTGCGCAGGGCGCCGAGGACGCCGAGCAGCAACCCGTGGACGTGGAAGAGCGGCAGGCCGTGGACGAGGGTGTCCTCGGCCGTCCACCGCCAGGCGGCGGCCAGGGCGTCCAGGTCGGCGGCGATCGCCGCGCGCCCGATCACGGCGCCCTTGGGCGCGCCGGTGGTGCCGGAGGTGTAGAGCACGAAGCCGGTGGCGTCGGCGGGCGGCTCGGCGTGGCGCGCGGCGGAGCGCTCGGCGGGGTCGACGGGCAGGGCCCCGACACCCTCGGGCACGCCGTCCTGCGGCACCGGCTCGCCCACGGCGTGCGCGAGCAGCGCCGCCCCGGAGTCGCGCAGGATGTGGGCGCGCTCCTTGGGCCCGGAGTCCGGCGGCAGCGGCACCACGGGCACGCCCGCCAGCAGCCCGCCGACCACGGCGACGACGGTCTCGAGGGTGGGCCGGGCGAGCACGGCGAGGGCGGGGGCGCCGGCCACCCGGTCGGCGACGGCGCTCGCCGCGCCCAGCAGCGCCTCCCGGGAGAGCGCCCGCCCGTCGACCCGCAGCGCGTCCGCCGTGTCGCCGTACTCGCCGTGAAGTGCCGTCAGCAGTGCCATGCGCCCGTCCTCGCCCCTCGCTCCAGCTGTCGCGCCCGACTCTACGGGGCCCGCCGGCGGGCGCGGGAGTGCCCCGGGGAACGCCGGAGGGCGTGGCCCCCGGTCTCCCGGGTGCCACGCCCTCCGAAGCGGTGCGCCGACGGATCAGCCCTTGCGGGCCTTCACCTCGGCGGTCAGCTGCGGCAGCACGGCGAACAGGTCGCCGACGACGCCGTAGTCGACCAGCTCGAAGATCGGGGCCTCGGGGTCCTTGTTGACGGCCACGATGGTCTTCGAGGTCTGCATGCCCGCGCGGTGCTGGATCGCGCCGGAGATGCCCGCCGCGATGTACAGCTGCGGGGAGACCTGCTTGCCGGTCTGGCCGACCTGGCTGGTGTGCGGGTACCAGCCGGCGTCGACGGCGGCGCGCGAGGCGCCGACGGCCGCGCCGAGCGCGTCCGCGAGCTCCTCGACGACGCCGAAGCCCGCGGCCTCGCCGACGCCACGGCCGCCGGAGACCACGATCGCGGCTTCGGTCAGCTCGGGGCGGCCGGAGGAGACGCGCGGGGTGCGCGAGGTGACCTTGGCGGCGTTGCCGGTGAACTCCACCGACACGTTCTCCACCGCACCGGCGGCGGCAGCGGCCTCGGGGGCGACGGCGTTCGGCTTGACGGTGATGACCGGCGCGCCCTTGGTGACCTTGGACTTCACCTGGAACGAGGCGGCGAACACCGACTGGGTCGCGACCGGACCGCCGTCGCCGGCCTCCAGGTCGATGGCGTCGGTGATGATGCCGGAGCCGATCCGCAGCGCGACGCGGGCGGCGACCTCCTTGCCCTCGCCGGAGGAGGTGACCAGCACGGCGGCCGGGGAGACCGTCCCGGCGATCTGGGCCAGGGCGTCGACCTTGGGGACGACCAGCTGGTCGGTGAACTCGGCGCCGTCGGCGACGTACACCTTGGCGGCGCCGAACTCGCCGGCCTTGGCGGCGATGTCGGCGGCCGCGGCGCCCGCGCCGAGGACGACGGCGGACGGCTCGCCGATGCGGCGGGCCAGGGTCAGCAGCTCCAGGGCCGGCTTGCGGACCACACCGTCGGCGTGGTCCACCAGAACCAGGATTTCAGCCATGATTCGTTGCTCCTGATCGATCGTTGGATGCGCGAACGGGTGGGGTTAGATGAACTTCTGGTCGGCGAGGTAGGCCGCGAGCTGCTTGCCGCCCTCGCCCTCGTCCTTGACGACCGTGCCCGCGGTACGCGCCGGACGGGCCGCCACCGACTCCACCGCCGTCCAGGACCCCGACAGACCGACCTCGTCCGCCTCGATGCCCAGATCGTCCAGGTCCAGCTCCTGCACCGGCTTCTTCTTCGCCGCCATGATCCCCTTGAAGGAGGGGTAGCGGGCCTCGCCCGACTGGTCCGTCACCGAGACCACCGCCGGCAGCGACGCCTCGACCAGCTCGGTCGCCGCGTCCCCGTCACGACGGCCCTTCACCACACCGCCCTCGACCGACACCTCCGACAGCAGCGTCAGCTGCGGCACGCCCAGACGCTCCGCCAGCAGCGCCGGCAGCACACCCATCGTGCCGTCCGTCGACGCCATGCCACCGATCACCAGGTCGAACCCGGTCTTCTCGATCGCCTTCGCCAGCACCGCCGACGTCCCGATCACATCGGTGCCGTGGATGTCCTCGTCGTTGACGTGCACGGCCTTGTCCGCACCCATCGACAGCGCCTTGCGCAGCGCGTCCTTCGCGTCGTCCGGGCCCACCGTCAGGACCGTCACCTCGGCGCCCTCGTTCGCCTCCGCGATCCGCAGCGCCTGCTCCACGCCGTACTCGTCCAGCTCCGACAGCAGGCCGTCCACGCCCTCCCGGTCGGTGGTGTGGTCGTCCGAGAAACGACGGTCACCCGTCGCGTCCGGCACGTACTTCACGCAGACAACGATCCTCAAGCTCACGGCCTGTCTCCTGTACTGGTCTCGTCCGGCGGCTGCAGCTGGGCAAGCGGGTGCGAACTCTTCACGCGCCCGCTCCGGGGCAGCGGGGTTCCCGTGCCGGTCCGGAACTTGTCCAGCAGCATACTCGGCGGTATCCCGACGGTCACTACTGGCCAGTAGCTTACGCCGCGAGACCCTCGTCACCGCCCGCGTCCATCCTGCCCCGGCGAACGGCCGGCCCACCCCACGGGTCGGCTCGGAACAGCTCGGAACAGCTCGGAACGGCCCGTCTCAGAGCACCCGGCCGAGCGCCGCGATCACGTCCGCCTTGCGGGGCATCCCGGCGGCCCGGCGCACCACCCGGCCCCCGGCGTCGAGCACCAGCACCGTCGGGGTCCGCAGGACCTCCAGCCGGCGGACCAGCTCCAAGCGGTCCTCGGCGTCCAGCTCCACGTGCGCGACCCCGTCGACCATCCCGGCGACCTCGGCGAGCACCCGGCGGGTGGCCCGGCAGGGCTGGCAGAAGGCCGTGGAGAACTGCACCAGCGTCGCCCGCTCGCCGAGCACCCCGCCCAGCTCCGCCGCCGACAGCCGTATCTCCTCCCCGTCCCCGCCAGGCACCCTCGTCATCCCTCCAGTCTGCGGTACGGGCCCCGCGCCGCCGAGCCCGGCCCCGGCCCCGGCCCCGGCCCCCAAGAGTTCCCGTCCCGGCCCATCACGGAGATCACACCGTGAAAATCCGCTTGACCGCACGGCTCAGGTGACAGCAGGCACTCGTTCGGGGGATCATCTCCGTGTATCACCCGTGACCGCCGCGGCGTGCCGTGCTCCGGTCGGCTGCCGCGTCAGGCGCGGGCATCCCGCCGTACCGGGCCCCGACCCGTGGAAGTCAGGACTGACCGTGGCAGAGTTCGTCTACCCGCCGGTGATCGGCGCCGCCCTCACCGTATTCCGCGCGCTCGACGTGCGGATCAAGATCGTGGGCGCCGAGCACATCCCCGCCACCGGCGGGGCGGTCCTGGTGAGCAACCACATCAGCTACCTGGACTTCCTCTTCGCCGGCCTCGGCGCCTACCGCGGCGGAAAGCGCAAGACGCGCTTCATGGCCAAGGACGACGTCTTCAAGCACCGCATCTCGGGCCCGCTGATGCGCGGCATGAAGCACATCCCGGTCGACCGCACGGACGGCCAGCCCGCGTACGAGGCCGCCGTGCGCGCCCTCAAGGCCGGCGAGGTCGTCGGGGTGTTCCCCGAGGCGACCATCAGCCGCTCGTTCATGCTCAAGAAGTTCAAGACCGGCGCCGCCCGGATGGCCGCCGACTCCGGCGCCCCGCTGCTGCCCGTCGTCCTCTGGGGCACCCAGCAGCTGTGGACCAAGGGCCGTCCGAAGACCCTCACCAAGCGGCACGTCCCGGTGACGATCATGATCGGCGAGCCGATCCGCCTGGCCGAGGGCGACAAGCCCGTCATGGTCACCCGCAGACTCCGCGCCGCCATGAGCGAGATGCTCGACCGGGCCCAGAGCGAGTACCCCGCCAAGCCCTCCGGCCCGGACGACAGCTGGTGGCTGCCCGCCCAGCTCGGCGGCACCGCGCCGACCCTCGAGGTCGCCGAGGCCGAGGACGAGGCGGAGGCCGTCGCCAAGGCCGAGCGCCGCGCCGCCCGGAGCTGACCCGCTCCCTCCCTCCCCCGCGTCCCCTCCCCCACGTTCCCTACTCCGAGTGACCGAGCGGAATCGTTCCGTCGCGTGTCGCCCCGGCCTCCAGCCCCACCCGTCTGACACAGTGACAGCTCCTCCCAGGGGCCCGGCCGTTCGTCCTGAACCGGTGCCGGAGCACACGTCGGATCGGTCGGGAAAGGTCGAAGACGGAGATGACGCGGAACAACCGTCCAGGGCAGTCCCTCACCAGCAGGGCCCGCACCCGCGCGAGCGCCGGTGCGGGCCTCCTGCTTCTCGCCGCCCTCCTCACCGGCTGCGGAGCCGAACCCGGCGACATCCCGCTCTCCGAGATCCGGCCGGAGTCCCCCACCGCCACCCCCACCTTCCCCGACAAGATCGGCGCCGCCGTGGCGGACCCCGTCAACGCCGCCGCCCCCGCGAACACCGCGCACAACGGACAGATCGTCAGCCGCGCCTTCGTGGACACCACCCGCAGCACCAGCGCCATCGTCACCCTCGCCCCGGACGGCACCGCCGGGCGCCAGGTCACCCTGCCGCCCGAGCACTTCCTCGACGACCGCCCCGACTGGTCCCCCGACGGCGCGACCATCGCCTTCGACCGCACCGACTCCCAGACCGGCGCCGCCCGCCTCTGGACCGTCGCCGCCACCGGCGAGAACCCCCACGAGCTCGGCCGCCTCTGCGACGGCGGCACCGCCGACTGCGCCAACGAGGACGAGCGCTCCCCCGCGTACTCGCCGGACGGCAAGCAACTCGCCTTCAGCCGCTCCTGGGGCGCCCTCGACCAGACCGCCAACAACCAGATCCAGTTCTCGGACCTCTACCTGATGCGCCCCGACGGCACCGACGTCCAGCGGCTCACCTTCCTCACCAACGACAAGCCGTACTCCGGCAGCGTCAGCAACCCCAGCTGGTCCCCCGACGGCAAGCACCTCACCTTCGAGTACCGCACCAGCGCCAGCGGACAGCCCGCCAACAGCCGCGCCGTCTACGTCGTCGACGCCAACGGCACGGGCCTGCGCCAGCTCACCCCCTGGGGCCTGCGCGCCGGCGACCGCACCAGCTGGTCCCCCGACGGCAGCCAGATCCTCTTCACCACCTACCCCACCGACGCCGACTACGCCCCAGGCGGCGGCATCTACAGCGTCCACCCCGACGGCACCGCCATCACCGCGCTCACCCCGGCCCCCTCCGACACCTACTACGGAACGGCCGCCTACGCACCGGACGGCAAGTCCGTCGTCTTCGTCCAGGCCCCCACCGGCGCCGGCGCCGACCTCTACACCATGCACCCCGACGGCACGGCCGTCGCCCGGCTCACCAACATCGGGGAGAAGTGGCTCAGCCGCCCCGCCTGGGGCACCGCCCCGGTCGCCGACGCCCAGCCCTCGGCATCGCCGTCGCCCTCGGCGGCCGCGGCACAGGCCGCCGCTCAGCCGCAGGGGCAGCCCGCCGAGGACAACTGATCGCATTCCCGAAACGCAAAGAACCCCCATCCGGATCCCGGATGGGGGTTCTTCACAATGATTGTTCGGCGGCGTCCTACTCTCCCACAGGGTCCCCCCTGCAGT
>NZ_JBITFA010000025.1:0-86223 GCF_044455705.1 Kitasatospora sp. NPDC051170 | reverse complement strand
CGGCCACCCCATCACCTGGCACCACCCCCACCACCACACCACCAACCCCAACCTCCCCACCTACCCCTTCCAACACCACCACTACTGGCTCACCGGAACCAGCGCACCCACCGACGCCACCGGCCTGGGCCTGCACACCGCCACCCACCCCCTCCTCGCCACCACCACCCAACTCCCCGACGGCACCTGGCTCGCCACCGCCAGCCTCAGCACCCGCCACCACCCCTGGCTCACCGACCACGCCGTCCACCACAACCCGCTCCTCCCCGGCACCGCCTTCCTCGACCTCGCCCTCCACGCCGCCCAGGCCACCGGCCACACCACCGTCGAAGAACTCACCCTCCACGCACCGCTGCCGCTCGACCGCTCGGTCCACCTCCAACTGGCAGTCGACACCGACCACCGCGTCACCGTCCACGCCCGGCCGCAGACCGACGACCCTGACCAGCCCTGGACTCTCCACGCGAGCGGCACCCTCACCACCGACGCCGCCGAGACCACCCCCGAACCCGGCATCACCCAGTGGCCCCCCACCGACGCGACCGCCATCGACCTCACCGACGCCTACGAGCAACTCGCCGACCACGGCTACGACTACGGCCCCGCCTTCCAGAACCTCACCCGGGCCTGGAACGCCGACGGCACCCTCTACGCCGAAGCCACCCTCGACCCCGACACCACCACCACCGGCCACACCCTCCACCCCGCCCTCCTCGACGCCGCCCTCCACCCCCTGGCGGTGCAGGCGCTGCGGCAGAACGCCCCGGAGCGGATGGTGCTGCCGTACGCGTGGAGCGGGGTGCGGACGTACGGCGCCGCCCCGGCGGCGGGTGCGACGGTGCGGATCCGGCTGACGCCGACCGGTGCCGACGGCTACGCGCTGCTCCTCACCGACGAGCAGGGCGGGCCCGTGGCGACGGTCGAGGCGCTCGCCGTGCGGCCGATCTCCCCGGGCGACCTCGCGGCGCTCGCGGGCGACCGCGGTGACGCGAGGCTTCACCGTCTCGCCTGGACGACCGTCAAGGCCGAGGGCGAGCCGCTGCCGGCGGGGCCGTGGGCCGTGCTCGGCGACCGGACGGCCGAACTGCTCGACGCCGTCCGGGCCGACGGGGTCGAGGCGGCGACGTACGCGGACCTGGAGGCCGCGGCAGGCGTGTTCGCGGACAAGCCCGGCGTCGTGCTGCTCTCCGTCGCGGGCGCACCGGTCGACGGGCCGGAGCTCCCGGCCGCCGCGCTGCGGACGACGGCCGAGTTGCTGGCCACCGTCCAACGGTGGCTGGCGGACGAGCGGTTCGCCGCTTCCCGCCTCGTCGTCGTCACCCGTGACGCCACCACCGGCGACCTCACCACCGCCCCCACCTGGGGGCTCATCCGCACCACCCAGACCGAACACCCCGACCGCATCACCCTCCTCGACCTCGACGACCACCCTGACAGCACCACCACCCTGACCACCGCACTGGCCACCGCCCTCGCCACCAGCGAACCCCAACTCGCCATCCGCCAGGGCACCCTCCACACCCCCCGCGTCGAACCCGCCACCACCACCGACGAACAACCGCCGACCTTCGACCCGGAAGGCACCGTGCTGATCACCGGCGCGACCGGCGGTCTCGGCGCCCTGATCGCCCGCCGCCTGGTCACCGAACACGGCGTCCGCCACCTCCTCCTGACCAGCCGCAGCGGACCCACCGCCCCCGGCGCCGCCGACCTCCAAGCCGAACTCACCGAACTCGGCGCCACCGTACGGCTGGTGGCCTCGGACGCGGCGGACCGGGAGTCGCTGGCGGGGCTGCTGGCCGAGGTGCCGGCCGAACACCCGCTGACCGGGGTCCTGCACGTCGCGGGAGTGCTGGCCGACGGGCTGGCGGAGACCCTGACGGCGGAGCAGCTGGCGACGGTGTTCCGGCCGAAGGTGGACGCGGCCTGGCAGTTGCACGAGCTGACGCGCGGGTGCGATCTCGCCGCCTTCGTGCTGTTCTCCTCCTTCGCCGCCACCATCGGCAGCGCGGGGCAGGCCAACTACGCGGCGGCCAACGCCTTCCTGGACTCCCTGGCCGTGCACCGCCGCGCCCAGGGGCTGCCCGCCACCTCGCTGGCCTGGGGCCTGTGGGAGCAGGAGGGCGTGGGCGAGCGGCTGGCCGGTGCCGACCTGGCCCGGATCGCCCGGACGGGGGTGGCGCCGATGGCCCCGGATCGCGCTCTGGCGCTGTTCGACGCGGCGCTGCGGCTCGACGAACCGGTGCCGATGCCGGTGGCGCTGGACTCCCGCGCGATGCGGGCGGCCGCGGTGGCCGGGACCGTCCCGCCGGTGCTGCGCGGACTGTTCCCGTCCCGTCCGGCGGCGGCCCGCCCGGCCGCCGCGCAGGCCGAAGCGAAGCGTCAACCCGACTCGTGGGCACGGCAGTTGGCCGGCCGAACGGCGGAGCAGCGGTTCGAGCTGGTGCTGGGGCTGGTGCGGGAGAACATCGCCGAGGTGCTGGGGCACGCCACGCCGGAGGCGATCAGCCCCCGGCAGGGCCTGCTCGACCTGGGCTTCGACTCGCTGATGGCGGTGGACCTGCGCAACCGGCTGGGCGGGGCGACCGGACTGCGGCTGCCCACCACTCTGGTGTTCGACTACCCGACCGCGGCCGACCTGGCCGCGCACCTGAGGGACGAGCTGGCCACCGCGGCGGCCGACTCGCCGGCGGACGCACGGGCGGCGCTGGCCGAGTTGGAGCGGCTGGAGGCGGTCCTCGCGGACGTCCCGGCCGGGCACCGGCTGCGGGGGGAGGTCGCGCTACGGCTGCGGGAGCTGCTGCGCGGCCTGGATCCGGACGGGGCGACGGAGCGGGCGAACGGAGCCGGCCCGTCGATCGGGGACCGGATCGCCACGGCCAGTGACGAGGAGCTGTTCAGCCTCCTGGACGGCGAGGACTGACCGCGACCGCCCTGACGCCGTCCGCCGTCCGCCGTCCGCCGTCCGCCGTCCGCCGTCCGCCCCTGGTCTCCTCGGCCGGGGGCGGACGGCGTTCCCGCACCTCCCACCCAGGAGGAACGGACAACACGAAAGCGGCCCCCGGCGGGTGGTTCCCGCCGGGGACCGCTGTCCCCCGTTCACGTACTCCCGTCGTCAGACCGCGACGCGCAGCCGCCCGGTCTCGCCGGGGACGAGCACGGCCCGCTGGAGTTCGCGTAGCTTGGGGCCGGGCTCCAGCCCGAGTTCGCGGTCGAGCACCTCCCAGGCGGTGCGGTAGACCCGCAGGGCGTCGCCGCGCCGGTCGGAGCTGCAGAGGGCGCGCATGAGCTGGCTGTAGAAGACCTCGTGCAGCGGGTGGTCGGCGATCAGCCCGTACAGGCTGCTGACCACTTCGCGGTGGCGGCCCAGCTGCAGGCTGGCCTCGACGCGCATCTCGATGCACTCCAGGTGGAGTTCCTCCATCGGCGGGACGAAGCCCCTGACGATGGGGCCGTTGAGCAGCTGGTCGAGCACCGGGCCGGTCCACAGGGCGAGGGCCTCGTCGAGGACGGCGCAGGCCGCCTCGCGCTGCCTGTCCGCCATCAGTTCGCGGCCCTGGCGGACCAGGCCCTCGAAGACCCTGCTGTCGAGTTCGCCGGGGCGGACCAGCAGCAGGTAGCCGGAGGGCCGGGTGACGATGGGGTTGTCCTGCCCGGGGCGGGCGAGGAGCTTGCGCAGCTGCGAGATGTAGACGTGCACGGCGGAGCGGGCGCGCGGCGGCGGCGACTCGTCCCAGATCTCGGTGATGAGCTGGCGGGTCGAGACGATCTGGTTGGCGCGCAGCAGCAGGGCCGCCAGCGCGATCTCCATCTTGCGCGCTCCGATGGTGACGGCGGTGTCGCCGTCGAGCACCCCGAGGGGGCCCAGGACCCGGTACTTCATCCCCGTCCTTCCGTTGTGCCGACAGTGCCACCAGTGCCTGCAGTACCGACAACGCCGACTACGGCGCCGACCGGCGGTGCGGTGCCCTCGTCCGCCCGCACCCGGGCGGCGAGCTGGGCCGGTGTCGGGTGCTGGAACACCTCGGCCAGCCGCAGCGAGACGCCGGTCATCTCCTCCACCCGTTGGCCGAGCAGCGCGCCGAGCAGTGAGTTGCCGCCCGTGGTGAAGAAGTTGGTGTCGGGGGTGGCGCCGCCGTCCGGCAGCAGGTCGTCGTAGAGCGCGACCAGGGCGGTCACCAGGTCGTCGTCGGTGTCGGCCGCGGGCCGGTCGGCGGCGGCGGCGCGCCGCCGGGCCCGGGCGTCCTCGGCCCGCTCGGCGGCGGTGCGGGCCAGGGCCGGGTAGTCGACCTTCTCGTTGGCGTTGGTGGGCAGGGCGTCGAGGAGGACGAACTCCTGCGGGACCATGGCGCGGGCGAGCCGGGTGCGGGCCCAGTCCCAGAGCTGGTCGGGGGTGGGGGTCCGGTCGGCCTCGGGGACGACGAAGGCGATCAGTTCGGCGTCCGCGCCGGAGTCGCCGTGGACGAGGACCGCGACGGCGCCCACATCGGGGGCGCCGAGCAGGACGGCCTCGATCTCGCCGAGTTCGATCCGGTTGCCGCGCAGTTTGACCTGCCGGTCGCTGCGGCCGAGCAGGGCGAGGGTGCCGTCGGGGCGCCAGTGGGCGAGGTCGCCGGTGCGGTAGTGGCGGCCGTGGCGGGGGTGCTCGCGGAACCGGTCGGCGGTCAGTTCGGGCCGGCCGTGGTAGCCGGCGGCGACGCCGTCTCCGGCGATGCACAGTTCGCCGCGGACGCCGAGCGGGAGTTCCCGGCCGGCGGGGTCGGTGACCAGGATCCGGGTGTTGCGGATCGGCCGGCCGATGTCGATCCGGGCGCCGGGGTGCTGCGGGACGGTGCCGGAGGTGGACCAGACGGTGGTCTCGGTCGGCCCGTAGACGTGGTGGAGTTCGCAGCCGGTGGCGAGCAGTTGCTGGGCCAGCGTGCCGGGCAGCGGTTCGCCGCCGCAGAGCACCTGGCGGCCGGCGAGCGCGGCGGCGGCCTTGTCCAGGACCATCCGCCAGGTGGTCGGGGTGGCCTGGACGGTGCGCACGTCGTGCCGGTCGATGAGGTCCAGCAGGGCGCCGCCGTCCACCCGGACCTCGTCGGGCGCGGCGACCACCTGGCCGCCGGAGGCCAGCGGGACGTAGAGCTCCAGGGCGGAGATGTCGAAGGCGAAGGTGGTGGTCCAGAGCGTGGCGTGGCCGGGGCCGGCGGCGAGTTCGGCGATGAAGTGCGCGACCAGGTTGGCGACGCCGCGGTGGGTGACGGCGGTGCCCTTGGGCCTGCCGGTGGATCCGGAGGTGTAGATCAGGTAGGCGTGGCCGTCGGGGTCGGCGGGCTCGGGGGCGCGCCGGTCGGCGGCGGGGGCGTCGGTGGCCGGTGCCGGGTGCAGCACGGTCAGGCCGGCGGACGGGGCGTGGACGGCGCCGGGGCGGGCGAGCAGCACCCTGGTCCCGGAGTCGGTGAGCTGGTGGTCGATCCGCTGGGCGGGGTGGTCGGGGTCGACGGGCAGGTAGGCGGCGCCGGCGAGCCAGGTGCCCAGGACGGCGGCGGCGAGCTCGGCGCTGCGCGGCAGCGCGAGCGCCACGGTGTCGCCGGCGGCCACGCCCGCGGCGGTGAGCTGGGCGCGGACGGCGTGGGCGGCGTCCCACAGCCGGCGGTAGGTCAGGGTGCGTTCGCCGTCCACGACGGCGACCGCGTCGGGGGTGTCGCGGACCTGCCGGTGGATCGCCCGGAGGACGTCCGGCGCGGTGTCGGGCGCCTCGGTCCGGTTGGCGGCGCCGATGACGGCGTGGTCGCGCTCGCCCCAGGCGAGCAGCGTCCCGACCGGCTGCTCGGGGTCGGCGGCGAAGGCCAGTAGCAGGGCCTCGTAGCGTTCCAGCAGCAGTTCGGCGTCGGTGCGGGTGAGGATCTCCGTCCGGTAGACGGTGCGGATGCGGATCTCGCCGTCGGCGGACATCACGAAGAACTCGAGGTCGAACTTGGAGTAGCCGTTCTCGATCGGCAGCGGGGTCGCGCGCGCCCCGGCCAGCTCGAACTCCGGTACCCCGAAGCCGGGCAGGTAGTTGAAGACGTGGCGGAAGAGCATGTTGCGCCAGGTGGTGGTGGCGCGCGGCAGGCTGCGGGCGAGGCTGTCGACGGGCACGTCGGTGTGCGTCAGGGACTCGAAGAAGGTGTCCCGGACGGCGCGGACGAGTTCGCGCACGGTGCTCGCCGGGTCGGTGCGCACCCGCAGCGGCAGCACGTTGACGTGGTAGCCGACGGCGCGTTCGGCGCCGGAGGGGCGCAGGTTGGCCGGGAAGCCGACGACGACGTCGGGGCCGGCGCCGTGGGCGTCCAGCAGCAGCACGTAGGCGGCGAGCAGGACGACGGCCTCGGGGGCGCGCAGCTTGCGCTGCAGGGTGCGGACGACCTCGGCGGCCTCGGGGCTCAGCGGCCGGGTGAGCTGTTCGCCGCGCAGGGTGGGTTCGGCGGTGTCGGCGCTGCCGCACCACAGGTCGGGGACGTCGGGGTCGAAGCCGGCCATCCGGCCCTGCCAGTGGGCGAGGCTCTCGGCGGTGGGCTCGGGGTCGTCGAGGGCGGCCCGGATCCGGGTGAGTTCCTCGGGCAGCGGACCGCCCGCGGCCAGGGCCGTGTAGGCGGCGGCGAGTTCGTCGACGAAGACCGGGACGGAGGCGGCGTCGAAGACCAGGTGGTGGACGGCCACGCAGACGTGGTCGGCCTCCTCGTCACTCAGGACGGCGGCGCGCAGCAGCGGGCCGCCGTCCAGGGTGAAGGGCCGGGCGACGAAGGCCGTGAGGGCGTCGTGCGCGGTGGCGCCGGCGGGGAGGTCCAGCCGTTCGACGGCGGTGTGCGCCTGCTCCGGGGCGAGGCGGTTCCTGGTCAGCCGGGCGCCGTCGACGCGGAACACGGTGCGCAGGACCTCGTGGCGCCGCAGCAGGACGGCGAGGGCCTGTTCCAGGACGGCCGCGTCGATCCGGCCGGCGACCCGGAAGGCGAGCGAGAGGTTGTTGGGGACGCTGCCCGGGACGAGGGTCTCCAGCAGCCAGAGCGCCTCCTCCTTGGGATGCGCGGTGTGCGCCGTCTGCGCCGTGTGTTCGGTGTACTCGGTGGCACGCATCAGGCTTCCTTCCGTCAGCTCAGCAGTACGTCCACGGCCCGGGCGACGCCGGCGTCGCGCAGCAGGTCCGCGTGCGGGAGGTCGAAGCGGATCTCCTCGGCGACGACGCCGTCCCGGTGGTCCGGCGCGAGGCTGTTGAGTCCGTTGTGCGGGCTGAGCGAGGTGATGGCGGTGGCGGTGCGCCAGACCGGGCCGGCGTCCAGCTGGGACGCGCAGACCAGGTAGTAGAGGAACGAGCGGAAGGTGCCGAGGAGTTCGGCGCGTCGGGCGGCGTCCAGGCCGGCCTGGGCGAAGGCCCGGTCGCCGTGGTCGAGGACCAGGCCGCTGAGGGTGGCGGCGAGCGCGGCCAGGTCGCCGTCCCCGCCGCCGCCGGTCTGGAGCTTGAGCGCTTCGTCGCCGGCCCGGCGGGCGGTCGCGAGGTCCTCGGCGCTCATCAGTGACGCCATCACGCCGAGCGCGTCGCCGTAGTGGCGGTGCAGCAGCGGCGCGTGCGGGTGCTCCGGGTCGAAGACGATCACCCGGGGGGCGGCGGGCTGCCAGTCGGCGATCCGTTCGGCGAGGCCGGCCGCGAACACGCTGCCCACGCAGTAGCCGAGGATGGCGCGGACCGGCCGGCCGCTGGCTCGGACGTCGGCCGCCCAGCGGTCGACGTGGTCGGCGGCGGTCATGTCCAGTTCGGCGCCGGTGGGCGGCGGGGCCGTCTCCCAGACGGTGAGGTCGGTTCGCAGCCGGGGCACCAGGTCGCCGAAGCCGCCGACGGTGCGGCCGGTGGTCGCCGAGAAGTCGGAGGCGAGGATCAGCTCCTCGGAGTCGGCCTCACGGAGCACGTTGTACGTTCTCGGCAGGTCCATCGCGTTCCTCCGGGTCGGTTGCTGAAGCACCGTCAGGCCCGGCGCTCCTCCTGTCATTGCTCGCCAGCCTCATCCCAGCCCGGACGGCAGGCCACCCCTAAGCCGCGCTCAAGGGGCCCCTAACCGAGGACGGCCGGGCCCCGCAGGAGTCGGTTAGGGGTTATTCCCCCGATGCCACCGGCCTACGATTTCGCCTCGCAGGCGCCATTGCGGTCCCGCGTTCGGAGTGGGCCCGCTCGACATTCGCCATTCATTTCCTGAATTCGCCGCACTTACCCCGCACACCAACCCCGCACTCGGCCCACACGTACTCCGGAGGAGAAAATCATGACCGCGGACGGAAACTGGCACCTGACCCTCGACAGCTCGATGGGCAAGCAGGAATTCGTCTTCGCCCTGAAGACCGCGGGTTCCGCGCTCAGCGGCACCGCGACGGCCGAGGGCCGGGAGATCCAGCCCGACATCTTCGACGGCTCGGTGGACGGCGACACCCTGGTGTGGAAGCTCAAGGTGCGCAGGCCCGTGAAGCTCACCATGACCTTCACCATGACCGTGAACGGCGACTCGATCAGCGGGAAGGCCAAGGCCGGCATCTTCGGCAGCTACCCCGTGACCGGTCGCCGGATCTGACCGCCCGACCGGTTCGGGACGCATCGTGAGTCTGTTCGTGACCACGCTGGACGCGACGGTGCTCCGGCGGACATTCGGCTGCTTCCCCAGCGGTGTGACGGCGGTGTGCGCGATGGCCGCCGACGGGCCGGTGGGGATGGCGGTGAGTTCGTTCATCCCGGTGTCCCTCGATCCGCCGCTGGTCTCGGTCTGCGTGGGCGACCGCTCGCGCACCTGGGCCCGGCTGCGGACGGCGGACCGGCTGGGCGTCAGCGTGCTCAACGAGGAGCAGCACGCGGCCTGCCGCCAGTTGTCCGCCCTCGACGGGGACCGCTTCGCCGGAATCCGGTGGTTCGGCACGCCGGGCGGGGCTGTGCTGATCGGCGACGCGGCGGCCTCCCTGGAGTGCGCGCTGGAGGGGGAGCTGCCGGCCGGGGACCACCGGATCGCGCTGCTGCGGATCCACGCGGTGCAGTCGGCCCCGGAGGTCGCCCCGCTGGTGTTCCACGGCAGCCGCTTCCGCCGGCTGGCCTCGTGAGCCCCTGATCTCCCGACCTCCTGAGCCCCTGAGCCCCTGCCCCTGAGCCCTGATCTCCCGGCCTCCTGTTCTCCCGACCTCCACCTCCGCGCTCCCCGGCGCCGTGCACGACCCCTCGTTCGTCTCGTTCGTCCGACGTTCATCGTGAGGAAGGCAGTCCTGTGTCCGTTTCTCCGCTGGGTTCCCCGCTCGCCGGGTACACCGCGCTGGTGACGGGCGGCGGCTCGGGCATCGGCCTGGCCACCGCCACCATGCTGGCCGCGCAGGGCGCCGCGGTGGCCTGCCTGGACCTGGACCCGTCGGCCGTGGAGGCGCCGCTGGTCGGGGTGCGCGGCGACGTCGCGGACGACGCGGTGGCCGAGGCGGTCGCCGAGGCCGCCGCGCGCACCGGGGGCGTCGACATCCTGGTGAACCACGCCGGCACGCTGGCCCGCGGCACCGTCGAGTCCCACGGACTGGACGTCTGGCGGCGGGTGTTCGAGGTGAACGTGCTCGGCATGGTGCGGACCACCCGGGCCGCCCTCCCGTGGCTGCGCAAGGCGGCGCAGGACGGCCGTTCGCCCGCGGTGGTCAACACCTGCTCGATCTCGGCCGCGGTGGGGATGCCGGGCGGCGCCCCGTACGCGACCTCGAAGGGCGCGGTGCACTCGCTGACGCTCTCGATGGCCGCGGACCTGCTGCCGGAGGGGATCCGGGTGAACTGCGTGACGCCGGGCCCGGTGGACACCCCGTGGGTGCGGCGCGAGCTGGCGGCGGCCCCGGACCCGGCGGCGGCGCTGGCCGGGGTGCACGCCCGCCAGCCCAACGGGCGGCTGATCACCGCCGAGGAGGTCGCGGCGGGCATCTGCTACCTGGCGGGCCCGCTCTCGGCGGCGGTCACCGGGACCTCGCTGGTGCTGGACGGCGGTCTGCGCGGCGTCCGGATCCCTCCGCGCGGCTGATCCACCACGGGCGGTAACCGGTTGATCATCTTCCGTGTTGACATCCTGACACTATGGATCCAAAATGTCAGCATGTCAGCAGCAACACCCGGCACCACCAAGCAGAGCAAGCTCGACAAGCAGGACCAGATCATCGCGGCGGCGATGCGGGTCTTCGGCCGCTACGGCTACAAGCGCAGCTCCATGGCGCTGATCGCGGAGGCCGCCGGCATCTCGCGACCGGCCCTCTACCAGGACTTCGGCGGCAAGCAGGACATCTTCCGCGCCATGGGGGTCCGACTGCTCGACGGAGTGATCCTGGCGGCCGAGCTGGCCGGCGAATCCGACGGGACGACGGCCGACCGGCTCTACGGCGCACTGTCGATCAAGCTCGAGATGGTCATCGGCACGGTCGACGCCCAGTTCCGCGCGGAGCTGCTCACCGAGGCGAGCCAGGTCGCGGGCGACCTGGTCGACGAGTTCAGGGAGCGCTTCGCCGGCACCGTCGAACGACTGCTGCTCTCCGCCGCGGACGAGCTCGACCTGCTCGACGAGGTGCTGCCGGCCCGCGACTGCGCGCTCCTGCTGCTGAACTCCGTCACCGGGATCACCCAGGAGGCGGCCTCCCTGGAGGAGGCCCAGATCCGGCTGCGCCAGCTGGTCGACCTGACCGTCCGCAGCCTCACCAGCAGACCCGCACCGCACCGGGACTGACCGCACGACGAACCCAGCACACGAACCCAGCACCACGAACCCAGCACCACGACCTACCGCACCACGCACCACGAATCCCGCAGCACGAATCCCCGCACCGCAGGCAAGAGAACCGCCTTCACCTCCGAGGAGACCAATCCCGTGGATGCCGCTACCGTGCACCGGCGCCGATGGCTGATCCTGGCAGTGCTGAGTCTGTGCCTCGTGATCAGCGGCCTTGACGCCCTGGTCATCGCCATGGCGGTACCCAGTGTGCAGACCGACCTGAACGCCACGGTCGGTCAGATGCAGTGGTCCGTCGACGCCTACACCCTCACCTTCGGCGGCCTGCTCCTGCTCGCCGGCGTCCTGGCCGACCGCTTCGGCCACAAGCTCGTGCTGCTCACCGGCCTGGCGGTGATGCTGGCCTTCTCGGTCGGCGCGGCCCTGTCCGGCAGCGCCGACACCCTGATCCTCTCCCGGGCCGGGATGGGGCTGGGCGCCGCGCTCGTCATGCCCGCCACGCTGGCCATCATCAAGCACGTCTTCCCGCCCGAGGAGCAGACCAAGGCGATCGCCATCTGGTCCGGCGCGGCCGGCATGGGCATCCCGCTCGGTCCGGTGATCGGCGGCCTGCTGCTGAACCACTTCTGGTGGGGCTCGATCTTCCTGATCAACGTCCCGGTGGTCGGCCTCGCCCTGCTCGGCGGCGCCCTGCTCATCCCGACCTGGCGCAACCCGAAGCGGGTCTCCCTCGACCTGGTCGGCGCCGTGCTCTCGGTGCTCGGCCTGGTCTCCCTGGTGTACGGCCTGATCGAGGTCCCGGCCAACGGCTGGGGCAGCGCCGCCACCGTGGCCTGGCTGGTCGGCGGCCTGGTGCTGCTCGGCGCGTTCGTGGTCTGGGAGAACCGGGCGGCGAACGCGATGCTGCCGATGGAGCTGTTCCGCAACCGCCGCTTCAGCGGCTCCGCGGCCGCCCTGACCTGCCAGGCGTTCGCCCTGTTCGGCAGCCTCTTCGTGATCACCCAGTACTTCCAGCTGGCCCGGCAGTACGACCCGCTCCCGGCGGGCTTCCGGCTGCTGGCGATCGTCAGCCTGATCATCACCTCGCCGCTGGCGCCGAAGGTGGTCGAGGCGATCGGCGACAAGCTGACCATCATCATCGGCCTGCTGGTCATCGCGGCCGGCGGCTTCCTGCTCTCCACCGCCGAGGTGAGCGACGAGACCACCGTCCTGATCGGGCTCGGCATCATGGGCCTGGGCATCGGCCTGTCGATCCCGCCGTCGGTCGACGGCATCCTGTCCGGCGCCCCCTCGCACCAGGCCGGCACCGCCTCCGCGGTGAACGACACCGCGCTGCAGGTCGGCGGCGCCATCAGCGTCGCGGTGCTCGGCAGCGTGATGACCACCTCCTACCGCCACGCGCTGGACAGCACCCCCGGCCTGACGGACGCCCAGCAGCACGCCGCCCGGGACTCCCTGGGCAGCGCGCTGGGGGTGGCCAAGCAGCTGGGGCAGGGTGGCGCGGACCTCGTCGCCAACGCCACCCACGCCTTCGGCTCGAGCGTCAGCTCCACCTCGGTCACCAGCGCCTGCGTGGCCCTGTTCGGCGCCCTCGCCGCCGCGGTGATCATGCCGGCCCGCAGCAAGAAGACGGCCGAGGACACCGACGCGCCGACGCTCGACGTCGCCGCCGCCCGTCCCGCCGAGACGGGGGTGGCCTCCAAGCTGGCCGAGTGACCCCCGTACTCGGCCACCGGGCCGGGGCCGTTCCGCGGAAGCGGAACGGCCCCGGCCCTTTTTCCGCAACGCATTCCCGAGGGAATTCCCAGGAGGGGCCGGTAGGGGCCGGTAAGGGGCCGATAGGGGCTTCTCGGTGACCGAGGCCCTCCCTAGGCTGACTTCCGCAAGCCCGCCCCGGCCGTGGTGGCCGATTCGTCTACCGGACTGCACACGGAGGAAATCGGTGGAGTTCTCCCTCTTCTATTTCGCGGACACCGGTTCGAGCACGGACAACCGCTATCGCCTGCTGATCGAAGGTGCGAAATTCGCGGACACCCACGGATTCTCCGCGGTGTGGACACCGGAACGGCACTTCCACCAGTTCGGCGGCCTGTACCCGAACCCCGCGGTCACCGGGGCCGCGCTCGCGACCGTCACCGAGCGCGTCGCCATCCGGGCCGGCAGCGTGGTCTCCCCGCTGCACCACCCGGCGCGGATCGCCGAGGAGTGGTCGGTGGTCGACAACCTGTCGAACGGCCGTGCCGGGATCTCCCTGGCCTCCGGCTGGAACGCCGTGGACTTCACGCTGCGGCCGGAGAACTACGCCCGGAACAAGGACGTCCTGCTGGAGACCGTGGACACCGTCCGCAGGCTCTGGCGGCAGGAGGCCGTGGCCTTCACCGACGGCAGCGGCGGCACCTCCCGGATCCGGATCTTCCCCCCGCCGGTCCGGCCCGAGCTGCCCCTCTGGCTGACCAGCGCGGGCTCCGAGGAGACCTTCCGCCAGGCCGGCGCGCTCGGCACCGGCCTGCTCACCCACCTGCTCGGGCAGGACCTCGACGAGCTGGCCAAGAAGATCGCCCTGTACCGCCAGTCTTACGTCTCCCCCGTCGGCGACCCCGAGGACCGCGGCCACGTCGCCCTCATGCTGCACACCTTCATCGGCGAGGACCGCGACGAGGTCCGCGAGACCGTCCGGGAACCCTTCAGCGCCTACCTGCGCAGCTCCATCGGCCTGTTCAAACGGGCGGTGGCCGCCGACATGCCCGGCGTGGACCTGGACCGCCTGACCCCGGCCGACGTGCAGTTCCTGGTCTCGCACGCGTTCGACCGGTTCTTCGACGACGGCGGCCTGTTCGGCACGGTGGCCGACGGCCTGCGGACCGTCGAGCGGCTCGGCTCCATCGGGGTCGACGACATCGCCTGCCTGATCGACTTCGGCGTGCCGGCCCCGCTCGTCCTGGACGGCCTCGACCGCCTCGACCGACTGCGCCTGGCCCGGCAGGCCGCCGAGGCGGACCGGACCGGCCGGTGACCTAGGGCCGGTGACCTAGGGCCGGTGACCTAGGGCCGGTGACCGAGGGGCGGTGACCGAGGGACGTGACCGAGGGGCGGACACCCGCACACGAAGCTTGACCACCGACACCTCCCCAAACCCCAGGTCAGCCCTCACGTCGGCACACCCCCAGAGGTCCAGACCTCGAAGTCCTCTGTTGCCACCCGCTCACCGACGATGTCAGAGTGTCGGTGGATCGGATGCTGGCAGTCGCCTGAGGTTCGAAGCACGACGATCACGGGGCAGGGCGAGCAGAATCCGATCCGACGAGGGCCGAACCTTGGGGGAGGATCGATGCACTTGGTCGGACGTGGTCAAAAACTCTCGACTCTTGCCGAACTACTCACCCGCTGCGACCAGGGAAAAGGCCAGATCGCCCTGGTCAACGGCCCGGTGGCCAGCGGGAAGACCGCCCTTCTGCACTGCTTCGCGGAACACGCGACCAGCACCGGGGCGCTCTTCATCGGCGCCACCGCCTCTCTGTCCGAACGATCGGTACCCTTCGGTCTGATCAGCCAGATCCTGCGCAGCCCCGAACTGGGCGGCGGGCCCGCCGACCCGGCCGTGGCCCGCCTCCTGGAGGACGGTCCGCCCGGCCCGTCCACCGGCGGCCCCGGGCCCGGCCTCTCCGACCGGTTACCGATGGAGCTCTCCCACCGCCTCCTGGCCCAGGTCCACGAGGTCACCCGGCGCGCCCCGCTGGTGATCGCCGTCGACGACGTCCAGCACATCGACGGCGCGTCACTCGCCGTCCTGCTCTACCTGCTGCGCCGCTCAAAGCCCCTGCGGGTCATGTTCGTCCTCAACGGGTGCACCTGCCCGCAGGAGCGGCTCCCGCTGCTGGAAGCCGAGTTGCACGCCCAGCCGCACTGCCGCCGGATCAGTCTGAAGCCGCTCTCCGCCACCGGCGTGGAGCAGTTCGCCGCCCGGCACCTCGACCGCCCCACCGCCGAACGCCTCGCCCCCGGCCTGCACCGCGTCACCGGCGGCAATCCGCTGCTGCTGCGCGCGCTCATCGAGGACACCACCGCCTCCGCCACCACCGCGCCCCTCGAGACCACCACCCCCGGCGAGACCTTCGCCCAGGCCGTCGCCGCCTGCCTCTACCGGTGCGACCCGCTGATGGTCAGGGTCGCCCGGACCTGCGCCGTGCTCGGCGACACCGCCGACCGCGACCTGCTCTGCGAGGTGCTGGACTCCGACGCCGACTCCACCGACCGCAGCATCCGGGCCCTGGAGGCCGTCGGCCTGCTCCACGACGGCCGGTTCCGGCACGAGGCGGCGCGGACCGCGGTGCTGAGCGGCGTCCTGGCCGGCGAACTCGCCGTCCTGCACAGCCGGGCCGCCCGGGCCCTGCACGACCACGGCGCACCGCCCCGGCTGGTCGCCCGGCAGCTGGCCGAGGCCTCCGGCCTGGACGCACCGTGGATGGTCACCGCTCTGAAGACCGCCGCGGACCAGGAGATGCTGCACGGCGACCCCGCACTCGCCGTCCGCTACCTCAGACAGGCCCGCAGCGCCTGTACCGACGAGCGGCAGCGGGCCCAGGTCACCTCCTCGCTCGCCGGAGCCGAGTGGCAGATCGACCCGGCCACCATCGTCCGGCTGCTCCCCGAACTGATCAAGGCCGTCGACCAGGGCCTCCTGACCGGCCGGCGCCACCTCGTCAAGCTGGTCACCTACCTGTTCTGGCACGGCTGCACCACCCAGGCCCTGAACCTCACCCAGCGGCTGCGGGCGAGCACCCCGCAGACCCCCGGGACGGACGCCCTGGGCAACGCCATGCTGCTGCTCCCCTGGCTCTGCCCGCCCATGCTGGCCGTCGACCCGGAGCGGGACACCATCCCCCAGGAACTGCCCTCCCGCGCGACCTCCCTGGTCAACGCGGTGCTCGACGGGCAGGAGATCGACGACGACCTGCTGATCGGCGCCGAACAGATCCTGCTCGGCGCCCGCCTGGACGACGACGCCCTCAGCCCGATCCTCGCCTCGCTCGCCGCCCTGGTCTACACCGACTCCCTGGACCGGGCGGTCGCCTGGTGCGCGCCGCTGCTGAAGGCCGCCGAGAACCGCGGCGCCCGCACCTGGCACGCCCTGTTCTCCACCGTCCACGCGATCATCGAGGTCCGGCGCGGCTCGCTGCCCCAGGCCCGCGAGCACGCCGAGCGCGCCCTCACCCTGCTGCCGCCGCAGAGCTGGGGCGTCGCCATCGGCCTGCCCCTGGCCGCGATGGTGCAGACCGCCACCGAGATGGGCAACTACCAGGAGGCCCACGCGTTCCTGGACATCCCCGTCCCGCCGGAGATGCACCAGACGCTGTCCGCGCTCTACTACATCCGCGCCCGCGGCCGCTACCACGTGGCGATCGGCCAACTGCACACCGCGCTGGCCGAC
The DNA here is from genome assembly GCF_044455705.1 of Kitasatospora sp. NPDC051170. Taxonomy (NCBI): domain Bacteria; kingdom Bacillati; phylum Actinomycetota; class Actinomycetes; order Kitasatosporales; family Streptomycetaceae; genus Kitasatospora; species Kitasatospora sp. NPDC051170. The sequence goes on along the minus strand of NZ_JBITFA010000025.1, from coordinate 70,062 downwards.
TTCCAGTCCTGCGGCAGGCTGATGGCGGAGTGGGGCCTGGACCAGCCCTCACTGCTCCCCTGGCGCAGCGACGCCGCGGTGGCCTGCCTCGGGCTGCACCTCACCTCGCAGGCCCGGCAGCTGGCGAGCGAGCAGCTGTCGATGACCGCGCCGACCGACCACCGCACCCGCGGCATCACCTTGCGGGTCATGGCCAGGCTGTCCGACACCGAGGAGCGCAGGACCCTGCTCACCACGGCGGCGGTGGCCCTGGAACGCTGCGGCGACCGGGTCGAACTGGCCCGCGCACTGGCCGACCTGAGCCGGGCCCACAGCGCCCTCGGCGAACACGAGGAGGCCGAGGCCGCCGCGGAGCAGGCCGCCGTCCTGGCCGGGGAGTGCGGCGCCGAACCGCTCCTGCGCTCCCTCCTCCCGTCCGCCGTCCCCGACCCCCAGCCCGCCGCCCCGATCGCGCGCATCGAACTCAGCGACGCCGAACAGCGCGTCGCCGCCCTCGCCGCCGACGGGTACACCAACCGCGAGATCGCGACCAAGCTCTACATCACCACCAGCACCGTCGAGCAGCACCTCACCCGGGTCTACCGCAAGCTCGGCGTCAACCGGCGCCTCGACCTCTCCGCCGCCCTCGACTCCTGCTGACCGGCACCCGGGCGCTCCCGCAGTCCTCTCCCCCGAATCCCCCGAATCCGCCGGAATCCCCTCTCCCGCGCGGGCCTCAGGTCCACAGGTGGTCGCCGAGCGTCCCGCCCTCCGGGGCGCCCGGCAGGACGTACGCCACGGCCGAGGCCGTGTGCTCCAGGAACGGGTTCAGCGCGTCCTTCGCCGCCAGCCGGTTCTGGATGCGCGTGAACTGCCCCGGATCCCGCATGAACGCGCAGAACAGCAGCCCCCGGTCCCCCGGCCCGTCGTCGTAGCTGTAGCCCCGCCGCAGGATGCGCGCGCCGCCGTCCAGCCGGGGGCTGCTGAGGCGCACGTGCGCCGTCGCGGGCAGCACGTACGAGCCGTCCGGGTTCTTGGTGTAGATGTCCGGCTCGTCGTGCTCCGCCGCGCCCGTCAGCGGGGCGCCGTCACCGAGGCGGCGGCCCATCGCCTGGTCGCGGCCCGCCTCCGGGAGGGCGGCGAAGCCCGCGACGTCCATCCGGATGCGCCGGTACACGAGGACCGTGCCGTGCTCGTACGGCCCCGGCGGGCCCCAGACCCACTGGCGGGCGTCGCCCTCGGCGGGGTTGGCCGTGCCGTCCTTGTAGCCGAAGAGGTTGCGCGGGGTCGTCCCGGCGGGGGTGCGCGGGAGGAAGCCGGACTGGGCCCACCGCAGGGCGCCGCCCCTGGCCGCCACCGCGCCCGTGAGCTGCTCGGTGAGCACGGAGAGCGGCCAGCGGTCCGCCGCGCACAGCTGGAGCACCAGGTCGCCGCCGCCGCGCGCCGGGTCGAGCCGGTCACCGGGGAAGTCGGGCAGTTCGGCCAGGGCGGCCGGAACGCCGAGCCCGAGCCGCCCGGCGAGCCCCGGCCCGACCGCGACCAGGCTGCTGATTCGGGCCTCGGCGCTGCCCGCGAGCCGCGGGTCGGCGGCCGTTCCGCCGACCCCCTCGGCGAGCAGCCGGGTGAGGTCCCCGAGCAGCGCCTTCAGCGCCGCCCGTCCGTCGGAGGTCACGGCGGGCGCGAGGTCGAAGGCGAGGAACTGCGTGGCGGGCTGCTGCACGGCGGTGACCCCGGCCTGCCGCAGGCCGTGGAACGGCACCGGCGGCTCCGGCGCCGGCCGCGCGACACCCTCGGCGGCCCCGGCGCCCGTCCCGCGCACCATCGCCCCGACGCCCGCCCCGACCCCGGCCCCGGCGGCCAGCAGCGCCCCGCCCGCGATCAGCGCTCTCCGGTCCACACGCTCCACACCGCCCTCTTTCCGCGCCTTTCCGCTTTCGGCATGCATGGAGCACATTGGAGACGATAGAACACCTTTCATGCAAATGCTGATGTTTCGTCAACTCCGCACACGGACAAGCCTGCTGTTCCCGCTCGTCGCCGCCCTCGCGCTCACCGGCTGCTCGTCCTCCGGCTCCGGCCCCAGTTCCGACGCGAAACACCCGGAGGGCACGGTCGTTCGGGTCCCGCAGAACTTCCCGACGATTCAACAGGCCGTGGACGTCGCCCGCGAGGGCGACACCGTCCTGGTCGATCCGGGGACGTACAAGGAGAGCGTACGGATCGCCAAGCCCCGCGTCGTCCTGCGCGGCAGCGACCGCAACACCGTGATCCTCGACGGCGGGCTGCGTCTCGTCAACGGTGTCACCGTCACCGGCCCGGGCTCGGTGGTCGAGAACCTGACCGTGCACCACTACCTCGCCAACGGCGTCCTGTTCACCGGCGTCACCGACGAGCAGCTCCAGCAGCACGGCGCCGGCGGCTCCGCCTACAACCCGCTGGACACCGCCCGCTTCCCGGTCGTCCAGGGCTTCCGGGCGTCCAGGGTGACCGCCTACGACAACGGCCTGTACGGCATCTACGCCTTCGACGCCCGGGGCGGCGTCATCGAGGACTCGTACGCCTCCGGGCAGGCCGACTCCGGCATCTACGTCGGCCAGTGCAAGCCCTGCGACACCCTGGTGCGCGGCAACACCATCGAGCACAACGCGGTGGGCATCGAGATCACCAACGCCTCGGAGAACCTCGTCTTCGCGGGCAACCGGGTAAACGCCAACCGGGTCGGCATCACCGTCAACTCCAACGACCTGGAGGCGCTGGCCCCGCAGCACGGCGCCGTGATCGTCGGGAACGCGGTGACCGACAACAACGCCGCCGGGACCCCGCAGCAGGCGGACGGCGGCTTCGGCATCGGGATCGGCATCGGCGGCGGCACGGGCAACCAGGTGCAGCGCAACCTCGTCCAGGGCAACCGCGCCGCCGGCGTCATCGTCACCGACCCGCCGGGGCACCCGGCCGGTGGCAACCGCGTGGAGGGCAACCGGGTCACCGGCAACGGCACGGACCTGGTGCTGGCCTCCGCCGACCCCGGAAACTGCTTCACCGGCAACCAGCCCGCCGTACAGAGCCCGGACGGCCTGGAGGGGCTCGCGGCCTGCGGCGCCGCGGGTCGAGGACAGCTGACGCCCGGCCGCCCCACCGCCGTCCAGGCGCCGCCCGGTGTGCCGTTCAGTCAGGTCCCGGCGCCCCCGGCGCAGCCCTCCCTGCCGGACCCGAACGCCCCGGCCCGCCCGGCCACCGACCTGCCCGGCCCGGTCGACCCGGCGGCGTACGCGCTGCCGGCCGATCCCTCGGCGGTGCCCGCACCGCCCAAGTGACGGCGACGGGCGGGCCCGTGGCACCCGGACCCGCCCGCCGTCAGCCACCGGCCGCTACCGGTGCCGCGCCCTACGCCTGCGCGCGGCCAGCACCAGCAGGGCGCCCGCGCCCGTCAGCGCGACGGCGCCCGCGACGGCCAGCGGCGTCCCCGAGCCCGCGCCGGTCGAGGGCAGCGAGCCGTGCGAGGCGGGCGGCGTCGCGGAGGGCGTCACCGGATGCGGGGACGGCGACGGGGGCGAGGCACTGGGCGAGGACTCACCCGGCGTGCCACTCGGAGTCGGCGTCGGCGTGGGCGTCGGCGTGGGCGTGGGGATGAGCGTGTTGACCGCCGTCACACACACCCCGTCCCCGAGGTTGTCCGCCGTCAACTCCAGCGGCCCGAACACCGTGTTGTCCGGCGCGGCGTAGCCGTCCGGCGGGCTGACCTCCTGCCAGTAGTAGGTGCCCACCGTCCCGCTGCCCCCGCAGAGGCCGTCGGCCCCGGTGGTGCAGGGCTCGCCCACCTTGGTGTCGGGCTTGTCACCGCCCGTCTGGAGCCCGTCGGTGCCGTTGCTCTCCTTCCACAGCTGGAACTTCGCGCCCGCCAGCGGCTTGCCGTCCTGGTCGTGCTTGACCAGTTTCAGCGCGCCTTCCTGCCGGCGGAACCCGAAGTCGTAGGTGTGGTCGTTCTCCCCGGGCCCGCCGGTGGTCAGCGCCCGCTCGGCGTACTTCCCGCCGGACGGCACCACGCCCTTGGAGTCCACGAAGTGATTCTCCCCGACGTTCGCCTCCGTCGGCACCCACTCGTACAGCGGCCCGCCCTTGGCGTAGTCGGCCGGTTCGTCCAGCCTGATGGTGTACTTCGCCTTCGGCTTGAGCCCGCCCTCGACGTTCGTGTCGTCGAAGTAGTACTCACCCCGCCTGGTCGTCCTCGCCGTGCCGACGAGCTTCCCCGACTCGTCGTACAGGTGGACGGTCGCGCCCTCCACCGGCTTCTGGCCCGGGAGTTGGACGCCCTTGCGCTCGGGGTCGTACCAGACCCGGTTGCCGATCTGCAGCGGCGCCCGGTCGCACAGCACCTCGAGGTCACCCATGGAGGCGCCCTTGCCGAACGGCGGGATCGACCCCCTCGGGTTGAGCTGCAGCCCGTACTTCGGGTCCCGCTTGCCGTCGCGCAGGACGAACTCGGTGCCGTAGCCGAAGGCCGCGTTGTTCGGGTCGAAGCCCGAGAGCGCGATCGAGCTCTCGACCTTCGACAGCGCCATCCCGGCCATGCCCGCGTTGCGGTGGCCGACCAGGCTGCTGGTGTCGAAGAACCGGGTGCCCCTCGGTGAGAGCCCGCAGCCGAGGTCGGTGTCGAGGACGTACGTGCCGTTGGCGAGGCACGCCTTGTTCAGGTCGCCGCCGGGCAGCACCTTGGCGAAGGAGGCGCCGGTCGGGTCGGCGGCCGACATGTCGCCGAAGCGGTCACGGAAGGCGAGCAGCATCGAGCCGTCGGTCTCGAAGGTGATCTCGCCCAACTCCGGTTCCGGGTTGGCGAGGTAGGTGGCGCAGCTCTGCCCGTTCTGGGAGGTCGGGAAGGTGTCCTGCCAGGGGAACCAGCCGGCGCCGTCGCAGGGGCCCGAGCCGACGGTGGAGCCGCGCGGGTAGTCCAGCTTCTGGTCCAGCACGGGCTTGTGGAACGCCCCGGTGGTGAGGTCGAAGGGCAGGACGACCGCGCGCAGGTCGGCGCGCCTGCCCGTGGACTCGCCCGAGCAGACGCCGCCCAGGTACCCGAGGCCGTCCTGCAGCCCGAGGCCGAAGGGGCGCCAGTCCCCCGCCGCCGGGCAGCCCGGGTCGGGGATCGGGTAGACGGCCTTCGGTGCGGCGGCGGTCGCCGCGCTCGCGTCGTAGCGGTACAGCCTGCGGTCGTTGAGGTTGACGACGAAGAGGTCCTTGCCGTCCTCCGTGACCTTGATGCCGCCGAGGCTCTCCTTGCCCGCCGCCGCCAGGAAGGCGTCGTCGCTTCCCGAACCGTGCCGCGTGGTACCGGCGTCGGGGACGGTGGCCCAGAGCCCGGTCGTCTTGGTGGCCGGGTCGGTGACGTAGATCGCGCCGGGCCCGCCGGGGCCGTAGGCGGTGGTGCGCTTGGCGGAGGCGGCGGAGAACACCCGCCGGTCGGCCTTGTTCCAGGCGATGCCGTAGAGGTTGCCGGTCTCGGCCTCGGTGGCGATGTCCGTGACGTGGACATCCACGCCGTCCTGGCCGCGCGCGCTGTACGGGAAGGAGACCAGCGTGCGCGCCGACTCGCCTTCCCTGGGCGGATGCTGACAGGTCGTCACCAGAGTGGCGTTCTTCTGGCAGTAGTCCCCGGGGCTCCAGAGACCGGTGGTGTAGGAGACCGCCTTTCCTCCGGAGAGGTCGACGAACTCCTCGTTGCTGGACAGCTGGTTCGGCGCGCCGTCCAGCCCCTGGCGGGAGGCGAAGGCCGGGAACAGCACGCCCGGCTTCGGATTCACCACCTGCACCCGGTACTTGCCGCCTGCCGGCCCGGTTCCGGCCGGGCGCAGCGTGACCGTCCCGTCGGGGGCGGTGGTGCCCTCGATGCCCGTGCCCGCGTCGTCGGTGAGCTGAACCTTCACGCCGCCGATTCCCGGTTCCAGCGCGGGAGTCCACACCCCGCCGGTGTCCACGGCCCGGATCACCCGGACCGTGACCGTGCCATCCCCCGCCTGGGGAAAGGCCGCCGGGGCCGCCGCGAGCAGCCCTCCGCCGACCATCGCGCCCGCGGCGGCGGCGCCCCAGGCGACCCGCCACGCCCGCCACGCCCGCCTTCTCGTCCCCGTCGTCCGTGACGGCCCCGTCGTCCGTGACGTCCCTGTCGTCCCTGCCAAGACCTGACTCCCATCAACGGCGGGCATAGGCCCGATCCGGACTGGAGTCCCCAGGACAGCGGAGTGCCGGTCGTTCACGTCCGATACTTCCGGCAGGTTCACTTGAGTGTGTGACAGGGATGAGCCGAAAATCGCATGAGGTTCGAATACGATCGCACATATTCGCTCATTCGGCGGCACCCACCCCGTGAGGCATGATCGCTGCGGACCCGAACCCCGACCGAGGAGCCCGCCCCTTGAACCGCCCCGCGCGCACCGCCGCCCTCGCCGCCCTGGCCCTGCTCGCAACCTCCGGCTGCACCGCCTCGCACGCCCACTCCCACCCGCAGACCTCGGCTGCCCCCGTCACCCCCGGAGCCACGTCCTGGCACGGCGACTTCCGCGCGTTCGGCACCCCTCAGTGGCGGCGGACCTGGGGCGCGGTCGACCAGGGCGCCTGGGGCGCGGCCGACTTCGCCGCCGTCGAGGACCCGTCCGCCCCCGGCGGCGCGGGGGCGCTCCAGGTCACGTACGGCGCCGGCTCCTCCGCCAACTCCTGCACCGACTGCCCCAACCCCGGCGGCGGCCAGTTCTACACCGACCTGAACACCCTCGGCCTCCCCGCTCTCGCCCAGAGCCCCACCCTGGACCTCAAGTACGCCCTGAAGTTCCCCACCGGCCGCGACTGGGGCAAGGCCGGCAAGCTCCCCGGCCTCTACGGCGGAAGGATCGGCGAGGAATCCGGCGGCACCCACGGCTCGGGCTGGTCCACCCGGTACATGTGGCGCACCGCCAAGGGCACCCCGGACAACGGCGAGGTCTACCTCTACACCCCCACCGCCTCCGGCCCCACCGGCTACGGCGTCGACGAGGGCCTCGGTGACTGGCACTTCCAGGCCGACGACCACTGGCACACCGTCGAGCAGCTGATCGACCGCACCACCGGCGACATCACCGTCTGGTACGACGGCCGCCAGGTCCACCACGCCTCCGCCACCGCGACCGGCATCGCGGCCCTGCCCTTCGCCGGCATCCTGTTCTCCACCTTCTACGGCGGCCACGACACCACCTGGGGCCCCACCACCCCCCAACACGCCTGGTTCGCCGACTTCTCCCTCTCGACCACCCCCCAGCACCCGTGACCTGGCCCGCCGAAGCCGCCCTCGGCCTGATCGTCCTCCTCGGCGCGTCCGTGCAGCGCCTCGCGGGCATCGGCTTCGCCCTCGTCGCGGCGCCCGTCCTGGTACTGCTCCTGGGGCCGGGCGACGGGGTGACGCTCTCCAACCTCGCGGCGGGCGCCATCAGCGCCATCGGCCTGGCCGCCACCTGGCGGCAGCTGCGCCCCGGCGCGATGGTGCCGCTGATCGCGGCGGCCGCGTGCACCGTGCCGGCCGGCTCCTGGGTGGCGGCGAGAGTGCCGGCTCCCCATCTGCTGCTCGGCATCGGCGCGTCGGTGAGCGTGGCCGTGCTGCTGGTGATCCGGGGCGTACGGGTGCCGGCGCTGCGCGGGGTCGGCGGGGCGGTGGCGGCGGGCGCGACCAGCGGGTTCATGAACTCGGCCGCCGGGGTGGGCGGCCCGGCCGTGTCGCTGTACGCGGTGAACACCGGCTGGACGGCCCGGGAGTTCGTGCCCAACGCCCAGTTGTACGGCGTGGTGGTGAACGCCCTCTCGCTGACGGTCAAGGGCGTGCCCCATCTCGCCACGCCCGCCTGGCTGGTGACCGCCGGGGCCCTGACCGTCGGCACCGCCCTCGGTCACGCCCTGGCGGGCCGGGTCGCGGAACGGCAGGCGCGCCGGGTGGTCCTCGGCCTCGCCCTGGCCGGGGGGCTGGCGACCCTCGCCAAGGGCGTCTCCGGCCTGCTCTGACGCCCTCACCGCCGAAGAAGGAAGCGGGGCGGGAGCACCGATGCTCCCGCCCCGCTTCGCAGGTCGCCTACCGCGTCACCCGTCGCGCCGACGCCGCAGGCGGTGTCCGGCGAAGGCGAGCCCGCCGCCGCCGAGCAGCAGTACCGCGCCGAGGACGCCGAGCGGTGCGAGCCACACGCCCGTCTCGGGCAGCGGGGGAACCGGCGGCTTCGGCGGCACGGGCGGCGTCGGGGTCACCGGGGGCGTCGGGGGCTCCGACGGCCGGGGAGACTCCGACGGCCGGGGCGACTCCGAGGGCTCCGGCGGCGCCGGGGGCTTCGCGTTGTCGACCGCCACGGTCGTCGACTGCTCCTTCCCCTCCTCGAACGCGAGCGTCACCCGGGTGTCCGCCTGCTGCGGCAGCACGTACCCCTCGGGCGCCGTGACCTCCTGCAACCGGTACCGCCCCACCGGGAGCGGCCCGAAGTGGCAGCCGCCCGCCGCGTCCGTGGTGCACGGGTCGCCGACCTCGGTGTCCCCGGACTCCTCCTCGCGCCACAGCTGGAACACCGCCCCCGCGAGCGGGGCGTGGCCGTCGGCGTCGCGCTTGAGCAGGTGCAGGTAGCCGGGCCTGGGCTGGTCGACGGCCGTGACCGACACCCCCTGCGGGGAGTTCCCGACCGTCAGCACCAGCGGCCCGAACACCTCCGGGTCGGGCAGCAGGTACCCGGCCGGGGCCGAGACCTCCTGCCAGTAGTACGTCCCGAGGTCCACCACCGCCGAGCACACCCCGGAGGCCGGGGTGGTGCACGGGTCCCCGACCTTGGTGTCCCCGACGGCCGTGCGCCAGAGCTGGAACACCGCCCCCGCCAGCGGCTTGCCGTCCGGTCCGGTCTTGGTGACGCTCACCGGGCCCTGGGGCTGGTGGAACCCGAAGTCGTAGGTGTGGTCGTTCTCGCCGGGCCCGCCGGTGGTGAGGGCGATCTCGGGGTACGTCCCGCCAGGCGGCACCACCCCCTTGGAGTCCACGAAGCGGTTGTCCCCGGCGTCGGCCCTGGTGACGACCCACTGGTACAGCGGGCCGCCGGGGGCGTAGTCGGCGGGCAGGTCGATCTTGACGGTGTACCGGGTGCGCGGCTTGAGGCCGCCGGTGACGTTGGTGTCGTCGAAGTAGTACTCGCCGCGCGGGGTGGTCGTCGTGGTGCCGACGACCGCGCCGTCCGCGTCGTAGAGCCGCAGGGTGGCGCCGGGCACGGGCTTCTCGCCCGGGTCCTGGATGCCGTTCCGGTTGACGTCGTACCAGACGCGGTTGCCGATCTGCAGCGGCGCCTCGTCGCAGAGCACCTCCAGGTCGGCCATCGAGCCGCCCTTGCCGAAGGTGGTCGTCAGCTGGTTCCCCAGCCCGGCCGCACGGGTTCCGTCGCGGTTGGTCCAGGCCGTCCCGGCGGTGAAGATGGCATCCGTCGGGTCGATCGAGGAGCCGGCGATCGTGGTCTCGACCTTGGACAGCGCGATGCCCGAGAACATCGCGTTGTTGTGGTACGGCGTGCGGTGCTGGTCGTAGAACGTGGCGCCGCGCGTGGTGTTGCCGCAGCCGCCGTTCTCGTACATCACGAACAGGCCGCCGGCGCCGGGGCACGCCTTGGTCAGGGCGCCGCCGGAGGCCGGGGAGGCCAGCGCGCCGTTGCCCGCCTGGTAGACCTGGTTCAGTCCGAGCTGATCGGTGTACCGGTCGCGGAAGCTCAGGATCAGCGTGCCGTCGGTGTCCACCACGATGTCCGCGAGCATGGGCTCCGGGTTGGCGATGTTCCCCGGGCCGCAGGAGGCGATGCCGTCCTGCGAGGTGGGGAGCGTGTCCTGCCACGGGTACCAGCCCGCGCCGGGGCAGACGGAGTCGCGGTTGGACCGCAGGCGGGGGTAGTCCAGCGCCTGGTCCAGGATCACCGGCCCGAAGGTGCCCGCGGCCGGGTCGAAGGTCCGGACGACGGCGCGCAGGTCCGACTTCCGCCCGGTCGACTCGCCGGAGCAGACGCCGCCCACGTAGACCAGGCCGTCCTGGACTCCCAGGCCGTAGGGCCTCCAGTCGCCGGCGGCGGGGCAGGGGGTGTCCGGGCCGGGGATGGGGTAGCTCGCCTTCGCCCCGGCCGCGGTCCGGTTCGTCGCGTCGTACCGGTAGAGCCTGCGGTCGTTGAGGTTGACCACGTAGAGGTCGGCGCCGTCCTCGGAGACCTCCACGTCCCCCAGCGACTCCTTGGCGACGGCGGGGGCGAACCCGAGGTCCATCTCCGTGCCGAAGTCGTGGGCGGTGCTGCCGGCGCCGGGGACGGTCGTGAACAGCGTCGTGGCGTCGGTCGCCCGGTCGGTCAGGTAGACGGCGCCCGGCCCGGAGGGGCCGTAGCCCGAGGCCCGGTGCGCATGGGCGCCGCTGAAGATCCACTTCTTCTGCTTGCTGTACCCGATGCCGTACAGCGCGCCCGTCTGCGCCTTGGTCGCGAGGTCGGTCGTGCGGTTCTCGACGCCGCGCGCGTCGTACGGGAAGGACACCATGGTCCGCCCCGTCGCCGGCTCGCTGGGCGTCACGTCGCCGCGCAGGCACGCGGTGACCAGGGTGGCGTTCTTCTGGCAGTAGTCGCCGGGGTTCCAGAGCCCCGTGGTGTACGAGACGTTCCTCCCGGCGGAGAGGTCGACGAACTCCTCGGTGCTGGACAGCCGGTTCGGCGCGCCGTCCAGCCCCTGGGGGGAGGCGAAGGCGGAGAACAGCACGCCGGGCTTCGGATTGACGACCTGGACGCGGTAGGTGCCGCCGCTGAGGCCGCTCGCCCCGGCGTCGAGGGTGACGGTGCCGTCGGCGGCCGTCCGCCCGCTGATCGTGGTGCCGGCGTCGTCGGTGAGGTCGACCGTCACCCCGGACATCCCGGGCTCCAGGGCGGCGCCCTGCCAGGGGCCGTCGGCGGTGACCTTGCGGACCACGCGCACCGTCACGGAGCCGTCCCCGGACTGCGCGTCCGCGGAGGTGGCGAGCGCGCCCAGGTAGCCGCCGCACAGTGCGAGCACCGTGGTGAGGGCCGCGAGGCGCCGTCTGGTCTGCACGGTGGAGTCCCGCCTTTCGTGGGGTGAGTCCGACGAGGAGAGATCCTCTGTCCGGCACACCACCCGAAACGCGCAACGCGGCCGGATTTCCGCCGCGATTCCTCCATATCTCAGTCCATTGGCCCCGGACCGACAGAACATTGACGACACCTTGAACCGGGCGATGACCAAGCATTACCCCCGGCGGGACGAGCACCCCGAGGATGGGCGAAGAAGGGCCTGCGGAGGGCCTCCGGAGTTTTGAAGGGGGTCTGCGAAAGCCCTCCCTGCGGCTGAGGCGGCCATGCCATACTGCACCGGTGACGCCAACGAGCCTGGACACCCCAACACGCAGCACCGCCCAACTGGGCAGGAAGTTCCACCTGTTGTGGTCAGCCTCGACCGTGTCCTCGATCGGCGACGGCATGCGGGACGCGGCCCTGCCGCTGCTCGCGGCGACGCTCTCCGACTCACCCGCGGCGGTCGCGCTCGTCAAGGCCGCCGCCACCCTCCCCTGGCTCGTGATGTCCCTCCACGGCGGTGTCATCGCCGATCGTTACGACCGCCGGCGACTGATGTGGACCATCGACTTCGCACGCGGTGCGATCGTCCTCGCATTCGCCTGCTGGGCCTTTCTCGCCACGCCCCCGCTGGCCGTGCTCGCCGTGCTCGCCTTCGTTCTCGGTTGCGGCGAGACGATATTCATGAACGCCTCCACCTCCGCCCTGCCCGACGTCGTGCGGCAGGACCAGCTGGACACCGCGAACGGGCGGATGCACGGCAGCATCATCGTCGGCGGCAACCTGCTCGGCCCGACCATCGGCACCGCGCTGTTCGCCGCGGCCGTCTGGTTCCCCTTCGGCATCGACGGCGCCTCCTTCCTCATCGCCGCCGCGCTCGTCGCCGCCACCGGGCGCTCCGGCCGGGTCGCCCCGCGCAGCGACCGCCGGATGTCCACCGAGATCCGCGAGGGCGTGCGCTGGCTGCTGGAGAACCGCGAGGTGCGGCTGCTCACCCTGGTCTCCGCCCTCGGCGCCATGTCCTTCTTCATGGCGAACACCATGCTCGTCCTCCTCGTCACCCGGACCCTGGACGCCCCGGCCACGATCTACGGCCTGGTCCTGGCCGCCAGCGCCATCGGCGGCACCGCCGCCAGCGCCCTCGCCGGCCGGCTGGCGCAGCACATGGGCCGGGGGATGCGGATCGCGCTCTCCTTCGCCCTGATGGGCGCCGCCTGGGTGGCCATCGGCCTCTCCCCCAACTGGGAGACGGCCGCCGCGCTCCACCTGGTCGCGGGCTTCGGGGTGGTGACCTGGAACGTGCAGGCCACCTCGCTGCGCCAGCAGGCGGTGCCCAAGGAGCTGCTCGGCCGGGTCAACAGCTGCTACATGATGCTCAGCCGGCTCGGCATCATCGTCGGTACGGCGCTGAGCGGTTGGATCGCCGCCGCCACGGACATCCGGGTGCCGGTCGTGCTCGGCGGAACGATCCTGCTGGTCTGCCTGCTGCTGGTGCCGCGACTGGCCCGGCTGGAGTCGGCCGCGGGGAACTGAGTGACGCAGGCCACTCCCACCTGAGTGCAACCTGGAAGCGGACTGAGGGCGTCAACCTGTTGTTCATGTCATCGGTCTACCTTCGACCTGTCGGTGACTGGCATATAGCCACTGACTGGCCTATAGTCGCGGGCCTATCGTTCGGTGAGCAGCGGGGTGGCACGGGGTGGAGTTCCGGGTTCTGGGCGCGGTGGCGGCGGTCACGCCGGACGGCCGTGACCTGCCGGTCGGGCCCGTCAAGCGCCGCAGCCTGCTCGCCATGCTCGCCCTCCACGCCGGCGCGCCGGTCACCGTCGACCAGCTGACCGGGGCCCTCTGGGAGACCGACCCGCCCCGGCACTCGCGCACCGTCGTCCAGGGCCACGTCTCCCAGCTGCGGACCCTCCTGACCGAGTGCGACGCGGCCGCGCACGGCGTCGAACTCCTCACCGAGGGCAGCGCCTACCTGCTGCGCACACCCGCGCTGGCCGTCGACGCCCACCGCTTCGAGCACCTGCTGCGCCGCGCCCGCACGGGCGCGCCGCCCGCCGAGACCGTCGCCGTCCTCGACGAGGCCCTCGCCCTGTGGCGCGGCCCGGCGCTGGCCGGCACCACCGCCAGCCCGGCGCTGGAGAGCGCCGCCCACGGCCTGGCGGAGCTGCGGCTGGCCGCCGTCGAGGAGCTGGCGCAGGCGCACGGGCTGCTCGGCGACCACGGCGCGGCGGCCCGGGTGCTGCGCGCCGAGGTCGCCAGGGATCCGCTGCGCGAGCGGCTGGTCATCGCCCTGTTGCAGTCCCTCGGCCGGGCCGGGCGCCGCTCGGAGGCGCTGGACCTGTTCCGCCGCACCCGGCGCACCCTCGCCGAGGAGCTCGGCGTCGACCCGTGCCCCGAACTGGCGGCCGCCCACGCGGCGCTGCTGCACACCCCGCCGCCCGCCGCGCCGGAGCAGGCCGAGCAGGTCGCGCCGCCCGTCCCGGTCCCCACCCAGTCCGACGGCACCGCCACCGCGCCCCCGCCCGTCCTCGCCCCGCACCTGTTCCCCCGGCGCCCGCGCGGATTCTCCGGCCGGGAGGACGAGCTGGAGGCGCTGGACCGGGCCACCTCCTCCCCCGGCGCGCTCGCCGTGATCACCGGCAGCGCCGGCGTCGGCAAGACCGCCCTCGCCGGGTACTGGGCCCACCGGCGCCAGGGCGACTTCCCGGACGGCCGGCTCTTCGTCGACCTCTGCGGCTACAGCCCGATCCCCGCCCGGGACACCGGCGCCGTCCTGCGCGAGCTGCTGCTCGCCCTCGGGGTGCCCGCCGAGCAGATGCCCGGCTCGTACCAGGGCATGAGCGCCCTCTACCGCGAACTCACGTACGGGCGGCGGATGCTGCTGGTGCTCGACAACGCCCGGCACTCCAACCAGGTCCGCCCGCTGCTGCCGGAGGGCGACGGCTGCGTCACCGTCGTCACCAGCCGCGACCGCCTCGCCGGGCTCGTCGCCTCCGACGCCGCCCGGCTGGTGCCCGTCGCCGAGCTGTGCCCGCCGCGCGCCATGACCCTGCTCTCCGACACCCTCGGGCCCGACCTGGTGGCCGCCGAGCCCGAGGCGTCCGCCCGGCTCGCCGCCCTCTGCGACGGGCTGCCGCTCGCCCTGCGCCTGGCCGCCGCGCGGATCGCCAGCTGCCCGACCCGGGGCATCGCCGCGCTGGCCGACGAACTCGCCGACGAGCAGCGCCGGTTGAGCCTGCTCAACGTCGAGGACACCAGCATCGCCGCGACCCTGGGCCTGACCGTCGAGCACCTGGCCGAGCCCGCCCGCCGGATGTTCCACCGCCTGGGCACCCACACCGGCACCACCCTGGACAGCCGCACCGCCGCCGCCATCGCCGGCTGCCGGCTCGACCGCGCCATCGAGGCCCTCGACCAGCTCGCCGCCGCCCACCTGATCACCGAGACCGGCCAGGACGCCTACACCCTGCACGACCTCGTCCGGCTCTACGCCCGCAGCCTGCCCGCCGAGGGCGACACCGACGCCCTGCCCCGCCTCCTCGACCACCTGATGGGCACCCTGCTCGCCGCCAGCGCCGCCGCCGAACCGGGCAGCGAGCCCTGCTGCGTCCTGCCGCCCGGCGCCCGCCGGCCCACCGAGGTGCGGCCGTTCCCGGACCGCGCCACCGCCCTGGCCTGGTACGCCGCCGAGCGGGACACCCTGCGCGGCGCGGTGGAGGCGGCCGTCGCCGTCGGGCTCAACGACCGGGCCTGGCGGCTCGTCCTGCTGCAGTGGCCGCTGATCGTCTGGCAGGTGCGGGACGGCTGGGCGCCGCTGCTCGAACAGGGCCTCGCCGCCGCCGAGGCCGACCACGACCACGGCGCCCAGTCCCGCGCCCGGGCCCTGCTCGGCTGGGTCCTCACCGAGGAGGGCCGGCACGAGGAGGCCCTCGCCCAGCTGGAGCTCGCCCCCGACCTCGCCGCCCGGGCCGGGGACGTCACCGGCGAGGCCGTCGCCCTGATCAACCTGGCCGTGGCGCTCGTCCGGGGCGACCGGCTCGCCCGCATCCACGGCCTGCTCACCCGCGCCCTCGCCCTCACCGAGCGCGGCGGCCGCCGCGACCTCACCGCGCTGGCCCGCCAGCACCTGGCCGAGCACTGCCTGGCCGTCGGCGCCTTCGTCGAGGCCGCCTACCACGCCTCCCGGGGCCTGGCCCTCGCCGAGCCGCCCTTCCCGGCCCTGCGCCACGTCGTGCTGCACACCCTCTACGGCCGCGCCCTCGCCGCCACCGGCCAGCCCGAGCAGGCGCAGCACCACCTCTCCGAGGCCCTGCGCACCGCCCGTACCCACGACTACGCCGAGGGCGAGTCCGCCGCCCTGGCCGCCCTCGCGGCCCTGCCGGCGACGGCCACGGCGGTTTAGGGCGCGTCTTTCGGATCAGGCCGGGCGGGCGCCGCCGGGGCCGTGACGGGCACGACGTCGGCCCCGGCGCCGCAGGAGGCGGTGCCGGGGCCGCTGGTCGCGCGGGTGCTCAGCTCTCGCGGGCCGAGGCGTCGTCGATCAGGAAGGCGGTGGTCGGGCTCGTGCCGGTCTCGTGGGAGACGAGCTTCAGGCCGACCGTGGTACCCCAGCCGAGCTGGCCGATGACCGAGGAGAGGTCGACCGACTGGTACTGGTAGCCGCCGGTCGCGTTCCGGCTGGTCCAGGTCTTCAGCGTGCCGATCGGCTGCGCCGTGTACTGGTTGATCGCCACCAGGGACAGCGTGTCGGGCGCGGAGGCGGAGGTGTTGGTGGACTCGACGTCCAGCCAGAAGGAGAAGGTGGCCTGCCCGTAGCCCGGGTAGGTGTTCAGGTACGTGGTGATGGAGTCGTCGGTCCCGGTGTTCTGGCCGAGCCAGGCGTACCAGGAACCGGAGTGCGGCGCGTGCAGGCTGGACGGGGTGATGGTGTTGTACCCCGACGGGCTCCAGGCGTCCGTCATCACGGTGTGGTTGACGTCGGCCGAGCCGTTCTCGAAACCGGCGTCGGTGAGCTGCTCGATCGTGCCGCAGCCCGACCCGCCGGAGGCACTGAGGCTCTCCCAGAAGCCGGTGGACGCCGTCTTGCCCGCACCGTCCGCCGCCGTCACGGTGATCCGCTGGTAGCCGCTGGTCGCGGCGGCGGTGCCGGAGATCACGCCGCTGTGCGCGTCGATGGCCAGCCCCTGCGGCAGCCCGGTGGCGCTGTAGGTGAGGGCCGAACCGGTGCTGGACGCGCCCACCGCCGGGATCGACAGCGGTTGCCCGGCCTTGTCGGTCCGGTCGCACATGGTGCTCACCGAGACCGGCGGACTGGCGACGATCGGGTCGTCACCGACGCACAGGTGGTCGGAGTTGGACCACAGGGTCTGGAGCGGGAAGCTGCCCGTCGACAGGTTCTCGAAGAACAGTCCGCCGTTGGAGCCCTTCGGGATCCAGGCGCACTTGTCGCCGACCTCCTGGCCGGTGGCGTCGGTCCAGCCGCCCGGGGTGTTCGGGTCGGTCACCGTCTCCGCGTACTCGTGGCCGCCGATGATCCCGTAGCCGTCCAGCCGGCCCCGCGGGGTGTTCTCACCGAACCAGTTGGTGCCGCAGCCCGCCACGTCCGACAGGTACGGCATGTTGGTGTAGGCGAGTTGGCCGTACGGCGAGCGCTGGAAGTCGTGCCAGGCGCAGAAGCCCAGCTCCTTCCACTTGTCCGGGTCGGTGCCCTGCGGCGAGTCGATGATGTACTGGACGTTGCGGTTCTGCGCCTCCGTCAGATTGCCGAAGTGCTTGGCGGCGGCCAGCGCCTCGGCACCGAGCTGCGGCTCGGTGGCGGACTGCGGCGCGGGGGCGGCGTTGTCCACCCAGACGCCCGCGAGCACGCTCCCCGCCTGCGGGTACGGGATGTGCGCGGACCCGGCCGGGCACTGGACGGAACCGGTGGCGATGCCCTCGCAGTACTGGGTCAGGACGGCGCTCCAGCCGTCGCCGGCGCTGCCGAGGCCCTTGAAGAAGTCCTGCTGGTACGGGGCGGCCTGGTCAGGGTCCCCGGTCGTCGTGACGTCACCGGTCGAGTTCGTCGACGGGGTGCCCCACTGGGAGCCCCAGAGCACCAGGTAGACCTTGGGCGCGCCGATCACCACACCGGTCGACTCCTGGCCGCCCTTGTAGGTGACCTGGAGGTCGTACTCGTTCGCGACGTTGCCGTCGCCGTTCTTGCCGGTGCCCGGATCGGCGCCGTCCACCAGCTCGGGAGCCTTCTTGCCCCCGGTGTTCGCGGCGGCGACCGGGCCGGTCCTGGCTGCCTTGGCACGGTGCGGGCCGGACTTCTGCGGGGCTGCGGCCGTCTTCGGGGTGCCCGGCTGGGCGACCACGGTGACGGCCTGCGATGCGTGGGAGTCGGCCATCGCGGACAGCGGGCTGCTCAGCGCGGCGCCGGACAGCGCGGCCGCGAGTGCCACCGCGGCGGTTCGTCGGCCGCGCCGGACCCGTTCGGGCAGGCGGGATCGGAATCTGATCACAGGTCGGGTTCCGTCTCTCGTGACGTGGGGGGAGGAACGCAGAGTGCGGCGCGCACGCGGAGTCGACTGATCGCCGACGGACTGCGGTGGGGGACGGGGAACCGGATCTCACCCGGGCGCCGCTGTGCAATGCGCCATATGATATTTCACTGATGGGCGCGCACAAGGGTGCGCGCGTGACGCCCGACGGCGCCGCCCACCCGCGGGCGGACCGCCCGACCGCGGTCCGGCCACTCCCCCGTACGGCGCCGTGCCTGCCCCACCCGGCCCGGTCGCCCACGCACCGAAGCCGTCGGCGCCGGCGCGCCGACTCCGCGGGCGGGCACGGATTTTAACTGCGCCTTACCCGAGCCGACCTCGTCTTGGCACTCCGGCCCCGGAGGCGCCGACCGCGCTCAGCCGCGCTCAGCCGCGGACGGCGCCCGTGGCGAGACCGGCCGCGATCCGGCGCTGGACGAGGAGGAAGGCGACGACCACGGGCAGGGCGGTCAGGGTGGCGCCGGCCATCAGCCCGCCGTAGTCGGTGCCGAAACTGGTCTGGAAGGAGACCAGCCAGATCGGCAGGGTGCGCTTGTCGTTGCTGGAGAGCAGGACGTACGCGAGGACGTACTCGTTCCAGGCCTGGACCAGGCCGAAGATCGAGGTGGCGACGAGCCCGGGGGCGAGCAGCGGCAGGGTGACGCGCCGGAACGCGCCGAGCCGTCCGCAGCCGTCCACCATCGCGGCCTCCTCCAGTTCCGGGGGGATGGCGACGATGAACCCGCGCAGCATCCACACGGTGAAGGGGAGCGCGAAGGCGAGGTAGGTGAGGATGACGCCGGTCAGGGTGTCGGTCAGGGCGAGGTCGTTGAGCAGCAGGTAGACGGGGATGACCAGGGCGATCAGCGGGATCGTCTGGACGCACAGCAGGACGAGGATCAGCGCCCGGCGCCCGGCGAAGGCGAACCGGGCGACGGCGAAGGCCGCGAGGGTGCCGACGACCAGGGAGATCACCACCGTGCCGGCGCCGATGAGGACGCTGGAGCGCACGTTCTCCCAGAAGGTGTCGGAGCCCATCGCCCGGCGGAAGTTGTCCAGGGTGAACGTGCGGGGCCAGAACTCCGGTGGCACGTGGAGGATCTGGCTCGCGGGCCGGAAGGCCGTCAGGACCATCCAGTAGACGGGGAAGGCCATGACGGCGGCGCCGATCAGCCCGGCGGTGTTCGCGAGGCGGCGGTTGCGGCGGCGCCGGCTGTCGGTGGTCATTCGACCTCTCCCGTCCGGAGGATCTGGCGCAGGTAGACGGCGGAGCCGACGAGCAGCAGCAGCACGGTGAGGATGGCGATGGCCGCTCCCGCGCTGTAGCGGTTGACGGCGAAGGACTCGATGAAGGAGTAGACGCCGAGCAGGTAGTAGTCGCGTTCGGGCTGGCCGCCGCGCATCAGCCAGATCTGGCTGAACACGCCGAAGTCCCAGATCGCTGACAGGGCCGCGACCACCGTGAACAGCGGCCTGATCATCGGGAAGGTGACGTGGCGGAAGATCTGCGCTCCCCGGGCGCCGTCGACCCGCGCGGCCTCCTCCAGCTCGGGCGGCACCTGGACGACGGCCGCGTGCAGGGTGATGGCGGCGAAGGGGATCGCCCCCCAGACCACGACGGCGACGATGACGGCGTAGCCCTCCCAGGGGTTGTTGAACCAGTTGTGGCCGCGGAAGTCCGCGCCGGTGAGTTCGCCGAGCACCCAGTTGGCGATGCCGTAGTCGGCGTCGGTGAGCCAGCGGAACACCGAGGCGGCGACCATGAACGGCATGGCCCAGACGGCGACGAGGACGCCGACGATGATCACCCGCACCCAGCGGGAGACGCTGCGCAGCAGCAGCGCGAAGCCGAGCCCGCCGACCATGGTGAGCCCGGCGCAGACGGCGGCGAAGGCCACGGTGCGGGCGACGACCACCCAGAAGAAGCCGTCGGAGAGGACGGCCTGGTACTGGTCGAGGCCGACCCAGGGCGGAGGCTCGCCGGAGAAGAGCTCCTTGCGGGTCATGTCCTTGAAGGAGAGCAGGACCATGTCCAGCAGCGGGTAGCCGAGGACCAGCAGCAGGGTGCCGATCATGGGCGCGATCAGCAGGTACGGGGTGGCCCGTTTGGCCACCCGCCGCCGGCCGGGGGCCCTGCCCGTGCGCACGGGGGTGCGCACGGCGGGCTCCGCGGCCTGCTCAGTTCTTGTTGATGACGGCATCGATGCGCCCGTCCGCCGTCTTGGTGGCGTCCTCCACCGAGTGCTTGCCGGTGGCGATGTCCTCCAGCATCTCCTGGAGGATGTTGGCCTTCTCCACGGCGACCCAGCCGGGGGCCTGCGGGGTGACCCAGCCGCGGGTGGCGGCCTTGGCGGCGGGGCCGTTGACGCCCTTGGCGTCGACCTCGCCGAGCTGGGCGGTGTTGTTCGGCAGGGTGTTGGCCTTGATCAGGCGCTGCTGGGAGGTGCGGTCGGTGAAGAGCTTGATCCACTCCTGGGCGAGGTCCTTGTTCCTGGACTTCGCGGGCACGGCGAGTTCGGAGCCGCCGAGGAAGGGCGGCAGCGGTCCGCCGGAGGGGCCGGGGAAGGCGAAGGAGCCGAACTTGCCCTTGAGTTCCGGGTTGCCGCCGGACTGCGGGTCGGCGGCGGCGTCGGCCTCCCAGGTGTTGCCGTAGAAGGCGCCGACCTTGCCCTGGCCGACGACGGCGGGCTCGTCGCCGTTGTCCTTGGAGCGGTCGCCGACGTAGTAGGAGTCGATCAGGGCCTTCCAGGCTTTCAGGCCCTCGACGGACTTGGGGCCGGAGAAGGCGCTCTGCCACTTGCCGTCCTTCTTGACGGCGATCTCCCCGCCGGTGTCCTTGACGAAGGCGAGGGCGGCGTACCAGTAGCGGCCGGGCATGTAGAGCGCGGAGAACGCCTTGTCCTCGGCGCCGAACTTGGCCTTGAGCGCGTCGAGGGCGGCGATCAGCTCCGGGTAGGTGTCGGGCGCTTTCGCGACTCCGGCCTGCTGGAACAGGTCCGTGCGGTAGATGCCGACGCGGGCACCGACGTAGTAGGGCACGCAGTAGGTCTTGCCGTTGTACTCGCAGGGTTCACGCAGGGCGCTCAGCCATTCACCCGCGTGGTCGAACTTCGAGGGGTCCACGGGCGCGAAGGCGTCGTTGACGATGTAGTTGACCGTCTCGCTGTTGCCCATCTCGATGACGTCGGGCACGTCGTGGCCGGCCAGGGCGGCGTCCACCTTGAGGTTCTTGGTGGTCCACTGCTGGTACTCGACGGAGACGTCGGTGCCCGGATGCGCCTGCTTGAAACGGGTGTTGACGGATTCCACCAGATCCGGCCAGCTCTCCTGGGCGTCGACGGTCAGCCAGACCGTCAGCTTCCCGGAGCCCTTCGAACTGCCGGAGTCGCTCGAACACCCGGCCGCGGCCGCGAGCACCGCCAGGGTGGAGGCCGCCGCGACGACGCCTCGTAATCTTCT
The DNA here is from genome assembly GCF_044455705.1 of Kitasatospora sp. NPDC051170. Classification (NCBI taxonomy): domain Bacteria; kingdom Bacillati; phylum Actinomycetota; class Actinomycetes; order Kitasatosporales; family Streptomycetaceae; genus Kitasatospora; species Kitasatospora sp. NPDC051170. The sequence goes on along the minus strand of NZ_JBITFA010000025.1, from coordinate 49,016 downwards.
TGTCATGCCTACTCCTCGATCCCGCCGACTGACGGTCGCAATTACCCAAGAGATGGTCAACTCACGCTGCTGGTACCGACTTTCGGCCATCACCGGCATCACCACACGACTGACGACACATCAGTTCAATGGTCTAGACACGTGGGGTTATACCTTCCGAGGCATAGATTGCCGCCCACCCCATCAACCCCGACAATGACGCAAAGGTCACCACCGGCAATCGAGCCACTCTTGACGGTCACCACCCCTGCAGGCACGGTGGCGGCATGACCGAGCTCAGCGCGCAGACCACGGACTCCGACGAACGACCCCTCAAGGTCAACTCCTGGAACGGCTGGGACCCGCTACGGCACGTGATCGTCGGCCGCGCCGACGGCACGATGGTCCAGGCCCCCGAACTCGCCGTCCGCCGGGACTACCCCGACGACGGATTCCCGCTCGGCACCTACGGGCCGATGCCCGAGGACATGACCGCGGCGGCCAACGAAGAGCTCGACAACTTCGCCGAACTGCTGCGCAGGCGCGGCATACGCGTCGACCGGCCCACGCCCATCGACTTCAGCGCCCCCGTCTCCACCCCCGAGTGGACGCAGGACTCCATGTTCGGCTGCATGCCGCCCCGGGATCTCTTGCTCACCGTGGGCAACGAGGTCCTCGAAGCGACCATGTCCTACCGCAGCCGCTGGTTCGAGTACCTCTGCTACCGGCCCGTCCTGCAGAAGCTCTTCGAGGCCGACCCGACGATGCGCTGGGAGGCCGCGCCCAAGCCGCGACTGACCGACGCCTCCTTCAACCCCGGATTCTGGGACGTCTTCAACTCCCAGACCACACAAGAGCAGTTGGCCCGCGTCCGCGACTACGACCTGGTCCTCACCGAGGCCGAGCCGCTCTTCGACGCGGCCGACGTCGCCCGCTTCGGCAAGGACCTCTTCGTCCAGCTCTCCTTCGTCACCAACCGCAGCGGCTACGACTGGCTCAAGCGGCACTACCCCGAGCACCGCGTCCACGCGGTGACCTCCACCAACACCCACCCCCTGCACATCGACTCCACCTGGGTGCCGCTGCGCCCGGGCCTGGTGCTGCACTGCGGCGAGCGCCTCGCCGACCCGGAGCTGATGGAGTTCTTCAAGCTCAACGACTGGGAGATCGTGGAGGCGGTGCAGCCCGCGAGCTGGGACCACCCGCCGAAGCTCTCCTTCTGCAGCCCGTGGCTGGCGGCCAACATGCTCAACCTGGACCACAACACCCTGTGCGTCGAGGAGAACGAGGTCCGCCTCTCCGAGCAGCTCTCCTCCTACGGCTTCGAGATCGTGCCGGTGCCGTTCCGCGCGGTCGGCCCCTTCGGCGGCGGGCTGCACTGCTCGACCGTCGACATCGAGCGCGAGGGCGGGATGGAGGACTACTTCCCCCGGCGGTACGGGAAGTACTGACCAGTGCCTCCGGCAATCGTGGCGCGCACCCGGGGCGTGATCTTCGACTTCTACGGAACGCTCGTCCGCATGGTCGCCCCCCTGCCGCCCGACCACGCGTCGGTCTTCGAGCGGCACGGGCTGGGCGCCCAGGGCGCCCGCTGGGGCGACCAGTGGTCCGTCGGCCCCGCCGACGGGGAGGAGCACGCCGCCCACTCATCCAGCGAACAGGCGTACCACGCCTGGGAGTTGGAGCGACTCAAAGCCAGGGCCAGGGGCTGCGGCGTACCCGCCGAGCAGCTCGACGGCCTCGCGGCCGACCTCGACGCCGCCACCAAGGACATGCGCCTGGCGGTCTACGAGGACGTCCGCAGCACGCTCGCGGACCTTCGACGGCGCGGGCAGACGGTGGCGCTGTGCTCCAACTGGTTCTGGGACCTGGACGGGGCCGTCGCCGCCGTCGGGCTCACCGGACTGTTCGACGTGGTGGTCACCTCGGCGCAGGCCGGGGCCCGCAAGCCGCACCCCCTCATCTACCGTACGGTGCTGAAGAGTTGCGGCCTGCGGGCGGAGGAGGCCCTGTTCGTCGGGGACGCCTGGGGCCCGGACGTCGAGGGCCCGCTGGCCGCCGGCATGCGGGCCGCGCACCTGTGCCGTCCGGATGCCGCGGTGGACTTCGGCGAGGCCCCGCCGCTGCGCGACGGGGCCGCCCGGATCACCTCCCTGCCGGCCCTGACCGCTCTTCTGTAGAGCCGGGTCCGCGATGGCGCAGCCGGTCGAGCAGGTTGCGGGTGACCTGCTCGACCGCCGCGTCCTGCCCCCGGCCGACGACGGTGGGCCAGTCGGTGGTCCCGGCCGTGAAGACGGTGCCGCCGCGGGTGTACAGGCCCATGGTGGCGGCGCGCGGGCCGGTGGTGCCGGGCTCGCGCTCGGGGCAGTTCCAGTGGCTCCACTTCATGGTGTGGAAGTCCTCGTTCACCGGGTTCAGCACGTACAGGCCCAGGATGAGGAAGGAGTCGGGGGTGCCGTCCGCGCCGGTGGGCCGGGCGACGCCGTCGGCGTCGTAGGCGAAGGCGGCGCCGTCGCACTCGTACCCGATGAGCGGGGTGCCGGCGCCGAGGGCGTCGGCGGGGCCGCCGTCGGAGCCGTCGCGCAGGCCCGTGCCCCGGTAGATCCAGTGGTCGGCGTGCTGGACGGTGTACCCGTCCAGGGGCCGGTCGCCGGGCCAATCACCGGGCCACATTCCGCCGCCGCGAAAACTCACCCCGGTGAGGGAATTCTCGGGTTCGCCGACGCCGTCCGGTTTGTCGGCCCACCAGAGGTCGGTCGCCGGGAGGTGGGGGTGGACGCCTGCGACGTGGTGGTCGGTGTCGGAGACGAATGCCGTGTCGTCATCGGTGAGATGAACGCGCCACCAGCAGGTGTTGGCGCTCAGGAAGGCCACGTTTCCGCCGCCCTCGACGAAGGATTCCACCCGGGCGCGCATGGCGGCGCTCCAGTATTCGTCGTGGCCGACGCTCAGCAGCAGATCGTAGGCGTCCAGGAGTTCCCGGTCCTGGTGCAGATCGAGGTCGGTGCAGTATTCGACCGCGTATCCGTTGCGTTCCAGCCAGGCGATGAACGGGGCGTCCCAGTGGGCCAGGTCGATGATGCCGCCGGGGCGGCGCATGCTCAGCTTGTGGCCGCGCGGGCCGCCGTGCACGGGGTCGTCGTAGACGGGATTGTCGTAGAGGCTGGCGGCGCGTTCGGCGGCGGGGTGGTCGGCGCGGTTGTAGGCGTGCCGGGTGAAGCTGGACTTCTTGTACAGGATGCGGGAGCGGCTGCCCGGCCGTACGGGCCTGACCACGAAGAACTCCCGCTCCGCGCCCTCCAGGGTGTCGGCGTCCAGGGCCGGTTCCTCCGCTCCCCGTTCGACGAACAGCGCCACGTAGATGCCCGGCTCCCAGTCCTCGGGGACGGCGTACGCGTACGGCGGCCAGTCCCAGTCCGTCGCCGGGTCGGCGTGGCCGGGCACGCCGTCCGGGTGCGGTGGCGGTGGCCGGTGGACGCCCGTCAGCCAGGGCGTCCGGGCGACGAACTCCACCTCCCGGCCGAGCCGGTGGAAGCTGAGCCGGAAGGCCTCCGCGTCCGTCGAGACGTGGAAGTCCAGCGTTTCCCCCGCGATGACGCTCTCCCTGCCGAAATATCCCTCGATCACACCGTCCCCCAGGATTGTCCGTTCACCCGATTGAGCGGACGGTCACGTTACCCCGCACGCCATCTCCCTTTCCACGGGCCGGAGTTCGGCCAAGGATCACGCCTTTCCGGACAAGCCGTTCCGTAGGCGTCTGCCGCCACCCGGGCCCGGGTAGCGAAAATCGGGTTTCACCGCACGACTTCCTGCCACCTTCTGCCGAGGGGAATCGGATGGACGACCGGATGGACAGTAGACTGCACGTCCGCGAACTGATCCTGGGAATCGAGGGATTGGCGCTCCTGCGCAACGCCGTCGACGGCGACGAGGCGTTCCTGAAGGCCCGCGTCGAGGAGATCCGCAGGTTCGTCACCCAGGACGAGCAGCCGATGCCCGACGCCGAGGCGGCCGTGAGCGAGCTGGACCTCGCCACCGGCTACGCGGAGTGGGCCGAGCGGTACGACACCCTGCCCAGCTCCTTCATCCAGGTCGAGGAGCCGATCGTCCACGGCATCCTCGACGCCCTGCCCGTCGGGGTGGCCCTCGACGCGGCCTGCGGCACCGGCCGCCAGACCGCCGCCCTGCTCGCCCGCGGCCACCGCGTCATCGGGGTGGACCAGTCCCCCCAGATGATCGACCAGGCGCGCCGGCACTCCCCCGAGGCCGAGTACCGCCTCGGCCTGCTGGAGGCACTGCCGCTGGAGGACGACTCCGTCGACCTGGCCGTCTGCTCCATGGCCATGACGCACCAGGAGGAACTGACCACGGCCTTCGGCGAGTTGGCGCGCGTCGTCCGCCCCGGCGGGCGGATCGTCGTCACCGATCTGCACCCCTTCGTCATCGCCCTGCAGGGCCAGTGCGTCTTCGTGCGCGGCCCGGGCAGCCTCGGCTTCGTCCGCAACCGGCTCCACCTGCCCGGCGCGTACCTGGCCGCCGTCGCGGCGGCCGGTCTGACGCTGCGCGCCTGCCACGAGCCGGTGTTCAACGGCAGCCTGGCGCCCGGGGGTTACGAGGAGTTCGTGGCCGACGCCGCCCGCGCCGCCTGGGCGGGCCTGCCGCTGATGGTCGTCTGGGACGCGGAGGTGCCCTCGTGACGAGCCCGCGCTGGACCACCGTGCGCCACAGCGAGCGCCCCGAGCTGTGGGACCGCATCCCGGAGGACTTCGCCGGCGTCGTGCCCGAGTACAACCTCCACGGCGACATCGGCGACCTCTACTGGGACCGGATGTTCAAGGAGTTCCCCGAGTACCAGTTCCTGCTCCACGACGAGGAGGCCGACGCCGTCCTCGGCACCGGCCGCTCGCTCCCCCGCGCCTGGGACGGCACGCCCGCCGGGCTCGGGAACGGGCTGGACGAGTCCATCGCCGCGGCCTTCGCCGAGCGCGAGGCCGGGATCGCGCCCACCGCCCTGTGCGCCCTCGGCGTGGAGGTGTCCCCGGCGCACCAGGGCCGGGGCCTGTCCAAGGTCCTGCTGCGGGAGCTGGCCGTCCTCGCCCGCTCCGCCGGGCTGGACACCGTCATCGTGCCCGTCCGGCCGACCCACAAGGAGCTGTACCCGACGATCCCGATCGAGCGCTACGCCGCCTGGACGCGCGAGGACGGCTCGCCCTTCGACCCCTGGGTGCGCACCCAGGTCAAGGTCGGCGGCGTCCTCGCCCACGGCACGGCGCAGTCCTCGCGGATCACCGGCACCGTCGCCGAGTGGGAGTCCTGGACGGGCCTGGAGTTCCCCGAGGACGGCGACTACGTCTTCCCCCACGGTCTCGCGCCCGTCCACATCGACCGGGCGCGGGACCTGGGCACCTACTGGGAGCCGGGGGTCTGGATCACCCACGACGCCCGGAGCGACTGAGCAGCGAACTCCCGCAGCGGATCGCACTCCAGGCGTACTCGGTGAGCAGCGCCGCCTGGCCGGGGGTCACCCCGGGGCGCTGCTCGGCGGGCAGGCTGGCCAGGCCCAGGGTGGAGACGGCCCGCTCGCGCAGCCGCGCCAGCTCGGGCCCGGCCGAGACGCCCTCCGGCCGGGCCTCCAACCGGCCCTCCAACCCGCCCTCCGGCCGGGCCTCCAGCCGACCCGCGACGGCCTCGGCCTGGGCGCCGAGGAGCACGGCGTGCAGCCACAGCTCCTCGGCGTACCGGTCGCCGAAGGCCTCGGCGACCTCCCGTACGGCCTCGGCCGGGCGGTGGGCCGCCTCGAGCCCGCGCAGCGCCTGCTCGCTCACGCCGGTGTGCGGCAGCGCCTCCCGCCAGGGGATGTGGGCGGAGGGCTCGGTGCCCCAGGACAGCTGGAGGTAGCCCTCGCCGTTGCGCATGTACGGCAGCCAGTCGGGCCGCTCCAGCACCGGGCCGTGGGCGAGCAGCGGCCGGGCGGTCGCCTCGTCGACGGGGCAGGCCGCCTTGCGCACGCCCTGGGAGGCGTGCCCGTTGATGGAGCTGGTGCCGGTGTGCTCGGTCACGTTCGGCACCGCGAGCAGGGCCATCCGCCCGCCCGGGCGCAGGAAGGCGGAGAGCACCTCGTCGTCGTGGCGGTCGCCGCTGCGGTGGCCGAACTCCCGGTAGCGCGCGGCCATCTCGACGGGCAGGCAGACGGCCAGGGTGGGCGTGAACTCCTGCGGCACGCCCCGCACCCAGGCCGCGCCGGCCAGGGCCGCCAGGCGGGAGAGCGCGCCGTTGCGGGCGTGCCAGTTGGTGTAGAAGACCAGCGCGTCCTCGGGGAAGCGGGCCGCCGCCTCCGTCACCAGGCCGACCAGGTCGGCGGGGGCGGCCACGTCGTCCTGGACCATCAGGTGGTGGGTGGCGGTCTCCTCGGCCTGCCCCCAGGCCACCAGCGCCGTGCGCAGCGCGGACGGCGGGCCGGTCGGGTCCGGGTCCACGGCGAGGTTGCCGACGCCGAGCCAGGACGCCAGCTCCTCGGCCTGCGCCCGGCGCACCGGGTGGGTCATCACGGAGGCGCTGACGCGGGGTGGAACGGCGGATGCGGCGCTCATCGGGTGCTCCTTCGTCGTACGGCGGGGTGGCGGGTGAGGGTCGTCCGGTGATCGATCGTGGCAGATTCCGAATGGGCGGTTTGCGTGGGGATTGGGAATCGGCCGGAAAAGGCCCCTCGGAAATCGGCCAGGAACGCAACGTGTCCGGAACTCGACGACTGGTCCCGGCCTTTATGGGCAGGTTAGGAGAAGCCTGTGTGCCCGTCCAACGAAGGAGAACCATGGGTGCCGATCGTCTCGACCTGGTCTCCAAGCTTTACCAACCGTCAAGTTGGCCGAGGATTCTGGAGGTTGCCTCGGGTTCCCGTTCCAGTGCCCCGCTCGTCGTCGATCTCGATCCGACTACTTTCTGCGACCTGGCATGCCCGGAGTGCATCAGCGGAAAACTCCTGAACCAGGGCCGTTTCACCGCGGACCGCCTGTCCGAACTCGCCGGGGAACTGGTGGAGATGTCCGTCCGGGCGGTCATCCTCATCGGTGGCGGGGAACCGCTCGCCCATTCCGGGACCAAGCGCGTGCTGCGCGTCCTCGGGGAGGCCGGCATAGCCATCGGCGTGGTCACCAACGGCACGCTGATCAGGCAGAACCTGGATGAACTGGCCGCCTACGCCTCCTGGGTGCGCGTCTCGATGGACGCCGGAACCAAGGCGACGTACGGCGTTTTCCGGCCCGACCGCAAGGGCGCCAGCGTCTTCGACAAGGTGGTCGCCAACATGCGGCTGCTCGCCGAGGCGAAAAGCGGAGCGCTCGGTTACTCGTTCCTCCTGATGTCCCGCCGGGAAACGGACGGGAATACCGTCAGCAATCACCACGAGGTGCTGACCGCTGCCGAATTGGCCCATGACATCGGATGCGATTACTTCGAGGTCAAGGCCATGTTCGACGACGATCACCACATCGTCCCGGTCGCCGATTCCCTGCTCTCCTCCGTCGAGGACCAGCTGGCGCAAGCCTCCCGTCTGGAGAGCGAAACATTCCAGATCGTCAACTCCTCCACCCTGCATTCCCTGCGCAACCACCGCGGCCCGGTGCAGCCGAAGGACTACGAACGCTGCCGCATCGCCGAATTGCGCACATTGGTGACGCCGTCCGGGGTCTACGCGTGCTCGTACCACCGCGGGAACGAGAAGGCGAAGATCGGCGACGCCGTCACCCAGAGCCTCGCCGAGATCTGGCGCGACTCCGACCGCGGCCTGGTGAACCCGAGCTCCGACTGCCGGTTCCACTGCGCCCGCCACGCCTCCAACCTGGAGCTGGAGAGGATCGGCGAGGGCAACGGCGCCCCCGTCCTCGACTCCGACTACGACCCCTTCATCTGACCCGGGCCGCTTCGCCCGGCCCGCCCATCCCACCCGCACATCCGGGCCGCTTCGCCCGGCCCGCACGCACGACGGCGCCGCCGGTCCTCCCGCGTTCGGGAGGGCCGGCGGCGCCGCCTCGATGCTTCTAGGGCGTGTCTGACAATTCCCGCCGGGCGGTCGCCGCCAATTGTCAGACGCGCCCTAGAGCCTGAACCCCGCCGCCCGTACGGGCATCACCCGCACGTCCGGGTACCCCTCGTAGGCGGTGCGCAGCCGGGCGGCGGTCGCCTCCGCCTCGTCCGCCGGGCAGACACCCACCAGGGCCCCGCCGCCGCCGGCGCCGCTGAGCTTGAGGGGCAGGCCCACGCGGTCGCGGGCGAGGTTCCTGAGGCGCTCCAGGAACGGCGTGGACATCGCCTGGTAGTCCCGCATCGCCACGTGGGCCCGGCCCATCGCGGCCTCCAGCGAGGAGAGGTCGCGGGCGCCGAGGGCCTTCCACACCTCCTCGGAGGCGGCGTCGGCGGTGGCCATGTAGTCGGCGAGCTTCGGGTCCCCGTCGGCGAGCTGCGCGCGGACGACGCGGATGTGGTGGCCGGTGGACTTGGCGGTGGCGGAGTCGACCACCAGGACCGTCCAGTCCGCCGGGAAGAGCGCCCGCTCCCGGATGACGGGCAGCCCGGTGCTGCGGCCCTCCAGCAGCAGCGCGCCGCCCTGGATGACGGCCGTCTGGTCCATCCCGCCGCCGTTGAAGACGAGGAACTCGAAGTGGTACGCCCAGTGGCTGACGGTCTCCACGCCGACCTCGGCCGACCGGCCGACCGCGGCCAGGTACGCCTCGAACAGCGCGACGATCAGCGCCGTGGAGGAGGACAGCCCGCTGGCCGCCGGGGCGTCGCTGCCGACCCGTACGGCGGGCGCCCGCTCCGGCAGGCCGGGGAGCCGGGCGCGCAGGTACTCCCACACCTCCTGCGCCCAGCCGCCGGTGCTCCCGGGCCCGTCCGCCCTGCCGGAGGGGAGCACCTCCACCGTGGTCGTCAGGTCGAGCGCCACGCTGACCGAGCGCCCGCCCAGCCAGTCCAGGTCCTCCCCGGACAGGCAGGCCCGGCAGGGCACGACCGCGCGTATGGGTGGGTGACTCATCGGGCCTGGAACCTCCCCGTCTCGCGGAACACCTCGTACAACTCCAGCACGGCGGCCGTGGCCCGGTACAACGGCTCCGGCGGGTCCTTCGGGTCGAAGAACCCGGCCCGCAGCACCTCGTCGGCCCCGGGGCGGATGCTCCCGGTCCAGCGGTGCGCGGCGAAGCAGAGCGCGAAGCACTGGGCGACGTCGCCGCCCGGGTAGGTGAGGGTGTGCAGTCCGGGGTCGGAGAAGGAGGCGAAGGGGACGAGGTCCGCCTCCTCGACGTGCAGGCCCGTCTCCTCCTCCAACTCCCGTGCGGCGGTGGCGGCGAAGGTGTCCCCCTCCTCGCAGGCTCCGGCGGGAAGCTCCCAGAGGCCGTTGTCGCTGCGCTTCTGGAGCAGGCAGCGCCCCTGGTCGTCCAGGACGAGCACCTGGGCGCCGGGCAGCAGGAGCAGCTGGCTCCCCACCTTCTGGCGCAGCTTCCACACGTACGAGCCGACGTAACTCACGTACTCTCCCTACTGGTTGGGCCCGACCGGCTCAGGCGGACCGGTCGGCCGCGGTGGCGCGCAGCCACTCGGGGACGGCCTGCGGGTTGGCCTTCAGCCAGCGTACGTACCTCTCGACGCCCTCGCGGACGTCGATGCGCGGGGTGAAGCGCAGGAGTTCGCGCATCCGCTCGGTGGCGGCGTAGCCGCCCAGGGGGTCGCCCTCCGGGAGCGGGGTGACGATCTGGCGCGAGCCCGGGTAGTGCGGGGCGATGAGGTCGGCCACGTCGCGCACCGAAGTGGGCTTGCCCGTACCGACGTTGATGATCTGTCCGGCCGCCTTCTCCTCGACGAGGGCGAGCACCGTCGCCGCCGCGATGTCGTCCACGTGGACGAGGTCGCGGACCTGGACGCCGCCGCCGTTGAGGTGGATCGGCAGGCCGAGGTGGGCGTGCATGGACATCCACGCGACCATCCACGAGTGGCTGCCGGGCTTGGGGATCTGCGGATCCCCGTAGACCGAGAAGTAGCGCAGCACGGTGAACTCGGGCCGGTCCGGGGCGGCCAGCATCAGCCGGGCCTGGTGCTCGGCCCACAGCTTGGTGTTGGCGTAGACCGAGACGGGCACGAGGGGCTGGTCCTCGCGGAAGACCTGCGGGCCGGTGACGCCCGGGTCGCCGTTGCCGTAGACGGCGGCCGAGGAGATGAACACCAGCCGGCGCACCTCGGAGGCGGCGATCTCCTCGAGCACGGTCTCGGTGCCGCGCACGTTGGCCTCGAAGGCCACGTCGGGGTGGCGGGTGCAGGCGGCGACGTCGGCGTAGGCGGCGGCGTGGATCACGTAGTCGGCGCCCTTGACGACGCCGCGCACGGTCTCCCGGTCGCAGATGTCCCCGGCGACCGCCTCGGCGCCGAGGCGGTCGAGTCCGAACAGCTCGCGGACGTCCCCCGGGTACGCGTCGAAGCGGTCCAGCACGGTGACGGCGGCGCCGGCCCGGCGCGCCAGGGCGACGACGCGGCTTCCGACCAGTCCCCCTCCGCCCGTGACGACGACGCGGGCGTCCCGCAGCCCGTTCAGGCGTTGCAGTAACGATTCTTCTGATGCGGCGCGGACGGCCGAGCCCTGGGATTCGGACCCCAGGGATGCTGCCTGCACGCTGGGCGCGTTCATCGGTTCCCCTCCGGTTTCTGCGCGGGAGCGGTGGCTCGCCCAGCATGCTTTTGCTGCACAGGGGGCGACAAGAGTGCCTTTTCGGCCCTCCTGACACGTCATCAAGACGCCTTTGTTTCAAGCCCGAAGACGCCTGGTAGCTTCCCTGCGCGCCCGGACGGACGCGGAACGGACGCCTCCGTCCGACCGCCCCGGCGGCGCGCGGCCACCCCACGCCCGAGGAGACGCGGAGCACCGTGATGCCTGGAACCATGCCTGGAACCAGCTCGACCCGCCACCGGATGAGCGGTTCGGTGATGACCCACCCCAAGCGGCTCGACGCGGCCCGCCGGATCGCCGCCGACGCCCCGCCCGGCGCCCTGTCCGTGGTCGTCGACCCGGACCCGACCGGCAGGCCCTCCGTGCTGCGCACCGCCCTGGCCGCCTGGTCGGCGATCGAGGAGGGGGCCACCCACCACCTCGTCGTCCAGGACGACATGATCCTCTCCGACGGCTTCTTCGAGCGCGCCCACCGGGCCGTCGAGGCGATGCCCGACGCCGCCCTCGCCCTCTTCGCCCTCTGGGACTCCCGCAACGGCGCGGCCGCCCGCTTCGCCGCCCTCTCCGGCGCCCGCTGGGTCGGCGCCGTCGGCGAGTACTTCCCGTGCGTGGCCATCATCCTGCCGCGCGCCGTCGCCGCCGGGTACGTCGAGTACGCGAGCCGCCACCTCTTCGCCTGGCCCGACGACATCCTGATGGACCGCTACCTGCGCGCCGCCGGCGTCCCCCGCTTCGTCGCCGTGCCCAACCTCGCCGAGCACGACGACCGGGGCAGCATCTCCGGCAACGCCTTCCGCGGCCCGCGCCGCTCCGTCTGCTTCCTCCCCACCGACCAACCAGGCCATGAGGAACGGCATCTGACGGATCTTCACACCATCCCCTACTTCAAGTACGGCATCGCCCGCTGCGACGTCCGCCAACCCGGCCCCGGCCGCCCCCGCTGGCTGCACATCGACTGCGAGCAGTACCTCGAAGGCCGGGGCATCCCCGTCGCCCCCCTCCGCTCCCGCCTCCCCCGCTCCACCGGCGCCGTCGACCCGCAGACCGCCTGGGGCACCTGGCTGACGGCCTACACCACGGGCCTCGTCCACCACGACCTGCCCGTCCTCGGCGAGCCCGACCCCGCCGTCCTGGACGAGTGCCTCGCCACCCTCGGCATCGGCGGCATCGCCCAGAACGGCACCGCCGAGGAGATCGCCGCCCTGCGCGACGACCTCACCGCACTCACCCGCCAGGGCCTCCTCGCCGGCCGGGCGGACGCCCCCGGCCCCTCCCGCCGCCACCACCGCCACACCCCCACTCCCACTCCCACTCCCACCGTCGCCGTCCTCGGCGCCGACACCCCCCTCGGCGAACACCTCGCCCGGGGCCTCGCCGACCACGGCCACCACCTCGTCGAGGCCACCGCCTCGCCGGACGCCGCCGTCGAACTCCCCACCGCCGAAGGCCCCCTGATCATCCACCGGCCCTCCGCCGAGCCCCTCACCCTCCACCTCGGAGACCTCTACGGCCCGGGCACCTCCCGCCACACCCCCATCGGCCGCATGGTCTGGAGCGCCCTGCGCAGCCACCCCATCACCCTCGACGGCGACCCCGACACCCCCCTCCACCCGCTCCACGTCAAGGACCTGCTCTCCGCCCTCTCCCTCCTCCTCCGGACCCCGCCCGCCACCACCACCCTCACCCTCACCACCGAGAAGCCCCTCACCGCCCGCGACCTCGCCGAAACCGTCCACCGCGTCGTCCGCCCCGTCCCCATCTCCCCCGCCCCCACCAACCACCCCGCACCCCCCTCCCCCACCGCACCACCCGCACCCACCCCCACCGGCTGGCACCCCACCGTCGACCTCGACTTCGGCCTCCACTCCTTCGCCCAGTGGCTCGCCTACGAGGCCATCCACCTCCCCGACGCCGACTGACCCCCGAACGCCCAATGCCCCGCCCCCGACCGCCCGACCGCACCCAACTGGCGCCGCCCACCCGCTTGTTCGCCGAGCGCATCCTCGCCTGTCGCACGCACTTCACCCGAAGGCCCGTCGGCACACGGCATATTGCGGGCTGTTCATCCGGGGCGGTGCCGACGGGCATCGGGCCGCCCGGGACTCGTGCAGGCGGCTGAGGGGCAGACGGAGATGAAGGACCAGGGCACGGAGCACGGGCTGTCGCGGCGGTCGCTGTTCCGGGCGGGCGGGGGCGGCCTGGCGGCGGTGGCCGTCGTGGGGCTGGGCGAGACCGGCGCCTCCGCCCAGCCGGGCACGGCCGGTGCTGCGGAGAAGGCGGCGCCGCTCGGGCCGCTGAAGGCCGCGGGGCCGCACGCCGCCGTCGAGCGCACGCCGGGCTTCGGGGTGCGCGGCGCGACCGGCGGGCCGGTGCGCATCCTCCCGATCGACAACGCCAAGTTCCTCGCGGGCTCGCTGTTCGACCTGCGCGTCGAGGCGTCCCAGGTGGACCCGGCCACGGCGAAGATCCAGATATCGGTGGAGGGCGAGCACGGCCCCGAGGCGATCCTCCACAACGACCCGGTGCGCACCAGCTCCGCCAAGGACAGCCTGGAGGTCACCTACCGGCAGGTGACGTACCCCAACCCGGGCTCGTACACCGTCCGGGTCAAGGTCACCTCCGGCGGCAAGGTCTCCACCGCCGAGGTGGAGCACGAGGTCGTCTCCGCCCGCCACCACGGCCGCAAGGCCGACAACGTCATCTTCTTCCTCGGCGACGGCATGGGCGGCGCCGCGATCACCGGCGCCCGGCTGCTCTCCAAGGGCATGACCCAGGGCAAGTACCGTGGCCTGCTGGAGATGGACCGGATGGACGCCCGCGGCATCGTGGGCACCTCCGGCGCCGACTCGATCGCCACCGACTCCGCCAACTCCATGTCCGCCTACATGACCGGCCACAAGACCTCGGTCAACGCGATGGGCGTCTACGAGTCCAACGAGCCCGACCCCAACAAGCACCCGCGCGTCGAGACGATGGCCGAACTCCTCAAGCGGGCCGCCGGCATGGCGATCGGCGTGGTCACCACCGCCGAGATCCAGGACGCCACCCCGGCCGCCGTCTGGGCGCACACCCGCCGCCGCTCCGAGTACCTGGAGATCATGGACCAGGTGCTGGACCCGGCCCGCACCCCGGACGTCCTGATGGGCGGCGGCCTCGCCTCCCTGCTGCCGAAGTCCCAGAAGGGCTCCAAGCGCAAGGACGAGCGCGACCTCGTCAACGAGTTCCGCCAGAAGGGCTTCACCGTCGCCACCAACGCCAAGGAACTGGCCTCGGCCACGGCCGGCAAGGCGCCGGAGAAGCTGCTCGGCCAGTTCCACACCGGCAACCTCAACGTCTACCTGGACCGCCAGCAGATCAGGAAGCCCGAGGTGCTGGGCGACTGGCAGGACCAGCCCACCCTGCCCGCCATGACCGCCGCGGCCCTGAAGGTGCTGGAGAACAAGCCCAACGGCTTCTTCCTGATGGTCGAGGGCGCCTCCATCGACAAGCAGGAGCACCCGCTGGACGGCCCCCGCGCCCTCTACGACACCATCGAGTTCGACCAGGCCATCGGCGTCGCGAAGCGCTGGGCCGAGGGCCGCGGCGACACCCTGATCGTCGTCACCGCCGACCACAACCACTCGATGAGCATCGTCGGCACCCACGACCGCCGCAAGAACCAGGGCCGCCCCGCCAACGGCATCTACGGCGACGCCGGCTTCCCGACCTACACCGACGGGAACGGCGACGGCTTCCCCGACGACCCGAACCCCGAGGTCGGCCTCTTCTTCGGCTGGTCCAACCACCCCGACCACACCGACGGCTTCACCCACAACCCCGTCCCCGTCCAGCCCTCCCTGATCGACACCGCCTCCGGCAACGCCGTCCCCAACCCCCAGCACCAGCCCGGCGCCGAACTCCAGCAGGGCAACCTGCCGCCCCACGAGACCAACTGCGTCCACACCGTCGACGACGTCTCGATCGTCGCCTCCGGCCCCGGCTCCGACAACTTCAACGGCTTCCTCGACAACACCGAGGTCCACTTCGCCGTCCTCGAAGCCCTCGGCCTCGAAGTCCCCTCCAACGACGGCGAATAACGAGACGACCTTCCCCAGACGATCCGCCCGCCGGCTCACCACCCCGGCGGGCGGATCACCGTCTGCGGGGTGATCAGTCGAACAGGCCGTAGAGGTCCTTCGTGAGCCCGGCCGTCCGGGCGGCGGAGGCCGCAGGGCCGTTGCGTACGGGCGCTGCCGTGGCCGCGCCGCTTCCCACGTACGGGGCGGGCGCCAGCGTGTACTTGTGGGCGCGGACGGCGGCCAGCTCGGCCGAGAAGCAGAAGCCCGGCTGATCCCGGTAGACGTCGCCTCGACGGCGGGCGGAGGGCGTTCCCCGCCAGGACTGGTACGTGCCGGCGATCGTGGCGATGTCCGCGCCTCTGAGCGTGCGGAGGGAGCGAAGGGAGCGGTCGATCGGCACGGCCATGTCCCGCGCGTCCATGAAGAGGATCTGGTTCCTGCGGTTGCTCCGTCCCGTCGCCTCGTACGGTGTCTTGTCCTTCGCCAGCACCCAGAGGCAGGTGGGAATCGAGGTCGACGGGAACAGGTTCGCGGGAAGCGCCACGATGGCGGCGACCAGGTCTGCCTCGATCAGCGCTCGCCGGATCCGGTCCTGTCCACCGGCTCGGGTGTCCACGGAGCTGTCCGTCAGAAGAACTCCGGCCGTGCCGTGTTCACCCAGCTTCGAAACCACGTGCTGGAGCCAGGCGTAGTTGGCGTTCCGTACGGGTGGGACGCCGAATTGCCAGCGCCCGTCACCTGGATCCAGGTCTCCAACTCGCAGGTTGAAGGGCGGGTGGGTCATGATGAAGTCGGCTTTTAGGTCGGGATGCTGGTCAGCCGTCAACGTGTCTGCCGGGCGGGCGCCGAGATCGCCCTCGACACCGTGGATGGCGAGATTCATGGTGGCGATGTTCCAGAACTGCCCGTTCACGTCCTGGCCGAAGAGATCGAGATGGGTGCCAGGCCCTGCGCCTCGGTGGCTCGCCGCGTACTCGGATGCCTGGAGCAGCATGCCTCCGGTACCACACGCCGGATCGTACACCCGGCCGCCCAACGGCTCCAGGAGTTCCGTCACCAACTCGACGACCCACGGTGGGGTGCTGAACTCGCTACCTGACGTGCCTTCCAGATCTGCGAACCCTGCGAGGGCTGCCTCGAACACCATGGGAAGCGACGGGCGCGCGACAATGCCGTCGATGAGGCTGACGAGTTCAGCCAAGCGTTGCTCGTGGATTCCCTGCGGGTCGAAGTCCGCCCGAAGAACGTCCGCCAAGGAGGGGTGCAGGTACCTCACGGCGTCGGCCGCGTCCTTGAGACGAAGACTCAGACGACGCTCGGCCGAAGGATCAATAAACGACGGCCAACGCGAGACGGGCGGAAGCCAGAACCGACCGGGGTCGGTGTCCTCCGTCCCCTGACGCACCAGCTCTTCACGGCGTCCCTCGAACTCGACGTTCAAGTGCTTCAGGAAGATCAGGCCGAGGACCAACTCCTTGTACCGGCTGACGTCCATGACGCCTCGGAAATCGTCCGCCGCCAGCCAGAGAAACTCCGAGAGCTCCAACTGCCGCGACGAACCGTCGGAGTCCCCCTGACGCGGTGGCATGCCTGCTGGTCTCCTCGATCCGTCGACGGGCACTGCCGACCACCGTAGACCTGACTTGACGCCGCGTTCGCGCCAGGCTGTACCGTGACCGGGTACTACCGGCAGTGCGGGGCGCAGGGGGCGGGAAGATGTCGAGCATCGGGCTGGCGGCGGCCATCGAGGAACTGAGGCAGGAGCTCTACCAGGCCCAGGGCCAGGGCGCGGGCGAGCAGTTCGCGTTCACCGTCGAGGAGGCCCAGCTCGAACTGCACCTGGAGCTGCGCAACAGCGGCAAGGGCGACGGCAAGCTGAACTTCGGCGTGGTCTCCGTCGGCGCGGGAGGCGAGCACGCCACCGTCCGGACGCACAAGCTCACGCTGAAGCTGTCGATCCGTGACCGCGCCACCGGCGGGGCCGCGCCGGAGATCAGCGACGACGAGGCCAGGTCCTGGAGCGAGTTCTGAGATGGATCCGCGCAGACTGGCGCTGATCTGCGGTGGGACCTCGGAGGACGTGCGCAGCGTCGGGTCGGGCTACCTGATCGGGCCCCGGCTGGTGCTGACCGCTCGCCATGTGGTGACGCAGAAGGGCCTCGATGCGCCCTGGCCGGCGATCGAGGCACAGGTGGGGCACCCCGGTGAGGTGGTCGTGCGGACCGTCGGGGTCGGCAAGGTCTGGCCGCACCCCTCCGGTCTGGACGTGGCGCTGCTGCTCCTCGACGACGACGTGGCCGTACCGGAGCCGGTGAGATGGGGCCGGCCCACGGGCAGGGGCGTCCTGCAGTACGAGGCCCTCGGCTTCCCGAGGGCCAGCGTGCACCGGGAGAAGCACGAGGTCGAGCACCTCCGGGGGGACCTGCCCCTGTTGTCCTCCGGGACCAGCCGCCACTACGTGCTCGACCAGCGGATCGCGCCCGATCCGCAGCCCGACGGCAGGAAGGCGTGGGCGGGGGCGTCCGGGGCCGCGGTCTTCTGCGAAAGCCGCCTCGTCGGTGTGGTCGTCCAGTACGACCAGGCCCACGGCAACCGCCGGCTGCGTGCCTGCCCGGCGCACGACTTCGCCCGGAACGACGTCTTCGAGAAGGTCCTCGCACGGTACGGCGACGGCACCCCCGACCTCGGCGAGATCAGGGCGTCCCTGCCGGGCGAGCGACCGCCCACCGAACGGAGCTCCTTCGACCTGGAGCTGGAGCAGTCGCTGTGGCAGTGGCTCGGCAGCGACGACCGCTCCGCCTCGCACGCGCGGCCGCTCGCCGAGCGGTTGGGCTACTCGGTGCCCACGGACTACAAGCCCACCACCCGCAACCTGGTCGACCTGGTGGCGACGGACCCGCGCGCGCTGCCCTCCCTCAGCGGCACGCTCGCGGGGGCCCTCACCGCCCCGGACAGTCGTGACCAACTGACCGCGCTGCTGACCAGAGCCCGGGCCACGGGCACGAGCCTCCTGCTCTCGCTGGATGAGCACGAACGGCTCCTGAGCCTCCTGCGCGACACCTGCGGGGGCGACCCCGCGCTGCTCCCCCGTTCGGCGCGTGAGGCGTTGCGGTACGCCGTGCTGCCGGAGCCGGTCTCCCGCCCCGGGTTCTCGGCCGAGGATCTCGAAGCCGCCGTCGAGGCGCTGGAGGAGCTCTCCGACGGCGAACCCGTACCGTCGGGAACGCCGACGGTTCCGGCCCTGCTGCGGGTGATCGAGTACCTGGCGGCGGCGGTCGGGGAGGAGCGCGGCGAGGAGCTCCGCAGATGGTCCAACGGGGTCGCCGGCCGGACGGGCATCCACCAGACGGCGCTGCACGAACGGCGGGAGGACGCCCAGCGGTGGGGGGCCCAGAAGGCGGCGCCCATGTCGCGGGTGGTCCTGGAGCTGACCACCGATCGCGCGGCCGGGGAGGAGCGGTACTTCTGCCGGACGTTCCTCGCCCGCCAGGACGGTACGCACTCCCCGCTCCACGAGTCGATGACCGTGTCCAGGACGCCGGAGGAGGTCGCCCGGTACCTGTGCGAGGTGGTCGAGTCCGTCGCGGGCGAGTGGGACCGCGACGTGCCCTGGGTGAAGGTCCTGGTGGACGAGAAGGGGCTTCACCTCGCCGTCGACGAGTGGAACCCGGGCGCCTCGAACCCCTATGTCCCCGGGCTCCCGATCGGGGCCGAGTTCCGTCTGACGCTGAGCTGTCCGCAGATGAGCGCCACGGTCAGATCCCGCGATGACGACCAGAGGCGCCGGTGGAAGGAGGGTTCGGCGGAGTCGCTGGTCACGGACGGGACCAAGCTCGTCCAGGCCCTGAAGTCGACGAGCCACCGGAACACCAACCGCGTCGTCCTGCACGCGCCCAGGGGCGCACAGCAGGAGCGCCTGCTCGCCATCTGCCTCGCCCTGGGTGTCCCCGTCGTCCTGTGGGACCGGGAGGGCGGCGGCTTCGAGGGTGCGTCGATCCGGCGGCGGCTCGACCCCGCCGGACAGCTGTCCTCGCTTCCCGAGCGCGTACGCGACTTCCGCAACGAGGTGTTCGACGATCCCCCGGCCCACTCCGCCCGGCCGTCCCTGGTCTGGGAGGACGGGAACGAGGGCCTGGAGCCCGCGTCGCTGAAACTGATGGACCCCCGGAAGGATGCCGATCTCCCATGACCACCGCAGGCAGCGACCCCCAGCGCCCCGACGAGACCTGGAGGCTGTTCCGCGGCGACGGCGCCGAGCGCGTGGTGGACTTCCCCCCGGCCCCGCCGTGGCGCCGGTTCTCCTCCGAGGGGACGGACGGCACCACCGCCCCGCGCCCCTACCTGATCGGGGAGGAGGAGGCCGAGGTCGTCAACGCCGCCCTCCACCTGCGCCGCCCGCTCCTGGTGACCGGCCACCCCGGGACGGGCAAGTCCTCGCTGGCCTACGCCGTCGCGCACGAGCTGTCCCTCGGCCGCGTCCTGCACTGGCCCGTGAACTCCCGTTCCGTCCTCCAGGAGGCCCTCTACCAGTACGACGCCGTCGGCCGCCTGCGCGAGGTCGGCCTCCGCCGCGACACCGGCGAGCAGGAGCCCGGGATCGGCGAGTTCATCCGGCTGGGCCCCCTGGGCAACGCCCTGGCGCCCCGGGAGCGGCCGAGGGTCCTCCTGATCGACGAACTGGACAAGGGCGACGTCGACCTCCCCAACGACCTCCTCACGGTGTTCGAGGAAGGGGAGTTCACGATTCCCGAACTCGCCCGGCTGGCCGACACCCACGGCCCGGTCCCGATCCGGACGGACGAGCCCGACGAGCCGATGGCGGTCGAGCGCGGTCGCATCCGGTGCCGGGAGTTCCCCGTCGTCGTGATCACCAGCAACGGCGAACGCGACTTCCCCCCGGCCTTCCTGAGGCGCTGCGTCCGGCTGGACCTGTCCGAACCGGACGAGCGGCGGCTCCGGGAGATCGTCGCCGCCCACCTCGGCCCGGGCGCGCTGGTCGAGGTCGAGGACCTGCTCGACCGGTTCCTCAGCCGCCGGGCCCTCGGCGAGCTCGCGACCGACCAGCTCCTGAACGCGGTCTTCCTGCGGAAGAACGGTGTGAACCTCGACGCGGACCACCTGCTGGAGGCCGTCCTGCACCGGCTCGGCGGAGCGGTCTGACGACATGCTCGGAAAGCTGACGGAGGTCCTGGCCGGGAGCGGGGTGGAGCTCTCCGAGGAGGAGCTCCTCGACGCGCTGTGGCTGGCCCGCACGCTCCCGCAGGGCACCGGGCCACTGGCCCGGAAGGGCGTTCACGTCGAGGCCCGGCGGCCGTCCGACCGAGGTCCCGAGCGCTCCGCAGCCCCGTCGACCGGGCAGGACACCGCAGGCTCCGCCGATCGACCGGATCCGGAGACGTCGGATCGGGGCCCCGTCGAACGGCCGCTGCAAGCGGCTCCCCGGACCGGGGACGACCGGGAGCAGCACGCCCACCACTCCAGCGCCCACGGCGTCCGGGTACCGGACACCCCTCAGGCCGCCGCACGGGCACTGCGGCTGGGAAGGGCACTGCGCCCCCTCCGGCAGCGCTTCCCCGACAACCGCCGTCCGGAGCTCGACCTCGCGCGGACGGTGGAGGCGATGGCCGACTCCGGGCTGCCGGAGATCGCCCTGCGCCCGTCCCGGACCAGATGGCTGTCGCTGGCCCTCGTCGTCGACGACGGCCTCTCGATGGTCCTCTGGCAGCGTCTCGCCTCCGACGTGCGCAGGCTGATGGAGCGCGCCGGCGCCTTCCGCGACGTCCGGATCCACGGCCTCGACACCCGCAGCGCCGAGGCCCCCCGGCTCAGCGCCCGCCCGTACCCGAGCGAGGGGCCGTTCCGGCCGACCACGAGCCTGTACGACCCGAGCGGCGACACCCTCGTCCTGGTCGTCAGCGACGGCGTCGGGGACGCCTGGCGGGACGGCCGGATGCACCGTGCGATCGACCGCTGGGCGCGTCGCGGCCCGACGGCGATCATTCACGCCCTGCCCACCCGGCTCTGGGCGAACTCCGGTGTCTCAGCGCGGAGTTGGCAGGTCACCACCCGCCGTCGCGGCGGGCCGGCCACCGAGTGGCGGGTGGCCGACCCGGTGCTGCCCCCGGATCTGGTCACATTCGACGCCGTACCGGTTCCGGTGCTCGAACCCTCACCCGGCGCCCTCGCGGAATGGGCACGGCTGATCGCCTCGCCGGGCGCGACGACGACGCTCCCCCTCTGGAACGGCGGCCCCGAGCCCATCGGCCGGGCCTTCGCCGGCCCCGGGCGGGAGGACGAGGCGGAGGCCGTGCTCCGGTTCCGCTCCGCCGCGTCCCCGGAGGCGTACCGGCTGGCGGCGCACCTGGCGGCGGTGGCCCCCGTCCCGGTGCCCGTGATGCGCCTGTTCCGCACCGCCCTGGGCGCACCCACGGACAGCGGCCACCTCGCGGAGGTCTTCCTCGGCGGACTGATGCACCAGGTCCGGCCGGAGGCCGACCAGCTGCCCCACCACCGGCTCTACGACTTCCCCCCGGAAACCCGCCGCATCCTGCTGAGCGCACTCGCCCCGAAGGAACTCCTCCGCACCACCAGGGCCGTCACCGACCTGCTGGAGGCCGGCATCGGCCGCTCCCCCGACTTCGCGGCCTGGGTGGGCCACCCCGACGGAACGGCGCTGATCGGGGACGACGGCCGTCCCTTCGGCTCGCTCACGGACCGGCTGCTGACCCGCCTGGGGGTGTCGCCGGCGGGCCCGTCCGCCGCCGGGCCGGGGACGGCCGCGCCGTCCGACGTTCACGGTGTGCAGGCTCCACCGATTCCGACGGGCTGGTCGCCCCTGTCCCCCGCCGACCCCAGGACCCTCGGGCCGTTTCGGCTGTACGCCCGGTACGACCAGGGGTGGGCCGAACTCGCCATGTACCTGGGGCTCGACGAGCACGGCGAAACGGTGTCGCTGCGGGCGCCGGCGCCCCTGGGGGACCTCGACCTGGAGCAATCGCGGGATCTGATCCGGACGGAGACCGAATGCCTCCAGCGTATGGGCGGTGTCTTCGCCCCGAAGCTGCGCGGCGCGGACCCCGGCTACGGGCAGGAGCCCCCGTGGGTGGCGTCGGCCTGCCGCTGGCGAAGCGGTGTCCCCCGCCCGGAGCTCGCGCCCAACGTCCAGGCCCTCCTCGAGGAGACCGAGGAGCCGATCGATGTCACCCTGTTCCACTGGATCGGATACAACCTCGCCTGCGCGATCCGACGTGCTCACGGGCTGGGTCTGGTCCACGGGTCCCTGACGCCGAAGACCGTCCTGATCACCGATCATGACGTCCAGCTGGTCGGATGGATCACCGCGTCCCGGCACGGGGTCCACAGCCGCCACCGGGAGGATTTCCCCCGGGACTTCACCTTCCGCGCTCCGGAGGCCGGCCGGCCCGCGCTCTCGGCGTACGGAGGAGTCGAGGCCCCGACGGCCCCGGGAGACATGTTCTCGGTGGGCGCGGTGCTCATCGCCGCGGCCACGGGCCGGTGGAGCACCAGGCCGCAGACCGAGGTGCGGGCGAACCTCAGGGCCGCGGGCATCTCCGATGCGGTCGCCGATGCCCTCCGAGCCTGCCTGCACCCGGATCCGGAGGACCGGCCGACTGCCGCGGAACTGGTCGACGCCTTCCAACAGGCGCTGCTCACCGCCGGGGCGCCGGACCGGCTGGACCTCGCCCGAGCACAGGAGATGGTGAGCCGCTACCGACTGCTGACGGACCGGGAACCGGAGACCTTCGGCCCCGCGCTCGCCGAGACCGTGGCCCACCTCGGCAACCTCCTGGGCACCTCGGGCCGCCTGGAGGAGGCGTGCGCCGCCCTGGACGAGGCCGCGTGGCTGTACCAGGAGCTGCCGGACGAGTTCCGTCCCAACCTCGCCAGGGTCCTGAACAACCTCTCCGTCCGGCTGGGCGAGCTGAATCGGCTGGAAGAGGCCCTCACGGCGATCCAGGAAGCCGCAGACCTGCTCCTCGCACTGAACCAGGAGAGATCTCTCCCGCCCCTGACGGACGGCTTGGCGCTGACGCTGAACAACCTGTCCAACCGACTGGGCGCGGCAGGCCGGAACGAAGAGGCGCTCGCCGCCATCGTGCAGTCCGTCGGCCTGTACCGGTCGTCGGCCCAGCGCAACGCCCAGATCTTCCACCCCGGTCTGGCGCAGGCGCTGAACAACCTGTCCAACCGACTGGGCGAAGCGGGCCGGAACGAGGAGGCGCTCGCCGCCATCGACGAGGCCACGGTGCTCCACCGCGACCTGGACCATTCCGGCGCCAAGGGAGCCCGCTCCGCCCTCGCCTCCTGCCTGAGCAACCGCGCCGTCCGCCTGGCCGCCCTGGGCCGCCTGGAGGAGGCCCGCACCACCCTGACCGAGAGCACCAGGATCCGGGAGAGCCTGAGCGCCGCGAACCCCGAGGCGTACGAGGCGGATCTCGCCCAGTCCCAAGCGATCGCCACCTGGCTGTCGGACCTGAGCCGCGACAGCCCCTGACGGGCGGGCCGTGCCCTCAGCGCTCGCGCCCCCGCGCCTTCAGCGGGGTCGCCGGGAGGTCCGGGGCAGCCAGCCGTGGCCCGGCGTAGCCGTGGACGGTGCCGAAGCGGGTGCCGGTGGTCCAGTCGGTGCGGGCCCGGGTGATGTCCTCGCCGGTGCGGCCGATGAAGTTCCACCACATGACGATGCGCTCCTCGAAAGGCTCGCCGCCGAGGAGGAGGACGGAGCCGTCCGTGTGGGCGCGCAGGGGGAGGTCGGGGCGGCCGCAGCCGAGGTAGAGCATGGAGCCGGGTTCGACGGGAACGCCGTCGACGTCGATGCGGCCGGTCATGGCGAGGACGGCGTACTCGAAGCCGGGTTCGAGGGGCAGGCGCAGCTCCGTGCCCTCGGTGAGGGCGAGGTCGGCGCCGACGATCGGGGTGTGGGTGGTGCCGGGCGAGGTGGCGGTGTCGAGGGTGCCGAGGATGACGGTGGCGCGCAGGCCGGGGGCGGTGACGACGGGCAGGTCGGGGTGGTGCTCGAACATCGGGTCGGTGTGCCGGTGGGCGTCGGGCAGGGCGACCCACAGCTGCGCGCCGTGGAGGTAGCGGGCGTGGGTGTGCGGTGACTCCTCGGAGTGGGCGATGGCCCGTCCGGAGGTCATCAGCGCGAGTTCGTACGGCCGGACGGTCTGCAGGCTGCCGAGGCTGTCGCGGTGCAGCACCTCGCCCTGGTGCAGCCAGCTGACGGTCTGCAGGCCCATGTGCGGGTGGGGCGGGACCTGCATGCCGGGCTCGTCGGCGATGTCGTCGGGGCCGTAGTGGTCGACGAAGCACCAGGCCCCGACCATCCGGCGGCCGAGGTTGGGCAGCAGGCGGCGCACCACGGTGCTCTCGCCGAGCTGCACCTGCCGCCCGGTCAGCAGGTCCCGCACCGGGCCGGTGGCGGCCTCGCCGCCGCAGGTGGTCGGTGCGGGCTTGCGGTCGAGGTTGCTCATGAGGGGTTCCACCACCGTACGGACGTCGGGACGCGGCACTGGCCTGCGCACCGATCATCCGCCAAACCCTCAGTGCTCGCAGGCCCACCAGGCGTCGGCGGCGGCCTTGTCGGCGAGGTCGCGCAGTCGGCGCACGGCCTCGGCCGGGTCCTCGGCGCCGTACACGGCCGAGCCGGCCACGAACACGTCGGCGCCCGCCTCGGCGCAGCGCTCGATGGTGCTCGCGGAGACGCCGCCGTCGACCTGGAGCCACAGCTCCAGGTCGTGCTTGGCGATCAGCTCCCGGGTGCGGCGGATCTTGGGCAGCATGATGTCGAGGAACGCCTGGCCGCCGAAGCCGGGCTCGACGGTCATGATCAGCAGCATGTCCAGCTCGGGCAGCAGGTCCTCGTACGGCTCGATGGGCGTGCCGGGCTTGAGGGCCATGGAGGCGCGGGCGCCCTTGGCGCGGATCTCGCGGGCGAGGCGGACGGGCGCGGCGGCGGCCTCGACGTGGAAGGTGACGGAGCCGGCGCCGGCCTCGACGTACTGGGGGGCCCAGCGGTCCGGGTCCTCGATCATCAGGTGGCAGTCGAGGGGGGTGTCGGTGGCGCGGGCGAGGGACTCGACGACGGGGATACCGAGGGTGAGGTTCGGCACGAAGTGGTTGTCCATCACGTCCACGTGCAGCCAGTCGGAACCCCGGACGGCCTCGGCCTCCTCGGCGAGCCGGGCGAAGTCCGCGGACAGGATGCTGGGGTTGATCTGGGCCATGGCCGACCACCTTCGTGCTTCGATTCGTGCTTCGAACTGAGTGCGAGGGCTGGGCCCCCCGGGCGCGGGCGTCCCGGGTGCGGGCGCCTCGCTCCATCATCTCGTGCCGCCCGGGCGGCCGCGGACGGCTCCGGCACGCACGTGACGGTCATCACAGGCGGCGGGGGATTACCACGGGCGCCGCCGGGGTCATCAGCTCATGAGCGGTCCAAGCACCAACCGGTCGGCGCGCCCTCGCGCCGGCGCCCGAAGGGCCGTCCGTCCCCTGCCGAGCCGTGCCCCTCCGGCCGGCTCCTTTTCGAGGAAGGCTCCCCGATGGCCGATCTCGTCCACCCCGCCCGCGCGCTCTGGTGGCTCTTCGAGCCGGTGCACGCCGTCACCTACTTCCTCCCCGAGGGCAAGGCCGCCCTCGAGGACGCCGGGCTGAAGGGCGCGTGGCGCGGCTACTTCGCCGCCCGCTCGGCGCCGCTGGGCGCGGTGGACGCTCCGCCGGTGATCGCCGCCTTCTTCAACTTCGCCCCCTCGATGGTCGAGCGGGCGCTGCCGCAGGTGTGGACGTACGCGGGCCCGGAGGAGGCGCTGGCCGCCCGGCTCAAGGGCGCGTCGGCCTCGCTGGCGCGGCTGCTGGAGCACGTGGACCGGGAGCAGGTCGAGCTGGCCACGGACACCCTGGAGCAGGCCGCGGCCCGGCTGGACTGCGCCGGCCGGGTGCTGTCCGCCGCCAACGCGGCCCTGCCGCGCCCGACGGACCTGTACGAGCGGCTCTGGCAGGCCGCGACCGTGATGCGCGAGCACCGCGGCGACGGCCACGTGGCCGCGCTGGTGGCCGCCGGGCTGGACGGCTGCGAGGCGCTGGTGGTGCGCTGCGCGATGGACGTGCGGCGCGAGATGCTCCAGCCGCTGCGCGGGTGGACGGACGAGGAGTGGGAGGGGGCGGCCTCCCGCCTGGTGGAGCGCGGCTGGCTGACCGAGCAGGGCACGGTCACCGAGCTGGGCCGCATCCGCCACCAGGGCCTGGAGGCGGCCACCGACCTGGCGGCGGCCCGGGTGTGGGAGGACTACCCGCGCGCCGAACTCGACCGGCTGGTCGCGGCGTTGAAGCCGATATCGGCGCTGTGTCGCAGCCAGCTGCCGATCAACCCGGCGGGGCTGCCGGACAACACCTAAGCCTCCGCCGAGAGCCTCCCGCACGGCCGTCGGGCCGCACGGGAGGCTCTTCGGTGTCGCGGGCCCCTCAGCGCCGCAGGCCCTCGTCCGTCGCCTCCTGGACGAGGGTCACCTTCCGCAGCAGGTCCGAGAGGGTGCGCCGCTCCTGCGGGGTCAGCACCTCCAGCAGCCGGTGCTCCTCCCGGCCCACCACGTCCAGGGCCTCGTGCCAGGCGGAGCGGCCCGCCTCCGTCAGGGCGATGTCGACCTTGCGGCGGTCCTCGGTGGAGGGGGTGCGGGAGATGAACCCGCGCCGTTCCAGGGTCTCCAGGCGGCCGGTGACGGAGGCCGGGGCGAGGTTGAGGTCGGCGCGCAGGTCGGAGGGGGCGGCGTGGCCGCCGCGGCCGGCGAGGACGTGCAGGGTGTCGAACTCGTGCTTGTGCAGGCCGTAGTCGGCGACTCCCTGCTCACGCACGCGCCCGAGGTGCCAGGTGAGCCGCTGCATCCGGGTGACGGCGCCCTCGATGTCGGGGTCGAGCTCGGGCAGCACCGGCTGCCAGCGGTCGACGTGGCCGTCCGTCCAGTCGCGGGGGGAGGGCTGCTGTTCCTCGGGATGCTCGGCCATGACGGGAAGTCTACAAAGGGTGCT
This sequence comes from Kitasatospora sp. NPDC051170, assembly GCF_044455705.1. Lineage (NCBI taxonomy): Bacteria > Bacillati > Actinomycetota > Actinomycetes > Kitasatosporales > Streptomycetaceae > Kitasatospora > Kitasatospora sp. NPDC051170. Next base: position 22,229 of record NZ_JBITFA010000025.1, on the reverse strand, counting down.
TCTGCCGGAGATCTCCTGGTTGTACGGCGCCAAAATATTCGTTGCCGAAATTTCGGTACCGAAATACATTACGACCCATGCCTCAAGACCCGCCGTCCCAAGACCCGCCGTCCCCGGACCCGCTCGCCCAGCACCCGCTCGCCCAGCACCCCCTGCGCCTGCACGACTTCCGCCTGCTCTTCCTCGGCCGCACCGTCTCCTCCCTCGGCGACGCCGTCGTCCCCGCCGCCCTCGCCATCGCCATCACCCGCGCCACCGGCTCCGCCTCCGCCCTCGCCCTGGTGCTCGGCTGCGCGATGGTCCCCCGGCTGATCCTGCTGCCCTTCGGCGGCGTGGTCGGCGACCGCTTCGACCCCCGCCTGGTCGCCCTCGCCACCGACCTCGTCCGCGCCCTCGCCCAGCTCTTCGTCGGCGTCCAACTCCTGGGCGGCACACCGAGTCTGGCCCAGATCGCCGGCGCCGAGGTGGTCGGCGGCATCGCCTCCGCCTTCGCCATTCCCACCTCCTCCTCCCTGGTGCGCGGCACGACCCCGGAGGAGCACCGGCTGCGCGCCAACGCCCTGCTCGGCTCCGCCAACAGCGCCGCCCGCCTCGGCGGCCCGGCCCTCGCCGGCGTCCTGGTGTACACCGCCGGGCCCGGCTGGGCGTTCGTCCTCGACGGCCTCTCCTTCGTCCTGAGCGCCGCCCTGCTCACCCGGATCACCGTCACCCGCACCGCTCCGAACCGCGCGACCGCCGGGCGGAGCTCCCTGCGCCGGGACCTCGCCGAGGGCTGGAGCGAGGTGCGCTCCCGCGACTGGTACTGGACCAGCCTCATCGGCCACGGCGTCTGGAACGGCGCCAACGCCGTCGCCCTGACCCTCGGCCCGCTGATCGCCACCACCCGCCTCGGCGGCGACGGCGCCTGGGTGGCCGTCAGCCAGGCGTCGGCGGTGGGCCTGCTGGCCGGCTCGCTGATCGCCGGACGGGTACGGCCCCGCAACCCGGTCCTGGCGGGCAACCTCGCCCTCGCCCTCTTCGGGCTGCCGCTGGCCGCCCTCGCCGTCCCGCTGCCCGCGCCCCTCACCGTGGCCGCGTACGCGGTGGCGATGGCCGGTCTCGGCTTCCTGAACCCGGTCTGGGAGACGGCCGTCCAGCAGGAGTTCCCGGCCCACGTCCTGGCCCGGGTCACCTCCTACGACTGGCTGCTCTCCCTGGGCGCCGCGCCGCTCGGCTACGTCCTGGCGCCGCTGGCCGCCGACGCCTGGGGCAGCGGGACACCGCTGTTCGTCTCCTCGGCCCTGGTCGTGGCGGCCTGCGCGGGCACGGCGGCGGTGCCGGGAGTACGGCGCTTCGGCACGCGGGCCGCGGCGCAGCCCGCCGACGAGACTCCCGCCCGGGTCACCGCTTAGGCACCCATCCCCGCCGGCGGCCCGAGAACGATGCCCCGCCCGGAGTAGAAGCCGTCGAAGGAGCGCCACGGCACACGCGCGAAGGACTGCGACTCGCCCGGGAAGCCGGACGGGTTGTGGATCACCACCGCCGTGTCCGTGGCGCCCACCGCCAGCACCAGGTGCCCGCCCCGCCGGACCGGCTCGGGCCCGTACGGCTCCCGGATCGACGGGTGCACCGACACCATCACCAGATGCCCGTCGACCACCTCCCCGGCAATCTCCTCGGGCGTCAACTCCCGTGCCTGCGCGGCCAGTCCCCACCGCTCGCGGGCGTACTCGGCGAAGGGCGTGTGCACCAGCCCGCGCAGGCTCTCCCCGTCGCGGACGTACGCGCCGGCGGCCAGGCACTCCCCGGCCAGCCCGATCGCGGCCGGGGCGACGCCCCACCAGTGGTCCAGGGCCATCCGCAGGCAGGCCACCCCGCACAGCCGCCAGGACCACCAGCCGTACTCCTCCGGGGTGGCCGCGCCGGACTGGCCCCAGCGCGGGTCCGCGGCCGCCTCCAGCCGCCCGTCGACGATCTCGCGCACCAGCTCCGCCGACTCCCACTGCGCGTGGTACGGCACCTCGTGCACCACCGGTGCCACAGCACTCTCCGCCATCCCATGACGCTCTCACGCCGGGCGACGGCCGGGCCCGCGACACTCCACGGGCCCGATCACGCACGGGGCCCCGCGCGGGCGGGGCCCTGCGCGGGCGGGGCCCTGCGCGGGCGGGGCACTGGCGGGCGAGACTCAGACCCCCGCCTCGCCCGCCCCCACCTCGGCTTCTCCGGAGGACCGGAACGCCAGCCGCTGCGCCGCGTGCCGCCCGCGCTCCTCCACCGGCAGCACCCCGGTGGCCCCGGCCAGCCCGAAGGCGGGCATGTCGAAGTAGATCGACTCGTACCCGCCCTCCGGCACGATGTACGTCTCGTGCCACAGCCCCACGTGCCCGCGCAGCTTCCCCTCCCGCACCTTGCGGTTGGCGATGCCCCAGGCCGTGTGGTGGAACCCGTCCGGCGCCGCGGAGTAGCGGTACAGCTTCTCCTTGGACTCCCAGTACTGGACGACGTAGTACGTGCGCGGCGAGGCCGTGAGCAGGACGCGCCCGCGCAGGCCGCGTTCGGGGCTGCGGCGCAGCTCGTGCAGCATCCGGAACATCGCGTACATCACCGGGCCCCAGTGGTGCACGGCCCAGAAGCGGTTGATCCGCATGCCGATGAGCAGGACCACGGTGTCGCCGGTGGCGGCGGCGGTGGTGAAGCCGGGCTGCGGCTTGGCGAACAGCGAGCGGACGAACGCCGATCCGGTGGACATCGTGACCTCCCCCAAGGGCGACACCCGCACCCATGTAATCGGTGATTACATCAATGCGCGGACGACCGGTCAAGGCTCGGCGCAAGCACAATTCGGCTACTGCGGACGGCCGTTGGCGATCCCGTCACGGAAGGTGTCCAGCACCCGCTCGGCCAGCTCCTCCGCCTGCGCGGCCGGCAGGTAGCCGTCCACGATCATCTGCGCCAGCCCGTACACCAGCGCCTGCCCGGCCAGCTTCACCAGCGCCGGATCGCCGGGGCGCACCCGGCCGGCCTCCTGGTCCGCCACGATCAGGACGGTGAACTCCCGCTCGATGAACTCCAGTTGCTCCCGAAGCTCGGGCTCGCGCGGGGGCTCGGGCGCGAACATCCGCGAGCGCACCAGCTCGAAGCGGCGCGGATGGCGCAGCGCGTACCGGACGCACCCGAGGCCCAGCGCCCGCAGCCCGGAGCCGCCCTCGGCGGCGGTCACCTCCGCCTCCTGCCAGCGGACGAAGTCGGCGAGCACCCGGTCCGCCAGGGCCGTCAACAGCGCCTGCCGGTCGGCGAAATGGCGGAACGGCGCCCCCGCCGACACCCCGGCCCGGCGCGCCACCTCCCGCACGCTGACCTTCTCCTGGCCCTGCTCGTCCAGCACCTCGAGCGCCGCCGCCACCAGCGCCTCGGGCAGCGCCCCGTGGTGGTACGCGTCCCGCTCAACCGCCCGCTCCGTCATGCCCGCTTTGCTACCACACATCGGGGGCATCCCCGAGCCGCCCCCGACCCCGGAGGACGACGCCCGACAGACATACGTGCCCGCCCGTGCAGCAGAGCCACGGGCGGGCACGCGGCCCCGTCTACCAGGCGTAGTCCTCCGGGGCCGGGCGGTGCCCGGGGAAGATCTCGTCGAGGCGGTCCAGGGTCTTCCGCTCGAGCTTGACGTCCAGCACCGCCACGGCCGCCTCGAGGTGCTCCACCGTGCGCGGGCCGATGATGGGGGCGGTGACGGCGGGCCGGCTGAGCAGCCAGGCGAGGGCGAGGTCGGCCGGGTCGAGGCCGAGTTCCTCGGCGAAGTCCTCGTACGTCCGGAGCCGCTCGCGGTGGGTGTCGAGGAGCTCGCTCGCGTACGCTGTGGCGCCGCGGACCCGGGTGCCCTCGCGCTCCTTGCGCAGGATGCCGCCGAGCAGACCGCTGCGCAGCGGGGACCAGGGCAGCAGACCCAGGCCGTAGTGCTGGAGGGCGGGGATGACCTCGAGCTCGATCGCCCGGTCGAGCAGGTTGTACAGCGACTGCTCGCTGACGAGCCCGAGGAAGTGACGGGAGCGGGCGGACTCCTGGGCCTGCGCGAGGTGCCAGCCGGCGAAGTTGGAGGAGCCCACGTAGGTGATCTTCCCCTGGGCGACGAGCACCTCCATCGCCTGCCAGATCTCGTCCCAGGGCGTGTCACGGTCGATGTGGTGCATCTGGTAGAGGTCGATGTGGTCGGTCTGCAGGCGCTTCAGGCTCGCGTCGACGGACTTGCGGATGGCGTGGGCGGAGAGCTTGCCCCCGTTGGGCCAGCCGTCCATCTCGCCGTAGACCTTGGTGGCGAGCACGGTGCGCTCGCGCCGTCCGCCGCCCTGGGCGAACCAGCGGCCGATGATCTCCTCGGTGCGGCCCTTGAGGTTGCCCTCGGGGTCGCGGCCGTAGACGTTGGCGGTATCGAAGAAGTTGATGCCGCGCTCGTGCGCGGTGTCCATCAGCCGGTGGGCGTCGGCCTCCTCGGTGTGGGGGCCGAAGTTCATGGTGCCGAGGCAGAGTCGGGACACGGTGAGGCCGGTGCGGCCGAGGTGGGTGTACTCCATGGCGCCCACCCTTAAGCCACACCGACCACGGTGTCCAACACATTTGGCCCCGGCGGGTCACCTGCCGTGGGTGGCGAACTTCCGTACGGCCAGTGGCCCGCAGATCAGGAGCAGTGCGGCGCTCCACAGCAGCGAGGCGAGCAGGGCGTGCTGCATCGGCCAGGCGTCGCCGGGCGCGGAGGGGTTGCCGAAGAGCTCGCGGCAGGCGTGGACGACGGCGCTGATCGGGTTCCAGTCGGCGATGGTCCGCAGCCAGCCGGGCATGCCGCCGGTGGGCACGTACGCATTGGTGATCATCGCCAACGGGAAGACCATGACGGCGAGTTGGCCCGCCGCCTCCTCCTTGCCCACGGCGAGGCCGAGCAGGGTGCCGACCCAGGTCATCACGAACCGGAAGAGCAGCAGCAGCCCGAACGCCTCGACGGCCTCGCCCAGTCCGTTGCGGGCGCGCCAGCCGGCGGCCAGCCCGACGAGGGCGAGCAGCGCGAGGACGAGAACGCTGACCAGCAGGTCGGCGAGGGTCTGCCCGAGCAGCAGTCCGGTGCGGGAGACGGGCATGGAGCGCAGCCGGTCGGTGACGCCGCGCCCGACGTCCCGGGCGGCGCCGACCATGGTGGGCATGATGCCGTTGGTGGCGACCATGGCGAAGAGTCCGGGCATCAGGAACTCCCGGTAGTCCCCGCCGCCGGGCACCTGCATGGCGCTGCCGAAGACGTACCCGAAGACCACCACCATGACCACGGGCACGGCCAGCGAGGCGGCCAACAGGCCCGGCGAGTGGCGGTAGTTGAGCAGGACGCGCAGCATCGACGTCCAGGTGTCGGCGACCATCCGCCCCCCGGCGGAGGGGCGCGCGGCGGTCGCGGCGGTCACGGTCACGGCGGCCATCAGGCGGCCCTCCCCAGGGTCTCGGTCTCGTCCGCGTCGGAGCGGGTGAGCGTGAGGAACACGTCGTCGAGCGAGGGCGCCCGGACGGCGACGTCCTCCGCCTCGATCCCGACGTTGTCCAACTCCCGTACGAGCACGGGCAGGAGGACGTTCTCGCCGGGCGCGGTCAGCACGGTGACCGTCCGCTCGGCCTCGTCCACCCGGGCCTCCCCGCCCCCGGCCATGACGGACAGCACCACGGCGGCGGCGGCGAGTTGATCCGGGTCGGCGAGGGTGACGGACACCTGACCGCCGATCGCCGCCTTGAGCCTGGCGGGCGGGCCGGTGGCGATGGCGGCGCCGTGATCGACGACCACGATCTCGTCGGCCAGGCGGTCGGCCTCCTCCAGGTACTGGGTGGTGAGCAGCACGGTGGTACCGCCCTGCGCCAACTCCCGGACGCTGGACCAGATCTCCTGCCGGCTGCGCGGGTCGAGCCCGGTGGTGGGCTCGTCCAGGAAGAGCACGGGCGGGCTGGTGACCAGGCTGGCGATCAGGTCGAGGCGCCGGCGCATGCCGCCCGAGTAGGTGCGCACCAGGCGGTCCCCGGCCTCGGCGAGGCCGAAGCGCTCCAGCAGTTCGTCGGCGCGCTCGCGGGAGCGGCGGGCGCCGAGGCGGTGGAGCCGGCCGAACAGCCGCAGGTTCTCGCGGCCGGTGATGCCCTCGTCGAGGGCGGCGTACTGCCCGGCGAGGCCGATGGCGCGCCGCACGTCCTCGGCGGCGCGCACCACGTCGTGGCCGTGGACGCGGGCGGTGCCCCGGTCGGGGGCGACGAGGGTGGCGAGAACCCGAACGGCGGTGGTCTTGCCGGCGCCGTTGGGGCCGAGGAGGCCGCAGACGGTGCCGGCGGGGACGGTGAGGTCGAGGCCGGTCAGGGCCTCGGTGGCGCCGAATCGTTTCTCGACGCCGGACATCTCGATGGCGGGGGACGTGGCGGGGGACGCGGTGCGGGACATGGCCCTGCCCTTCTCTAGGTACAGCGTACGTAGAAGTGCGTGCGGGCACATCGTACTACGTACGCCGTACGTATCTAAGATGGGAGGGCGAGGTGATCTTCCAGTGCCGTCCAGCCCGTCCAGCCCGTCCAGCAACACCCCCAGCAGTGCCGAAGAACCGGACAGCGATCCGGGGAACGACAGCCGGCCCGGCAGGCCCACACCCCCCGAGGCCCCCGAACTCATCTGGCTGCGCCCCGAACGCACCGGCCGCGGCCCCCGACCGGCCCACAGCCGCGGCTCCATCGCGGCCGCCGCCATCGGCATCGCCGACGCCGAGGGGCTGGACGCCGTCTCCATGCGCCGCGTCGCCGGCGTGCTCGGCGCGGGCACCATGTCGCTCTACAACTACGTGCCGAAGAAGGAGCACCTGCTCGACCTGATGCTCGACGCCACCGCGGCCGAGTACCGGCTCCCGCCCGAGCCCACCGGGGACGTCCGGGCCGACCTCACCGGCCTCGCCCACCAGCAGCTCGCCATCTTCCGCCGCCACCCCTGGCTGCCCGGCCTGGTCCTGGCCCGCCCCGGCATCGGCCCCAACGCGCTGCGCTACACCGACCACTTCCTGGCCGCCACCGCCCCCACGGGCCTCTCCGGCGGCGAGCGGATGGAGGCGATGGCCATGTTCAACGGCTTCATCTGCCAGTTCGCGCAGTACGAGCAGACGGCCGCCGCGGGCGCCAAGTGGCAGGCGGAGATGATCGGTTACCTCGGCCAGGCGGCGATGAGCGGCGACTACCCCCACCTGGCCCAGGCGTTCGTGAGCCCCGGCCCGCCCGCCTCACCGGAGACCGCCTTCGACCGGACCCTGGACCGGGTGCTCCGCGCCGTCCTGGCGCCCTGACGGTTACGGAACGCAGCTGCTAAGGAGCCACCACCCCCGCCACCCGCCCGTCCACCAGCACCAGCACCGAGCGCCACCCGTCCCGCAGCTCCGCCCGCGCCTCCTCCCGCGAGCACCCCACCCCGACCGCCGGCAGCGGGGGCCCGGCCACCACACCCACCGGGTCGTCCTGCTTCACCGACCCGTCCGCCAGCGCCGCCGCCAGCACCTCGCGGTCCACCGTGCCGACCACCTCCGCCGGGCACACCCCGTACGGCCACGACGGCCGCACCAGCACCACCGGCGCCACCCCGCCCGGCACGGCCCGCAGCACCCGCGCCGCCTCGCCCGCCGTCGCCCCGGCGGGCACGGTGACCAGCGGCCCGGCCGCGTCCAGCAAGGGCCGCAGCCCCTGCCCGTCCTCCTCCAGGAAGCCCCACCGGCGCATCCACTCGTCACTGTGCACCTTCGACAGGTACGAGCGCCCGGAGTCCGGCAGCAGCACCACGACCAGGTCCTCCGGCCCCAGCCGCGCCGCCAGCCGCAGCGCCGCCGCCACCGCCGTCCCGGAGGACGGCCCGGCGAGGATGCCCTCCTCCCGGGCGAGCCGGCGCGCCGTCAGCAGCGACTCCCGGTCCGGGATGCGCTCGAAGACGTCGACGACGCCCTCCCGGTACGCCTTCGGCCAGCGGTCCTCGACGGTCTCGGGGTGCAGGAAGTGGCCGATGCTCTCGACGTACCACGGGCTGCCGTCACCGCCCCCGTACATCGAGGACTCCGGATCCGCCCCGACCACCGTCACCGCGCCGCCCGACACCTCCTTCAGGAAGGTGCCCGTCCCGGTGATCGTCCCGCCCGTGCCCACCCCCGCGACGAAGTGCGTCAGCCGTCCGCCCGTCTGCTCCCAGATCTCGGGCCCGGTGGTGCGCACATGGGCGTCCGGGTTCGCCAGGTTGTCGTACTGGTTGGCCAGCCAGCCCCCGGGGATCTCCTCCTCCAGCCGCTGCACCACGTTGAACAGGTGCCGGGGGTCCTCCGCCGGCACCCCGGTCGGCGCGAGCACCACCTCCGCGCCGTACGCCCGCAGGATGTCCGCCTTCTCCGGCGCCGACTTGTCCGACACCCCGGCGATCACCCGGTACCCGCGCTGCCGCCCGACGATCGTCAGCCCGATCCCGGTGTTCCCCGAGGTCGCCTCGATGATCGTCCCGCCCGGCCGCAACAGCCCGTCCCGCTCCGCCGCCAGCACCATCGACAGCGCCGCCCGGTCCTTGACGCTCCCCCCGATGTTCAGGAACTCCGCCTTCGCGTACACCGGCGCGCCCAGCCCCGCCCCCAGCCGGGCGAGCCGGAACAACGGCGTCTCCCCGATCGCGTCGAGTACGGACTCGTGCACTGCGGCCATCCGGCCCTCCCAGCTGCGCTGACTGATCGTTACGGGGACGAGCCTTCCCAGCCCGGCCGCCCGTCAGACACCGCCCGTCAGACACCGCCCTCCACCCCCGACGCCCACTGAGGCGCGGGCACCGACCGGCCCGCGCCCCTCCGGATTCGACGGTCAGTCCACGCTCCCATAGACGGCCGTGGTGACGTTCCCACCGAAGCCCAGGCCGAGCTGGGCGGTGATGCCGCCCGGGTGGGGCATCGGCCCGCGCGCCAGCTGGGGGTGCGCCTCGGGCTCGGCGGCCGAAGCGGGAAGCAGACCCTCGCTGTACGCCCGTGCCGTGATGACGGCCTCCAGCAGAGGTGCGGTGCCCATGGTGTGACCCAGCATCGGCTTGAAGCAGTAGGCGACCGACTGCTTGCCCAGGTACTCGGCCACGGTGACGTCCGCCTCGTCGCACTGCGAGGTGCCGGTGCCGTGCGCGGAGTAGAAGCCGATCTCCTCCCGGGCCACCTCGGCATGGCCGAGCGCGGTGTCCATGGTGCTGATGAGGTGCTTGAAGGACGGTTCGATGGAGACCGGGTGGAACGCGTCGTTGCCCATCGCGGAGCCCAACAGGCGAACGTGCGCCTCGACGCCCGGCTGCCGCGCCGGCGCCATCACGAGCGCCGCCGCCCCCTCGCCCATGATGAAGCCCCGGGTGTTCTCGTGGAACGGTCGGCACACCTCCTGGGGCGGAGCGTCGTAGACCAGGGCATTGAGATTGGCGAAGGCTCGTATCTCCTCGCCGTCGAAGCCTATGTCGGCCGACACCACCACCACGTCCGTCGCGTCCCCGGTCGCCATCAGGCGCTGCCCCAGGGCCATCGCGTGCAGCCCGGAAGCGCACGCGGCACTGACGACCATGGACGGCCCGTGGAACTGGTGGCGGTTGATCACCCGGGCCGCCGGGGTGGTCCACACCTGCTCGACGAACCAGCGGCGAGGGCTGCCCGGCTCCGGCCCGAGGTACCGCTGCCGCCACAGTTCGCGGTCTGCCCCGGTGGTGGCGTACAGCAGGGCGACCCTCTCCCCCGGCCGCCAACCACGGCCGATCGCGTCGGCGATGGCCTCGTCGGCCGCCGCCGTCACCGCGCGCCCGTACCGCGTGCTCCCCGTCTCCGGGTCGCCGCCCTCGGGAACGCGGGAGAGCCAGCACGGATCCGGGAACTGTCCGCCCAAGCCACTGTGCAAGGCTATGGAAGTGCTGCTCGACCGTAGGCCGGACCACAACTCGTCCATGGACCAGCCGTATCCGCTGACCGCGCCGATACCGAGAATGTCCGCAGGGGGAATACGCATGCTGCCGCCTTGGGGGTAATTGTCATGGGTGCGACGAGGAAGTATATGACCGGCGATCTTGACCGGGACCAGCAGATTCCCGGCCAAGCCTGAGGGCCCGTTCATGGCCCGATGCTCGAACTTCCGGATGGAGAACGGCACACTGGAGCCCGTGGGGCGGTTACTCAGCCCCCCCGACCGTCAAAAAACGGCGCCTGGTGTTCACTTGGGGTCGATAGAACGTCTGTCGAAATTGCCGCATATGAATTCCTGAATGAAAAACGTGGAATACCTTCGACCCCCAGTGGACGAGGATGACACGGAGCGTCGGGGCTGTCCACCCCGAACGAGCCATCACGCAACCGGTTTTCAGCCGACGGCGAAGTCGACCGTATGCCGCCTGACCTGCGGCGACGGGAGATCCCGTCGTTCCATCGCACTTGATCGGCAAAGCAGTTGTGAAATGAGAGGTTCACACGGCGCCGAGGAACCGGCCACCGCCCCGACCGAAACAATCCCGCCACTCGGCCCCTTACCGGGTACGGCGGCCGCCGTGGAGCCGGAGAACTGCACCCTCCACCGGCTTTGCACAACACCCGTGAACAGCAGTGGAGTTCGTTCCCGGTCGCCATTCGGGCCCGTAGCGTCCCCGGCTCGACGACACGGATACGATTTCGGCCAATCTCCCACCGCAGGCTCGGCCCGCCGGTCTCCCTGGCACGCGCGGTGCGGGCCCGCCCGCTGCCGATCGGCGTCCTCGGCGGGCCGACGGCGGCCGCGCCGGCGCTCGGCACCTCACGAGCGGCCACCCTCCTCGTCCTCCCGCTTCACCGCCTGACCGCCCCCACGGGCAGCCCCGACCTCGCCCTATCAGCTGCGTGAGAAGTCGGCCCGTCCGACTTCTCACGCAGCACCACCTCAGCACCAGCTCAGCACCACCTCAGCACCAGCCGGAATACCCACTCGCGCTCGCCGGTTGCAGCGGAACATGCATGATCGCCAGGAGCCGCCCAGCGGCATACACCCGCTGCTTTCCGGGCGGTTCAGCCCCTACCGGTTCGATCCGTCCACCGTGGTCGACGACCACACCCTCGGACTGCTCCTGGAAGCCGCCCGGTGGGCGCCGTCAGCGGGCAACTCCCAGCCCTGGGGCTTCTTCACCGGCAGGCCCGGCGAGCCGGAGCACGACCGGATCCTCCCCCACCTCGCACCGAGCTCCGCCCGATGGGCGACGGACGCGAGCCTGCTCGTCGTCGCGCTGACGCGTCGGCACGTCGACGACTCGGAGCTGCTCTACTCCGAGTTCGCGGACTACGACCTCGGCCAAGCCGTCGCCCACATGACCGTCCAGGCCCAGGCCATGGGGCTGGCCGCCCACCAGTTCCGGGCCTTCGACCTGGAAGGTCTCACCAAGGAACTGGACCCCAACCCGGGCTGGGCGATCGTCTCCATGCTCGCAATCGGCAATCCCGCCGACGAACCGGCACAAACCCGCACCCGGCACAGCATCACGCACCTCCGCTCCGCCCCCTGGTCACGAGCCGAGTAGTCCATCGCGTGAGAAGTCGACCCCGCCGACTTCTCGTGCATCCGAAAATCCGGGTGCCACCACCGGTCGCGCCTCTCTACCCTTCGCCCCATGAACCCCGAAGCCGCCCTGCTGAACGTCATCGATGTGGAAGCCACCTGCTGGAACGGGCAGCCGCCGCCCGGCTCGGTGAACGAGGTCATCGAGATCGGTCTCACCGTCGTGGACCTGTCAGCACGGCTCCGGGTGTCCCGACACCGCATCCTGGTCCGCCCCACCCGATCAAAGGTGAGCGAGTTCTGCACCGAACTGACCGGCCTGACGCAGGCCGAGGTGGATCGGGGCGTCAGCTTCGCCGAGGCGTGCCGGATCCTCGTCGAGGAGTACGGGGCCGGGGTGCGCCCCTGGGCGAGCTGGGGCGAGTACGACCGTCGGCAGTTCGCCCGGCAGAGCCAGGCCGACGGGGTGGCCTACCCGTTCGGCTATCCGACCGAGCGCACCCACACCAACGCCAAGGCCGTGTTCGCCGAAGCCTACGAGCTGCGAAGGAAGCCCGGCATGGACCAGGCCCTGCAGATCGCCGGACTGCCCCTCGAAGGACGCCATCACCGCGGCGAGGACGACGCGTGGAACATCGCCGCACTCGTCCTCGATCTGATACGCCGCGGGGCGTGGCCGGTCACACCGGCAGCCGCCCCACCCAGCGCCGCCCGTGAACCCGGGAACCACCTCTCCTCCGGACCGGCAGCGGATACAGTCTGACCGATCGTCAGCGCTGCACTGGAGGTTGTTCGGTGACCGGGATAGAGATCGCCATCGGATACGTCTTCGCCTGGGCCGTTCGCAAGGCGAAGCGGGTCACCGGCCGGGCGGATGAGGAGGTCGACCGTACGCTGGACGCCGGGATGGACCGGCTCCACGACCTGGTCGGCCGCGCGCTGGGCGAGGACCCGGCCCTCAGGAAGCTCGAGGAGGAAGCCACGGCAGGGCTCGAACAGCCCAGCGAGCGCACCCGGCGGCGGGTGCAGGACGCGCTGGAGGAGGCCGCCGAGCAGGACCCCGGCCTCGCCCAGGCCCTCACCCGGATCGTCGACGAGTTGCAGACCCGGTCCCGCGCCACCGGCGGCGTATCGGCGGTCGACCACGCGGTGGCCGTCGGCGGGAACATCGACATCCGCGCCGACCACGGCTCCGCCGCCGCCCTGCACATGGGCGATGTGACGTTGGGAAACCCTCCTCAGCCGGGCCCGCAGCAGGGCTGAGCGGACCCGGAGCGCCTCCGGCCCCGCCCGTCACCGGGCCCACCGTCGTCACCGCCGACCACCACAGCCTGGCCGTCGGCCACGCCGAGCACGTCCACCACCACACCCCGCCCCGCGCACCGGCCGCCTGGCCCTGCCAGGTCGGCGTGATCCCGCCCCGAGCTGCCTCCTTCCAGCACCGGGCCGCCGTCGACCAGCTGCGGAACGCGGTCGACGGCGGCGGCACCGCCGTACTGAGCCAGGTGCTCACCGGGACCGGCGGGGTGGGCAAGACCCAGCTGGCCGCCGACTACGCCCGCACCGCCTGGCAGCGCGGCGAGGTGGACGTCCTGGTGTGGATCAGCGCGAGCACCCGCTCGGCGATCGTGTCCCGCTACGCCCAGGCCGCCCAGGAGGTGCTGGCCGCCGACCCCTCCTCCCCGGAGCGGGCCGCCCACGCGTTCCTGGCCTGGCTGGAGCCCAAGCCCGGCACGGAGCCGTGCCGCTGGCTGGTGGTCCTGGACGACGTCGCCGACCCCGCCGACCTGCACGGGCTCTGGCCGCCGGACAGCCCGCACGGGCGGACCCTGGTCACCACCCGCCGCCGCGAGGCCGCCCTGACCGGGGCGGCAGGCCGACGCCTGGTGAACGTGGGCCTGTTCACCCCGCACGAAGCCTCCGTCCACCTCACCTCCGTCCTCGCCGGACACGGCCGCCACGAACCCGCCGACCAGATCGCCCTCCTCGCCGCCGACCTCGGCCACCTCCCCCTCGCCCTGACCCAGGCCGCCACCTACCTCACCGACGCCGCCCTCACCTGCGCCGACTACCGCCGGCTGCTGGCCGACCGGGTCCGCACACTCGCCGACCTCCTGCCCGAACCCTGCTCACTGCCCGACGGCCACAACGCCACCGTGGCCGCCACCTGGTCGCTGTCCATCGAACGCGCCGACCGCCTCCGCCCAGCCGGCCTCGCCCGGCCGATGCTCCAACTCGCCTCCATGCTCGACCCCAACGGCATCCCCACCGACGTCCTGACCAGCGGCCCCGCCCTGGCCCACCTCACCGCCACAGCCGGGGATGAGCCCCCGATCACGGCCGCCGACGCAGCAGGCGCACTACGGGCCCTGCACCGCCTCAGCCTCATCGACCACACCCCCACCAGCCCCCACCAGGCCGTCCGCATCCACCAACTCATCCAGCGCGCCACCCGCGACGCCCTCACCCCCGACCAGCACGAACGCACCGCCCGCACCGCCGCCGACGCCCTGATCGACGCCTGGCCCGAGGTCGAACGCGACACCGGCCTCGCCCAGACCCTGCGTGCCAACACGGCCGCCCTCACCGGCCACGCCGAGGACGCCCTGTACCGGCCGAACGCGCACCTCGTGCTGTACCGCATCGGCCGGAGCCTCGGGACGTCCGGCCAAGTCATGGCCGCCTGCGACCACTTCCACCAACTCGCCGTGCAGACAGCGGATCGCCTCGGCCCTGACCACCCCAGCACCCTCACCACCCGGAACAACCACGCCCACTGGCGCGGGGTAGCGGGTGACGCGGCCGGCGCCGTCAACGCCTACGCCGAACTACTCACCGACCGGCTACGGATCCTCGGCCCCGACCACCCCGACACCCTCACCACCCGGAACAACCTCGCCCAGTGGCAGGGGACGGCGGGTGACGCGGCCGGCGCCGCCGACGCTTACACCGAACTACTCACCGACGTGATGCGGGTCCTCGGCCCCGACCACCCCGACGCCCTCGCCACCAGGGGCAACCACGCCTCCTGGCGCGGGGGGACGGGCGACGCGGCCGGTGCCGTCAGCGCCTACACCGAACTACTCTCCGACCAGCTACGGATCCTCGGCCCCGACCACTCCGACACCCTCACCACCCGGAACAACCTCGCCTACAGCCGGGGGGCGGCGGGTGACACGGCCGGCGCCGCCGACGCTTACACCGAACTACTCACCGACGTGATGCGGGTCCTCGGCCCCGACCACCCCAGCACCCTCACCGTCCGGAACAACCTCGCCCAGTGGCAGGGGACGGCGGGTGACGCGGCCGGCGCCGTCAGCGCCTACACCGAACTACTCACCGACCGGCTACGGATCCTCGGCCCCGACCACCCCAGCACCCTCATCACCCGGAACAACCTCGCGAACTGGCGCGGGGAGACGGGCGACGCGGCCGGGGCCGTCAGCGCCTACGCCGAGCTACTCACCGACCGGCTACGGATCCTCGGCCCTGACCACCCCGACACCCTCATCACCCGGCGCAACCTCGCCTACTGGCAGAAGCAGGCCGCCACCGGGGAATCGGCCGTCGAGTGACGACCGTCCGGTGACACCGCCTGCGTGGGAAGTCAGCCCCGCCGACTTCCCCTTCACGTCACCCACCAGCCCCAGGAAGCCCGGCACCTCCCCGTACCGGGTGATCGGAAGCGTCTTGAACCCCTCGAACGCCTCACCGATCCCGTCGTACTGCTGGCCGCCCGCCGTCCCGCTCCCCCTTCGCCGTTGACCACTGCCGGGAAGTCTCCCCCTCCCCGCCCCGCTCCCCGAACTGGCGAAAGCCACGAACCTGACCGCCTGTTAGCGTGGCTCGGATGGAAGATCTGGGAACCGTCCCCTGGCCGCCCGCGCCCATCAGCACCGCGCGTCTCGTCCTTCGCGCGCCCGAGCCCCGCGACCGCGCCACGTACATCGACCTGCTCGCCTCCCCCGAGGTGCACACCTACCTCGGCGGCCCCCGCCCCCGCGAGGAACTCTCCCGCGAGCTGCCCGAGGTGCCCGAGCAGCGGCCCGGAAGCTTCGTCGTGGAACTCGACGGTTCGATGATCGGTGTCGTCCTCCTCCGGAGGGCGACGGGCCACAGCCGCCCGGCCGCCGCCGGAAAGCTGGACCTCGGCTACCTGTTCCTGCCCCGCGCCTGGGGGTCCGGCTACGCCACCGAGGCGTGCACGGCCGCCCTCGACTGGCTCGCCGACGCCCTGCCCGGCGAACCGGTGGTGCTCACCACCCAGAGCGCCAACAGCGCCTCCCTGCGCCTCGCCGCGAAGCTCGGCTTCGCCGAGGTGGAGCGGTTCGAGGCGTGGGACGCCGAGCAGTGGCTCGGCCTGCGCCCGGCGGAGGCGGCCTGAAGAACTCCCCTCCAAAATATTTCAGAACAAGAAATATTCAGGTCCCCACCCCTGTTCCCCCAGTATCACCGCGGGAGAGACCCGCGCGATTGGAAGGAGCGCGGCGCCGTGCGCGTGGAGATCTGGACCGACATCAACTGCCCGTGGTGCTACATCGGCAAGGCCCGGTTCGAGCAGGCCCTTGCCGCGTTCCCGCACCGCGCGGAGGTGGAGGTCGTCCACCGCTCGTTCGAGCTGGACCCGAACGGGCCGCGCGACGCCCGTCCGGTGATCCCGCTGCTCGCCACGAAGTACGGGATGAGCCTGGAGCAGGCCGAGGCGGCGGAGGCCCGGATCGCCGAGAACGCGCACGGCGAGGGCCTGCCGTACCTGGCCGGCCGGCGGGACGCGGCGAACTCCTTCGACATGCACCGGCTGCTGCACTTCGCGTTGGAGCACGGCCGGCAGTCGGAGCTGCTGGACGTGCTGTACCGGGCCAACTTCGCCGAGGAGCGCT
Source organism: Kitasatospora sp. NPDC051170 (assembly GCF_044455705.1). Classification (NCBI taxonomy): domain Bacteria; kingdom Bacillati; phylum Actinomycetota; class Actinomycetes; order Kitasatosporales; family Streptomycetaceae; genus Kitasatospora; species Kitasatospora sp. NPDC051170. The sequence goes on along the minus strand of NZ_JBITFA010000025.1, from coordinate 5,820 downwards.
CCGCGTTCGGGGCCGACCGGCTGCTGGAGCTCGCCGTCGAGGCCGGGCTGGACGGCGGGGCGGCGGGCGCGGTGCTGGCCGATCCGGAGGCGTACGCGGAGGCGGTGCGTGAGGACGAGGCCACGGCGAGCGCCATGGGGGCGACGGGCGTGCCGTTCTTCGTCCTCGACCGGCGGCTCGGGGTGTCGGGCGCCCAGCCTGCGGAAACGTTCACCCGGGCGCTGGAGCAGGCATGGGAGAGCCGCGTGCCGACCCCGCTGATCCAGGTCGGGGCGGCGGGCGACGCGGCGGGCGACGCGGAGGCCTGCGGCCCGGACGGCTGCGAGCTGCCGCAGCGCTGACGGACGCCCCTGCCCGACCGTTCGAACAAAAAGGGGTGGGGACGAGCAGCTCAGCCCGTCCCCACCCCGTCACCCTCGCGCTCTCCGCTACGCGGACGGGTCCCAGTCCGCGATCCGGCGCAGGATCTTCAGGTCGCCCTCCGCCTCCAGGTCCTCCACCGGCAGCCGGCCGTAGAGGGTCAGGACCAGCTCCGAGGCCCCGGCCACAGCCGTGACGTCGCCCGGCTCCGAGCCGATGGCCGACACCCGCACGCCGTCACCCGACAGCGACAGCCGCCACGAACCGCCCTCCTTCACCCGGTAGTCGAGCAGGGCGGGCTCGAACGGCCACGCCACCGAGGTCGGGCAGCAGGTGTGCAGGAACTCGTCCACCCCGTCCAGCGCCACCTCCAGCGGCAGCGGCTCCGCCGCACCCACCGCGAGCTGCGCGTCGTACGTGTGGACGGCGATCTCCTGCAACTGGTGCCGCGCGACGGCCCCGACGGTCAGCGGCGACTGCGAGTCACCCCACCACGCCCAGCTCGGGCTCTCCGGCCCGGCCTCGCGCAGCGCGGCGGCCATCAGCCGCACCCCCTCGGCCACCCACTCCACCAGCTCCGCACGGTCCTGCGGCGCCTCCGTCTGCTTCACCGCGAACGCCTCGGCCGACGGCGCCTCGGCCTCACCGGCCGCGATGTTCATCGCCCAGAAGCGCCGGCTCTGCCCGATGTGCTGCGCGAGGTCGAACAGCGTCCACTCCGGACACGTCGGCACCTGCACCCCGAGATCGGGCGCGCCCTCGACGACGGCACAGAAGACGGCCGCCCTCTCCTCGATCAGACGCACCAGGTCAGAGAATTCCAAAGTCTTTTCCACGTCGCGTTTTCTATCACCCCACCCCACACCCCGCACCTGCTTTTATCTCCGCAGGCCACCCGCCCCTTGCCCACCCCACCACGCCCCTCCTGGAGTCCCGCCCATGCCCCGCCTGAAGATCGAGACCTCCGTCCCCGAATCCCACCTCCAGCAGGTCCTCGACGCCCTCCACACCGCCGGTGCCGGCCGCACCGGCCCGTACGAACGCTGCGCCAGCACCTGGCCGATCACCGGCCACTGGCTCCCCACCGCCGAGGCCCGGCCCTACGACGGCACGGTCGGCCGGGTCCAGCAGGCCCGCGAGTACCGCATCGACACCTTCTGCGACCAGGACCAGGCCCCCGCCGTCCTGAAAGCCGTCCGCGAAGCCCACCCCTACGAGGAGGTCGTGATCAACTTCCTCCCCCTCCACGACCCCACCACCGACCCCACCACCGACTCCACCGCCACCGCCACCGCCACCGCCTGACCACGCCTCAGAACCCCTGGGGATGCCTCGACAGCCAGTCGGCGTGCCGCTCCCGCAGCCGGTCCCGCTCCTCCACCGACGCGAGGAACACGTCCGCCCCGCCGTCGTACGGGTGGTAGAGCCGCCGCAGCCCGGTGTCGGTGACGATGACGCCCGCTTCCTCCTCGTCGGCGACCCGCCGCAGCAGCCCGTCCAGGCAGCCGCGCCGCCACGGCCGCCGCTCCAGGAAGACATGGCAGTGGGAACGGAACTCCGGCTCGGGATCGTCACGGTCCAGCCAGCTGCGCCAGCGGACGGACCCGGCCGGAACCTCGACGGGAGCATCGGGGGACACCGTCCACCTCGGCACGAGCACGTACACCTCGCCGCCCTCGAACAGCCGGTCCAGCACGGTGTTGTGCCGCTCCAGCACGATCGCGTACTCGCGCTCGTCGTCCGGGTACCGCTTCGACTCCGGCAGGCTGTGGAAGCGCACCCACACCTCCCGGGCCCGGCCGTCGATCTCGTGCCCGACCGGTGTGCTCCCCGGCCACCGCCGTTCCCAGAGCGCCGTCAGCGCCGTCGACTCCACCAGGTCCACCCCAGCCTCCCTCTCCCCGACCGCCCCCACCCTATGCACGAGAAGTCGGCCCGGCCGACTTCCTGTGCACAACGCCACCCCTTCTTCGTGCACATTCGCCCCACCCGTTTCATCCCGGCGCAAACCGGCCGTGGGGGGCGCCGGAAGCCCGTAGCGTGGTCGTCCGGTCGACGATCTTGGGGCCGAGGGCCGAGGGCCGAACGGAGCGGTACACGATGACGACGGAGTTCCTGCGGCGGATCGCCGCCCTCGCCTCGACCGGGGACTTCGCCGGTCTGCACGTGGGGGCCTCGCTGCCCGAGTTGGCGGCGCGGCACGGCGATCCGTGGGACTGCGGCGGGCTCCACAAGGGCCACCGGTGGCCGCACGCGTTCGGGTGGGGTGACGCCTGGACGGTGTTCTGCTCCTGCCGCCGGCTGAGCTCCTTCTCCCTCCCGGCCTGGCACGGCGAGCTCGAACTCCCCAGGGAGTCAGCCGGGTTGGAGACGCTCGACACCCGCATCGGCGAGGCCGCGCTCACCAAGGCCCTCGCCGAGGCCGGCTGCCACTGGGAGACGGTCACCTACTCCCACGTCCCCGGCCAGCGCACCCTGGAGCTGGAGCCGGTGCCGGAGAAGCGCGTCGGCCTGGTGCTCGTCGAACGCCTCGACTTCGACGAACCCCCGTTCGAGGACTGGCTGTTGTACAGCGTCGGCCTCTGGAGCTACGACCACCCGGACTGCCCGAAGCCCGGCCGCACCCTCCCCGACGACGGGTGGGGTGCGGCCGGGCCGTAGGCCGTGTCCTTCGGCTCACGCCGGGCGGGCGCCGAAAGACACGCCCTGATCCCCGGCGGCGGGTCCGTTCCGTCCCCTGTTCGGAACGGACCCGCCACCCGGGAAGCGCGGTCACCCAGCAGGAATCACCGGAGCAGGAAGTCGTACACCGCCTGCCGTCCGAGCGGGTTCGCCGCGCGGGACTGCACGGAGTGCGAGGCCCCGGGGACGATCACGATCTCCGGCTTGTGGACGAACTCGGCCTCCTGGAACAGGGTTTCGTACGGCGTCGACAGGTCCCGGTCCCCGGCGATCATCAGCACCGGCACGTTGGGCAGCTTGCGGTGCTGCGGCGGCGCGGGCGGCACCGGCATACGCGGCCAGTCCAGGCAGACCAGCAGGCTGCCGGAGCCGGTGGCGGTCGCCGCGTCGTACGGCCAGGTCAGCTCGGACTCCTCGGCGAGCGAGCGCCGGGTGCGCTCCAACGCGGCGGCCCGGCCCGCGACCGGGGTGTCCGCGCTGCCCCACGGGTACGTCCCGTCGGCGCACATCGTGGCGGCGTGCAAGCCCTGGCTGAGCCATTCGGCCGGCGTGTCGTCCCCCTTCGTCACCGAGTCGATGAACGCCTGGAGCTTCTCGGGCTTGCCGTTCGCCGCCTCGTGCAGGGCTTCGGGCACAACCCCGTAGTCGGGGTCGACGAACTCGTAGGTGGTGATCGCGTCGAGGACGGCCACGCCGTTGTGGTACCTGCGGACGGTGGCGGCGAGGTCCTCGGCCGGGTCGGTGGTGCAGCCGGTGGCGGCGCAGGCGGCGCGCAGCACCCGGGCGGTCGCGGTGAGCCCTGCGAGGTCGAGCGGGTCGTAACCCTGCTGCGGCACCACGGAGTCGAGCACCAGCTTCGCCACGTGCGCGGGCTGCGCGAGGGCGTACCGCTCGGCGACGAAGGTGCCGTACGAGACGCCGTCGAGGGTCAGCCGCTTGTCGCCGAGGGCCCGACGCAGGTCGTCGATGTCGGCGACGGTGTCGGCGGTGCTGTAGTAGCGGGCGTTGGGGCCGAGGACGGCGGCGCACTCGGCGATGGACTCCTTGCGCGGCACGGCGAGGTCGGAGGAGCCCATGTCCGCCTGGAGGCCGGGGCACCGGATCGCCCGTTCGCCGGTGCCCCGCTGGTCGTACATGACCAGGCGGTAATCCTTGAGGACCGGCTCCATCTTGCTCGCGAGGCGCCGGATGAACGGCACGCCGGGCTGGCCGGGGCCACCGGTGAGGAAGAGCAGGTCCCCCTTGGGGGCGTTGGTGTTGCCGGTCATGGCGACGTCGAGCGTGAGCGTGCCGGGGGTGGCGCCGCTGTGGTCGAGCGGGACGGTGATGCTGCCGCAGATGAACTCGGGCGCCCCCTGACAGGGCGCCTGCCCGGCGACCCCTCCCGCCGGCGACGACTCCGGCGACGGCGCCGACGCCGGGTCCGCCACGGCCGGCGTGGCCAGCGTGGTGCCGGCGATCACCACGACCGCGCCCAGCAAGGCGGCGAGGCGGCCTCGCGTGCTCGTCATGTTCGTCCTCCCGTTCGAGCCGCGCCCTGCCTGGCGCGGCCACGGGAAGAAGCTTGTGCCCGGAGGTGCTTCGAAGGCGAGCATTCGTGCCAGGATTCGACCAGCGTCGAATCCTGGGCCCTTCGAAAAGGAACAGACCGGACGATTCCACGCCACCGGAAGCCGACCGACCAGGGGAGGACGGGCCGTGATCCGGCTCACCATCGACTCGACGGGGCTGGCCCGCACCCGCTTCGTGGTCTCACCGCTGCACGAGGCCGTCAACACCCTGATGGCCTCCGCCCTCAACCCCCGCGGCGGCCCGTACGCCTGGGTCGGCCGCACCCGCCGGGTGCTGCGCCGCGAGGGCCTGGACCTGCTGGCCGGGCTGGCCCTGGACCAGGCGGGCGGCTACATCCCCGACTTCCTCACCCCGCACCCCCTGGGCCCGGCCCCGACGGTCGCCGAACAGCTGGAGGCGGTGCGCCGCACCCCGGAGGACCGGGTCCACGCGGAGATGGCCACGGCCCGACACGGCCTGTCACAGGCGAAACTGAACGGCCGTCAGCTCTCCGACACCGTCCTGCGCACCCTGGAGCGCGGCCCCCGCCACTTCGCCGAACGCGTCGCCGACGAGATGGGCCGGTACTGGGAGGCGGCCCTCGCCCCGTACTGGCCGGACGCCCGCTCGGTGCTGGACTCCGAGGTGGACCAGCGCGGCCGCTTCATCGCCCGCCACGGCACCGGCGCGCTCTTCAACTCCCTGACACCGCAACTGTCCTGGACGGACGGGGTGATCCGCCTGGAGAGCCGCTTCGAGGTGGACCTGCCGGCCCGCGCGGTACTGCTGATGCCCACGCTGGTCTGCCGGGACGTGCACGTCATCCTGGACACCGTCGACGGCATGCACCGCGCGCCCACCCTGATCTACCCGATCACCCTGCCCACCGCCGTCCCCCGGACCCCGACCCCCGCCCTGGCCCAACTCCTGGGCCCCACCCGGGCGGACCTGCTCTCCTCCCTGATCGCCCCGTCCACCACCGCCGCCCTCGCCGCCCGCCACTTCCTCAGCGCCGGCACGGTCTCCCACCACCTGGGCGTGCTCCACCGCTCGGGCCTGGTCGTCCGGGTCCGCAACGGCCGCGAGGTGCTCTACCACCGCACCCCGCGCGGCGAGGAGATGGCGCAATCGGCCTAGGGGTCGTCTTCAAAGCTGATCAAGTGATGAGGGATCATGTCCGCCATGGTGCGTCGTCATGAGCTTTCGGATGCCGAGTGGGCTGTGCTG